>NZ_CP130318.1:3690000-4375000 GCF_032268605.1 Paenibacillus aurantius
CGAACTGCCCGATCCTATAGGAGATCTGCTAGAAGAGTTCGAACGGCCGAACGGCCTGCTGGTGCGCAAGGTGCGCGTCCCCTTAGGTTTGATCGGGATTATTTATGAAGCGCGTCCTAATGTAACCGTGGATGCGGCCGGGCTGTGTCTGAAATCAGGCAATGCCGTTATTCTGCGCGGCGGCTCGGACGCCCTTTCTTCCAACCAGAAGATAGTCCAGGTCCTCCATGACGCTTTAGCGGAAACCGACATACCGGTTGATGCCCTTCAGCTCATCACCAATCCGGACCGGAATTCCGTTGACGAAATGCTTCGGCTTAACGGACTCGTCGATGTGGTCATCCCACGCGGCGGCCGTTCCTTAATTGAACGTGTTGTTAAGAACGCCACGGTACCCGTCATCGAAACAGGGGCTGGCGTATGCCATACTTATCTCGATGATGGCGCCGATTTCAAGAAGGCCTGCGATATTTCCATAAACGCGAAGGTTCAACGTCCCTCCGTCTGCAATTCGATGGAGACTCTGCTTGTTCACCAGGAATTCGCCCACCACTATCTAATGGAAATCGCCGACAAGTTGATTGCGGCCGGCGTTGAGATTAGAGGCGATATGCGGACACGGGATATTATAAGCGGAATTAAGGAAGCTAAGGAAGAAGACTGGGGCACCGAATATAATGATTATATTTTGAATATCCGCATTGTGAACCATCTCGACGAGGCCATCGATCATATTAACCGCTACGGCACCAAGCATTCGGAATGCATCGTAACGGAAGACCCCGACCGGGCCCGCCGCTTTATGCTCGAGGTGGATGCCGCAGCCGTTTACCAGAACGCTTCGACCCGGTTTACGGATGGATTCGAATTCGGGTTCGGTGCGGAAATCGGGATCAGTACCCAGAAGCTTCATGCACGTGGCCCGATGGGACTGCCTGCCCTTACTTCCACCAAATACTGTGTCTATGGCAACGGCCAGATCAGACAGTAAAGAGAGGCAGGAACGTTTTATGACTAAAGGGTTGGCGGATAAAAAAATATGTTTTCTTGGAGCGGGTTCCATGGCGGAAGCGATCTTCCGCGGGCTGCTCGAAAGCGGAAAGACATCGCCGGACCAAATCTGCGCGACCAATCGCAGCAACCAGTCCCGGCTGGATGAGCTGTCCGCGCGTTACTCCATCCAAACCACCAACGATCCCTCTGCCATTCGGGACTACCTTGCCTTATCGGATATTGTGGTTTTGGCGATGAAGCCGAAAGACGTGATGGAGGCCCTCCGTCACTATAAAAGCTTATTACGCGAAGACAAGCTGCTGGTGTCGGTCGTTGCCGGCCTGTCCATGGAGACCATGTACGGGCTGCTCGGCAATTCCATGCCCATTGCCCGGACCATGCCGAATACGTCGAGCACCATTGGGCTCGGAGCGACCGGAATCGCGTTCTCCTCTTCCGCCGATAAGGAGCACAAGGAAAGCGTCCTGGACATGTTCCGATCGGTGGGGAAAGTACTCGTTATTGAAGAAAAGCAACTGGATATCTTAACAGGCGTGTCGGGAAGCGGCCCCGCCTATGTATATTACATGATGGAAGCCATGATTGAGGGCGGCATCCGTGGGGGGCTTTCGGCCGAGGACGCGAGAATACTCACGGTTCAAACCTTCCTGGGCGCGGCTTCAATGGTACAGCAGACCGAGGAGGATCCGGCGGTTTTGCGTCGGAAAGTAACCTCGCCTAATGGAACCACCCAAGCCGCGATTGAAAAGCTGGACGAGTTCCGGTTCCCACAGGCCGTTCAAGAAGCGGTGCTGCGATCCGCCGAAAGAGCCGCGGAGATCGGGAATGCGATCAGCCTGGAGGCTACCAAACGGGAATAAAGGAGTGTGGGATAACTTGGCATCCTATTGCATGGCCACTTATCGCTTATATGACGAGAAAGCAGATTTCACCAAAAAAGCGCAAGGGATTGCCGTCGGACTGACCGTAGGCAGCTGGACCGAGCTACCCGAAGCCAATAAGAAATCAATGGAACCGCATCTTGGCCGGGTGGTCAACCTGGTCGTGCACGAACCGGAACCGGGCAGTCCGATTACCGAACGGTATGCCGATATTCAAATCGCTTACCCGGATGTTAATTTCAGCCGGGATCTCCCTGCCCTGCTCGTCACGACCTTCGGCAAGCTGTCCATGGACGGCAAAATCAAGCTGATGGATCTCCATTTCTCCGAGGAATTCGCCAGCGGATTTCCAGGGCCGAAGTTTGGCTTAAAAGGAGTAAGGGAACAGCTCGGCGTCTGGGACCGCCCTTTGCTGATGAGCATTTTTAAATCCGTGATCGGCCATGATTTGGACGGGCTGAGGGAGCAGTTCTATCGACAGGCTCTCGGCGGAGTGGACCTGATCAAGGACGATGAAATCCTCTTTGAGAATCCTCTTACCCCCATTGAGAAAAGAGTCCGGGTCTGCATGGAGGCGGCGAGACAAGCCCAGGAGAAGACGGGACAAAAGCTTCTTTATGCCGTGAATCTGACCGGACCTACCTTTGGTCTTCTGGACCAAGCGAGAAAAGCCATTGAAGCCGGTGCGAATGCCCTGCTCTTCAATGTGCTCGCTTATGGAGTGGATGTGCTGGCCGAGCTTAGCCGTCATCCCGACATCAGCGTTCCCATCGCGGCTCATCCGGCACTGGCCGGCGCCTTATACCCATCCCCGTATCACGGCATTTCCGCTCCCCTGCTGTTAGGAAAGCTGCTTAGAATGGCGGGTGCGGACCTGGTTCTCTTCCCTTCCCCATACGGGTCGGTCGTCATGCCGCGGGAAGAGAACCTCGCCATCCAGCACGCTTTGGTAACCGAGGCTTTCGAGCAGGATTACCTGACTTCCTCTTCTGAAACGAACAGCAAGACATCCGCCTGGTCGTTGAAGCAGAGCGCGCCGGTTCCTTCGGCAGGCATCCATCCGGGGCTGGTCCCTCTAATCCTTAAGGATTTCGGATCAGAAGTCGTGGTCAATGCCGGAGGCGGGATCCACGGCCACCCTATGGGTACAGAGGCGGGCGGAGCGGCTTTCCGCCAGGCGATCAAGGCGACACAAGAAGGAGTTTCGCTGCGGGAATACGCCCTGACTCATCCAGAGCTTCAGACAGCCATAGACACTTGGGGGATCAAAGAATGACCATCCGTAAGCCCGTTATCTTCTGTGATTTTGACGGAACCATCACCGTCAACGACAACATCATCGCCATCATGAAGCATTTTCAGCCGGAGGGCTGGGAAGAGCTGGTGAACGGGGTTATTGACCAAAGCATCACCATCCAGGAAGGGGTCGGCGGAATGTTTCGCCTGCTCCCCTCCTCATCTAAGGACGAGATTGTTCAGTTTGCTTTGAATAACATGAAGATCCGTGACGGCTTCCAGCAGCTGTTGGATATGTGCCGCGCCGAGAATATTGAATTCCTGGTCACCAGCGGCGGGATCGATTTTTTCGTTTATCCTACGCTCCAGCCCTTTGGAATCGCACCGGAGCAAATCTTCTGCAACGAAAGCAACTTTACCGGGGACCAAATCGAGATTTTGTGGCCGCATGCCTGTGACCCGGATTGCCCTTCACAAGGGTGCGGCATGTGCAAAACGGCCATTATTCGCCGGTACCCTGCCGATCAATACCACCGCATTCTCATCGGGGACAGCGTGACGGATTTTGCCGGGGCTCAGCTGGTGGACACCGTTTTCGCTCGGTCCCATCTGGTGGACAAGTGCCGGGAGCTGGGAATGCCCTTCTACGAATACCATGACTTCCACGACGTTATTCGCAAGCTTAAGGAAATACATTTAGTAGGTGATAAGGCATGACTTCTTATTCATTGGAGCAAAGACAAGCAGCATTCGAGGAGCTGAGAGAGGTTAAGGCTGAATTCGCGGCCAAAGGCTGGTTCCCTGGGACAAGCGGGAATCTTTCGGTTCGTATCGGAGACATACGCGGAGAAGAATTTCAGTTTGCCATCACCTCAAGCGGGAAGGACAAATCCAAGCAGACGCCGGAGGATTTTCTGGTGGTGGACGCAGCCGGACAATCCGTAGAAACTACCAAGCTGAAGCCTTCGGCGGAGACGCTCATTCATTGCGAAATCTACAAAGCCACGGGCTGCGGAGCGGTCTTTCATGTTCATACCGTCTTTAACAACCTGGTGTCCGAGTGGTTCGGTGACAAGGGTCAGATCCCGGTGGAAGGGGTGGAGCTCATCAAGGCGTTCAATATTTGGGAAGAGGAAGCCATTATCCACATCCCTGTCCTCCCCAACTACGCCCATATCCCCCGGATCGCCGAACAGGTGGCGGGAGCCCTCGTGCCCCGCATTCCCGGCATTGTTCTCCGCAAGCACGGCATCTATGCCTGGGGGGCCAACTCCTTTGAAGCGAAGCGGCATCTCGAGGCGTTCGAATTCCTTTTTGAATACGTTTATCGCATGGAGCTTCTCAAGAAGTAAGTCTTCCTAACCGTTAAAAAAGCGCAGGCGCCCGATCCAGGGCCCTGCGCTTTCTTTATGTCAGCGGGAATTGCGAAACTTCTGGGCATGCTCTTTGGCCTGGTCCACCGTTTGAATCCGGTTCCTCTGCCATTCCAGCAAGATCCGGTCGATATAGCGGAAGTGAACCTTGCCGGCGAACACTGCTTCCTTCAAGGCGGCCAGAATCAATTCCTCCTTGAAATGATCCTGGTCGAGCCATCCGGATATCGTCTCTAATTCCATCGGAGTCAGCGGGCGGGCAAATTCCTTCTCGAAGATCATAAACAGGTTGCTGCCTGCTGCCGCTGCCGGCTTCTCCGCCCCGCCGAAGCGGCCATCCCGGCTGCCCAATGGGCTGCAAGCTTGGCTCGCATTCCCTCCAGGTTATATTTCTCGTACCGGATGCCCGAATCCGGATCCGTTGTCTCATCAATGCTCATCCACCCGCCTTTTAGCAGCTTCTGAAGCGTCTGGATGACGGCCTCCGGCGCAGCGGACATGCGGGATTGAATTTCTTCAATGGTCGGAAACTCCTTGCCTTCTTTCTCCAGGAAAGCCATCAAGTGAACGAGCAGCATGACCTCGGTTTCCGATAGGGAAAGCTGGGAATAGTTGCTTAGAAGCAGGTAAGGAACCGAAACGGATCCGGTCCGGAGGGCTTCCAGCATGGCGGCTTCCAGCTGTTTCATTTCTTTATTTTTCAAAAAACATCCCCACCTCTATTCGGTTAGGCCGTAAAGCGATCCTTATGGATACAGACGGTACAGCAAACGCGGGAACGGAATGGTTTCCCTAACGTGCTCAAGTCCGCAAATCCACGCTACGGTCCGTTCCAGTCCCAGACCGAAACCGGAATGAGGCACGCTGCCGTACCGGCGAAGATCAAGGTACCACTGGTAAGCTTCCTTGGAAAGCTCATGCTCCTTGAAACGCTCCTCCATCAGCTCCGGATCGTCGATCCGCTGGCTTCCGCCGATAATCTCACCGTAGCCCTCGGGAGCGATCATATCCGCACACAGAACGACTTCCGGCCGGTTAGGATCCGGCTTCATGTAGAAGGCTTTTATGCTGGTCGGGTAGTGAGTAATGAATACCGGCTTGTTGTAGCTTTCGGCGATGGCGGTTTCATGGGGAGCCCCAAAATCCTCTCCCCACGGAAGGTCAAAGCCTTTTTCGTGCAGAAAGTCAATGGCCTCGTCATAGGTGATACGTGGAAAAGGAGCCTGGATCTGTTCCAGCTTGCTGATGTCCCGGCCGAGGGTCTCCAGCTCTTGACGGCAGTTCCGGAGCACCGACTGGACAATGTGGGAAACAAATTCTTCTTGAACGGTTAGGCTTTCCTCATGATCGGTAAAGGCCATCTCCGGCTCAATCATCCAGAATTCGATGAGGTGGCGGCGGGTCTTGGATTTCTCGGCCCGGAAAGTAGGCCCAAAGGAATACACCCGTCCGAGAGCCATAGCCGCCGCTTCCATATAGAGCTGGCCGCTCTGGGTCAGGAAGGCATCCTCATCGAAGTATTTCGTATGAAACAGATTGGTGGTGCCTTCACAGGAAGAAGGGGTCAGGATAGGCGGATCGACCAGCTGGAACCCCTTCTCATCAAAATATTGTTGAACGGCGCGAATGATTTCCGCCCGGATAACCAGGATCGCTCTCTGACGCGGAGAACGAATCCACAAATGCCGGTGATCCATAAGGAAATCCACCCCGTGTTCCTTAGGGGTAATGGGATAATCCGACGTCAGCTGGATAATCTCCAGCTTCTCCACCGTCATTTCATAGCCGCTTTGGCTTCTCGCTTCCTCTCGAATGGTCCCGGTTACATATAGAGAGCTTTCCTGCGTCAGACTGCGGGCGGCTTCCCATACCTCTTCGCTCACTTCGCTCTTGACGACGACGGCCTGGATGTAGCCCGTACCGTCCCTCAGCTGCAAAAATTGGATCTTCCCGCTTGAACGCTTGTTGTTCAGCCAGCAGCCGATGGTGACGCTCTCCCCGGCGTAGCGGCTGACTTCTCTAATCGTGCTTTTCTTCATGTGGCGGCCTCCTGTCTTGCCAGCGTCCTCCTCCCCCAAGGCGGAAGCCTTCTTAGGAAGGGAAAAACCTCCATACGGATGTATGTAGGTTCCCTTGTAGGTGATGACGCTATGCACTGCTTTCGTTATCTATTGTACTATGTTTCGGAAAGATTTGCATGGTTCACCAAATGGAAGGTATCCCGGGCGATCATGAGCTCCTCATTGGTCGGGATGACCAAAACCTCCACCCGGGAAGAGGGAGCCGAGATACGGCGGTCCTCCCGGCTGCGCCCTTGGTTAAGCTCTTCATCCAATTCGATTCCGAAGAAGGTCAAGTTCTCGCAAATCTTCTTACGCAAGGTGGACGAATTCTCCCCGACACCTGCTGTAAATATGAGCACATCAAGACCGTTCATGGCCGCGGCGTAAGAACCGATGTATTTGCGGATCCGGTATTCATACATGTCGTAGGCCAACGCAGCATTCTTGTCCCCTTCCTCGCGGGCTTCTTCAATTTCCCGGACGTCACTGCTGATTCCGGAAATCCCGATTAAGCCGCTGTGCTTGTTAAGCATGGAATTGACCTCGGCTAGGGTCAAGTCTTCCTTCCCGATCGTATAGGGCACGATTGCCGGATCGATGTCCCCGCTGCGCGTTCCCATCATCAAGCCTTCCAGCGGAGTCATGCCCATACTGGTATCAAGCGATTGGCCGTCCCTAATGGCCGTACAGCTCGCTCCATTCCCGATGTGACAGCTGATGATCTTAAGCTCCCGAAGGGGCCTTCCCAGGAAGGCTGCCGCTCTTCTGCTGACGTAATCGTGGGAGGTTCCATGGAAACCGTAACGGCGCACCTTATGCTTGCGGTACAGCACCATGGGGATCGGGTAGAGGTAAGCATAGGGGGGCATGGTCTGATGAAAGGCCGTATCGAACACCACCGTCTGGGGAATTTCCGGCATGTTGGCCTCCACGGCATGAATCCCCATCATATGGGCCGGGTTATGCAGGGGAGCCAGATCAAACAACCGGCGGATTTCCTGCTTGACCTCCTCGGTAATCATGACGGACTGGGAGAAGCTCTCTCCCCATGAACGACCCGGTGCCCGACGGCATCGATTTCTTCTACGGAATCCAGCACGCCAAATTCCTTATGAACCAGAATCTCCAGCACCTTGCGGATCGCCGTCGTATGATCCAGAATCTCACTGACCGAGCGAACATCCTTCTTGCCGGTCGGCTCGTGGCTGACGATGGCGCTTTCCATGCCGATTCTTTCCACTTTTCCTTTGGCCAGTACGGATTCATCCGTCATGTCATAAAGCTGATATTTCAGAGAGGAACTCCCTGCATTGATCACCAATATCTTCACAGCCGGTCACCGTCCTTGTCGTAGCGGAAGAAGCCTTCTCCCGATTTTACCCCAAGCTGGCCCGCCCGGATCATTTTCTTGAGCAGATAAGAGGGCCGGTATTTCAGATCGCCGTATTCGCGGAACATGCGCTCCAAGGCGGCATAGACCGAATCAATTCCGAAGCGGTCCGCCATCTCCAGAGGCCCGTAGCGGAAATCGTAGCCCATCCGCATGGCCGAATCGATATCCTCGGCCGTCGCCACCCCTTCGGTTAGCGTGGTGACGGCTTCGTTAATCAGCGTACAGATCAGCCGGGTGGTCACGAGTCCCGGAGACTCGTAAACCTGAATGCCTTTCTGCTCGATGACCTTCTCTGCAAAATATTTGGTGTTCTGGAACGTTTCCTCGGAGGTTTTGATGCCGCGGATGATTTCCACCAGGTCGATCTTCTTCGAGACGGGAACGAGGAAGTGAAGCCCGATCACCCTCTCGGGAGAATCGCATACGCTCGCCAGCTCCGTCACACTCAAGGTAGAGGTGGTACTGGCAAGAATGACCTCCGGTCCGCAAATCCGGTCCAACCGCCGGAAAATGTCCTTCTTTGCTTCCAGCTCCTCGCTTATGGACTCGATCACCAGACTGCAATCCGCCATTTCTTCCATCGTGACCGTTTTATGAATACGGGAAAGAATGAGTTTCTTCTCCGTCTGGGTAATGCCCCACCGTTCGATTTGCTTATCGAGGCTAATTTCAATGGCATTCAATGAAGCCTCAAGCCTATCCGGATTCTGATCCAGCAGAAGCACATCCAGCCCTTTTTCCGAAAGCATCTCGGCGATCCCCTGGCCTACATTCCCGACACCGACCACGCCAATTTTGGAGTATTTCACAGCCATCCCCCATTTCTTAAGCCTGTACTCTATTAACCAGAACAGCCAACCAAATCATACACCGTTTGGCCGGGATTTTCATCTGTGACACAAAAACTCCAAAACCGGGTGAAACGAATCGAGACGAACGCCCATGGCCCTTCACCAAGAAGTTGACATAAAAAAAGCACCCATAGTTTATGGATGCTTGGATGGAAATATGAACCGTCGTTACCGTTTCATGCTGTCGATTTCTGGGTAATGGCTTTAAGCAGGTTGCGGAATTGCTCTCCCGAAAGAACTTCCTCTTTGATGAGGATGGCGAGCGATTGCTGGAACACCGCCCGGTGTCTTTCGAGAACTTCACGGGTCTGGGCGAACAATTGATCGAGAATTTTGCTGTTCTCTTTCATCAGCTCTTCCTTGGTCACCATCTCCCGGTCAATGATCCCGAGGGAAGTCAAACCCGAATCCATCATGGTTCTTACCATATGAAGCGCTTGTTCAAAGTCGTTGCGCGACCCCGTGCTGCGGTTGCCATAGAAGATTTCTTCTGCCGCGGATCCGCCGAGGGCCACCATAATCCGGCCTTCGAGTTCCTGCCTTGTGTACAGATACTGGTCCGCCGACGGATTGTGACGTACATACCCAAGGGCTTGTCCACGGGGACTAAGTGCTACCTGAGACACGGAACCTGGCTTAACCCTCTCCGCCATTATCGCATGCCCCAGCTCATGGAGCGCCACGCGTTCTCTTTCTTCCTTGTTGCTCTCCCGGTCGGACTTCTCGCCCATAATCACCTTGTCAATCGCTAGAGAGAGATGCCGGTGCTCGATAAGATCGACGTTCTCGCGCATGGCATAGACGGCTGCTTCGTTCATCAGGCTTTCCAGCTGGGCGCCGGAGAAATTAAACGATTCTTCCGCCACCTTCTCCAAATTCACGTTAACCGCAAGCGGTTTGTTCTTCGCATGAATATTAAGAATGTGCATGCGGCCCTTCTTGTCGGGAAGATCGACCGAAATATGCCGGTCAAAGCGGCCCGGACGAAGCAGGGCACTGTCAAGCATTTCCTTGCGGTTGGTCGCGGCCATAATCAGAATACGAGGCGTATCCGTGGTATGGATGCCGTCCATCTCGGTCAGCAGCTGGTTAAGCGTCTGATCGTATTCGCGGTGCTGCCCGCCTTCCCTTTTGCCGCCCACCACATCGATTTCATCAATAAAGACAATAGCACTGTCTTTGTTTTCCTTCTGGGCGCGCGTCCGGGCATCCTTGAACAGGTCTCGGACCCGGCTCGCCCCTACCCCTACATACATCTCCACAAATTCGCTACCGGAGGCGGATACGAATACGGAATTCGTATAATGAGCCGCAGCTTTCGCCATCAAGGTCTTCCCGGTTCCGGGAGGGCCCTCCAGCAGAATCCCTTTCAGGGGACGAATGCCGAACTTCTTGATTTCCTCATGCTTGATCAGAAAATCGAGAGCTTCCTTCAGTTCATTCTTGGCGCGGTCCTGTCCCCCAATATCTTCAAAGGTCAGATAGGAAGGGGTGCGGGTCTTGGTCTTGCGTTCGACGGAAGCGGTAATGGCGCCCTTCGGCTTGCCAAGGAAAAAGAATGCCGCCACGATAGCCATAATCATCAGAACAGGCACCACGTTCACGCCGACAAAAGCCAAAAAGATCAAAACGACCGGTGCGACGCCAATCAGTATCTCTTTAAAGTATTTAGGCATTCGGCCACACTCCCATCGAGGCAGGTACTCTTGGCAGGATAATATATTTATTTTTACCGCCTTCGCTTAAGCGGATGTAGACGTTCTTATCATCCATCTCCGTGGCGGCTTTCAGGCCGGACACATCGGCGGATTTGGACTCTAGAATTTTGGGAATATCGGCATAATGCTTTGTCTCCATCGCCTGCGCTACATCAAACAAGGCGTTCGACCACCACTTCTCGATCTCCGGGGAGGAGTCGCTTTCGAGCTCCAGTTTGACTTTGCGGGAGCCGATAATCGAAGCTCCATCGGTGGTAATTTGCCGGTATATATCCCGTAAGCTCGCATCCTGAGACAATTTCAAGTGAACCGTTACGGAATCTTTGCTAAAATCGGACTTAACCTGCTCCACGCCCTGGGCGCGGTTGACGATCTGGGCAAGCGGGTTTTCCATGGCATAACTTCTGTAGACAAACCAGCCGCCAAACAGAATCACAGTGGAAGTTAACACAGCTACCAACATCGGCAATATTCGCAACTTCATTATCGTCCGCCTTTCTATTCAAAAAATGATATACAAGTAGTATAGCACAAATGATAGCAAATTGCTTGACTGATTTGTGAATTTATAGGAAAACCCCGGAAGATTCCGGGGTTTTTGGCTGATTTATTGCAGACTTAGCGTCCAGGTGTCTAGTAAACTTCCATCCTTAAACTGGTAGTAATCGTAATAGAGCCGCTTCTTTCCATCTTTCTCAGCCTTATAAAACACCTGCCAGCAGTACGTGTTCTCCAATTTCCCGGGCGTGATCCGCATAATTTCGGCCTCCGGCTTGGTTTGAAGAACCTTCTGTCTGGCTGCTTCCCGTGCCATCCCGTTGTCCGCCAGCTCCGAGTGAACCTCGGTCTCGCTTACCCAGACTATGAGCTTCTTTCCTTCCGCGTTATCCCCGCTCACGATCATGTACGGGCGATCCCCCACAAAAGGCTCTACCTTATCAGTAGTAACCAAGCCCGCCTTCTCCTTCGCCTTCTGGATCGCGGTATCCTCTTCCTTCCACGTATCCGATTGGATTATCGTGTAGAAACGGTAACCGGCGATCCCCAGCAGCAGGACTAGCAGGGACAGGGCAGCCGCTATTCTCCATTTCCTCCGCACGATTCACCTCCGTCAGGCTGCTATTCCACTATACTATTCTTATCCTTCCATTAACCGGCTGTACCGGCTCTTGAACTCGGCTTTGATTTTTTCTTCATCCAGCGTCAGGCACTTCCCTTTGCGGACCAGCTGCTTTCCGTCCACCCATACGTCGGTCACATCCTTGGCGGAAGCCGAGTAAATCACATGGGACAAATAATTGGAGGCGGGCAGGAAATGCGGCTGATCCAGATCTAGAGCAATAAAATCGGCCTTCATGCCTGCGGCCAAGCTTCCCACCTTCTGGAGCCAAATCGATTCGGCCCCCATGGTGGTGCCGAGCTGCAAGGCAATCGCAGCAGGTACCGCTGTCGGATCGCCGGAAACCCCTTTGTGGATCAGGGCGGCCAGGCGCATCTCTTCGAACATATCGAGGTTATTGTTGCTCGCCGCTCCGTCCGTGCCGAGGGAGACTTTAACCCCGCGGGCCAGCAGATCGGGAACGCGGGCCACCCCGCTCGCCAGCTTCAGATTGCTTCCGGGATTGTGGGAAACCCGGACGTCGTATTTTGCCAGCACCCCAATTTCTTCATCGTTCAGATGAACGCCATGGGCCACCAGACAGGGACGCGAGAACACTCCAAGCTTCTCCAGATGAGCAACGGGACGAAGCCCGTACTCGCTCTCGTTCTCTGCCACTTCCCGCGCCGTTTCGGACATATGGGTATGAAGCGGCAGATCCAGCTCGTGCGCGGCGTCGACAATCTTCTCTATATAGTCAGGCGGACAGGTGTAGGGAGCATGGGGGGCCATCATTGTGGTAATCCGTCCCTCCGCCTTGCCATGCCAATCCCGTGCGAACTGCTTCGCTTCGGCGAGCTTGGCCTGCTGAACCTCAGGAGGGCATAGTCCGATCACTCCCCGTGTCAGGACGCCTCTCATTCCGGAAAGCTCCACCGCCTGGGCCACTTCGTTCATGTGGTCGTACATATCAACGAAGGAGGTAGTACCGCCCTTTACCATCTCCAATTGGGATAGAAGGGTTCCCCATTTGACGTCCTTGGAGGTAAACCGCGCTTCGTTCGGCCACATTTTTTCCTGCAGCCAAACTTGCAGCGCAAGATCGTCTCCCACGCCCCTCAACAAAGACATCGCCGCATGGCCGTGCGTATTTACCAGCCCCGGCATGTAGAGTCGGTTGCGTCCGTCCACTATTTCCCCGTAATCGGCTCCCTCCGCCGGGGCATCCTTACCTATGTAGGAGATGGTGTCCCCATCTATTTCCATGTAACCCTCGATTAACGGACAAGTTTCATCCGCTGTCAGGAACAGGCCGTTTTTGACCAAAGTTTTGCTCACTTGCACCTTTCCTTTCCGTTCTGGATTCCAGCACTTTTTTAATGTACCTCTTCACCTTCGCAAAATCAAGAAAAGATCCCCTTTCCGGCACCCGAACATTGCATTCGGAAGGACATGTATGCTATTTTAAAATTTATGAACAAACTAATCGGCAGGACCATAATTAGGGGGTAACTTGGAATGTTTACAAGCAAAAAGGGAGAAACCGACTTCTTCATGCTGCTGATCGATGCAGCCCAAAATACATTGGAAGCCGCCCATCTGTTCCGTCAAGCCATGAATGGCGACAAGCCGCCCGCAACGTACTACGACAAGCTTAAGGATCTGGAGCACAAGGGAGACGCCATCACCCACCAGATTTACAAAGGCTTAAACAAAGTGTTCATCACCCCCATTGACCGAGAGGACATTATGGAATTGGCCATGACCATGGATGACGTGCTGGATGGCATCGAGGCCACCATCGCCCGGTTCGATTACCTGAACATCGAGCAGTCGGACTCTTATATGAAGGAATTCTCGGCCATTATCGTCTCGTCCTGTCAGCATATTCTGGACGCCTTTAAGCTCCTCTCCAAGAAGAAATACATGCAGATTACAGAGCATACCCTCCAGATCAACTCGCTCGAAAATGAAGCGGACAAGCTGATGCGCGAAGGCATCCGGGCCATTTTCACCGCCCAGAAGGATCCCTATACCGACTTTAAGATCAAGGAAACCTACGAGCGTCTGGAAGACACAACCGACGCCTGTGAGGACGTCGCCAATATTCTGGAAAGCATCGTTCTCCGCTACGCATAAACTTAAAATTCCTTACTATAGAAAACGGAGCCCGGGTAACCGGTGCTCCGTTTATTTTATTGGCCGATAAACCGGCTTAATCCAAATAGTAAGCCAAGCTCTGCAGCTCGGTGGTAAAATCAGCGTAATGCACCCGGATTTCGGCCGGCACCCGAATAATGATGGGCGCAAAGTTAAGGATAGCCTCCACTCCGGATTTCACAAAATCATCCGCCACCTTCTGGGCTTCCGACGCCGGCACGGTGATGATGCCTATCCGAACTTTGTTAGCCTGAATCGTTTCCACGAGCTCGGACATCGGTTTTACCGTCAGGTTGTTGATTTGCTGTCCGATTTTGTCGGGCATGGAGTCGAACACGGCGACGATCTTCATGTTGTCCTTCAGATAGGCGTTATAGTTGCTCAAGGCCCGGCCCAGATTACCGGCTCCGACCAAGGCAACGTTAATATACTGATCCAGCTTAAGAATCTGCCGGATCTTCTCAATCAGGTATCCGACGTCGTACCCGATGCCCTTCTTCCCGAACTCTCCGAAATAAGCAAGGTCCTTTCGGATTTGGGCCGGATTCAGATCCAGCTTATGCCCCAAATCCTGGGAGGAAACCGTCTGGACATCCTTCATCCTCAGCTCATTTAAGTAACGCAAATATATGGGAAGCCGCCTGACGACGGCCTCGGATATTTTCATGGTTTTCATACCGGCTCCCCCTCCATCCATTCCTTGATCCGCGGCGCCATTTGGGCAGAGGTCATGCTCTCAATCTTGGGTCCGGGCAGCGAATAAAGAAAGTATTTGCCATACTGGGTGTCGATCACCCGGGTATCATATAAAATAACGATTCCTTTATCCTGAGCCGTTCGCACCAACCGACCGAACCCCTGCTTGAACCGGATGACGGCTTGAGGAACCGACAGCTTCATGAACGGGTTCTGGTTGTTCTTCTTGATCTGGTCGCATTTTGCTTCCACGACCGGATGAGTAGGAGGCTGAAACGGCAGACGAACGATCGCCAGGCACGTCAGGGCTTCTCCCGGAATATCAACGCCTTCCCAGAAGCTGCTTGTGCCGAGCAGGACACTCGGCCCCCCGGTTTGAAAGAGCTTGGTCAGCTTGCTCCGGTTCCCGCTGTCAATGCCTTGACCCAGCACTTGGATCCCTTCGGGCAGCAGCCGCTCCCTCAGCTCCGCATGTACCTGTTTAAGCATCCGGTAGGAGGTGAAGAGCACGAGCATGCGGCCTTGGGTAGTACGGGCGACATCGGCTAGCGATTGGACAAGCTTCTCAAGGAAAAGTCCTTCTCCTCCAGGCCCTTTTACCCCCGGGAAGTCCCGGGGAACGCAGACCAGAGCCTGCTTGCGGTAATTGAACGGAGAAGGAAGCAAGACCGTACGGAGCTTTTCCTTGGCTTTTTCCCCATTCAAGCCGAACTGATCGGCGGTATAGTCAAACTTCTTATCCACCGACAGGGTAGCGGAGGTCATTATCACGCTGTCCTTGGCCTCGAAGAAATGCTCCTGCAGCATACGGGACACGCTCACGGGGACGCTGACCAGCTGGAGCGATTTCATCTTGTAATAAGTGCCGGCTTCCATCCAGTAGACGTAGTCCGGATCCGACCGTTTCATAAAGAAACGGAGGGCGTCCCGATGGCGGTACAGCTCCTTCACTGTGCCCCCCAGGTCTGTAACGAGGCTCTGGGCATCCACAACCTCCTGAACTTCTTTCACATCGGCCAGAAGCTTGTCCAATTGACGAAGAACCGAGCTGAGGGAGTCAAATAGGCTCTCTTCCATGGCGACCAGCGTGCCCCACTGGGAAGGAAGAGCCTCGTCCTTTACCCGGTAGACCAGCTGACCCGCCTCTCCCGCCTGCCCGTCACTATTAGCGGCCAGCACGTCATAGAATAACGAAGCAAGCTCCTCCCATTGCTCCTTAATCTCCATTAATTTCGGATAGAAGGAATCGATCGTTTCGCACCAGCGGGCCGCCGTTTCCTGGAACAAATCGTCCGAACGGCTGATTTTGGCTCTCAGCATCGGAAGCTGGCCCATCTTGCTGTCTTTGAACAGCCAGGAGATGGTGTTCAGGATCGATAGGTATTGGACGTCCAGCCCCAGATGCTTGCTCGCCACCTCTTCAAAATGATGGGCCTCGTCGATCACCAGGTGCTTATAGGCAGGCAGCAGCCGGTTCTCCGCTTTGATATCCGTGAAGAGCATGGAGTGATTGGTGATCACGACATCCGCGGTCTGGGCTTCATTGCGGGCGCGGTGATAGTAGCATTTCTTGAACCATGGGCAGCTCCGGTTGAGACAGGAGTCCGTGTCACTAGCCACCGTCCGCCAGAATTCGCCGCCCCTCGGTCCAAAGTGCAATTCCTCCTCGTCCCCGCTTCCCGTCTCAGTCAGCCAGACAATCATCTGGGCCGCGGTGATCAGATCCTCGCGGCGGTTCTCATATTCGGCGTAGGTTACCTTCTGCTCGAACTTCCGGAGACACAGGTAGTGGCTCCTTCCTTTAAGCAGGGCGGCCCGGAACGGAACCGGAAAAATTTCATGGAGAAGAGGAAGATCCCTCTGCTTCAGCTGCTCCTGTAGGTTGATGGTATGGGTACTGACGAGAACCTTCTTCTCGTTCTGAATGCCGTAATACAGGGCCGGCACCAAGTAACCCAGGGATTTCCCGGTCCCTGTCCCCGCTTCAATCATCAAATGCCGGTCTTCTTCGAAGGAAGAGGTAACCTCCTGGATCATCTGGTCTTGGGCTTTTCTCTCTTCGAACACCTCGAATTTCGTCGCGAGGGAGCTCTTGATTCGCTCGTAGAAGGGTTCAAACTCAACGGCCAGATGCTCTTTGACCTGCTCCTCGCTCCGTTCAAGCTCTTCCTCTCCCCAATCTTCGACATTCAAAGCGAACTGGCGGAAGTATTTATAGTGATCCGGGTCCAGGGTCACCGTCATTTCCTTGCGCTTCCCTTGCTCGGTCATAAACCAGGCCAGATCGGTCGTCTCGTCCTGAAAAAGAGCCGCCAGCCTCTGCACGGTAAGTAGCGGAAGCTCCTCAAACTTCTGGATGCAGCGAAGCCAAAGCTCCGCCGTGACTTCCGCGTCGGAATCGGCTTGATGCGGCCGCTCATGCGGGATCCCCAGCGCCTGGCACGCATTGGACAGCTGAAGGCTCGTAAGATTGGGGAAAAGCATGCGAAGCAGGTCGATGGTGTCCAGCACCATTCCGTTGAACGGAAAATACCCGCAGGTCTCCAAAGCACGTTGAAGAAACCCCAGGTCGAAGGAAACGTTATGTCCGACCAGAATGCTCCCTTTTAGAAGGTGCTGCATTTCCATGATGACGGTTTCGATTCCAGGCGCGTCTTGGACCTGCTCCTCGGTGATCCCGGTTAATGAGGTAATAAACGGAGGAATGGGAACGGTCGGCTTGACATAGGAGCTGTACCTTTCCGTTATCCGTTCGTCTTCTATAATAACGAGGCCAACCTGGATAATTTCGTCTGCAGGTTGGCCTCCGGTTGTTTCAAAATCAAGCACAGCAAATTTCATTTTGGTTCCAACCAATCCCTTCCTAGAACTCCTGACCCTAAGGTAGCATACCGCAGCGCGGCTGTCCACGATTTAAGGGAGAAGATCGGGCTGTTCCCTGTGGTAGGGCCACAATTTCTTGTCCCACAAAACCGGCTCCAGGCAGGAAGAGTCGGTCAGGTCAGCCATTTTGAAATAATCGTAAGCCTTCTCCATATTCCGGTTCTGAACCTGGATGCAGCCCATGGCATTGTAGGAAATAGCTTTAAGTGTCGCATTCTCGGTCAGGGGGACCAAAAGCTGAAAGTGCCGGTACGCTTCCCCCGTTTCCCCTGTCCGGAGGAGCCCCATGGCCAAATAAATCCGGCCGAGCAGAAAATCCGGCTGTTCCCGCACCACTTCCCGAAAGGCTTCCACCGCCTGGTCAAACATGTACAGCTTATAATACCCTTGGGCCTTGACGAATTTCTCAGATAAACCGCCGGCAAAGGACGGAGGCTTGGGAAGGGGGACGGAGGCGTTCTCGGCAAAGCGTGCCATGGCTTCGGCCATCCGCTCCTCAAAGCGCAGCCACTCCTCCATGCAGACATCGCTCATATGACGCAAAGCCGCAAGCTGCTCCTCCCTTTCCTCCCTGTCGCCTCCCGGAGTATGATAATCATGAATAATTTCGTCCAGAACCTCATTCATTGTCGCAAATATTTCCTTAAACACGGCTCCCACCCACCTTGCGCTAATGTTGGTCCCGATGTACCTTCATTCTTTGTTAGGCAGGGAGGTTTAATACAGTGTAAATGAACCCTCGACCAGTATGGAGCTGGAAAGGCTCCGGTCAAATGACGGTGGAATGAAGTTCTTTGTAGCGGGTTTGAACAACCTTGTTCTGGCCGTCCAGAATGGCGACCTTGGGTTGATGGTGACGGGCTTCTTCATCGGTCATCATCGCATAAGAGATGATGATGACCTGGTCACCCGGCTGAACCAGCCGCGCGGCGGCGCCGTTCAAGCATACCACGCCGGATCCGCGGGGACCTGGAATAATGTACGTTTCGAGGCGGGCGCCGTTGTTGTTGTTGACGATTTGAACCTTCTCATTCGGATACATATCCACGAGATCGATCAAATCTTCATCTATCGTAATGCTGCCCACATAGTTCAGGTTGGCTTCCGTCACGGTGGCCCGGTGGAGCTTCCCTTTCATCATGGTTCTAAACATGTTCATTCCCCTTTCTGCTGCCGGCTCTCCTTATTGAATCTCCCCGTAGGGGATCAACCGGTTGTCAATAAGCCGGGTTTGCCCGAAACGGACCGCCAGGGCGATCAGCAGTCCTTTATCCAATTCGTTATGCTCTCCCTCTTTCGGCTCGGTAAGCGAGGGGTAGCTCAGCACTTCCACATAATCAATATCCGCAGACGGTGAGCTTTGAATATAATCCGTTATCCGTCGAGTAAGCGCCTCAACCCGGCCCCCTTCCGCTGCCAGCCAACGATCCGACAGGGCGAGCGCCTGGGAAAGAACGAGGGCTTCCTTGCGGTGCTCTTCGCTTAAGTAAACGTTTCTCGAGCTTAGCGCCAGACCGTCCGGTTCCCTTACCGTCGGACAAGGAACGATTTCAACGTTCAGGTTAAGATCACGAACCATCGTTTCGATGACGGCGACCTGCTGAGCATCCTTCATTCCGAAATAGGCCCTATCGGGCTCTACGATATGGAAGAGCTTGCTGACCACCGTAGCCACACCGTCAAAATGACCGGGGCGGGACGCCCCGCAAAGCCGGTCCGTTACCCCGGCAACCGATACGGTGGTGCTGCTTTTGCCCGGATACATTTCTTGAACCGGCGGCATGAACACGAAGTCTACTCCCGCATCCGCAGCGACCGACAAATCCTTTTCTTCGTTACGTGGGTAACGTTCAAAATCTTCATTAGGGCCGAATTGAGTCGGATTGACGAAAATGCTCAGAACGGCGATTTCGTTCTCCTCCCGTGCCCGTTTCAGCAGGCTGGCATGGCCCTCATGCAGGAACCCCATGGTCGGAACGAATCCGACGGAGCCTTCGGTTCCAAGGGACCACGCCTCCCGGCGTTTCGTTCGGAGAGCCTGTTTTAATTCGGCAATGGTTCGAATGACTTTCATCGTGAGTGCACTCCCGGTTCAGCGATTTATTCTTTGGAAGATCCGTACAGGCTGCCGACCGTTTCCCTTTCCCCGTGAAAAGTGTTCTCTTCCGCTGGGAATTGGCGGGCCTTTACTTCTTCTACATATTGGCTCAAGCCGCTGCGGATCTGGTCGCCGACATTGGCGTAGGTTTTAACGAATTTCTTGGGACGTTCTCCGGACGAATACTGAAGGGCGTCATGGAAAACCAGCACCTGCCCGTCGCAGCGGTTTCCGGCCCCTATTCCAATGGTTGGAATGGACAATTCCTCCGTGATCTTAGCGGCAGTTTCGTCCGTTACAAGCTCCAGAACCACAGCGAAAGCTCCCGCTTTCTCCAATGCTTTCGCGTCGGCAAGCAGCTTCTCGGCCTGCTCGGGCGTTTTGCCCTGAACGAGGTAGCCCCCGATCTGGTTAACGGATTGCGGCGTCAAGCCGAGGTGTCCCATAACCGGAACTCCCGCCTTTACGCATGCCTCCACCACAGGAGCGATTTCCGCTCCTCCCTCCATCTTGACGGCCTTGCAGCCTCCTTCCCGCATGAGCCTTCCGATGTTCGAAAGGGCGGTATCGACGCTGCCATGGTACGTCATGAAGGGCATGTCGGCAACGACGAAGGTCGTGGTCACGGCCCGCGCGACGGCACGGGAGTGATAAATCATGTCTTCGAGCGTGACAGGCAGGGTGGAGTCATAGCCCAGAACGACGTTCCCGAGCGAATCCCCCACCAAGATGGCATCCACCCCGGCTTCCTCCGCCAGCTTGGCCGATGGATAATCATAAGCCGTGATGACCGTCAGCGGAATGCCTTCCTGCTTCATTTTCTTCATCCTCAAGATGTTCATCGGTTTGCGCTTTTCCATCATCCGATCTCCTCCATCTTGCTTGAGCCCGCGGACCTAAAATCAAAAAAACCTTTTAGCCGAAAACTAAAAGGTCATCAATACAAAGAAAACTGTATTTTATGATCCTTCTGTCTCGGTCCGTACGGCTCAGAGCAGAATCTGTCAAAATACATGGCTGGTATTCAGTTCACTTTCGGTTCAGAACTTGCGTACGAGTGCAGTTCTTGCGATACCGCCTCGTAAGTATAGTATACCAAAGTCATGCGGAAATAAATATCTTTTTTTGTGGGAAACAGACACTATCCGCCAATTTCGCCGGAGTATATTTTGATTTCCTTGCCGGTTTGCGTGGAGATCAACAGCAAAGCCCCGCTTGGGTCCAGCCCGCTGACCGTACCCTCTTGCTCCCCCTGCGGAGTCCGGACCTGGAAGGTGCGGCCTATGCTTATGCTTAGGGCCTCCCACAGGGTGCGAATAGGCGAAAAGCCTTCACGGCGGTAAAGTCCGTAAAGCTCTTCCCATTCGTTCAGGAAAGCGGCGATCAGCTCTTCGCGTTCCACCGGGCTTCCGGATTCCAGGAGCAGCGAGGTGGCGACCGGCTTCAGCTCAGACGGATAATCCTCTTCCCGGAGATTGGCGCTGATGCCCACCCCCGCGATCACGTGCTGCAGCCTCTCGTCCTCCGCACTCGATTCCAGCAGAATGCCGCTTACCTTCCGGCCGTTAATCAGGATGTCGTTTGGCCATTTGATGCCGGCCGGTACTTTGGCCACCGTTCTCATGGCCCGGCACAGAGCCACAGCCGTCAGGAGAGTAAGCTGCGGGGTAAGGGAAGCGGAATGTCGGGCTTCAAGATGAGGCTCATCCAAATTCCTCTCCCCTTCGGCGAATGCCAACGCCTCCCCATTCGTCCCCGGCCGGCTAACTGCCTCTCGGCCACAACAAGCGTGCCCTCCGGCGCTCCCGAGCGCACCAGTTCAAGGGCAATGTCCTGCGTGGAAGAGACGGTCTCATACAGCTTAAGCGACTGGCCCAGCGTCTTCGTGCGAAGCCGGCTCAGAAGCAATCCCGGGTTGATCCGGGCGGGAGCCTCCACCAGCTTGTACCCTTTGCGCGGCGCCGATTCGAAGACGTACCCTTCTTCCTTCAAGGCTTTAATCCGCTTCCATACCGCCGTGCGGGTACAGCCCAGCTCCTCGCTCAGCTTCTCGCCCGAAAGAAAAGTGTCGGGATTCCGGATAAACACATCCAATAGGTTATCATGCATCATTCTTCCACTCTCTGGTTAAGGATTCCGCAAAAACCAGCAGGTCTTTCCGGTTGTTGGGAACATGCCCAGCAGCAGCCTCAAGCGTCAGCTTCATCAAGGCGCGCCCGAGCCAGGGACCGGGCTCCCGCTTAAGATGAGCGGCGAGCTGCTGCCCGTTAAGAGCGAGGTCGGCCGCTTTCCGAACCGGCATCTCCTGAAGCCACATCCTCCCTCGCTCCAGAAAGATTGTCCACCGGCCGCCTCCATTATCAGTCGAAGGCAAAGCGGCCGGGACGACACCGAAAACGTCCAGCCAATCCTGCGCGCATTCCGAACCGATCGTCACGACGTTTTCTTTCCAGATCAAAGCACAGCTCAGCGGGTCAAGCTCCCTCATGGCGTCCAGTTGTTCCCTCAGCCGCTGGCTGAATGAGAGAAATCGGGACATTCTGGCTATTTGTTTACCGGAGAAGGTTAGCTTGCCCCCCTCCTCTACAGCAGACTGGGGAGACAAAGACATCAAATGGGCGAGCAGCATCCAGCGATGAGCCGGATTCGGGAGACCGCCTATAGAGGCAAGCGCGTCGGGAAGCTCCTGCACGGTCCAGTGCACCCAAGGCAGCTGCAGCTTGACCTTGGTATGCCTCAAGAGCCGGCTGTCCGCTATCAGCCGCAGGCCTCTATAGGGATGATCGCCGGCAACGAGCCGTTCGAGCTCCGCTCTTACCCGCTCCATGGCGACATGCTGCAGAAGACGGATGTTTCCCTGCAAGCCGCTCCACGTCGCCTCCTCCACCTCCAGGTCATAGTGCGAGGCAAAGCGGATACAGCGCAGCATGCGTAAAGCATCCTCACGGAAGCGAAGTTCGGGATCTCCCACGCAGCGAAGGATTCCTTGCTCCAAGTCCTTCCTTCCTCCGAACGGATCCCGGATCCGTCCCTTGCGGTCCATAGCCATGGCGTTCATCGTAAAGTCTCTGCGCCTCAGGTCTTCTTCCAGACTTCGGATGAATTCCACACCCGAGGGTCTCCGGTGAGCTTCGTATTCCGACTCTTTTCGGAAGGTGGTCACCTCGAAGCCGACGCTGCCGATCATAACGGTAACAGTCCCATGATGCAGGCCCGTCGGGATGCAGGAATCGAACAGCTCCATCACTTGTTCCGGAAGAGCGGAGGTCGCGATATCAATGTCCTTGATCCCCCGCTTCAAATAGGAGTCCCGGACATATCCGCCGACAAAATAGGCTTCATGGCCGGCATCTTCCAGCTTTTTGAGCAGAGCCTTCCCGTCCCGGATCATCCCTTGGCTCATGACCTTACCTCGTGCAGCTGACCGGGCTGTACCCGTCCGAAGGCAATTCCCGACCCAGTACCCGGTAGTAAATTTCTTCATACTGCCGCATAATCCGATCGTTGCAGAAGGTTGTTCTGGCCCTTTCGAGACAAGCCTGGGAGAATTGACGATAGAGTTCCTCGTCCTGTAGCAAAAGCAGGACGTTGTTCGCCATCTCCTCCGTTTGCCCTATTCCCGACAGAAAGCCCGTTTCCCCGTGGGTGACGAGCTCCGGAATGCCTCCCGCATTCGAACCGATTGTCGGCACGCCGCAGGCCATCGCTTCCAAAGCCACGAGACCGAAGCTTTCTTTCTCCGAAGGAAGCAGCATCACGTCGGCGAGCGAAATGATTTGGGCGACATCATCCTGCTTGCCGCAGAAAATGACCCGTTGGGTCAAGCCCAGCTCTTTGACCCGGCTCATGACTTTGGACAGGTCGGGGCCTTCCCCGACAAAAAGCAAACGGGAAGGAACCTGTTCATGCACCCGTGCAAAAATATCGATCACGTCCATGACGCGTTTGACCGGACGGAAATTCGAAATATGAATGAGGATCTTGTCCTCGGGATCGGCAAATTCCTTCTTGAGCGACTTGACATCCCTTGGGTAATAGACCCGCTTATCAACAAAATTGTAGGTCAGTTCAATGGGCCGTGTGATGTCCAGAGTCTTTCTCGTTTCCTGGATCAGATCCTCCGAAACCGCGGTAACCGAATCGCTTTGATTGATGGCGAACCTGATGAGATCGCTTATGGAATGATCCTGGGCAAGCACCGTAATATCCGTTCCGTGAAGCGTAGTCACGACTTTCAAATGCTCTCCCACCATCTGTTTAGCCAATAGAGCACAAACCGCATGGGGAATGGCGTAATGCACGTGAAGCAGGTCCAGCCCCTGCATTTTGACTACCTGAGCCAGCTTGCTTGCGAGCGACAGATCGTAAGGAGGATAGCGGAATACGTAATAGTCGCTGACTTCCACTTCGTGATAGAATATGTTCTTATCAAATCGCCCCAGCCGGAAAGGCATGCTGTGGGTAATAAAATGAACCTCGTGTCCTTTTTCGGCCAACAGCTTCCCCAGCTCGGTGGCTACGACCCCGGACCCGCCCAACGTAGGGTAACAGGTGATTCCGATTTTTAAGCGGTCTTTCACTGGATGGCCTCCTTATGTAAAAGCAAGTTTATTGGTAGGGAAAGGTTAAAACCGGTCGACAAGATAGGGAAGTCTGGTTACGAAACCTTCCGCATACTCCACCTGTCTCTTCATCCCGAGTACCCGGTCTCTCGCTTCCACTCTCTCCAGATATCCCTGATTGAGCGGGGTAAGCACCCGGTCTTCCCCGGCTTGTCCGGCCTCAAATTGGGTCCGGTAGGCCCTAAGCGCGTCACGCTTGCCTTCGTAGACGTCCGTCACGTCTACCATGAGATCCGCTTCTTCCGCGTCATTAATGAAATAGAAATAAACCGCCTCGGTCCCCCAAGCTTCCGTATCGGGAAGATAGCGGCGCAGCTTGGCGGTAAACACCGCCTCCTGAATGAGCTGACTCGCCATCACATGATCGGGATGCCTGTCCTTCCAGTAGGGAGCAAACACGATTCTTGGCCGGCGTCTACGGATCTCCAACGCGACGGCTTCTACCGTCTCCCGATTAAGGAAAAGCCCGCGGTCGGGCAGGCCGAGGTTGGATCGAAAGGCAAGTCCAAGAACCTTAGCGGCCGCTTCCGCCTCTTCCCTTCGGCTTTCCACGGTTCCATTCGAGGACATCTCCGCGTACGTCAGATCGCAGATTCCGACGGAATCGCCCCGGCGGGTATGTTTCAGAATGGTGCCCCCCATTCCGATCTCGGCGTCATCCGCATGGGCACCAAAGACTAGAATGTCGAGAGGTCTACTCATTCTGGGCACCCGGCTTATACTTGTCCACCAGTTCCCTCCACGCAAAATCTCCGCGCTCGAGCGCCTTGACGAGAATTTCGGCCGTCGCCACATTGGTGGCCACCGGGATACCTTGGACGTCGCACAGTCTTAGCAGGGCGATGATGTCGGGCTCGTGCGGCTGAGCCATGAGCGGATCGCGCAGGAAGATGATGAGATCCATCTTGTTTTGGGCGACCATCGCTCCGATCTGCTGGTCTCCCCCAGGGGTCCCGACATGAACCGGTGAATGTCCAGTCCCGTCTGTTCGGCAATCCGTTTCCCCGTCGTTCCGGTCGCGTACAGATGATGCCCTTGGGTAAACACCTTCTCATAGGCGATTACAAAATTGACCATCTCGTCCTTCATCCGGTCGTGTGCAATAAATGCAATATTCATGGCCATGCTGGTCATCCCTTCTACAATGAGTATCCCTTAGGTTCAGTCGATAAAATTCTCAAAGCCGTACACGATCCCCGTCAGTTCCATGGCCTTCTTAACCGCAATGGCCACCCCGGGCATATAGCCTGCTCTTTCGTAGGAATCATGGCGAATCTTTAACGTTTGGCCATAACCGCCGAAAATCACTTCCTGCTGGGCAAAA
This sequence comes from Paenibacillus aurantius, assembly GCF_032268605.1. Taxonomy (NCBI): domain Bacteria; kingdom Bacillati; phylum Bacillota; class Bacilli; order Caryophanales; family Paenibacillaceae; genus Paenibacillus; species Paenibacillus aurantius. The sequence goes on from NZ_CP130318.1 coordinate 3,715,412, forward strand.
ACGCCGGGAAGTCTGACACTATGTATCCGAAACCCGCTGTAAAGGCCCCCGCGTGCGCCCTCAATCGTCTCTTCTTCCTTGGGATTGCCTTGGTGCAGCTCCTGGCGGTTGGCCGCGATCATCTCCGCGGTTTTGATCGATGTGCCCGACGGAGCATCCAGCTTCTGATCGCCATGGTATTCGATAATCTCAACATGAGGCATATATTTAGCTGCCTGTGCGGCAAATTTCATCATTAGAATGGCGCCGATGGAGAAGTTAGGAGCAATAATTCCTCCAATTCCCTGTTCCCGGCACTGCCTGTCCAGTTCTTCGATATCTTCCGGAGTAAACCCGGTTGTCCCGATAACGGGCCTTACATTATGCTTAATAGCCAGCAAGGCATTCGAAACAACGGATTGAGGAGTGGTAAAATCCACCATGACGTCCGGTTTGCTTTCCACCAGGGTCAGCTCCAGATCATTGGTCAGAAGGATTCCACACTCCTCTCTGCCCACCATGCGGCCCGCATCCAGATTACGGGAAGAACGGTCCACAGCCGCGACAAGGGTCAGCTCCGGATCGGACAGCACCATTTTTACAACCTCTTGTCCCATACGTCCGCTAGCACCTGCTACGGCTACTCGGATTGTCCTGCTCATCCTTAACGACTCCTCTATCTCTAATATTCTCTTAGCTTCCGCTGATACTCCGCCATCAGCCGGTTTCCCTCCGTATGCAGAGGATCGAGCTTTAGTAGCTCTCTTAAAGCATATATGGCCTCCACATACTCCTTAAGGCAAGCGTGGGCCACGCCCATCATAAGAAATGCCTCGCCCAATAAGGGATCCAACGCTGTGGCCTGTTTGAGTTTAGTTAACGCTTCACCGTAAGCCCTGCTCTCCATTCGGCGTTGGGCGTCTGACAAAAGTACCTTGGCCTGAACATGACGGACATGGGCTTTATAGGTATCGCTGCCAGGCTCCAGAGTCAGCGCCGTTTCCGCTGCTCGCAGAGCTCTAATTAAATGTCCGCTTCTGACGCAGGTTACGGATAACTTATAATGATAGTCCGCCTGGAGAGGGTTGGCCTCTATCGCCTTTTCAAAGAAAGCGATCGCCCGCTCGAAATCATGGGCCAATATGGCGTCATACGCCTTCTTGATAAACGTCTCCCCGCTCATCTGTCCATCCCCCCTTAGTGCTTCAAGGTGATGGTATATCCTATGACGGTCAGGGGCTTTCGGTGTTAAGGCGTGTCCAGCGGTTGGCATCCCGCGTATTGAACTTGTGCATAATTTTATCGTGGGCTTCGGTCAGATCGATTCCGAGGGAATTGGCGAAACATATGGTAATAAACAGAATGTCGCCGAGTTCCAGTTCGATGGAATTGTCCTCCTCCGTCGCCTTCTTGGGCTTCTCCCCAAACTGATGATTCACTTCGCGGGCGAGCTCTCCTACCTCCTCCGACATACGCGCCAGCAGGGCAAGAGGGCTGAAATACCCTTCCTTGAACTGAGAAATGTAGCGGTCCACTACCTCTTGCAGTTCCTTTAAAGTCTTGTCGGCCATAGCGTTCCCCTTCTGTTCTATGTACTTATTCTCCATGTTAACGCAAAGCCTGGGGGAAGACAAATCTTTTTTGGCATCCCCAATCAGGAAAGAATCCTCTGTTTACGCTTACTCTGCGTAGGATATTATATAGTACAAAGGTTATTCTTACCATGCCTTTAATCATTAGGATGTGCCCCAAGCCCGTTCCCATCCACATTCCACCAGGAGGTAATCGCCATGCCGCTATGGAAACAGGCCGTCCTCTTCCGGCAGATCTTACCGATTATGCTGGGCACCGCCATTTATGCGTTTGGCCTTCATTATTTTGTTATTTCCAATGAGCTTATGGAAGGAGGAGTTACGGGAGTCGCCCTCCTGCTTAATTATGCTTTTGGAATGCCACCCTCCCTAACCAACCTGATTCTGAACGTTCCTTTGTTTCTGATAGGCTTAAAAATATTCGGCAAACGGCCGATGTTTTACACGCTGCTGGGGATTCTTTCCCTATCCTTTTTTCTGTGGGTCATGGAAGTCCTCATCCGAAAGGAGTGGGTGGTTCCCTTCCGGGCGCCGCATGATTACTTTCTGGCTACCTTGTATGCCGGAGTTACGCTGGGGGCCGGACTCGGTCTGGTCTTTCGCTTTGGTGGCACGACCGGCGGTGCAGATATTGTAGCCCGACTCGGAAGCAAATGGTTCGGGTGGAGCATGGGGCAGGTCATTCTTGCCCTGGATGTTATCGTCATCGGAACGTCCCTGATTTACATTCCCAAGGAAAAGGTTCTCTATACTCTCGTCGCCGTCTTCATCGCTTCCAAAGTGATCGACTTTATTACCGAAGGCTCCTATGCCGCCAAAGCGTTCACGATCATCTCGGATCATGGCCAGGAGATCGCCGACCGCATTTCGGTGGAGCTCGACCGGGGAATCACGATGTTTCCCGCCAAGGGAGCCTATTCCAAGGCCCCTAAGGATGTGGTGTACTGCGTAGTCTACCGGGACGAAGTGAGACGGCTAAAAGGGGTCGTCCAATCGGTCGACCCCCGGGCTTTTATGATTATAACGGATGTTCACGACGTTCTTGGTGAAGGGTTTAGGACGGATTAAGGCCTTCGCCCTAATCGTTACGAGGCTTCCGAACCCTGGCCAAGCTCTTATCCGAGTGAAACATCCGCCAGGCTACATAGCTCAAAACGCTGGTAATGAGCGCACCTAAGAAGAAACTCCAGATAAGCGGCTGCCCGTCATCGGCCAAAGGCAGGTAGGCGGAGCGGTCCTCTTTTTTGCCAAACAGAATGTCGATCAGCTCATCCAACTGCTTTATTCCGCTCTGGAGCGCGGGGAATGCCATTTGCTTGGGGTTGGCCTGTTTCTTTAAGAAAACGAACAAGGAATCGAGCCGTTCGATTTCGGAAGGATCGTGACGAATAAAAAGAGCCGGCCGGATGAGCAAGTATCTTTGCTCGAGCTGGGTCAAGGCCGCCGCGGTTTCGGCCGCTTTCTTTTGTTCCGTCATCGCTTCCATCCGGTCCAGATCATTCTTGAAGAGCCGGTAGTATTGATGCCACATGGGGTCCTTCTCATGCACAAGGGCATCGGTGATCAGCCGGATACGCCCCGCGGCTGCCAGGGCTTCCTCTTGGGGGAAGTTGACCGAATTAAAAATTCGCTTGGTGCTGACGATGGACTCCGAAAGGGCCCGGATTCCTTCCACTTTGGTGATTCCGACAAACTCGATCCCGGTCATCTGATCCGCAAGCGAGGCCAAGCTTTGCCTGGCAGCGGGATAGTTTCTCTCCGACGTCTGCCGGTACAGCTCTCCGGCGGTTTCATTAAGCAACTCTACCTTTTTGTAATCCTCGGCCGCTACCGAAACGGCGTCTTTCGGTTCGCCGTTTCTTTCCCTGCTGCAGCCAGTCATCCCTATGGCCAGCGGCAGCAGAAGGATAAGCAGCAGGATGAATTTCAATCCGTATCGATTCATAGGACACCCCTCCCTTAGATGCTTATGGAGGGATGTCCTATTTTAGACCAAGGGTTGTCCTGCAAGTCAGGGCAAATCTTTGGGAGAAAGGTAAGAAGGTTTGCGGCATACCGCCCACCATAATAGAAAGAACAAAATAACGCTGAATAGACTTAGCACCACCGTAAATCCCCGTACGATCAGAACGTAGGGATCAAGGGAATCGGGAAGCCAAGGATATATGTCGAAGGTGTAGTCCACATAATCATTCAGCATGACCCACACCCCCGCCCATCCGATCGCCGCCGGAGATATCGTCATGAAACGGAAATAGAGTAGAGCTTCCGCCGCCATCCCGAGGTGAGATAACGATAGCATCCAGTCCTGCCATCCTACGGGATCGCCGAGCCGGGCTCCGGCTACGATCATCACAACGGCCCATATTCCATATTTAAAGGAAGCCACAAGTCCGACCGCCTCCACCACCCGCCGAAGGGGACCCGTCCGAACACTGCCTCTTCTCCGGTCCCCGAGCAAATAAAGCAGAGAAAGCGTGAAGAACAAGCTTGCCGTCGGGCTGTCCGGAACGAGGAATACCATCCACAACGGCTTCTCCTCTATCGTCACGGCCATTTGGGAGCCGTACCATTCGTAACCATATATCGTTCCCAGCAGATTGACCGTGAACAGCAGCCATAGGAACCGGGGAGCGGTAAGGAATTCCCGGCTCCAATAATACGAAAGCTTCAAGCGCAACACTCCCCTTTACATTCAAAAACCTGACCGTCAATGAACGGCCAGGCTTTATGAGCGGGTATTAGGATCCTTTTTTCTGACTGGCCAGCCATTCGGCCATCTTGTTGATATCGGCATCCGTCAGACCTTTGCTGATGTTGGCATCATATTGAGGGGTCATAGCTCCTTGACCCTTCTTGATAATCCCAATAATTTCATCCTTGCTGTGCTTGTCGCCCACTCCGCGGAGAGCCGGAATCCCGCTCGAGGGGTTCCCTTTCAGGTCGGCTCCGTGACAGGCTACGCAGGTGGCTTTGGCGTATGCCTTAGCACCTTCATCGTCAGGATTAACGATGGCCACGGCGGCCGTCTTGTTGCCTCCCGGTGTCGGCATCTCTTTGCCGGCCGCTTTGGCCGCTTGACGTTCTTCCTCCAGCTTGATGTGCTCAGGAACGATCCCTTTCTCCTTCAGCTCCAGTGTGTAGTGGTGCCAAGAGAAAACAGTCAGGTAAGTAACCGCAATCAAGGAGAAGAACATCAGAGCGGAAGCAACCGGACGGCGGTAAAACCGTCTTTCTTTTCCCGTATCCAGGAACGGTGCCAACAGAAGGCCTCCGAACAGCAGCCCGGGAAGCACGAGTGTCCCGATGACTACATATTGGTCAGACGTATAAGGGTATTTCAGCAACTGGTACATGAACAGGAAGTACCAGTCCGGCATCGGAATGAAAGCGGTGTTCGTCGGGTCAGCCGGAAGGCCCAATGGAGCCGGCTCGGACATAACCAGGACGAGAACCCCGACCAGAACAACGGCCGCTACCATCCATTCCTTCAGCAGGAAGTTAGGGATAAAAGCCTCCGACCTTCCCGGGTACGCCGAGTAATCGCGCGGAAGCATTTTGTTCGTTTTCTTGACTACGCGGGAATCCCCGACGTAAACGATCTTTTCACCATTTTTGGGTCCGTGTGCCACGCTTCGTCCTCCTTTCTTCTTATAGTGGTCCGGAAATACCCTGTTTGCGGATCATGAAGAAGTGACCGCCGAGCAGAGCCAGCAGAATCGCTGGGAAGAAGAATACATGTAGTGCGAAGAAACGCGTTAACGTCTGGGCACCGACAATGTCTCCCCCTTGCAGGAACACTTTAATATACTCCCCGATGAAAGGAACCGAGGCGGCAATCTTAATTCCGACTTGGGTAGCAAAGTATGCTTTATTGTCCCAAGGAAGCAGGTACCCGGTAAAGCCGAGGCCCAGCATAACGAAGAAAATCAGCATTCCTACCACCCAGTTCATTTCACGAGGGGCTTTGTAGGAACCGGTAAAGAATACCCGAAGGGTATGTAAGAACATCATGACAATAACCAAGCTCGCTCCCCAGTGGTGCATCCCGCGCACGATGACGCCGAAGGCGACTTTGTGCTGAAGGAAATCAACGCTGCGGTAAGCGTTAACGATATCGGGAGCGTAGTACATAGTGAGGAACATTCCCGACAAAACCTGAATCATAGTAATGAAGAAGGTTAATCCTCCGAAGCAGTAAACGAAAGCGGAAAAGTGATGCGCAGGGTTTACGTGCTCAGGCACTTCATGGTCGGCGATGTCTCTCCACATTGGCGTAATGTCAAGCCGCTCGTCGATCCAGCTATAAACACTTTTGAGCATTTACTAGTTACGCCTCCTTATTTTTTTGACGTCTCGTTCGCATGGAGCTGCCCTACATACACGAACCCTTTATCAATCTTCACGCTATACTCGTCCAACGGAAGAGGTGCAACGACCAGGTTCTTGCCTTCCTTGGTGTAGCGCGCGCCGTGGCACGGACAGTGATATTCGGTCTTCTCCCAGTTAACCGTACAGCCCAAATGCTTACAGGTCGGGTTAAGAGCGAAAATATTTCCTGCCTTGTCCTTCGAGATCCAGGCCTCGAGTTCCGGATCGCTCTCGTACCAGCCATCCACCTGGTGAACGCTGAACTTAAACGATTGAGGAACATCGGTTACTTTGCTCTCTTCCACTACTTTAACCCAGTCTGCATTCTTCTTAGGCTGAAGAACGGGATCGACGGCGAAGCGCACCATCGGCACCATCAGACCGGCAGCCAAAAATCCGCCTGTTCCCCCTAATGTGTAGGACAGGAATTGGCGGCGGGACATTTCACGTTTTACAACCGGCTGCTTGGAATGGGACTTGGAGTCCTTGCTGTTCTCACTCATGTACTTGTCTACCCCCTTTAACTACGCATATCTCACGTCGCAATCGACATAACTTAACACATTATACTAGGACATAACTATAATACTCCTCCGCCTATAACGCGTCAAGAATGTTAAAGCTTGGATTTCGGGCCCTTCAAACCGCCTTTGGGCAAACGTTAACACAATTGTCACATCTGGTCTTCGCCCTTGTTCCAGGCGTTTCGGATGGCTTGATCCAGCTCGGTCTTGCTCTTGTCGAGGTAATCCGGGGTAAGGAACAGATCCGCATCCGCAAACTGCATAATCCCTACAGCCGAATCCGCCGTGATCAGAAAAACGTAACGGAAGCCGGAATCCTTCAATTTTCGACACAGATGGTTGACCGAGGAAGCAAATTCCCCGGGGGGGCTGAAGTAATGCATGGCCGGATAGGTGACGAGCCTTCCTTTATAAGGATTCTCCACCAGGTCCATAATATCCCTTAGCATCTCCAACGCTTCCGTTGTCATCCATGGAGGCTCCGTTCCGGTCAGACCGGTAATCGGCAGCAGGCACGTGTCCAGGTAGGGCTGAAGATCTTTCCACTGCTCTTCGCGTATCTCGCTGAACTTCACTTGCCCTCCCCCCTTGCCTATACTCCCTGCCCTTGACCACATAGCTTTCCATGGTTCGCTTCATGCGTTCCAGGTCTTTGTCGGTTAAAGCCCGGACGACTCTAGCGGGAGTTCCGACGGAGAGGGTATAAGGAGGAATTTTGGTATTCTCGGTGACGAGTGAGCCTGCCCCAATCAAGGAGTACTCTCCCACTTCGGCTCCGTTCAGCACAATGGCTCCCATCCCGATCAAGCTGCCCCGACCGATCGAGCAGCCGTGGATGATCGCTCCGTGCCCTACCGAAACCTCCTCTTCGACAATAAGGGGCTGTCCGGTATTGACATGTCCGACGCACCCGTCCTGGATATTCGTTCTTGCACCAATCGTAATGGGGGCCAGGTCGCCGCGAAGGACGGCGTTGAACCAGACACTGGCCTCCTCTCCCAAGCTGACTTCACCGATAAGTTGCACGCCCTCCGCCGTGAATACCCCGGATCCGAGGTTCGGCCACTTGCCCTGATAAGGATGCCGCATGAGAACCACTCCGTTTCTCCATAAGTGGAGTGATTATACCGTTCGAAGCTAGGCTTGTCAAACGCTGATCACTATCCCGTCGTCCTCCGGAACGTAGGTTCCTTGAATGATTTTGGAGCCGGAGGAGGTGATCTGGACGGCCGTTCCCCATCGGTCATGCTCACCCAGCTTTAGCAGGCCGAGATGCATCATCATCCGAATGACCCGCTGCTCCATAATGGATTCGGGAGAGTCGTAATAAAAAGGTTTGATGAGGGGAGTCAGGGCTCGGGATAAGGTTTCCGTCGTCACCCACTGCCGGGCCAGCAGGTCCATCCACTGCGCCAGCGATTGAAGGTTCGGAACCGGGCCCTTGTACAGCCGGAGCCAGAAGCGGTAAACCTGACGGGGATCCTCCAGCGTTCCCTCCTCGAGCCGTTTCCTTCCTTTGTCCGTTAAGGAGAGAAGTGTTCCTTCCTCCACCACCAGTTCGTTGTAATAACAATAATCATAGAGAAACGAAAACCGGCTCGGGTACTCCTTGAATCGTCTTCCATAACCAAACCGCCAGGCGGCTTTTGGCACCGGTTCTTCCTGAACGGAAAAGCCCTCCAGGATCTGCTGGAGCGTCCGCTTGTAAAGATATCCTTCCGCGTTCAACGCTACCGGTTGAGGAGCCACAAATTCGAGGAAACGGTACAAGTCCTCCTCGAGCATCCTCTGCTCCTCCCGATAGACGGAAGGGGTTTCCTTGAAGCCGACCAGCTGATGTTGAAACTGCTTGGAGAGTGTTTCACAGAAGCGCCGCTTCAGATCGGCCGGAAATTGGAACAAATAACGGGTCTGCTGGGAGTGGCCGTTAAACAACCACCCCCTCTGCTTGAACCGCGCAATAATTTCCCTGGGGTTAATCGTATCCTTCTCTTCCTTTACGAACTTCGTCAGCCGTACCCTGGCGGTCAGCTCTTCCAAACTGAACGTATCGCGGGCATCGAAAAGTAGAGAGTTGAGAAATCGGATTTCTTCCACTTCCAGGCTTCCCACTTCTTGCTGAAAACGGTCGCTCCGGTTGACCTGAATCAGGATCGACTGGATCAGCTCGTGCTTGGAGTTCAAGTTACAGGCACAGTCGTAATTTCGGGCAATTCGGCTTAATTCCTTGATGTCGGCGTAGCTGAGCATATCGGCCAGATTCATGCTATCCCCCCCCGAAAACAATAGAGTCCGGTATTAGTATGGACCCAGACCATGAAAGATATTCCATTCCTGCCAACCGGAAAGACCTATCCTCCTTCGGACGGACTGTTTTCGTCCAATAAGCATCAAAAAACACCCGCCTAAGCGGGTGTTGTCGGAATGGCTTATTTGTGCGTTCGGGACAGCCAATTCAGGATCAGCAAGGCACTGATCAGACCAAGAAAAGAAAGAGCGAGCAAATAGTCCGGATAAGTGTGAATAGGGCCAAGCTTAACCGGTCCCATGATATGAGAGCTTACGCTTGCTACCGCACTTTTGCTCATGTAATGAACGTTCAGAGAATCGTCTTTAGAGAAGCTGGAGGCGCTGGCGGGATGCTTAAGCCCGAATGGACTGTCGCTGGCATCTCCCACCTCGGACGGCGATCCGGTCAAAGAATACACGAAGCTCCCCAGAAAGAGAGCGAGGCATAAGCTGATCACCATAAACAAATTCCTTCTGGTCTTGTAAGGAATGGAATAAATCTTGCTGCTGACCGGCATCCGCCACGATTCGGATTCATAGATCCGGCTCATGACCCGGCTGGAAACGGGAACCGGCTCTTCCATTGGAACCACCTCTTCCGCGGAAACCGAACGGATCAGCTCCGTGCTCTCGGCCCACAGGGCGTATTCTTCCGCACAGGCTTCGCACGTCTGAATATGCCGGTCCACCTCTTCCCTTCGGGAGTCGTCAGGCGGCAAATCAAAATAACTGCCCAACCATTCCTGGATGTCCGCACACTTCATGTTAGTTCATCCCTTCGTATTCATCAAAAATCGGCTCCATAAAATAGGGCTCCAGCTGAAGCTTCACGCTTGCCCTTGCCCGGAACAGCAACGATTTCACGGCGCTCACCGTCTGCCCCAGAATGTTGGCGATTTCCTGGTAATCGAGCTGGTCATACTCTCGTAATATCAGGGCGGACCGCTGCTTTTCGGGCAGCTTGTTAATCGCCTCACGAACCAGATAAACCTTCTCGTTGCGCAGAGCGGACTGCTCCGGCAGCGCCTCGAGCGACACTTGAGGGGTCTGACCGGTCTGCTCAAGGGAGACTTTGATGTGCTTATGTTTACGCAGCTCGCTAAGTACCGTGTTGCGGGCAATCGTATACAACCATGTGGAGAAAGACGCTTCCACTTCCCGGAACGTTTGCAAGCTGCGGTACGCTTTGTAGAAGGTCTCCTGGCACAGGTCGTCCACAGCGGCTTCCATCCGGGCACTTTTCAGCATATGAAAAATGAAAGCGTAGATTTTGCGTTCGTACCGGCGCATAAGCTCCGCGTACATCTCCACGTTTCCATCCTTGATTTCTCTTATTAGCTGGGAATCCGTCATTACCAGGCGATCCTCCTTGAGATTCCGTAGTTCTCCCGGCCGGTTCCTCTACAGAATTGTACTTGACCGGAAGAAAAAAGTTGCGCTCGTTCTTTTACGAATCCTACGTGGAAATAAGGAAAACATGCCAATGTATCCGAAATTGGGAAATCCCCCTATAAACCTATACCACAATTTTGAAACCCGCTAACAGTCTTTTTCGAGATATTTCACACAATCTCCTTCTTTTTTCGTCAGAATGACCGCTTTTCTTTAGTTATTTATGTAAAGAGCTTCTTACACGATATGGGAGGGGAGCAAATTTCGACAAAACCACCCGAGAAAACAAAAAAAAACCACCGGAAGACCGGTGGCCGCACAGCGTGCAAATTCGGATAGGAGTGGAGAGAAACCATACTGTACTTTTATTATATGTATCCGTTTACATTTTGTCAACGGTTTTTTGCAAGCGATTTCTTTTTATTGAATAAGCAGCGCCTTGCCTTTGATGATACGGTATGGGCGGCAAGACGTGTGACTCTGCTTAACTTCTATTTAGGCATGGACGTGATATTCAGGTTTTAACAGCTTGGCCGCCCGGTCCATATCCTCCTCGTTGCGGAAAGAAAGCCGAAGAATGCCCGGAACATCGGCCCGATTCTCAATGATTTGAATATTGCTTAAGTTGATGCGTTCGTTACCGAGCGATGTCGTGATTTCTCCGATGATCCCCGGATGGTCCGGCACGTCGACATACAGATCAAACAAAGAAGTGAGAACCCCTTTTCTTCGTTCGGGGATTTGATTGCGGAATTCCCGTGACTGGCGGAACTGCTCTTCGATCCCTTCTCCGGATCCGGATTCCACAAGCGCCGTAAAGCTCTCCATCTGCCCTTTCCATTCGCTAAGCAGCCTAAGGACGACTTCCCTGTTGTTGAGCAGGATATCGCGCCAAATCACCGGTTCGCTGGCTGCAATCCGGGTAATGTCCCGAAAGCCGCCGGCCGCGAGATTCTGGTATAGAGGATCGCTTTCGTTATACTTCGCTACCTGGTTAACCAGGGCAACGGCAATAATATGGGGAAGGTGACTGATGGCTCCTACGATATCATCGTGCTGGGAAGCCTCCACCCGGACAATTTGAGCCCGCGTATAACGCAGAAGGTCTACAAGACTCTCATAAACGGATTCCGGAACATGCTTTCCCGGTGTCAGCACGTAAAAGGCATTCTCGTATAGAAGCGGAGTGGCCGCCTCGACGCCGGAGCGTTCGGATCCTGCCATGGGATGCCCGCCAATAAAATAGGACGATCCCCAATCCATGGCATCCGCAGCCCGGCAGATCGAAGCCTTGGTGCTTCCCACATCGGTAATGACGCAGCCCGGTTTAAGCGGGAGCTTGGAAAGCCTGTTAAGGTAATCCTCGACCATCCCTACCGGAACGCAGACAAATATAAAATCGGCTTCCGCCGCCGCTTCCTCAAAGGAAGTGGTAGCGTAGTCAACTACGCCCCGCTCCTTGTATTTCTTAACCGAAGCCTCCGAGTGGGAGTGTCCCACGACCCTGAGATCCGGCTTGCCTCTAAAACAGAGGGCTAATGATCCTCCCATTAGCCCTACCCCGTAAATTGTAATTGTCGTCATTCCATCAACCTTCTCTATTAGGCTTGCACGGCGGCGCCGGACAGAACCTCTTCGAGATCGCGGATAAACTTCTCGTTCTGCTCCTGGCTGCCCACCGTCACCCGCAGCGACGTTGGGAAATCCAGGGCGTGCCCTCCGCGAACGATCATGCCTTTACGCAGCAGCGCGTTAAAGATATCGGCCGCAGGCTTGCCGACATCGACCATAATGAAGTTTCCGTTGGCCGGAAAATAGCTTAGTCCTATCCGATCGAATTGGGAGGTCAAATAGTTGAGACCAACACGGTTCGCTTCCCGGCAGCTGGCCACGAACTCATCATCTTCGAGGGAAGCCAGTGCGGCCGCTTGGGCAAAACGGGTCGTATTGAAAGGCTCGCGGACCTGGTTGATGGAACGGATGACTTCCGAACGTCCGATTCCGTAACCAATCCGAAGAGAAGCGAGCCCATAAATTTTGGAGAACGTGCGAAGCAGAATAACATTCGGGTATTCCTTCAGCAGCTGCAAGCCGTCCGGGAATTCCGGATCCGTGCTGTATTCCACATAGGCTTCGTCGAGTACGACCAGGACATGAGGTGCAACCTTCTTCATAAAGTCCTTCACTTCCGCATGGGTCACAATCGTTCCCGTCGGATTGTTCGGGTTGCAAATCCATACGATTTTCGTCCGCTCGGTGACTTTCTCCAGCATGGATGGCAGATCATGTTTGCCGTTTACCAGCGGAACCTCAATCGTTACCGCCCCTTCAATCTCGGCATTATGCTTATACTGAGGGAAGGTATGGGTGGCCATGATGTTCTCGTCGCCGGAAGACAGGAAGGCGCGGGCCAGCATGAGAATAATCTCATCGGAGCCGGCTCCGAAAATAACTTGATCGGGGGCCACTCCGAATTTGGCGGCTACCGCATTCGTCAGCACCACCGCCCCGCCGTCCGGGTACAGGCTCAGGTTTTCCATTTCGGCCTGGATGGCTTCCTTCGCTTTCGGTGAGCATCCGTACGGATTCTCATTCGAGGCAAGCTTGGTTACCTCGGTTAGGCCGAATTCGCGTTTTACTTCTTCAATGGGCTTGCCCGGCTGGTACACCGGAAGATGAACGATATTTTTTTTGGGCTGCACAATGAACACCTCTTATTCGCTGTTTAAGATCATTTACCTATCGTTAATTCCTTAATTGTGACACAAATTCGCGAATTTGCAAGAGTCCTTGTTCACGCGTGGATTCGGATTTCAGCTCGGGAAGCACCTTTTCGATCTGCTTCACGATGGCGCTTCCTACCACCACCCCATCGCAAATCTCGGAGAACCGGTCCACCTGCTCCCGGCTTGAAATCCCGAACCCGATGGCAATGGGAAGCGTCGTGGAATTTTTAACCGTCTGGAGGAAATCGTTAATCCCCTCAAAAAATTGCGAACGTGTTCCCGTTACCCCAAGGGAAGACACGCAATAGATAAAGCCCGCCGCCTCGGAAACAATTCGCGCAATCCTCTCGTTCGACGTGGGAGCCACGAGCGGAATCAAATGGATACTATGTTTAACGGACAGCTCTTTAAGCGGTCCATGCTCTTCAATGGGAAGATCCGGAATGATTAAGCCGCTGATCTCATTTTCCAGAACCAGATCGAAGAAGTGTTCCAGTCCAAGCTGAAGAACCGGGTTGTAATAAGTGAACAGGATAAAGGGAAGCTTGCTCCCCTGCTCCCGGCATGTTTTGGCCACACGCATACAATCCACAATCGTGATCCGGTTCTGAAGAGCTCTCTGCGAAGAGCTTTGAATAACGGGGCCATCGGCCAAAGGATCGGAGTAGGGGACCCCAAGCTCCACGATATCGGCTCCGGCCGCCTCCAATTCGTGAACGATAGCAACGGTTGTCTCCACATCCGGGTCTCCAACCGTGATAAAAGGGATTAGGGCGGTGCGGTTCTGTTCTTTTAACGATTGAAACGCTGCGTCGATACGGTTCATTGATTTTGGCCCCCCAGGTAGCTCATGATGGACTCCACGTCCTTATCCCCTCTTCCGGAGAGGGAGACCACGATGATTTGGTCCTTCGGCAGGGTAGGAGCCACCTTCATGGTCTGGGCGATCGCATGGGCACTTTCCAGTGCGGGAATGACTCCTTCCGTGCGGCTCAGAAACTGCAGCGCGTCCAGTGCTTCCTGGTCAGTGATCGGAACATATTCCGCCCGTTCGGTATCTTTCAAGAAAGCATGCTCCGGACCGATCCCCGGATAGTCCAGACCCGCGGAAATGGAATGCGCTTCTTGAACCTGTCCATGCTCATCCTGAAGCAGGTAGCTGAACGACCCTTGGAACACCCCATGCTTCCCTCGCGTCATCGTCGCCGCATGCTTATCGGTGTGAAGCCCGTGTCCGGCTGCTTCCACTCCCATCAGACGAACGTCCTTGTCCTGAACGAACGGATAGAAAATCCCCATGGCATTGCTGCCGCCGCCGACGCAAGCGATCACCAGATCCGGAAGACGGCCTTCCTGCTCGAGAATCTGCTTACGCGCTTCATCTCCAATGATTCGCTGAAAATCCCTTACGATCATCGGATAGGGATGGGGACCGGTTACCGAGCCCAGGATATAGAAAGTATCTTCAACATGGCTCACCCAGTAGCGGAGCGTTTCGTTGCAGGCGTCCTTAAGGGTCCGCGAGCCCGACGTCACCGGAACGACTTCCGTACCCAGCAGATTCATACGGAACACGTTCAGCTGCTGGCGGCGGATGTCCTCTTCGCCCATGAACACTTTGCATTCAAAGCCCATCAGGGCGGCTACGGTAGCCGTCGCAACACCGTGCTGGCCCGCTCCCGTTTCGGCAATAATTTTCTTCTTGCCCATCCGCTTCGCCAGCACGGCCTGGCCGATCGCATTGTTGATTTTGTGAGCGCCCGTATGGTTGAGATCCTCGCGCTTCAAGTAGATCTTCGCTCCGCCCAAAGCCTGCGTGAGCCGTTCCGCATAGTATAGATTGGTCGGCCTGCCCGAATATTTCACCAGCAGATCATGAACCTCGCTTGTAAATTCGGGATCCTGGGAATATTTATGGTAAGCCTCTTCCAGCTCGATGAGAGCGTTCATTAAAGTTTCCGGTACGTATTTGCCTCCGAATTTGCCGAATCGGCCGTACTGGTCCGGTAACGTATTCACAGCCCTTTCACCCTTTCCACGAATGCTTGTATTTTGGTCGAATCCTTGACTCCCTCAGTCTCCACACCGCTCGATACGTCGACTCCGTCCGGCCGGTACCGCTCGATCAAACCGGCTACATTGTCCGATGTCAGCCCTCCGGCGACCAGAAGCTTCATCCCCAGCTTATGCGCCGCTTCCCGATATCCCAGAATGAGGTCCCAGGCGAACGTCTTCCCGCCGCCCCCTCCATGGACAGGCTCAAACGTATCCAACAAAATCGCATCGGCGGCACCCCGGTAAGGAGACAGCTGTTCCTCCGCCTCCTTAGAGCCGGAATCCGGACGGATCGAGATCACCTTGAAAACCTTCACGCCGAACTTGTCCCTCGCATAACGGCAAAGGAACGGAGATTCTTGCCCGTGCAGCTGAATGACATCCAGCCTTGCCTGTTCCATTACCTCACTCATGTATTCTTCCGTCGGGTTCACAAACACGCCTACCGTCCGGGGCAGGGAAGCGAGGCCAGTAGCCCGCATCAACTCCAGGAACCTTCCGGCTTGAGCGGCCGTGATCCGGCGTTTGCTAGGTGCAAACATAAAACCGATGTAATCGATAGGATAAGAAAGAATGCGCTCGAGAGTAGCTTCATCGGTAATCCCGCATATTTTGACCTCGGCTGCCGTCATAGCTAGTTCACTCCCGCTCCGGGCACACCGAGAAGATCCTCAATGGCACGACCAACGGAAGGCTGGCGCATAAAGTGCTCGCCGATCAGCAGAGCCCGGGCCCCCGTCGAGTATAGGTAGTCGATTTCTTCCGGCTTGGAAATGCCGCTTTCGCTCACAATGGTTTTTCCGGCGGGGATGGTCTTCGCCAGCTCCTCCGTTGTCTTGAGGTCGGTCACGAACGTCTTCAGGTTGCGGTTGTTGATCCCGATCAGCTCGGCATCGAGGGAGAGCACACGATCCAGCTCCTCCTGATCGTGAACCTCCACCAGCGCATCCAGACCAAGGTCCAGGCTCAGCTGCAAGAACTCTTTCATTTGACCCGTGGTCAGGATAGCCGCAATAAGGAGCACGGCGTCCGCTCCGATGACGCGGGCTTCATAGATTTGCCGGTAATCAATCGTAAAGTCCTTGCGAAGCAGCGGCACCTTAACCACTTGGCGCACCGCGCTCAAATAGGCATTGCTGCCTTGAAAGTAATCGGTATCGGTCAAGACGGAGATGCAGTCCGTTCCGGCTTCTTCATACGCCTTGGCAATGGCAGCAGGCTCAAAATCCTCCCGGATCAGCCCTTTCGAAGGGGAAGCCTTCTTAACCTCCGCAATAAGCCCCATCCGGCGCTGACGTCCTTCCGTCAACGCCCGGGCAAACCCTCTCGTAGGAGGAAGCTCCGCGATTTTTTTCTCCATTTCGGCAAGGGAGAATCCATTCTTCAACCCTTCGACTTCTCTGCGTTTGGTATCAACAATTCGATCAAGAAACATGGCTGAACGCTCCCGTACATTGGACTAGCTCCCGCAGCTTATCGGCGGCACGTTTGGAATCGATAACCGCTGCCGCTAATTTTACACCTTCCTGCAGGGTCGAGCAACGCTCCGACACATAGAAGCAGGCTCCGGCATTGGCGAGCACGATATCCCGATGAGCTCCCCGGCTGCCATGTAGAATGGCTTCGATGATTTCTGCATTGGTCTGGGCGTCGCCGCCCGCCACATCGTTCATCGTATAGGTTCCGAGCCCCAATTCATCCGGGCTGATCTCATAAGTGCGGATCGCCGAATTTTTCAGCTCGGTTACCTGGGTTGGGGCTGAAATGCTGATTTCATCCAACCCGTCGTAGCTCGCCACAACCATGCCGCGGCGGAGCTTCAAGGCGTGCAGCACTTCGGCGATTAGCTCCGTTTTGCTGCGGTCGAAGACGCCGAGAAGCTGACGATCGGCTCCGGCCGGATTGGTAAGCGGCCCCAGAAGGTTGAAAACGGTGCGAATGCCGAGCTCGCGGCGAGGAGCCGCGGCGTGCTTCATAGACTGGTGGTACGACATGGCAAACAGGAAGCAAATGCCGATCTGATCCAGGCAGCGGGACGCCTGTGCGCCGTCCAAGTGAATGTTAACCCCGAGAGCCTCCAGCACATCGGCGCTTCCGCTCTTGCTCGACATGGCCCGGTTCCCGTGCTTCGCTACCCGGATTCCGCCGGCCGCGGCTACGAGTGCGGAGGCGGTGGAAATGTTAAACGTGTTCGCGCCGTCCCCCCCGGTTCCGCACGTGTCCAGAAGATCAAACTGCTCCGTCTCCACTCGGTTGGCCCGGCTTCTCATCGACTCCGCAAAGCCGGTAATTTCCTCGGACGTTTCCCCTTTCATTCTCAGGGCGGTCACCAGGCTGCCGATTTGGGCGTGAGTCGCTTCCCCTTCCATGATCTCATCCATGACCATTCTCGCTTCTTCCCTGCCCAGGCTTCCGCCTCCGGTAATCGTGGCGATCGCCTGCTGGATCTTCAATTTGGTCTCCATAGTGAATTCCTCCCGATTAAAGTTGAACAAAATAATCGCTGTTGATCTCTGCAGGCTGTTCCTTCTTACCGGTAAAAATGGCTTCCGCCATGCGGATCGATTTCAGCAGAGCTTTGGCTTTGTTCTCCGTCTCTTCAAATTCCTTCTCCGGGACGGAATCCCATACAATCCCCGCTCCCGCCTGTACATAGGCTTTGCCGTTCTTGAAGATGATCGTCCGGATCGTGATGCACGTATCGAGGTTTCCGGAGAAGCCCAAGTATCCGATGGCCCCCGCATAAGCACCCCGCGACTCGTTCTCGAGCTCGGCGATGATCTCCATCGCTCTCAGCTTGGGAGCCCCCGATACCGTTCCCGCCGGCAGGCAGGAAATAAAGGCATCGAAGAAATCCTTGTCCTCGCGGATGGTTCCGACCACGTTCGAGACGATGTGCATCACATGCGAGTAACGCTCGACTTCCATGAACGTATCGCACTTCACCGTTCCGAATTTCGCTACCCGCCCGATGTCGTTCCTTCCGAGATCTACGAGCATCAGATGCTCCGCCCGTTCCTTCTCGTCCGCCAGCAATTCCTTCTCGAGCGCCAAATCCTCTTCCGTGGTGCGGCCGCGCGGCCGGGTCCCGGCAATCGGCCGGGTTTCTACCTTGTGATCCTCCACCCGGACAAGCAGCTCGGGAGAAGTGCCCACGATGACCTCGTCGTCCATTTTCAGATAATACATATAGGGGGAGGGATTCATCGTTCTCAGCACCCGGTACACCTGCAGGGGCGAAACGGCGGTCTCAATCTCAAAGCGCTGGGATAGCACCACCTGAAAAATATCCCCGGCCCGGATGTATTCCTTCGCCTGCTCGACATTGGAGATGAATTTCTCTTTGGTGACGTTCGATTGGATTTCCCCCAGCTCCACTTCTTCCGGAATGGTGTGCTGGGTCAGGTGCGAAGGGGCCAGCGGTCTTCTCAGCTTCTCGATCGTGGCGTCGATTCGGGCACAGGTCCGGTTGTATTCCTCGGCAATTTCCGCATCGGAGGCAAACGGAGGGACATGCACATTCGCGATAACCTTCAGCTGCTGCTTGAAGTGGTCGAAGACGACCAGCTGGTCGCAGAACATGAACTGAATGTCGTTCATTTGCAGATCGTCCGTCCGGTGCTTCGGAAGGTTCTCATAATACTGAAGGAGATCGTATCCGAAAAAGCCGACCGCCCCTCCGGTCAATCGGGGCATATCCGGCAGGGAAGGACTGCGGTAAGCCCTCAGGTAGGCTTTCAGCACCTCCAGCGGCTTCTCGTGATGGACCTTCGTCTCCGAGCCCTTCGTGACTTCGATCGCTCCGTTCTTTCCGCGGATCATCAGGAAGGGATCGGTCCCGATAAAGGAATAACGCGCCCATTTAACCCCGCCTTCCACACTTTCCAGCAGAAACGCCCGGGGCTCCTCGTGAAATTGCTGAAACACGCGAATCGGGGTTTCGGTGTCCGCCAGCAAATGCCGGACAACGGGAATCAGGTTGAAGGTTTTGGCGTAGCGGATAATCTCCTGCAGCTCAGGGGTATACATGGGCACCTCTCCTTTGGTATGGGGGAGTTGATGATTTAAACAAAAAAACCTCTGCCGGAAGGCAGAGGCAAACGTTGTAATATGTAAGGAGTTCGGAATAGTCAAATAAATCGGACATGGCCCAAGAAGCCCGTGCTTCTCATCCTGTCTCCCTCGACTCCGCTCAACATATCTCAACTCATCTCAACTCTTCTTCCTTCATATTACCTTACCTGACGACGATCCGTCAATGCCTGGAAAGCAGCCTTTACCCTTTCGCCTGTACAATATCGGGACGTAGGCTTTTGGCTTCATTTAAATAAACATGGCGGATTTCGTTCTGTTTCTTGGTGGTGTTAATATGAACCATCAGTCGAATGCATTTCGGCAGGCTCGGCTTCACCGGGATCTCGATGGAGCACATCAAGGGGACCAGCTCCCAGCCGCCCATCTGGCGAATGGCTCTCGCCGGGAACGTGGCGGTCAAATCTTCCGTTGTCGTGATGAAGACACTCGCGATGTCTTCCGGAACCACGTCGTTCTCCACTACAATCTGATTCAGCATCTCGATGGTCGCCTGCAAGATTTCTTGCTCTTCATTGTTCTCCACGGTAGTCGCACCGCGAATTCCACGTACCCACATCATCTAGGCCTCCCGCTTCAGTTCTTCCACTACTTCTCTGACCCACTCGACCGGAACCTGCTTGTTGATTTCAACCCGGCCGATTTCCGTAGGCAGGACAAAGACCGTGCGGCCTTCCTTAAATTTCTTGTCGTGCATCATCGCTTTCATAATCCGGTCGGTATCGAGGTGCTCCGGCAGCCGGACCGGCAGTCCGAATTTGGCCAGAATGCGCTTCGTCTCGGTGTAGATCCGTACCGAACGGCCCATTCTCACAGCCAGCTTAGCAGAGCCGACCATTCCGATGGAAATGGCTTCCCCGTGAAGAAGCTCGTTGTAGCCGGCGACCGCTTCCAGTGCATGACCTATCGTGTGGCCGAGGTTAAGAATAGCCCTCAGGTCGTTTTCCTTCTCATCTTGGGAAACGACATACGCTTTGACCTGGCAGCCCATGTATAGGCCGTATTCCAGCTTATCATGCTCAAGGGCCAGAATCTCCTCCGCATGCTGATCCAGCCAAGCCGTAAATTCCGCATCCCAGATCAAGCCGTGCTTGATCATTTCGGATAACCCGGCGCGAATCTCGCGCTCGGGAAGCGTCCGAAGCGTGGCCGTATCGTAGAGAACGAGCTCGGGCTGATGAAATGCACCGATAATGTTCTTCGCCTTCGGATGATTGACGGCAACCTTGCCGCCGACGCTGCTGTCATGAGCAAGAATGGTTGTAGGAATCTGAACGAAACGGATTCCTCTCATGTAGCTTGCGGCCACGAAGCCGGCGAGGTCCCCCACAACACCGCCGCCAAGAGCCACGATGGCGGAGCTTCGGTCGAGGCCCGCATCCAAGGCAGCACCGATAATGTCCTCGAGTACGCTGAGGGCTTTGGACCTTTCTCCTGCGGCTACCACGTAAGAGGCGACTTGATAGCCGCCCGCCATTAGACTTTGCGTTATCCGATCCAGATACACGGGAGCCACATGCTCGTCGGTAACGATCATTAAAGGAGAAGCTTTGCGAATGTCATGCTTCTCGAACAAGGAAGCGATCTCGTCGAGGATTCCCTCTCCAATGTAGATGGGATAGGAACGGTCCCTTAAGTTAACCTGCAGCTCTCTCATCCTAGTAGCTCTCCACTTGGGCTTGGTAATTCGCCAGGTTCGCCCGAATTTCTTCGATGGAGTCCCCGCCGAATTTTTCCATGAAAGCTTGCGCGATCTCCCAAGCCACCACATTCTCCATGATGACGCCCGCTGCCGGAACGGCACATGTATCGGAGCGTTCTACTTGAGCGGTGAACGTTTCCTTCGTATCAATGTCAACGCTTTGAAGGGCCTTATAGAGGGTCGAGATCGGCTTCATGACGCCGCGTACGACAACCGGCTCTCCCGTGGTCATTCCGCCTTCCAAACCGCCGGCGCGGTTGGAAGCCCGGTGGAAGCCCTTCTCTTCATTATAGCGGATTTCGTCATGGACCTTAGAGCCCCGGAGCGACGCCGCCTCGAAGCCGATGCCGAATTCCACGCCTTTGAATGCTTGTATGGAGAGCACCGCCTGGGCAATCCGCCCATCGAGCTTCCGATCCCATTGGACGTGGCTGCCGAGTCCGACCGGCACTCCTTCCACAATGACTTCCACAATGCCGCCTAACGTATCCCCGTCTTCCTTGGCCGCATCGATAGCCGCAATCATCTTCGCTTCCGCTTCTTTGTCCGCTACCCGTACCGGAGACTCTTCCGTCATTCGGATCAGTTCATCCAAGGAGAGGTCGGACCGCTTCGCTTCCACATCGCCGATGCGCAGAACCTGTCCGGCCACCTTAATCCCGAATTCGGCCAACAGCTCCCGAGCCAAAGCTCCGACCGCTACGCGGGCCGTCGTTTCACGGGCACTGGATCTCTCCAGAATGTTCCGCAGGTCCTTCTGGTTATATTTCAAGCCGCCGTTCAGATCCGCATGTCCCGGACGGGGGCGGTGCACCCTTCTTCTTCCTTCGTTGTCTTCATCGACCGGCTCGGAGCCCATGATTTTGGTCCAGTGCTTCCAGTCGTTGTTCTCCACCACCAACGCGATGGGCGCTCCGGTCGTTTGGCCGTGCCGGACTCCGCCTTTCAGCTGAGCCGTATCCTTCTCGATCTGCATCCGCAGTCCCCGGCCGTATCCCTTCTGCCTGCGGGCCAGCTGGAAATTGATATTGTCCAGAGCAACCTTCAGGTTGCTGGGCATTCCTTCAATAATGGCCGTCAGCTGCGGGCCGTGTGTTTCTCCTGCCGTTAAGTATCTCACGTCGTAAGCTCCCCTCGTTATCCCAAAACCTCTTGCGCCAAACACGCTTTAGCGCTTTTATGTGCTAATTATAGTATAGGTGTCACGGTTTGACAAGAAACGCTAGCTTGGTAACCGCACGCCAAAAAGGCCGCAAGCCCCCCGGTCTGCCTTACGCAAACCATGATGGACATCGCGGCCCAGCTTCCAAAAAGAGAATCAACCTTTGAGAGACTCCTTCGCCCGGTTCGTCACCGGCGGATCAAACCGGTTGTCGCTGACGGCACGAAAAAGCAGCATGGAATCAATCCCGAGAATTTGAGCGCACTCTTCTCTGCTGATCATTCCCCGGCGGTAGGCGGTAATGACCTTTCTTTTGTCCATAGACGGACCTCCTGAAAATACCTTTCTACGACTAGTATGGGCAACCGTTTGGCCGGGTATACCCCAGGTCCTGGGCCGCACTCTAGTGCTTATCCGGTAACACTCCAAGATAAGGCCCTCCTGCTACAGTTTACGGTAGAAAAAAGTATCCGCCGGCTCCAGTCCGTATTGCCCCGGAGTAAAAATCTGCTCCGTGCTCCCCACAAAAAGAATGCCGCCCGGCTTAAGAGCATCCGAAAATTTGTGATAGAGAAGCTGCTTCGCCTCTTCGGTAAAATAAATCATGACGTTGCGGCATATGATCAAGTCCTGTCCCGGCTCGAACCGGTCGGTCAGCAGATTCTGCTTCTGAAACCGGATCGGCTTCTTCAGTTCTTCCGTCACGCGGTACTCGCTGCCTTCCTTTCGGAAATAGCGCGCCAGCATAGCGGCCGGAACATCCCTTACGGACCGGTCCGGATAAGTCCCTTGACGGGCCTTTTCCAATGCACCCTCATCTATATCCGTTGCGGTAATCTGAACTTCTCCCTGGGCACCGAGATCAGCGAGAATCATCGATAGTGTATAAGGCTCTTCCCCTGTCGAGCAGGCGGCACTCCAGCACTTCACTCGTGTGTGCCTACGGCGCATCTCCGGCAGAAATTTCGTCTGAAGCACTTCCCAACGGTTGGGGTTGCGCCAGAATTCCGAAACGTTGATCGTCATGCGGTCCAGAAACTCATAAAGCAGCCTCTTGTCTCCCGCTATCGCGTCATAGAACGCGCCGAACGAAGAAAAGCCCTTCTTCATCCGAAGCGTAGTAAGCCTTCGTTTCATCTGGGCTTCCTTGTATTGATTCAAATCGATGGATGTCAGCTCTTTGATCTTCTTAACAAATTGAGCAAAATCCCGGTCTTCCGTTATTTCCATACCCATCACTCTCCACCAATCCGTTATGTCTCTTCAACAATTCCATACGGATCGGCGGATTCCTGCCGGGTTAGATCCACTTTTGGATGGTTCTTTCGTAATTCACGATTTCTTCCTCCCGGAAGAAGTTCGCGATTTCACGTTCCGCGCTCTCCGGAGAGTCAGAGCCGTGAATGATGTTATTGCCGGTATGTACGGCGAAATCTCCGCGGATGGTTCCGGGCTGAGCGTCCAGCGTGTTGGTTTTGCCCATCAGCATGCGGGAAATCGTAATAACCTGATCCCCCTGCCAAACCATTCCGAAAACCGGTCCGGATGTGATGAAGGAAATCAGTTCTTCATAGAAGGATTTTCCTTGATGCTCAGCATAATGCTTCTCCGCTTGCTCGCGCGAGATCACCATCAGCTTGGCAGCCGCCAGCTGGAAGCCTTTCTGCTCCAGACGCTTAACGACTTCACCAATTAATCCGCGCTGGACTCCGTCCGGCTTAACCATAATAAAGCTTCTTTCCATGCCTTAACTCCTCCTGAATTCTAATAATGTCGACTTAATAGGAACGATTCCCCACGAAATGCGCGATGCGGATGAGGTCCTTCTTCGCTTGCCGGGCGGGGAGCCCGTCCAATGCTTCGATGGCTCTGTCAATGTAGCGGGACGCCAAGTCCTCCGCCCTCTTCACTCCTCCGGAACGCCGGATGGCTTCCAGAAAAGGGGTGACATCCCCTTGCCCCTCCGCTTCCCGGATGCTCTCAATCTGCTCAAGAAGAAGAACCTTCCGCTGCGGATCCTGAAGGGCAAACAGCACCGGCAGGGTAATGTTGCCCTGCTTGATATCGCTCCCTGGCGGTTTGCCAATCTGCTGCTCCGTCCCGTTAAGATCAAGCACGTCATCGCGGATTTGGAACGCCATTCCTACATTATAACCGAAACGGTACAGTTTGTCGCAAACGCTTGCAGAGGCTCCTGCCGCCACCGCACCCAGCTGGCAGCTAATCGCGATTAAATAAGCCGTTTTGCGCTTGATCCGGAGAAGGTAATCCCTCACGGTCTGGCCGGTATGAAAGAAGAACCGGATCTGCTCCATCTCCCCGACGCTCATTTCCACGATGGCATGCGACATGATTTGGTGAATCTCGGGCTGGGGCAGCCGGGTTACGACGCCAAGGGCTCTCGCAAAGATATAGTCTCCCGTGTACATCGCAATCCGGTTGTCCCATTTGGACTTGACGGTAGGCTGCCCCCGTCGGGTAGCCGCATCGTCAATGACGTCGTCATGAACCAGAGAAGCCATATGGATGAGTTCCATGGACACAGCGACATTTTTGAGCGTTTCCAGGTCATAATTCCCAAACCGGCCGGCGAGCAGGACAAAGACAGGCCGGATCCGCTTTCCGCCTGCCTTCAGAAGATGAACCGAGGTCTCGTTCAGAAGAGCATGATCGGACTGAACGCTGCTCTCCAGCTCTTTCTCGATATTGGCCAAATCTTTTTTATACCTGGAATAAATATCTATAATCTTCATTGTTTCACCCGTTTAGCGGATTTATACCCCCAGATTTGCAGATCCACCGGCTCATGAACCAGTCCCAATTCGTAAGCATACCGGTAGTACAGCTCCAGTCCCTTCCATTGGTCAGGACCGAAATCATAACAGAGATTGGCAAAATACTGCTTCCAATACTCCTCGGTGCCTCCGATCCGATCCGCCGCCTCGGCAATCATCTCACCGGGATCCCGCAGGCCCTGTTCTTTGCTCCCCAGAAAGGCTTCATACAATTCGTTAATCAACTCCGGTGCGGCTTCAGCCGCCTGCTTACGGACCACCCAAACGGCGAAGGTCATGCCAAGACCGGTCAACCGGTGCCACTCTTCCCCAAGATCGGTGACCTTGTACTTCGTATTGGCCCATCCGGCCCGGATAGCGTCATCGCCGATAAGCAGGGCAGCGTCCGCCTCCTGCATCATTTCCTCAAGGGATGGAGCGGCATACCGGTAATCCGGGCGGCCCTGATGGAATTTCTCCAATAGAATTTTGAGAAGATTAACCGAGGTCGCCGAAGTGGTCGGCAGCATGACCCTTCCGTTCGCAATTTCCTCAATGGGCTTCTCGTGAAAAAGCAGAATGGATTTGACCCGATTCCCCGCACTAACCGATAAATCCGGCAGAAGAACGTAATCTTTGAAGTTGGCGCCGTAAGCAAAGGAGGATACCGGACTGGCGTCGATTTCGCCTTCGGCCAGCGCCTGATTAAGCATGGTCGGCACCTGGGAAACCAGCTCGATCCGATCCCGGAACCTTGCCTCCGGAAAATGATAATAAATCGGCCAAACATTCGTGAAATTAATTCTTCCTAAGCGAAATCTCCTGTTGTTCATGATTTTCTCCCCATCTTCTGTATACATCATGCTCGATTCCCATCGAATCCATAACCTTGCCTACCAGAAAATCCACCATCTCCTGTATGGATGCAGGCTTATGATAAAAAGCAGGCATAGCCGGGATGATACGCGCCCCCATCCGGGATAAGGTCAGCATGTTCTCTAGATGAATGGAATGAAGCGGACTTTCCCTCGGAACCAGGAGCAGGGGACGTCCTTCCTTCAGCATAACGTCAGCCGCACGCTCCAGCAAATTGTCCGACGCGCCTCGTGCCACCCCCGCCAAGGTTCCCATGGAGCAGGGGACAATGACCATACCGGCGGTCCGGAACGAACCGCTCGCGATACTCGCCCCAATATCCTGGATCGGATGGTAGGTCAGCCGGTCTCCCGCATCCGGAAAATGCTTCTCCAGCATCTCCTTCCGTTTGGAGGCGTTCCAGTCCAGTTCGTCATGCAGCACCCGCCAGCCGGCATCCGTAATGACGAGATGAACCCGGCAGCCAAACTCGAGCAGGTACCGGCACAGCGTAACTCCGTAAACGGCACCGCTCGCCCCCGTTATTCCGACAATCCACGGCCTGTTCATAAATAACGCACCGACAGATCGACGAGGGTAAAGACGAACATCACAATGCTGAGCACCCCATTCAAGGTAAAGAAGGCCGTGTTCAGCTTGGACAGATTCGTCGGAGAAACAAGCCGGTGCTCATAGATAAGAATCAAATAAGCGATCATAAGCCCGGCGAAGTACCACCAGCTCAAGTCCGTCATAAAGAACAAGATAATCAGGCCAACCGCCGTAATGAGGTGGAATACTTTGGCCAGTAGCAGCGCCTTCTCAAGCCCGAACCGGCTTGGAATGGAATAAAGTCCTTCTTTGCGGTCAAACTCGATGTCCCCGCAGGCATAGATGACGTCGAAGCCCGCCGTCCAGAAGGCAATGGAGAAATAGAATACCATGGCGGCAGCATTGACGCTTCCGGTTACGGCGACCCAGCCCCCGAGCGGAGCCAGGGCAATGGTTAGACCCAGAATGACATGGCACAGCCAGGTAAACCGCTTCGTATAAGAGTAAAAGACCAGAAAAAAAACAGCAACCGGTAGCAGGCTCATCGCCAGGGTGCTGAGCTGAGAGGCCGCTACAAACAAGAGGACAAAGGAAACCGCAATAAACAATAGAACTTCCTTCGAAGACAACAGACCCGCCGGGATGGCCCTCCCCGCTGTGCGGGGATTCTTCTTGTCGAAAACCTTATCGATGACCCGGTTAAGTCCCATCGCGGCGCTCCGTGCCCCGAACATGGCAAGGGTTATCCAGCCGATCTGGCCCCAGCTTGGAAGATGCCCGAACATGACAACCGCACCAAGCAGGGCTCCCATGAAGGCAAAGGGAAGGGCGAATAACGTATGCTCGAATTTGATCATTTCAAGAAAAATTTTAACTTTACGCATGTTGGCTTGCCTCCGGTCCCTGCTTGATGTTCTCCTTGAATCCGATATGAAGGGCGGCGATTCCTCCCGTCAGCGGATAGGCTTGGACATTCGTCAGTCCGATCTGCCGGAAAATGCCGGCTAGCTGCTGGTGATCGGGAAAGCTGACTAAGGATTCGGGAAGCCATTTGTACTGTTCGTAGCGCTTGGCAATCAGCTTGCCCATGAGCGGAAGAAGCCGCTGAAAGTAAAAGTAATAAATGGATTTGAACGGCTGCCAGGTAGGCTTGGAAAGCTCCAGGCAGACCACTTGTCCGCCGGGCTTCACGACCCTCTGCATTTCCCTAAGCACCTGCTCCAGGTCCGGTACGTTCCGAAGCCCGAAGCCGATGGTGGCATAGTCAAAGGAATGGTCATCATAAGGAAGACTCATGGCATTACCTTGTACGAGCGTAATTTGCTCGTTCCGGCCGGCAGCCTTGACCTTCTCCGCCCCGTAATCCAGCATATGCTGGCTGAAGTCCAGCCCTACAATGGGCCCTGTGCCGCTCGCTTTGGCAAGAGAAAGCGTCCAATCGCACGTTCCGCAGCACAGATCGATGGCTGTCGCTCCCGCAGGCACCTTCATCTTCTTCATCGTAAAGCTTCTCCAGGCTTTATGCCGGCGAAAGCTCAATATGTCGTTCATCAAGTCGTATTTGGGAGCGATGCTCTCGAATACGGAATGGACGAACTGTTCTTTGTTCTTCATATCCTGACGACTCCCTTATCGCTCTTCCAGCACTTTGTTTCCTTTAAGACAGTCCTTCCAAGCGGCAGAGGCGGATTCCACCTCTGCCGCCAGCTTCCCGTTCGACATCCCGTTTCCTATCTTCTCGAACCGGAGCAGCTCCCTTTCCAGCAAAGAAGCAAGCCTTTCCCGTACCCGGTATTTGACGAAGAGAGCCTCTTTCGTTTTGGGCGTGCAGCGGTCCGATTGAATCTGTTTCCTGTCGTCCGCTGCAGCGCTATGGATAAGATACCAATAAATCCAGGAATCCTGCTCTTCTTCCGCTTGGCCTTCCGCCATGTACTCCGCCGCCAATATCTCTAGGCAGGTCGCACTCCTCAGAAGGTCGGGCCATTCCGCCGTTCTCTTCCCGGTCATCAAATAGTGGAAAAGAAGAAACATTTCCATCTGAATGGAAACCTTCTGATCCAGCCACTCTTCCGGGCCGATGACGGCTTGTCTGGTTTGAAGATAGAAATTCATTTTCTTGCGGTTGACTTCACAGATGGCGGAAGCGATCCGATCAATCATCTCGATCTCACCCGCCCGCGCCAGCAGATCATAATAACGGGCGCTGAAGTAGTCACCGGCCAGCACCTTCAACTGAAGGGACCGGGCAGCGGGCTTGTCTTTCCGTTCACTGCGCACAGGCACCGTCTGGTGGGTATCCAATCCCATTTGGACCAGGGAGACAACCAGGGCGTATAGGGTTCTCCGCTCCTCCCCGACTCCCTCTTCCTCAAGGGCAGCCAAAAGAAGCCTTGTCCGGACCTCCGGGTAAGAAGGAAGGTCCGTATAGGTGCGGATCATATCGTAATCGGTATACCACCTGGCCAAATTCTGGATGGATAATTTATTCATCTTGCGCCTCCGCCATCATTAACAATACGTTCCAAAGCTACAGCTTATAATTATAGCATTATTTAATCCAGCCGTACAATCAACGTTACCGGGGCTCTCCCGTTTTGTCGTTCCATCTGGAGGTATAAGAAATCCGGTACAGCTTTCTAAGCTGCTCCGCCAAATCCGGCCGGTCCGGCTTCAATTCGGCCGCCCGCCCATCCCCCGTATCCTCTCTTCTTGCATCCATGGCCATCAGAAGCGGACCGTTGCGCGAGCCACCTCCCGTCTGGTCCAATACCCGGACCGTCACCTGGGAGACATTGGAGGTCCGCAGCAACCCGAAGCGGGTCAGCTCATACAGATCACGGTAAATGTCGCTCTCCCTAGGAGTTCCGTAAGACAGCAGATCCACCTGGAGCACGGAATGACTCCACTGTACATGCCCAATGTCGAGCCGAAACGGAAGACCGCCCAGTTGATCGACCAAATTCTGCTCGTTCAAGGCAGGCAGCTGGTTCGTACGGAAGACGGCCAGTTCACCTCGGGTGCGCCCTTTGTCAAGCTGGGGCAGCCAGGCCATGGCCGCCGCTACCGACCCGGTAAGCGCGAATGTCAGTATAATGCGGATGGAGCTGCGCATCGCGATTCCTCCTTATCCAAGCCTTATACCTCATTCTACAATAGAAAAAAGCAGGCTATGCCTGCTTGGGAGCTCTTATTCTTCCGTGTGGATTTCTCCGAATTTCGTCATGACGACAGCTTTCCCCCGGATCTTGACCGCCGAGGTAAAATCGGTGAACTGAGCAATCATGACCTCTCCCTTGTCCAGCTTCTCCGTATGATGAAACTTAGTATGCTGGCCCCGGGTAAGTCCGATGACCTGGACCCCGTTCTCTTTGGCTTTGATCACGAAATATTCGGCTTGGTTCTGCTCCATCAACTCTAATCCTCCGTTCTTCGATCCTTCCCTCTATGATGCTGTAAATCCGTCCGGAAGTCAACCGGAGGCTCTCTCTTATCCCGATTAGCATTAGGCAGGCAAAAAGAAAGAGACACCGGCCTTGACGGTGTCTCTTTCATGGTCGGAGTAACACGATTCGAACGTGCGACCTCACCCACCCCAAGGGTGCGCGCTACCAGGCTGCGCCATACCCCGACGTACTGCGCAAAAATATAATAAACCAGTTCGGTGGGAGTTGTCAATGCTAGTTTACGCAGAAAAGCCGCATCCACATAAGAGGCAGATACGGCTTCATATCAATAAGTCGCTGGGTACTCGTATGTACGATAAGCCGACTATTGGATTCCGTCTCTCAGAGCTTTACCTGGCTTGAAAGAAGGCACTTTGCTGGCGGCGATTTCGATTTCTTCTCCCGTCTGAGGATTGCGTCCTTTACGGGCGGAACGTTCACGAACCTCGAAATTTCCAAATCCAACAAGTTGAACCTTATCTCCGCTTTGCAGGGCTTCGGAAATGGCATCGAACACGGCTTCTACCGCTTTGGTGGCGTCCTTCTTGGAAAGCTCGGAGGATTCAGCTACCTTGGTAATCAATTCGGATTTATTCATGTCATTCACCTCCTTCTGCTGGTCGTTCTGTTATCTCTTGTTTTAACGGTTTTCCCGCAAAATATACATGCGGTGAGCCTCAACGGTCAAAACTATAGTAATATACCTAAGGGGTATTTGCAAGTCCTGCACCGTTATTTCGACATGCGAAAAGCCCGGGAAGGAGCCTTCCGGTCCGTAGACTGGAAGCGGCTTCCTATACCCGGGGTTATCTGCCAGTAAACCAAGCTTTAAAGGATGATAGCGATCAGTCCGCCGGAGCCTTCGTTGATGATCCGGCCCAGCGTCTCTTGAAGCTTGTAGCGGGCATTGTCCGGCATCATGGCAAGCTTGCCCTGGATCCCTTCCCGTACAATGGAATGGAGCGACCGGCCGAAAATATCGGATTCCCAGATTTTGAGCGGGTTGTCCTCGAAATCCTGCATCAGGTAACGAACCAGCTCTTCGCTTTGCTTCTCTGTCCCGATGATTGGGGAGAACTCCGATTCGACATCCACGCGGATCATATGAATGGATGGCGCGGTTGCTTTCAGCCGAACCCCGAAGCGGGCTCCCTGCCGGATAAGCTCGGGTTCGTCCAAAGCCATTTCGGCCAAGGTCGGCGGGGCGATGCCGTAGCCTGTCGTTTTGACCATTTCAAGAGCTTCGGCAAATTGATCGTATTCCCTTTTGGCGTGGGTAAACTCCTGCATGAGCTGAAGAAGATGATCTTTGCCCCGGATCTCAACCCCCACGACCTCCATCAGGATTTTGTCGTAGAGCTCGTCGGGCGCATACAGATCGATTTCCGCGACGCCCTGACCCATGTTCATGTCCGCAAGAGCGGCTCTTGAAATGAAGTCATACTCGGAGAATTGCCCGACCACCCGGTCCACGTCCCGCAGCCGGCGGATGTCTTGAACCGTATCCCTTACGGAATTCTCGAAGTGGCTCCGCAGCCAGTGATTTTCCTGCAGCACCATGACCCAGCTCGGAAGATTGACGTTTACTTCATGGACCGGGAATTCGTATAGGACTTCTCTCAGAACGGACAGGCATTCGTCTTCTCCCATTTGGGCTACGCTCAAGGTCATCACCGGGATATCATATTTGGCGGCAAGCTCGGTACGAAGCTCGAGTGCCGATTCGCTGTTCGGTCTCGTGGAGTTAATAATGAGAACAAAGGGCTTTCCGACTTCCTTCAGCTCCGCAATCACCCTTTCTTCCGCCTGTACGTAGGAGGAACGGGGGATTTCGGAGATACTGCCGTCTGTCGTGACCACGACGCCAAGGGTGGAATGCTCCTGAATGACCTTGCGCGTTCCGATCTCGGCCGCTTCCTCGAAGGGAATCGGCTCATCGAACCATGGCGTTGAGATCATCCGGGGACCGTTCTCATCCTCGTAGCCTTTGGCTCCCTCCACCGCGTAGCCTACGCAGTCCACGAGGCGGACATTGACGTTTAAGCCTTCCGAGACGGCAATCTGGACGGCGGTATTCGGCACGAACTTCGGTTCGGTCGTCATGATCGTCCGCCCTGCCGCACTTTGCGGGAGCTCATCGGTGGCGCGTGCCCGATCCGACTCATTGCGGATATTGGGCAGAACGCCGGCTTCCATGAAACGCTTGATAAACGTGGACTTGCCTGTGCGGACGGCACCGACGACCCCCAGGTAGATATCCCCGCCGGTACGTTCGGCAATGTCCTTAAAGATGTCGATTTTCTCCAATGAGATCTCCTCCTACAAGTTGGAATGACGATAATAGCGGCAGCGTTCGAACCTTGGACTTGGCGCCCGATCCCTAATAAGAGGAAGCTCCCGTTATCGGATCAGGCATCAGGGAGCCTGGAAGCCATTCCCGGATGTTCGGGCTCGTGATGCGGCCACACTCGTGCATTACTTGGACTAGTATAACTATATGTAGCCGTTCATAGAGTATGCCTGTTTTTTACTAGCTTTTTTCTGTGGGGACAACAGGTCCGTGAAAAAGGGCGGCCAAAACAGCATACGGTAATCGTTATGTCCCTTCCCTTCTGATTATTCCTAGTCATGGGAAGCTTCTATAAAAAGGAAGAACCCGCTTTGTCGTCCGGACAATGCGGGTTCTTCCTTTTTATTCCCTGGTTACGGTCGGTTCGCCGTTCTTCCACGTGTAGGGAAAGGATCGGGCCGGCACGAAATACCCCTCCTCGACCAGAAGAGACCGGAGGTCCTTACCGGGATCTGCCGAGGTAAGTCCCTTGCGGCTCATGGCTTTGGCGATCTCAGGGCCGTAATCGATGCCTACTTTTCCCGTATCATCCATGATGGCGGATAGGGAGGTACGCGAATAAGGACTCTGGAGGGAGAGTTCCTTTTTCTTCAGCTTGGTATAGTCGATATAGGAGAAGCCTTCGGCAAGGGGTTGCCCTTTGGGGAGCGCCCCTTGGTTCTTGGCCTTGTAAGCATCAATCTCCTTCTGCAGGTCCACCATGCGCTGGTAGGACGGCAGGTCCATCATCTTGACCTTGGGGGAGGTTTCGACATCCACCAGGACGTAGAGAGCCGTCCCTCCGTTCTCAAACGCGTTTCCGGGGATGGTGCTCAGAACGTTGTAGTCCTTCAGCTTCTTGAAGTCTATCAAATACTTCTCATAGAGGGGGGTGTCCTCCTCTTTGGTCTTGATGGGCAGAACCCCCCGGCGCTTATGAAATTCATCCACGGCGTTCTGGACGACCGTGATAAATTCCCCGGTAGCCAGCTGATTCTGCTTGATCTTCTCCTCCGAATACATGCATCCGGACGTTACCAGCAGAAGAAAGAGAAGGCACGGAAAAAGCAACATTCTGGCCTTTACCATTCCTGGTCCTCCTTTTGTTTCTGAAGCTGGGCCCGGACAGCCGCCTTCAGCGGGTCTTCCGGCACATGGACCGACACCGGACCGGTTACCCTGGCCTGGCAGGCCAAACGGTACCCTTCCGTGCTCTGGCTTCCGAGCTTCAGCTCTTCGTTTTTGTTCATTGGGGCCAGTCCGGTCTGATCCGGTACCCGAACCTTGCACATGAGGCAGGCAGCCTTGCCTCCGCAGCGCGTCCGGATCTGGACCCGAGCCCGGCGTCCGGCATCGAGCAGAGTGGTTCCCGGCCGGACGGTCACCTTGCGGTCATCCGGCAGGAAATGAATCTCCGGGTGCATGGCTATCGCCCTCCTTCGTAAGCGGGTATTCGGTGAGGCTCTCCAATTTCCTCAGCAGCTCTAGGGATAGCCGGTTGCCCTGTACAATCGCACCGAGGGCAGGCATATGAGCGGCCGGGTTGGCTTTCATCGCCGCCGCCACCGGCTCGTACCGGTCTTCCCGCTCGCGGAGCAGGTTAAAGACCAGCTCATGGGCAAGCGGCATGACCCGTATCCGCTTGTCGATGGAAGGGATAGCCGCATAAGGCTTCAGCACATCCGTTTCCACCCGGTAGAGGGAACCGGTGGCGCGGATTTCGAAACCGCCCACGAGCTCCACGTTAACCCCGCTCACCCTGTAGTGGCTGAGAACGGAGTCATACCGGTCGGTCCGGCTGTGCTGCTGCTCATCCTCCGCCCTATCCGCCAGTAAACGATGCATGTCCCCGACGTGATTCCGGTCCGCGTACAGATCGAGGTCGCGCGGCTCGTTCGGTAGGCGGAGCCCATGCAAAAGCAGCCCGCAGCTGCCTCCGACCATCCATGCCCCCTGATAGGGAGCGAGCCGGTCAGCCAGCAGGCGGAGCGCCTCGGCCATAGAAGCCGGAAGCTTCCGGCATGCTTCATGATTAGTCATTCATCATTACCTGATTTCTCTTAGAAATATGGCTTCCATACCGCCGTGACCGGGCCTGTCCCTTTGACAATCGCCTGGCAGCCCAGCCGGAAGCCCTGCTCCAGCTCCTCCGGCTCCAGCCGGTCCAGTTCCTCATCGGTAGGCTTGGCCAACTGGTCCAACCCTTCCGTTATCAAACAGCGGCATCTAGCACATGTTCCCCGGGTGCAGGAGAAGCCCCAATCCACCTCGTGCTTCAAGGCCAGATCCAGAATCGTCTTGCCTTGGCCGTTTTCCAGCGATTTGGTTACGTTCCGCCCTTTTAATTCAATCATACCGTTTCTCCTTCTCTCTTTAAAACATAGAAGCCAGCATCAGCAAAAAAATCGGAATAAACAAGACGAAGGCAATGAAAGACAAGACGAAGCGGACAATCCCTTTCGTCTTGTGCCTGGCGAAGGTAATGATTACGCTTGCCAGCAGCATCAGCCCGATTGCATAGAACGAAGCCCACATTTTGTCCATACTGCTCATACGATCACCGATCCCAGCTGCAAAGTCTACCCTAGATTATAGCATTCACGGCATAAAAAAACCACGGGATGCCTAAAGCATTCCCATGGCTCACATCCAACCGGCCGGCCGGATCCTTATTTCTTCTTGCTTGCCATCATTTTCATCAGCTGTTCGAGGCTTCCCGTATTCAGATTGCTGCCCTTAACGGCTTGGATAATGTCGTTTACGGTAGATTCCGAAACCGGGATGTTAACCATGCCGGATACTTGCTTAATCAGCTGCCGGAGCTGTTCCTCGCTTTGAAGCGTCGACGGTTTTACTCCGCTAGCCAGCTTGCTGATGTCCTTCTCCGTCACCTTTTTGCCGGTCTTGCTATTAATCGCGTTCAGAACGTCCTTCTGCACATTTTTGTCGCTCACCTTCATAACCTCCCAGTTCCCTAATGCGGACTAAGGTAGTTTATGAAGCGAGCTCCGGCAAGGTGTGGGCTAAGGTACCCATTTGGCCGAGGCTTCCTGGGCGATGTCCTCAATCTCGTGCGTCCTTACCCTTCCCATGAGATCCTCTACGGCTTCCTCAGGCGTTTTGCCTTCGAACAGAACCCGGAACAAAGCATCGGTAATCGGCATCGCCACCTCATACCTTTGGGCTAGAATATGAGCGGCCTGGGTCGTTTTGACCCCCTCGACCACCATGCCCATCTTCTCCAGCACCTCTTCGAGTGCGGCTCCCTGACCGATCATATAGCCGGCTCTCCAGTTGCGGCTGTGCTTGCTCGTACAGGTCGCGATAAGATCCCCGACACCCGCGAGTCCCGCGAAAGTCAGAGGATTGGCTCCCATCGCCGTGCCGAGCCGGGCGATCTCCGCCAAGCCCCGGGTCATCAGCGCCGCCTTGGCGTTATCGCCAAAGCCGAGCCCGTCGGTTAATCCGGCTCCAAGCGCTATAATATTTTTGAGAGCCCCGCCGATCTCGACTCCGGTAACGTCCGGATTCGTATAGACCCGGAAATGGCTGTTAATGAACAGATCCTGTGCGGCTTCGGCGGCTTCCATCTCCTCTGCGGCCACTACGATGGTCGTAGGGCAGCGGAGCACGACTTCCTCCGCATGACTCGGTCCCGAGAGCACCACGATCCGCCGGCTGTCATAGGATGGAAGCTCCTCGGCGATCACCGAGGTCATCCGTTTCATCGTCTCCACTTCAAAGCCTTTGGTAGCATGGATGAGGAGCGCCTCCGGCGGCAGGTAAGGCTGCAGCTTCCCCGCAATCTCCCGCATGCTCGCGGAGGTCGCCGCCAGGATGACAGCTTCCGCATCCCGGACGGCCTCTTCCAGGCTCGTGGTCGCGTAGATGGCCTCGGACAGCACCGTGTCTTTCAGAAACCTGCTGTTCGTATGCCGGCGGTTGATCTCCGTCACCTGCTCTTCCCTTCGGGACCAGAGGCAGACCTCCATCCCGTTATCGGCAAGGACGGTTGCCAGAGCCGTACCCCAGCTTCCGGCTACCAGAACCGCCGCTTTTTTGTTAGCCATGGCTTCCCCTCCGTTCCGTAGAAGTTATCCTTGCTTGCGCGAGGCCCCCAGCTTGTTCTCCTGTCTCGCGATCAGCTTCTTGATATTGGAGCGATGGCGGACGTAAGCGAAAACCGCAATGATAAGACTGGCCCACAAGAGCTCCCTCTCCCGGCCCATAATGGCCAGAAAGACAGGAGTCAGCGCCGTAAAAACAAGTGAGCCGAGGGAGACGTATCTAGTAATCACAATTAGTAGAATGGCAATAAGTCCCGCAAAAAGAGCCGGCAGGAAGCTCAGGGTCGCCAGTACGCCGATGGCGGTGGCGATGCCCTTGCCTCCCCGGAACCCAAAGAAAACGGGCCAATTGTGCCCGATAATCACGGCAAGTCCGCATAGAATGGGAATCCACAGATTCCCGTCTCCCAGCCACCTGCCGAGGATGACGGCGGCAACGCCCTTGGCCACATCCAGTACCAGGACGGCGATCGCCGGTCCTTTCCCCAGAATGCGGAGCGTATTCGTCGCTCCGGCATTGCCGCTCCCGTGCTGGCGGATGTCGATTCCTTTCAACAGCTTGCCCGCCAGAAAGCTGAAGCTGACGGACCCGAGCAAGTAACTGATAATCACCGCAAGTAGCTGCACTTGACGCTCCCCCTATTCGTCCGACGATTTCCTGCGAGTAAACAAGCGAAGCGGGGTTCCTTCGAAGTTAAAGGACGCCCGGATTTTGTTCTCGAGGTATCGCAGATAAGAAAAGTGCATCAGCTCCGGATCATTAACGAAGAAGACGATGGTCGGAGGCTTCACTGCTACTTGAGTGGCATAATTTACGCGCAGCCGGCGTCCCTTATCCGTAGGAGGCGGCGTTACCGCTACCGCATCGGAGACCACGTCATTCAGGACGTGAGTCGGCACCCGCATCGAATGGTGCTCGGCCACCTCTGTTACAACCGGCAGCAGCTTATGCAGCCTCTGCTTAGTTTTGGCCGATACGAAGGTGACGGGGGCATACGACATGAAGAGAAAGTGATCCCGGATGTTCTGAGTAAACTGGTTCATCGTTTTGTCGTCCTTCTCCACGACATCCCACTTGTTTACCACGAACAGGGCGGCCTTTCCGGCTTCGTGAGCGTATCCGGCAATATGCTTATCCTGATCGATAATGCCTTCCTCGCCGTTAATGACCACCAGCACCACATCCGCTCTTTCAATCGCTTTCAAGGCGCGCATGACGCTGTATTTCTCCGTCGTTTCGTATACCTTGCCCCGCTTCCTCATTCCGGCGGTATCGATCAGCACATACTGCTGGCCGTCCCGTTCAAACGGAGTATCGATGGCATCCCGGGTTGTTCCCGCCACCGGACTGACGATTACCCGGTCCTCGCCAAGGATGGCGTTCACGAGCGAGGACTTGCCGACATTCGGACGGCCGATGAGAGCGACCTTAATGACGTCTTCGCCGTACGGATCCTCCTGGTCTTCCGGAAAATGCTGGGCTGCCGCGTCGAGCAAATCCCCAATTCCGATTCCATGAGCCCCGGAAACCGCAATGGGATCTCCAAATCCCAGGCTGTAGAATTCATAGATGTTTTCCTGCATTTTGATATTGTCGATTTTGTTGACGGCCAGCACCACGGGCTTATGCGACCGGAACAACAGCTGGCCGATCTCTTCGTCAGCCGGTGTTATTCCCACCTTGCCGTCTACCATGAACACGATGACGTCTGCTTCTTCAATCGCAAGCTCGGCCTGTACCCGGACCGATTTCAGGATCTCGTCCTCGCCGTCTATCTCGATGCCACCGGTATCAATGACATTAAAGCTTTGATTCAGCCATTCGCCCGTACCGTAAAGGCGGTCACGGGTAATGCCCGGTTTGTCCTCCACGATGGCCAAGCGATCCCCGATCAGCCGGTTGAATATTGTTGATTTGCCTACGTTCGGCCGGCCTACAATGGCTATAACGGGCTTTGCCATTCGCTCCACTCCCAAGTTCCATATAGTTGTCACACAACCTTCATCATATCAAATAACCGGCCAAAAGGCTAATCCCCGATCAATGATGATTAACCAGGATCATGGTTTCCTCATCCAGTTCATGAGCCATAGCATCCAGTATCTTTTCCAGCTCAAAGGCCAGCTTCTGCCGCTCGGCCGAATCGGAGGCAAGAAAGATCGGGGCTCCTCCTGCAATTTTGTCTCTCTGGGTGGATACGACGGCTACTATCTTAGCCATGGCCTATCCGCTCCTTCCCTTGCGCTCCGCCTTGCGAGGCAGCCGGACGGCATACTCGAGCAGGGGCACATGCTGCAATATTTGAAGGGCCTGCTCCAGGTGAACTTGAGGGGCCAGGAAGAAAACGGCCAGCCTCCCGTCCTCCAGATCAAGTTTGGCCATCGGCAGCAGAGAAGGTTCTCCGGAATCCCGGTAGATCCCGAGAATCGCCGAGAGGTTGTGCAGGATGGCCTGCCGCTGTCCCAGATTCGCTATGGAGATGCGCCCGTCTTTGTTAGACGGAGTCAGAATAAAGCCCATGCCATGCTTCCGCATTTTGTCCCGGGTGTCCTCAAGTCCTATATTCATTATATAAATATTGTCCACATAAAGACCGGGTCCGTCGATTCGGATTTCGGCCGGTTGAACGTCCACAATGCTTTTTAAATTCTTCCCCGATTTCAGCATGGCGTTCAGAAGCAGAGCGAGGACACCCGCCGTCACTCCCCAATACCAGGCAAAAAGAACGGTACACAAAGTCGTGACGAGCGCCGTCAGAATAACCAGGTAGTTTCTCCCCTCGAAGACCATGGCGATTCCTTCAATATAGGCGCTCCCTCGGGGAACCAGCTCCGTCTCATCAATTTTCATCAATGTTTCCCGTTCCATTTTTCTCACGTCCCGAAACTGCTGGGCGGCCAGAGTCAGAAAAGTGACGGCCGTATATTCTTTGTTCAAGAGAGCGGGAACCGCCACAGCGCCAAGACCGGCTGCTATAAAGCCCAATGCGATATGAATAATCTTCCCGTGGGGATAAGTCGGATACTGCCGGTAATCCGTCCGGAGCATCTGAAACCTCGCAATCATCCCGAACACAATCCCTATGGCGATGCCTAGCGTAAATCTGCCTTCATACCAAGCCAAGTCATTCCCGCCTCTCTTTCCAAACCAGGGACGCCAACCGTTTGCCCGCGACGGCTAAGCCCCAGGCAGCTTCCGAGATGAGCCGCGTCAAGCAGACCACGAGCCACCACCTGTCCTGAAATCCCGCGCCTCCGAGCACCTTAGCCGTCCCCAGAAGAGGAAGGGACAGCAACCAGTGGGCGAAAAGCAGCCCAATCGTCAAAGCCGTCAGCTGCCTCAAGGCTTCTCTCTGAAGCAGCGGCATCGTCAAAGAAAGCAGCAGCCCCTTGTCCAGCTCGGGTGACAGGAGCACTGCCGCCGGAGCCATTCGTGTCATTTCCGTGTACAAATAAACGAGAATGGCGCAAAGCGTCCCGGACAAGATCACCTGAAGCCGGTCCAGAAGCCCTTCCATCCGAAACAGCGCACCAGCCGCTCCTGCTATAAGCAGGGGAACCACCAGGGAAATCCTAGATCCCGCAAAGGGGAAAGAGAACGGCGACAAAGCGATCCACCCTACCATAAACAACCCGATCACCCGCGGGGAGACCTGTCGGAGAAAGACCTCCTTCCATCCGGTAGTCAGCAAAATCATGGTAAGTACCATCAGCAAACTTGCCAGGTATCCTTCGTTCATGTGAACCTCCGTAGCGCCCGAAGCTAGTCCCCTCCTGCCTAGTATGTTCAATGCCATCCCTAACATGCAAAAAAGCCTCCACATTCCGTGGAGGCTTCCGGCTCGCTTCGATTCTTAGAACCTAAGGCGACTTATTTAAACTTGCTGAGTTTGTCCCCGAATCTTTCTCCAAGGGTCAGGCTCAGCTTCTCGTTCTTGTTGTTGGCCATGTACTCGTCGGCAGCCGCGTCGCGCTGCTGTCTAGGCTGTCTCGACTGTCTTGGCTGACGCTCGGAACCGGCTTCCTGGGCAGGAGCTTCTTCGGTCTCCTTGATGCTCAGGCTTACGCGCTTCTCTTGCGGATTGATGTCGAGAATCTTCACGTTCACCTGCTGGCCTTCTTCCAGCACTTCATGCGGAGTGCCGATATGGCGATGAGCAATCTGGGAGATGTGGACCAGGCCTTCGATGCCAGGCGCCACTTCCACAAAAGCTCCGAAGGAGGCAAGACGCTTAACGGTTCCCGTTATGATCGAACCGATCTCCAGCTCTTCGTTTACGCGCTCCCATGGTCCCGGTTGAGCGGCCTTGATGCTCAGGCTGATGCGCTCGCTTTCCGGTACCACTTTCAGCACCTTCACCTTCACTTTGTCGCCTTCCTTCACGACTTCGGACGGATGCTCGACATGGTTCCAAGCCATTTCGGAAATGTGGACCAAGCCGTCGATGCCGCCGATATCCACGAAAGCACCGAAAGGAGTCAGGCGTTGAACCGTTCCCTCGATAACCTGGCCGGCTTCAATGCCGCTAAGCACTTGCTGCTTGTTGGCTTCGAATTCTTCGTCCAGAACGTCTTTCTGGGATAGGATGACCTTGTTCTTCTCGCGGTCGATCTCTTTTACGCGAAGCTTCAAGGTGCGGCCCTTGTAATCGCTGAAATCTTCCACGAAATGACGCTCCACCATCGAAGCAGGGATAAATCCGCGAACGCCCAGGTCCACAACCAGACCGCCTTTGACGACGTCAGTAACCTTGGCTTCGAAAGTCTCCTTGCTGTCGAGCTTCTGCTGAAGCTCATCCCACGCATTCTCGCTGTCCACAGCACGCTTGGAAAGAACCAGCTTCTCCTTCTCGTCATTCAGGGATACGACTTTCAATTCCACTTCTTGCCCCACTTCGACTACATCGGCGGCAGTGCCGACTTGTACGGAGGACAACTCACGGATAGGGATGATGCCGTCGTACTTGTAGCCGATGTCTACGAAAGCTTGGTCGGCGTCCACTTTAACAATCTTGCCTTTTACCGTGGAGCCCTTCTTCAGTTCGGCCACATCCGTATATTCATCCTGGCCGGCTGCAGGGGTTTCCTCTGCTGTCGCATTGGCTTGCTCTACGGCGTCCCCTCCCACTTCGGCCACGGTTTCGTTGCCGTTAGCTGCCTCCGTTGTTTCCGGGTTCACGCCGTTTTCCGGCGTGGAATTTCCTTGAACATTCGTCTCGTCGCTCATACGATAACCTCCTCAATTAGACAACCCATGCAAGAAAGAGAATGGGTAAAATAACAAATTTAATGGGTAGTATAAATCCAAGATACCATTTTCATTCACTTCAATCAATTTTTACCCATTATTTTATGGGTTGTAACCATTTGGCGAATGGTATTCATGATTTTGTCGGTAGCCGCTTCGAGAGACTCGGACCCGCCGCCGGCAAATTCGCTCAAATCCACCGGTTTGCCATAAATAATCGTCATTTTGCGAAAAGGTATGTATTCGCCAACGATGGCAACCGGAATAACGGTGGCATTGGACCGGAGCGCTAGCATGGCCGCCCCTTTCTTGCCCATCCCGCCCGCATTGCTGCGGCTTCCTTCGGGGAAGATCCCCATCATCCGGTTTTCTTTCAGCAGCTGGATAGCCAGCCGGATGGATTCTTTGCTTACGCCGCCTCTTTTGACAGGGAAGGCTCCGAAGCGGCTGATCAGCCAGCCCAGGACCGGAACACGGAAGAGCTCTTCCTTAGCCATATAATGAACCTTCCGCTTGAGCGGTACCCCCACTAAAGGCGGATCGAGATTGCTTGTGTGATTGGCACACAGAACGACCGGTCCATGGGCCGGCACATTCTCTCTCCCAATCACCTCAAGCCGGTAAATCCCAACGAACAACAGCTTGAAAAGAAAACGGAATATCCGATACAGCATGCTATCTCCCTCCGCCCACTTTGCTGCGGCAAAGCTCCAGTACGGCCTCGACCACCTCATGAAGAGACATTCCGGTCGTATCCAGAAGCACGGCATCTTCCGCTTGGGCCAGCGGAGAAATGCATCTTTCGCTGTCCATCCGGTCCCGTGCGGCGATTTCTTTCTCCAGCTCGTCTAAGGTGAGAGTGGGATTGACGAGCTCGCTGTATCTTCT
Organism: Paenibacillus aurantius; assembly: GCF_032268605.1. NCBI lineage: Bacteria > Bacillati > Bacillota > Bacilli > Caryophanales > Paenibacillaceae > Paenibacillus > Paenibacillus aurantius. The sequence goes on from NZ_CP130318.1 coordinate 3,757,455, forward strand.
TTCGGCCCTTTCCCGGGTGCTCGCGGTAAGATAAACCTTGACCTCGGCATCAGGAAGCACCTTCGTTCCGATGTCCCGGCCATCCATGACAATCCCTTTGTTCGCGGCAAGCTCCTTCTGCTTGTCCACCAGTAGCTCTCGAATTTCGGCGATTTGGGCAACCTGCGACACATTGCGGTTGATGTCCCCCGATCGGATCAAGTCCGTGACATCCATTCCGTCCACATAGACCTGCTGGCCTTCCGGCCCCGGGGTAAGCTTGATGTTCATGCGCCGGGCTGCTTTCACAACCTCTTCCGTTTGCTCAGGCTTCAAGCCCAGCTGCAATATTTTCCAGGTCACCGCCCGGTACATGGCACCGGTATCCACATACACGAATCCCAGTCGTCCGGCAACCAAACGCGCTGCCGAGCTTTTGCCTGCTCCTGCGGGACCATCGAGCGCAATATTGAATCTGTCCAAAAAAAGAGCCTCCCAGTAATGATTAGTCCGCACTCGCTTTAAGAGAAAAAAGCAGGCGCGTGCCTGCGAACGAAAAAATTATAACAAAATCGCTTCCCGATTGCAAAAGCCGGGGAGCTAATTTTTCCGAAAATCGAGCTGGCGCTCGAAGCAATAGCGAATGATCTTTTGCCGGTCGCGGTCGGCTATTTCCGAAAAACGAAGCATACCGAGCTGCCGGTTGTCGAGCGGCTTCACGCGCACTACATCTCCCTTGAAGGCAATGTGGTCGATTTTACCGTTTTTGTAAGGGACCAGCAGCCAGCAGGCAATCTGCATCCCCACGGAAAGAGGGGAATGCTTGTCGCAATGAAAGGAAATGCCTCCGCCTCCGACGTCCTCCGTTACGGCCACGGTCCTTCCCCGCTCCCCGAACTGGACCGCCATTTCCAGCTCGGCCGGCACCCGGAGAAAGTTTCTCCTCTGGATTTTGGAAATATCGTCTTCTGCCGGTTTCTTGATAATGACCTGGCGAATCCCTTCCTCTTTGAAGCCCAGAACGGAGGTGGTGAAATAGTGCTTCACTCCCCCTTCCGTGATGAAGTAGGCCGACAGCTCGTCCCCGACGTACAGCCGCTTCAGACGGCCTGTCGCTTCATGAATAGGGATTTCCACAGAAAGATAATTGGTTTCGATGTCCGCGATGCGGGATTTGTATTCCTGCTTGGCCTCTTCATCGTCGATGGAGTTGATTTGGAGGTAGAGCAGCTGGTTTATCGAAGGAAGCAAGAAAGGCACCCCTTTTACGGTCAACGGATAGTATGAAGCTATCCTGATTATACCATGCCTCACCTTCCCGTTGAATAAAAAAAGAGAAGGGTTTCCCCTCCTCTCGCTTAGTCAGCTTGCGGCGTGGACATCGCTCGCCCGCAGCGTCTCGATCTTCTCCTCGCCGCCGCTCTCTCCGTTGATATAAATCTTGTAGGAGGTGCCGTTGATCCGCCCAAGGAACTGGTGGCAGAGCACTTCCTCATTCAGCTCGTTCTTGATCAAGGCTTGATCGTGAGCGAGCACCTCGAACTTAGGGTTAAGTTCCTTCTTCGCCTTCTCCATCGACACAGCCATCTTGCCGAGCTTCCGGTCCTTGTGTTCCAGGACGTAGTCAGTTGCCTGCATGTCGATCACTTCTCCGTTATCGAGGGCTACGTTTACCGTAAGCTTCTCCGGGTAGACGATGACGTCGTCCTGAACGCGGGCAAACGTTAGCGAGGCCACGTTGTTGGCTTCGTCGTAGGCCACGGGAGTGAAGTTCGGCAGCTTGTGGTGGTCGAGAAATTCCTGAGCGGCGTCGCGGGCTCCGCGCACATCAAGCGTCTTAGATGCGACCGGACGGGAATGCGTGTAGAACAGCACTTCTCCGCCCTTCTTCGCTACGTCCATCGACATCTCATCCTGCGTGCCGGGCTTAACGGTAGACAGCGTGTAGGTATTGTAATCCGTTCCTTTGCCGTTTTCGGTTGCGTGGATGACGGAAATATCGGGCAGTCCGAAAAATTGGGCGGCTTTCTGCTTGGCCTGATCCATCGTAATCTCCGCCCCTGGCAGCCGGTTCAGGTTCCGGTTCCGGGCCGTATCGGTAACCGACGGACCCCAGTTCATCGCGGTATAGCCTTCCACTTTCTTGTCTATCGTCTTGATGCCGTCGATAATGGCATTGTCCGTGTTTTCCTTCTGGGAGGCAAGAGCCGTTTCCACATCCATCCACCGGAGGTTTTTGGCCAGAATGTGGGTCTGCATTTTCTTAAGCTCGGCATTGATTTCCTTGGACCGCTCGTACAAGGTATTCAAATTGGCCTTTTCCGTTTCGGACATGGGGCTTGTCGAGAGATCCCTTACCGAGGTGTGATACGTGAACTTGGCAATTTGGTCGAGAAAAGCTTGCGTTTTGCTGAAAGGAACGAGGGCCAGCGGAAGCTGTCCAATGTCGTTCTGGGCTTCGCTCGTCATTCTCCACATATTTACCAGTTCCTTGCGGTAAAAATTCTGGGAGGAGGCATTCACGGCAACGGTATTTCCTAGTTCGCTGTGGAGCTTATCCATGTGAAACGAAAGATCATGGAAAGCCCGCTGGTACTGATTCTCAGCTTTGATCAGTACCGTGTTCTTCTCCTTGTTTTCCTGGTAGCCCCACACCACGGACCCGATCAGGAACAAGGCCGTAATGGGAAACAAGATGGCGCTTAGTCTTTTGTACATGATTCCTTCTCCTTTCTGGCATGACAGGCCGGGAACCGTCCTGTGGTCGTGCAGTCTTAAGCAGCATGCCTTTATTGTTCTTTATGCGCAGAAGGATTATGCAGGCAGCCCCCAAAATGGGAGGACTGCCGTCCTTCCCCCGCCGGGAGGGCCATCCGTCCGGACACAGCAAAAAAGAGGCTTGTCACCAAGCCTCTTTCCCTTGAATCTTATTCCAGGACATCGATGTCCAGGTCGTGCTCGTTGTCGCACAGGCACCGCTTGAAGCCCGTATCGAGCTTGCCTTTGCCGTAGCTGCCCCGGAGAACGAACCGCTCTCCGCATTGCTTGCAGTAAATCCTTACCTTAACTCTGGGGGATGACATTTTATAACCTCCGTCCGCCTGATCCTGTTACCAGTATACCCATCAGGTGGGGAGTTTAACCTCGTCTTCGCTATAAACAGCCCTAAGAGGCGAGCGGGAATTCGCGTGGTTCACTTTCCACAGAGAGCGTGCCCAGAGGAAGACCATAAGCGGAACGATAAGCCATATCCAATACCGCTTAAGCTCGATCAGAATATAGTCGTAAAGCCCGTGGTAGAAAACGGGAAAGGCCAGGGATACGGCAAGCAGGCCCAGCGGCCGGCCCGTGTGAAACTTGGCTTTGCCCATATAGAAGCCCATCACCACACCGAAGAGGGCGTGACCCGAAACCGGAAGAAAGGCCCGGAAGAGCAGCTGGGAGAAGGACTTGTAATCGAGCAGCGAATAGATAACATTCTCCACCGTGGCAAAACCTAGAGAAACCGCCACGGCATAAACGATCCCGTCATAAGGCTCGTCGAATTCCACATGCTTGTAGATCAGAAAGTACAAAAGGAACCACTTGAAGAACTCTTCCACTCCCGCTGAATACACAAACGAGAACAAAAAGGGATTTTCCCCGAATGCCAGGACGACCGCCCTTTGCAGAACCATGACCGGAAAGACGACCAAAGCCCCGGCCAGGAACATCCGGATGACCATGGAGATCGGCTCGGGGGCATACCGGTCCTTCAAATAAAAATAAGCGAGCAGCGCCGCCCCGGGGGCAACCGCAGCCGCCAAAACGGAAATGATCATAAGGCTATCCAACCCTTTGCGGCTAATGATACTTCCAGTATACCCTTTTTGCAGCCGGCTGGCCATACTTCCTGCAGGGCCTTATCCGCAAAAGGAAGCGCTGCTCTTCTATTGCTTAACGATGTCAGGCAAATACGGCCTTGTCCTCCTGGAAGGTTACCGTGACTTCCCCCAGGCCTCCATGCCGGTTCTTGGTGAGCTTCAGCCGGAGGAAGGAGCCCGGGTTCCCCGAGTTGACCGCCGGATCGGATTCCATGAGCAGAATCCCGTCCGCCGTCGCCTGAATGCTGCCCATGAGATGAAGATCGGAATGATCAACCGAAACCGCTGTAATGATCGGCGTGTTCCATTCCCGCGCCCACTGCTTCAGACGGTAGATGATATATTCCTCGGCATTTTCTTCCTCGCCATCCCGCGCCGCGAATACCAGGCGGTGGAAGTGATCGAGAAACAGGACGGGCGGCTTACCGGCCTGAACGGCGATTTTCTCGATAAAGGCACAGATTTCATCAGGGGTTGTTTGCATGCTGCATTCGAATGTCCACTGCATCCGGCTCATCTCCGTAAAGCTCCGGTTGGCCGCTTCGATTTCTTCCGGATCGAGCGATCCGTCCATGACCTCCTGAGGGGCTTTGCCTAGGAACCGGGCGACGCTTCTTGCCCATAACTCGAAGGGAGTCAAATCCCAGGTCACATAAACGACTGGCTGCCCTCCCATGGAGATGTGATCCGCCATCTGCTTCATAAGGGTACTCTTGCCGATGTTGGGCTGTCCGGCGAGCATATACAAGCCGTTGACGAACCCGCCGTTAAGCAGATCGTCTAGGAGGGAGATGCCCGACGGGGCCTTCGCTTCCGGCTCCTGATGCCGCTTGATATACTCCTCGTTAAACACGGTCAAATATTTAAGGTCGGAGGAGATGGGGGCCTTGATGGTATCCTCGATCGTTTTCTTTAGAATTTCCCGGAAGAGCTCGAGCGGCCGCTCCCTTTTGACAAAAAGATCGTTGATGGTACGGATCTTCTCCGGAAGATGGACGGTGAACAGTTCCTTCGCTTGCTCCTTAAGGATGCTTTCAATACGCACGCTCTCCCTGCGGCCCGTTTCGTCGTTGGCCAGGCAGATGAACACGCGTTTGCCCGCAAACTTCTCGCTGAAGGACTCCTTAAACAAGAGCGTATTCGGCATGCATACGGCCGGCAGGTCCACCTGGGTTAACGTAAGCACATCCAGAATGTCAGAGCAGAGAATGACTTCCTCGGAATCCTTCAGCACCTGCTCGTTATAAAGAAATTCGTCCACCCCGTAAAGCGATTTGTAGAGGGGTTCTCTCTGGTCAAAGGAACGCCCGACGAGGTCGACGACGGTCCCCTTGGCATCGGTTATCGGAACGATGATCCGGTCCTCGAAATACTCCGCCAGGCTGTTTTCCCTTATGTAGAAGCCGATTTTACCCGATTCGAAGCCCAACCGGAACTTATCGATCGTTTCCTGACGGATTCCCTTGTTCTCCAGATAGTAGAAGGCTTCCCGGTTCAAATTCTTGTGGTAGTAGGTGACCAGTTCTTCCAGATCATATTTGTTATCCTCCGCCATCTCGTGGATTCGTTCCATGTTTGGCATACTTCTCCCTCCGTTTAACAGATTCTTAATTTATATTTAAACAAAAAGCATCCTCCAAAAACGTTTCGTTTTGGAAAGATGCTTTAAGGGCGGCCGGCAGCGGCCGATATTCAGGATTGAAAATGAGTGCATAGGACAGGCACAGCGTTCTCGGCAATGACAACTTTTCCGTATTCTTCCAGAACTGCCGGAGTAACGGACGTAGCTTCCCCGAACTCGGACAGGACGGCGATTTGAGCCTGGTAGCGGCTGTCGCTTTCCTCCAAATCCCCGGGATCGAGAACCAGGATCCAACGGTCCTTATAGGAGTATAAGACTCCCCCGTCGGTGAGGAGCGGCTGAATCACCTTGGCCATCCGGAGCAAATCCTCGAAATCGCGGAAGGCGTAAGAGATGACATCCGTCTGTTCGAGCGTAACTTCCATTTCATACACATCTTCATCTTCATCTATAGCTTCGTCCTGCCTGCTGTTCATTTTGCCGCGGGTCACGATCACAACCATCCCCTGGGCCGGCAGGGCGAATACTTCGACGGCGAGAGGACCGGTAGCATCGAATCCTAACTCCGAGTATGCCTGTTCCATCATTTCACTGAATAGCTCATGGACTTTAGGAATTTCGCGCCACATGTCTTCCTTCTGGATGCCTCTTTCCGTCAAGTCGTCAAACGTTAGGAAAATCCTTATTTTGTCCGTGCTTAAACGCTCAATTTTCATACAGGATCCTCCTTAAAGCTTCTCTGGGGACGGCCCGAAGAGAAAGGTCACGGAACCCGAGAAACTCGTTAAAATGAAAGGCTGCTGCGTTTACTACAGATTATGAATGCGGCGGGGAATGGTGAGACCATCCCTCTAATTCCTTGCCGGTTCTTCCTTTTAGTATACCACGAGGGGACCTTTTTGAAAAATGATGTTGGCCCTTTTCTCCCCTTATGGTTATTTACACAAAAAAATGAAAAATAACACAACTCCTGTTGGGAATTGTGTTATTTGACGGATAACTTTACCGGACCTGAGACGGGGAATAGGCAGACTTCTGATGATTATCCGCCAGGATGGCATTAACCTCGGCTTTGACTCCCGCATCCTGGTTCGCGAATTGGCTAACCTCGTTCAGGCCGGATTGGCCGTACGGGTAGTTCATCGCGGAATGAGACGCGCTCTGGTTTTTGGATTCCATACGATCGGCCACGGCCGACTTCGCGTTGTTGAACATTTTGCCAAGCGATTGGCCGGCACTCGTCATGGTGGACATAACCATGGGACGTCTGTTGCCCTTGGTCAGATAGATGGCCGCCGCAGCGCCGGCGATTCCCCCGAGCCAGAAGCTTAAACGCATAAAGTTTCCTCCTTCCTGTAAGGGATACATAAGTATCATTAGCTAACGCAAAGAACCTATTCCCGAGAAAATCAGGAAACAGAGGAAGGAAACCCGGGGAGGGATATGGTACAATAAATCCCGAATCCTGCCAGACGCAGATCCGAACTATATGGAGATAAGGAGATTACCCTACCCATGAAAAGAACCTTCGCCGCCATCACCCTTATGTCTCTCCTTCTGGCAGCTTGCGGAAGCGAAAGCCCATCCGTCAACGGGGAAAGCCCTTCCCCTTCGGCCAGCGGAGCCCCTGCACCTACGGTGTCAACGTCACCCAGTCCGTCTCCTTCCCCTTCCTTGTCGCCGAGCCCTTCTCCTTCTCCGTCTCCTTCTCCAGTTCCGACGGAGGCGCCAAAGGCTTACAAGATGAACAAAAATTACGACATGATCCCGATCGACCCGGCCGGCAACAAAAAGGTCGTCCTCCTAACCTTTGATGACGGTCCGAAGGAAAAAGGCATGATCGACGGGCTTATCAACACTCTGGACAAGCATAAAGCCAAAGCCATCTTCTTCGTTAACGGCTACCGCATCAAAGAGCATCCCGAGCTTCTGAAGCTCATTCATGACCGCGGCCAAGTCATCGGCAATCATTCCTATGATCATATCAGCCTGCGCAAAGAAACGAACGACAAGGTGGATTATCAGATTGGCGAAGTGCAAAAGCAGGTCAAAGAAGTTACAGGGACCACCCCCGTTTTCTTCCGTCCTCCCTTTGGAGAAGGAAGCGACTATGTAAGGGAGAAGGCCAAGAAGGAAAACCTCCTCTACATGACCTGGTCGAACGGTTCCCTGGATTGGGATTTGCCGAAGAACAGCACCGACAAGCCTCAGGCGGTGATCGACAATGTCATGAAGCAGCTGCACCCGGGCTCCAATATTCTTATGCACGAGCTGGCCTGGACCGTCGAAACGCTTGATAATCTTCTAACCCAGCTGGAAGCAAAAGGGTATTCCTTTGTGGATCCACGTTCCATCGATACGCAGCAGATTCCTCAGTAAGCCTGGTGATCCCGTCCGGCTGCCGGTTCTCCGGCAGCCTTTTTTCTGCTGGGCTTGCCCCGTCATATAATGTCCGGAACCCGGCAAGTTCTGGCCATGGTACCCGTCTGTTTCCTATTAAGATGAGACTTGTAAGCCGGATGCCTTTCATCCGGCCTCATGCAGAGACAGACAGGAGGAAACGGACGATGAACGGTACCAATCCAGCCGGAAAGCTGGCCATTGACGGGGGAACGCCGGTCAGGAGCAAGCCTTTTGCCCCTTGGCCGGTATGGGACGAACGGGAGGAAAGGATGGTGATCGAGGCCATACGCTCCGGCAAATGGGGGGGAACCGGAACGGTGCTCTCCGACGGCTTCCAGGAAAAGCTGCCGGAGATGGAGACGGCGGTGGCACGTCTTCAGGATGCCCGGTACGGGGTAAGTGTCGTCAACGGAACGGTTGCTTTAAGCGTAGCCCTGCATGCGGCGGGACTAAAGCCGGGGGATGAAGTCATTGTCCCTCCTTACACCTTCATCGCTACCGCTTCCGCTCCTCTATACACGGGCATTATCCCCGTGTTTGCGGACATCGAAGAAGAGACCCTGCTTCTCGATCCGGTGAAGGCGGAGCAGGCCATTACCCCCAGGACGAAAGCGATCATGCCCGTTCATATCGCCGGAGCTCCGGCCGACATGGACCGCATTCTGGAAGTGGCCCGCCGCCACGGGCTTCGGGTTATCGAAGATTCGGCCCAGGCTATCGGCGCCCAGTGGAACGGCAAAGGGGTGGGAGCACTAGGGGACCTCGGAACCTTCAGTTTTCAATCGAGCAAAAACTTGAACTGCGGAGAAGGCGGCGTCATCGTCACGAACAGCGAAGAGCTGTGGGAACGAGCCTGGTCGATCTGCAATGTGGGGAGGGTGCCGGGAGGGGGATGGTACCAGCATGACAGGCTCGGGCAGAACTTCCGGATGACCGAGCTGCAGGCCGCGCTCTTGCTGGCCCAGCTGACAAGACTTGAAGAGCAGATGCTTCGGCGGGAGAAGAATGCGGCTCTCCTGGATCAAATGCTGAGCCAAGTAAAGGGCATTCAATTGATCAAACGAAGCCCGTCCATCACCCGGCATGCCCATCACCTCTATATGTTCAAACTGGCGCGGGGAGCCGCGGGAACGATGGGCAAGGAGGATTTTATCCGCAAGGTGGAAGCCGAAGGAATTCCCGTGTCCGCCGGGTACTCGTCCCTCAACCGTAACGAAGCCATTCTGGCCGAAACCCGGGAAAGGGCAGGAGAAGCCCGGACCTATTCGTGTCCCGTAAGCGAACGGCTGTGCGAGCAAGAGGTCGTCTGGCTTCCCCATACGGTTCTCCTCTCGGATGAGGAAGCGATCCAGGACATCTCCCGCGGGATCGAGAAGGTACTGCAGTCTTACCAATAGACGGCAGGTCCATGCCGGTTCTAACGCCGTTCCCGGTACTGCGAAGGGGTAGCGCCGGCATGGCGCTTAAACACCCGGGAGAACGTCCGGTAGGAATCAAATCCGACCTCGGCCGCTATGTCCAAGGCGCTCATTTCGGTCGTGGCCAGCAAATGAGCCGCATGCCGGGTTCGCAGATGGTGCACGTAATCAAGGAAAGCATGGCCCGCCGCCCGGCTGAAGTATCGGCTGATGTAGGAGGGGCTGTGCCCGAACCGGTCGGCCATCGTCTGCAAGGTGAGCGGCTCATTGAAGTGCAGATGGACATAATGGACCATATCCTCCAGCAAACGGCTCTCCCGGCCCGTTACGGGCATAACGGCGGGAGCCGTCCCCTTCATTCCCCGTGCCAGGAGAACGAGAATCTCGACCAGCCTCGTCCGCAGCAGAGACATCCTGCCGAACCTCAAATGCCGGTACTCGTCCAGCATGTCCGTCATGATGCCGAGAAACCTCCCTCTTTCGTTCTCGGGAAGGAGCAGGAATCGTTCCCCCTGCCCGTCCTCCTGCAGCATCCACTTGTATAGCTCCGAATCCGCCGCTCCCACAAGCATACTTAAATCGAACATGCAGCAGAATACCCGCAGAGGACGTTCGGAGGACACGGACTCGACCTTGTGCATCTGTCGGGGCAAGAAGAGCGACAGGGCCCCCTCGCCTACTGCCCGGGAATGCCCGTCACACCACTCGGTCCCTTCCCCTTCCACCACAAAAGAAACCTCGGCAAAATCATGATAGTGAAGAGGAACGCGGCCTATCGAGTGAAGCCGGACATCAAACGGCAGCTGCCCCCGGCGAATCTGCCGTTCCTCCGCTATGTTCTCGTAAACGGGATATTTGTCCATGGAAATCCCCTGCTCCCTTATTCATTCCTTCTTCCGATACCGGATGATAAGGCCCATCACCAGGTCGATGAGAAAATGGGCGGCCACCGGCGCCAGCAAGGAGCCGGTATGGATGTAGATCCAGCCAAGACCATAGCTGATGGAGAACACCATGCCGGTCATCAGCCAGTGCCGCAAATACCGGACATGGATCGCCGCAAAAAGGATACTCGTCCAGTACGCTCCGAGAGCATGCTGCACCGCTCCCCGGAACAGAATTTCCTCACACAGGGCGACGATCAGGCAGATCAGGACCAAGTGCCATAGAGAACGGTTTCCGAACAGCCTCTCGTTGATTCCGCCGTCGTCCGTTATTTCTTCCGGCACCCAGCGGGAGATAAGTAGATCGACGCTCAGCACGGCGGCGGCCAATCCGGCACCCCATAATAGAACCGAGGAATAAGAGTCTGCCGGAAACTGCTTCCAGAAAGGATTCCTCTGGAAGAGGGTAATCACGGCTCCCAGAAGGAACGTCAAGCCTTGCGTCAGGTACAGATTGAGCAGAAGGGTCCGGTCATCCAGGGAGGCCGCGTCAACCGTTTTCCACTCTAGTTTTCTAAGCTTCCATTTTTTCATATTCTCGAAGACGGGCTCCTATCCATGTATTCCCTTTTCTAGATTTTTCCCCTATACTGAAAGGAAAAACAGTGGGGGTTTATTTTGAACAAAAGGCTAACCAGATCCGACTATCTATTTGCCCTTCTTTTTATCTTCATGCTGTTCTGTACGCTCGGAGCATTCTTCTATGGGTTGAAGCTGGGAGCGGATAGGACCGAAGCGCGTTACGAACAGCAGAGAAAGGCGGAGGAAACGGCCTCCAAAGGCTTGACCGCCTATCATCAGAGTTATCTGGTTTCTTTCTATCATACCATCTATTTGCCTTATAAGGATTTTCAAAATAAGTGGTTTCAGGATTTGGCCTCTATCGAGAGCGGCGGCTCTTCGGTCGATCCCTCTTCCCTCCTAAAGGAGCTCGCCAAGCTGGCCGAAGAGAAGGAGAAGTCTCTCGAAGCGGGATCCGCTCCCGAGACATCCCCCCTCCTGCAGTCCGCCCATCAGAAATACAAGCAGAGCTTGACACTCTTTCATGACGGCGCCGACAGCCTCCGTTCCAAATCCGGATCCGCCCGGGGCTCTGCCCTGTTGAGCCAGATTCAAGCCGACCGTACGATTGCCGAAGCTCAGAAGCTGGCGCTTCAAGCCCAGAAAGACTACTTCGATGCCATCGTCAAATGGAACGAGAAGGACAGCGGCCCTCCTGCCGGCATGGAGCTTCTGAAACAGGAAGCCATCAGCATCGCCGATTGGGACCGAATGAACCTCAACCTGAAGAACGATTACATGGCCTCCCGAATGGCCGCCGGCCGGCTGTTCGAGGATTACATGCCGCAGGATCTTGCTTCCCGGGTTGACGAGATGATCAAAACCGGACAAGCCAAGAAAATGAACGCCGCCGACATTCCCCGCCTTATCGAGGCCCTAACCGCTACGAACGCGGTCAGAGCCGGAGATTTTCTCAAGAACAAGCCCAAATGGTACATGAAGGAGCCTCTCCCTCAGCTTCCCTTCTTTACGGCATCCAATTGACCAGCCTGCCCCCCCTCTCTCCCTGGAGGGGGTTTTGCTTTCCCCAGGGATCAGTCGTAGGCAAATCCTCTCATCCCCGAGACGGCCGCCATTCCGCCTGCCACGCTTTTGACATCGGAGAAGCCATGGCCGAGAAGGTACTCGCAAACCACCGCACTCCGGACCCCGTGAGCGCATATCACATAAAGGGTTTCGTTCTCGGGCAGTTCTCCTAGCCGGGAAGGAATCGTGTTCATCGGCATATGGTGCGACCCCTCCAGATGATAATAATTCCACTCGTGGATCTCTCTTACATCCAGCACATAAAGCTTCTCGCCCTTGTCTTCGGTCAGCATCCGGTTGAACTCAACCGGTGATAGTTCATACTCCATGTCTTCCATCCCTCCACTGGATCTTCTAACCGAAGAATACCCAACTTGCCGCCATTGTTCAACTCCGCAGCGGTAACGAATGCACAAAAATTACGTTATACCGATTAAAAGACATTTGTGACAAAGGCGTGAACTTCGTCATTTGGCGGCTTCTGCCGTATTGACACCCTTCCCAAGGGCATGATACAGTATGAAAAAATAAATCGGATACGAAACGATGACGGAAACAAGCATAACAAGCTTGCTCAGAGAACCGGTGGTTGGTGCAAACCGGTGAAGCGGGTTATGCGGAGCACTCCCGAGTTATTGCATGGAACCTTTCGAGTAAATGCAGTCGGCAGGAAAGCCGTTACCCTTCCAGGTCAGAATCGACCAATGAGGCCGTTCTATGTGAATAGACGGCGAAATAGGGTGGCACCGCGAAACCAAACTCTCGTCCCTTTATACGGTATACGTATGAGGATCGGGAGTTTTTTTATTTTATATTGGTTTATCAACCTAAGGAGGCTTCTTTACATGTTCAAAGTATTGGTTTCGGATCCCATCAGCGATTTGGGGATTCAGCAGCTTCACGACGCGGCAGATATTCAGGTGGACAAGAATACCGGACTCAGCGAAGACGAATTGGTTGCCATTATCGGAGATTATGACGCTCTTCTCGTGCGCAGCCAGACGAAGGTAACCGAGCGCATCATGCAGGCCGGCACCAAGCTTAAAGTAATCGGCCGCGCCGGGGTCGGGGTGGACAACATTAACCTCGAAGCCGCTACCCATCGCGGAATTGTCGTCATCAACGCTCCGGACGGAAACACCATCGCCACCTGCGAGCTTACCTTTGCCATGATGATGGCCGTGGCCCGTCAAATTCCTCAAGCCTACAAGAAGACGGTTAGCGCCGAATGGGACCGCAAATCTTTCGTCGGCGTAGAGCTCCGCAACAAAGTGCTCGGCGTTATCGGAATGGGCCGCATCGGCAGTGAAGTGGCGAAGCGTGCCAAGGTATTCGGCATGGAAGTGTTCGGCTACGATCCCTTCCTGACGGAAGAGCGGGCCGAGAAGCTTGGCGTCAAGCTTGGCACCGTGAATGAAATCGCGGCCGCGGCGGATTTTATTACTGTGCATACCCCGCTTACGAACGAGACCCGCAACATCCTGGACCGCCCTCAATTCGAGCTGATGAAGAAAGGCGTGCGGATCATCAATTGTGCCCGCGGCGGAATCATTAACGAGCAGGCTCTCGTGGAAGCCATCGACAAAGGCATTGTGGCAGGAGCTGCCTTCGACGTCTTCGTCGAGGAGCCGCCGGCTGCCGACCATCCGTTCCTGAACAACCCTAAAATCATCGTAACGCCCCACCTGGGCGCTTCGACGGTGGAAGCTCAAGAGAACGTGGCCATTGACGTATCGGAAGAGGTTCTGCATATTCTGCGCAACGAACCGTTCAAGAATGCGGTCAACATGCCTCCGGTTCCGCCCGTTGTGCTTAACAAGCTGCAGCCTTATTTCAACCTTGGAGAGAAGCTCGGCCGTTTTGTCGGCCAAATGGCCGACGGTCCCGTCTCGGAGATCAGCATCAATTATGCCGGCGAGCTGATGGATGTGGATACGAACCCGCTGACCCGATACGTGGTCAAAGGGGTGCTTACGAACCATCTGGGACACGAGGTGAACCTCGTGAATGCCATGCACCAGGCCAAGCAGCGCGATCTGAACGTGACCGTACAGAAATCGTCGGCGACGGGGAGCTTTACGAACCTCGTGACCGTTACGCTTAAATCGAAGAGTGAAGAAAGAACATTGGCCGGAACTCTGCTTGCCGGTTACGGGGAGCGGATCGTGCGGGTCGGTCAATATCCGGTGGACATTTCACCGGAAGGAACCCTGCTCCTCATCTCCCATAACGACAAGCCGGGGATCATCGGCCGGGTGGGAACGCTTCTCGGAAGCAACGATGTGAACATCGCTTCCATGCAGGTAGGCCGTAAGGATATCGGCGGTTCGGCCATCATGATCCTGACGATCGACAAGGAAGCGTCCAAGGATGTACTGGATCAGCTCGCAAAGCTTCCCGAGATCCAGAACGTCCGGGAGCTCACCCTGTAATCACCCGCTCTTATGACCTGGTGGGAAGGGATGTTCCACGAACAACAAGATTAATGTATAGGTTTCAACAAATCCTTCCTTATTGCGACGCCTTGCGAGCATAAGAAAGAAGCTGCCGGCTGTCACGCCGGCGGCTGATCAAGGCAAAGGCCCTTTCCGCCGCTAAGACGGAAAGGGCCTTTTTTAATGGTTAAGCGGAGCGACGGTTCCTTAGGCGGAGCCAGGCGTCCCCTCCACGGGAAGCAGAATGGAGAAGGTGGTTCCCTGACCAACCGTGCTGCGCGCCTGAATGGTACCCTGGTGGGCGTCCACAATGTTCTTGACGATGGCGAGCCCGAGTCCGGTTCCCCCTGAGGATCCCCTAGTTCGAGCCTTATCGGCCTTATAGAAGCGTTCGAAGATGTAGGGGAGGTCTCCTGCCGGAATCCCCTGCCCCTGGTCTTCGATTTCCAGCGAAACGGCGGGACGCCCTTTCCATTCCGTTTCCTCGGCCCGGATGATGATGGCCGTATCGGGAGGAGAATGTCTAACCGCATTGTCCAACAGGTTCGTCATCACCTGCTCCAGCCGGTCTTCATCCGCTCGGTGAAGGTGAAGTCCAGGAGTCCGCATGTCCAGCTCAAAACGGATTCCCCGTTCCTTGCCGTAGGCATAAAATTTCCGGTGAACGCGCTTCAGCAGAGGATCCAGATCGACCTCACGGAAGTTAAGCTCCATATGGCCGGCCTCCATACGGGCCAGATCCAGAAGGTCTTTGACCAGACGGCCCATGCGAAGGGATTCGTCATGAATGACCTGGGCCAGCTCCTTCCTCTCCTCCGGGGAAGCCGCGATATCGTCGATCAGCGCCTCGCTGTAGCCCTGCAGCATGGACAGCGGCGTCCTCAGCTCGTGGGAGACGTTCGCCACAAAGTCCTTGCGCAGCTTCTCCAGCCGGTTCTCTTCCGTTACATCGCGCAGCACGGCTACTGCTCCCCTTATGACGTCCTTCGAGTACAAGGGAGCGATAATAATGGACCATACGCTGCTCTGCACATGAATTTTGGACGTGATCTCCCGGGTATCGCTTACCACCTGCTCGAACAGCTGCTGCAGCGGCATGGGAATGAGCGGCGCCCGTCTGGCTCTCTCTTCTCCTTCTTCGGGATCTTCCCAGGCGATGGCCGCCCAATCTTCCAGGAGCTTCTCTCCTTCGGGATTCGTGAAGATCACCTTGCCTTCCACATCGAAGGAGATGACGGCGTCCGCCATGCTCCGCAGAACGCTCGAGAGGTTGTCCTTCTCATGGTTAAGATCCTTGATCGTTTCTTCCAGCTGATCCCCCATCAGGTTAAAGGTATTGGTAAGATCGCCGATTTCATCATCAGACAGAACCGGAACGCGTGTCCCGTATTCCCCCCGGGTAATAAAGTCCGCGGCTTTCTTCAGCTCGACAAGAGGGCGGGTAATCCGGGTAATCAGGAAGAACGCGAAGAACGTGGTTAACAGAAAGCCAATGAACGAGACAAGGGCAAACAGCTTCTTCACATACGTCTGGGTGTTCTCCACGGACTTCTTCGATTGGAACAAGAGCAGGCTATGCGTGGAGGCACCTTGTTCGTTCCCGGTTACGGGGACGGCGGTAATCAGGAAGTCCTCGCGGGTGTTGTCTCCCGTATAGCTGGAGAACGGGACGGGAGCTAACGTTTTGCCGGACATAACGGTGTTAAGCTCCGCCGGCGGAAGGATGTCCGACAGCTTCTCCTTCTGCCCCCCCGGCAGCTCCAGCTCGGCGTGAAGGTTCTCCGGCTTCCGTTCGATAAGCAGAATGCCGGCGTCCTGGGCATGCAGCAGATCCTTCATCGCTTGAACGTAATTGGTGTCGTTGCGGTGGATCCCGGCGTCTCCCGCTATTTTGCCGGCCAGGCTTTTGAGCGTCGCGATCTGGTCGTTCGATTTCGGAAAGCTTGTGTCGATGTACCTAAAAAGAAACAAGCCCAGGATGATAAGCACGACAGCCACCAGTGCAATAATCGTCATCCAGAGCTTGCCCACGACACTTTTGAGAATGAACACTATTTGGGCACCTCAAGCTTGTAGCCGACTCCCCAGACGGTTGTAATCATGGCTGCCGCATCCGGGGAAACCTTGTTCAGCTTCTCGCGCAGGCGCTTCACGTGAGTATCGACGGTCCGGAGATCGCCGAAAAATTCATAATTCCATACGTCCTTGAGAAGCTCCTCGCGGGAGAACACCTTGTCGGGCGACACGGCCAGGTAATGAAGAAGCTCGTACTCCTTCGGAGTCAGCGAGACCTCCTGCCCCCCTGCCGTTACCCGGTGGGCATCATGCTCGATGACCAGGTTCGGGAATACAATGTTGTTGCTCGTGTTGGCTTCCTTCGACAGGTAAGCCGTCGCCGAGGAGCGGCGCAGAATCGCTTTTACCCGGTAAATCACTTCTCTCGGAGAGAACGGCTTCACGACGTAATCGTCGGTTCCTACCTCGAAGCCTTGAACCCGGTTCGATTCCTCCCCCTTGGCCGTCAGCATAATGACGGGTGTGGCCTTATACTGCCTCAGGCGGAGACAGACTTCAATCCCGTCGATCCCGGGCAGCATCAAATCAAGAAGAATCAGGTCATAATCCTGATCCAACGCTTTCTGAAGGGCCGTTTCCCCGTCCTCGGCCTCCTCAATGACATAGCCTTCCTTCTCCAAATACATACGA
Source organism: Paenibacillus aurantius (assembly GCF_032268605.1). Taxonomy (NCBI): domain Bacteria; kingdom Bacillati; phylum Bacillota; class Bacilli; order Caryophanales; family Paenibacillaceae; genus Paenibacillus; species Paenibacillus aurantius. Next base: position 3,774,372 of record NZ_CP130318.1, read on the forward strand.
AGCAGGCGGCGGATTCTTTCCTCATCGTCAACAACAAGAATACTGGCTTTGATTTCCGACATGGAGACAACCTCCTTTAGACTATTGGTCCGCCGTTAAACCCCTGCGTAAGAGTGCAGGCCGGCAATGACCAGGTTAACGCCTATCAAGGTAAACATAACGACGATAAAACCTATTACGGACAACCAGGAGGAACGTTTCCCCGTCCATCCCCGCGACAGGCGCAGGTGCAGGTAGGCCGCGTAGAACAACCAGGTAATGAGAGCCCACACTTCCTTCGGATCCCATCCCCAGAAGCGTCCCCAGGCCTCATGCGCCCAGATCATGGCGAAGATCAGGGCTCCCAGGGTAAAGATAGGATAGCCTATGGCAATGGAACGGTAGCTGATCTCATCGAGATCCTCCTTATCCAGACCGTTCATGAGAGGCGCGATCGCGGCCCCGAGCGGCTTGCGGGCAATCAGCCGGCATACGCCGTATAGGATCAGGCCGGACAGGACGGACCAGATCACCGTGTTCAGCTTCCGTCCCGCCGACGCTCCTTTCATCCAGGAGGGCGCCCGGAAAAGAGGCTCGTTCATTCCGAGAAACGGAGTCATTTCTATCGTTTGCCCGTTGTGGGGCATCACAAGCGGAGGAAGAACATACAGCGTCTCCTGTTCCATGGTCTGCTCCACGCCCGCTTTGTCCGTATAGGTCACGGTTTCCGTGAACTTCGCTTTGTAACCCGCCGCGTTAAAGGAGAAGATGGACCCGACGAAGCCGATGATCATGACCATGACCAACAGGGTAAACTCCAGCCACTTCTGTTCCTTGCGCGCGGACGGGGACCGGTCCGTGAAATCGATGCTGCGAAGTAGATACATGATTCCGCCCGCGAAGCCGACGGCGAAGAAGGCCTCCCCTGTTGCGGCGGTGGTGACGTGGATTTTGAGCCAATAGCTTTGCAGCGCCGGAATGAGCGGCTGAATTTCCTGAGGAAAGACCGCCGCGTAAGCCAGGATGATGATCGCAACGGGAAGTGCGAACGCGCCGAGCACATGCTTGCGGTACAGCAGGAAAACAATGATAAAAGCCAGAACGATCATCATGCCGAGGAAAGTCATGAATTCATACATGTTGCTGGTCGGAATATGACCGCCCGCATACCATCGGGTAAAGAAGAAGATCAGATGGCAGAGAAAGGCGATCAGCGTTACCGTGAAAGCCGTCCCGCCCCATTTGCGGGTGTGGGCTTCCGGATCCCCGTGGTTCCACTTTTTCCCTGTTAAGGAAACCACAAACAGGAGAAAGGCCACGCAGTAAAGAGCGAAGGCGATAATAAAGAAATTGGAGCTCCAAGAGCTGATTGAATCGGTTAACGAAGTCACGATGAAGGTCCTCCCGCTTCCAGCGATTTAGAATCTACGACTATTCCGGTTTTATGCAGAACATCGGCCACTTCCTTGCGGATCCCGAACCAGTTCTTGTTCGTATGCGCACCGAGAGCGAGCCGGTTCCCATCAATCCGGAGCCAGATCCGGCGATGCTGCCAATAGAAGCCCATGATCAAACCGATCATGGAAATGGCCGCCCCCACCCAGATATAAGGCATCGCCGTGTCCTTGCGGATATTCAGGTAGCTGGTGTAGGCGGCGATTTCCACATCGTCCATGGAGGATGCCGAAAGGTCTAGCTTCTGCGCCAGCTTGCCGTTCAGCTCGTCCTGCCGGTAAATCTGTCTGTCCACCTGGCGGGGAAAGTACAAGTACACGTCCCCTTGCGAATCAAGTCCGGGCCCGGTGATGGTAAAAATAAAAGCCGGCGCCTTCGGATCCCGGGATTTGGTCATCGGCTGCCCTTTGTCGTCTAGACCGAAATCCGGGAAGTAATTTTTGATTTCCAAGTGGTAGGGCCCCGCATCAAACCCAGAGGGCGGATTGAACATCGGCACGTGAATTTTGCCGTAAGCTTCACCCGTCTGAGGATTCTTAAGCGTAGGATTAACGGAAAGCAGCATTGGGGTTTCTTTGTAATCGAACTGGTACGCCATGAAGCCCTTATACTGGAGAGGCTTGTTCACCTCAATGTTCTGCTGGTGGACCTCCTTCAGAACAGGTTCCTTGGACGGATCGTCGCAATTCTCCGTGCACTCATAGAGGACCGCCTTCGTCATATAGGTTTTAGGGACATCCCGCTGACGTTCTTTGAAGCCCTCCGACATTTCTTCTTCGGAATAATAATCCACCGTGAATTTCTCATTCTTCAAGTAATAGGGCGTTTCCGGCACTTTGACGGCCCGTCCCTCCAGAAAGCCCATGTATTGGTCCATATGCCAGCCGGGGATGCTCCTCGCCAGAACGGCAAGCAGAAAAATAATAAGGCCGATATGGTTAATATAGGGCCCCCAGCGGCTGAACCGGTATTTTTCCGCGAGAAGGGCTTGTCCGTCGGAATCCAGGTGAACGCGGTAGTGCTTCTTGCGCAGGGCTTGGGACGCTTCTTTCATCCATGGCCCGGAAGTCTCCCCCTCCGTCTGAACGGGCACGGCGGGTAATTCTCCTTCATAGGACACCTTCTGCCGGAGGATGAAGCTCAGGTGCTTGCGGATTTGCTGTTTGTTCAGGGCCCGGTACAGCGGAAGCACCCGGTCCAGGCTGCATACCACGAGCGAAGTTCCAATCATAAAGAGCAGTCCGATGAACCACCAGGAGTCAAAGGTATGCGAGAGCCCCAGACGATAGTAAAGGTCGCCTAATGTTCCATAGGTTTCCTTGTAGTAGACCGAGGGATCCATGCTAATAAACGTATTCTCCTGGGGAAACACCGTTCCCAGTGCCGAGGCCAGAAGAGTGATAATAATAAGGTAGACGGCGATCTTGACGGAGGAGAAGAAATTCCATACCCGGTCGATCAGAGCGGGGTTTTCCTTCTGGGACCGTCTTGCCATCCCGTCGTATCTCATTTCGAGCGGCGCCGTTCCGTCTTTGTCCTCCAGCGGTTTCCCGCAGGATTCACAGAGCAGCGTGCCCAGCGGATTCTGGTGTCCGCATTCGCATTTCGTATTCTCAAACAATCGCGATACCTCCTAAAGCCTGCCTAACCCAACCGCTTACTTCTTCAGAATAGCGGATAACGTCTGCCGGATGGCTTGTTCCTTCAGCGGTCCGGTAACGATTTGCACGATTTTGCCTTCCGGGTTAATAAAGAAGGTGGTGGGAAAATCGGCCACGCCGTACTTTCTGCGTGTCGCGTCATCGGGATCGAGAAGGATCGGGAAGTCCACCTTAACCTGATCAATGAAGCTTTTGACCGTTACCTTGCTCTCCCCCATCACATTAACCCCCAGCACGACGGCGGAATCCGCCCATTCCTTGGACTGCTGCTGGATATCTGGCATCTCCTTGCGGCAGGGCTCGCAGAAGGTGCCCCAGAAGTTAACGATCACCGCTTTCCCCTTGTAGTCGGACAGGCGGTGCACTTGACCGTCCAGCCCGGCCAGCTTGAAATCGGGGGCTTTGTCGCCGACCCGAGGCAGCTTGTCGTCCTTGAAGACGCTGCCGGCCATGGTGAGACCTCCGATGACGAGAACCACCACCAGAATGGAAATCTGCACCCATTTGTTACGTTTTCCCAAACGGATCACCTTCAAACTTATCATTCTATAGTTTCTATACTCGTTCAAACTCCATTATAGCGAATTTTGGCGAAATCTCCTCTTTTGCCTTTTGAACATTATGTGAAGTCGGTCACATATAAAGGAAAAACGGCACCGTCAGCCGTTTTCCTCAGAGGATGGTCCCGCCTCAAGCGCCGCCTTCTTCAACTCTTCGATTTCTTCCGTCGTCAAAGGACGAAACTTGCCTCTCGGAAGCCCGCTTAGGAGCAGGGGGCCGAACTTAATTCGTTTCAGTTTGATGACCGGAAAATGAATCGCCTCGAACATCCGGCGCACCTGCCGGTTACGGCCTTCGTAAATCGTGATCGTGATGACCGACTCGTTCTTCTCCGGGTTCACATCGTGGTAATCCACTTCCGCCGGCGCCGTCATTCCGTCCTCCAGCATAATGCCCTTCTGAAGCCTCTCCAGCAGGGTGCCATGCGGCGTTCCTTTCACCGTAGCCCGATAGGTACGGGGCACATGGTGCTTCGGATGCGTCAGCAGATTGGCGAAATCCCCATCATTGGTAAGCAGAAGCAGGCCTTCCGTGTCGTAATCCAGCCGGCCAATTGGGTAAACTCTTTCCTTAACACCCGGAAGGAAATCCGTGACCACCTTTCGGCCTTCCGGATCTTTGGCGCTTGTGATGACACCCTTCGGTTTATTCAGAACAAGGTAGATTTTGTTTTGCCTGTTGATCAGCCGTCCATCCACCTTGATAACATCGCTTACGGGATCCACTTTCGCTCCAAGCGTCCGGATCTGCTCACCGTTTACTTCCACCCGGCCCTGGGTTATGTATTCCTCGCATTTTCGGCGCGAAGCCAAGCCGGCCTGGGCCAAAACCTTTTGCAAACGTTCCATTTTGTCGGTTCACCTCAAGCTAATAATACCCATCCTGGGGTAAAATCACAAGTTGCCCGCCATGGAAACGCAAAAAACTCCCGAGGGAGTCAGCGGAAGACGAGATAGCAGATCAGAATGGCGGAGACGAACCCCACCGCATCGGAGATAAGGCCGACTTTAAGGGCATATCCCGCCTTGCGGATGCCCACCGCCCCGAAATAGACGGTAATGACATACAACGTAGTATCCGTGCTTCCTTGAATCGTGGAAGCGATTCTCCCGATCATGGAGTCGGGCCCGAACTGATGAATCAGATCCGTGGTAAACGCAAGCGATCCCGCACCGGTGATAGGACGGAGAATGGCTAGCGGGAACACCTCGCCCGGAATTCCTATCCGGGCGAGCAGCGGCTTGATGACATCCATCACCAGGTCCAACGCTCCGGAAGCCCGGAACACGGTTATGGCTACCATCATCCCCACCAAATGGGGAATGATCGAGACAGCCGTCTGGAACCCGTCCTTGGCTCCTTCCACGAAGGATTCGTAAGCCGGCACCTTCCGGTAAGAAGCATAGAGCGGAATAAAGACAATGATGATGGGAATGGCCCAGGCCGAAATGGCGGTAATGATCGAATACATGGACACCGTCACCCCTTCAGTGGAGGCAGGGGAGCGGCTTTGCGCCGGTACCAGCGGTCCACGAGAATGGCGGCGGCCGTCGAGACAGCGGTTGCAAACAGCGTCGTCCCCACGATTTCTGCGGGATTGAGCGAGGCCGCATTCATCCGGATGGCGATCAGGGTGGTCGGAATCAGAGTAATGGAAGACGTATTTAGAGCGAGTAAGGTGCACATGGCCGGACTGGCGGCATCCTTGTAAGGATTAAGCTTCTGAAGCTCCTGCATCGCCTTGATTCCCATCGGGGTTGCGGCATTTCCGAGTCCCAGGATATTGGCGCTCATGTTCGACATGATATACCCGACCGCCGGATGATTAGCCGGAACGCTCGGAAACAGAAAACGGACGATGGGATAGAGCATCCGCGACAGCCGTTCAAGTAAACCGGCATCCTCGGCAATCCGCATCATGCCGAGCCAGAAAACCAGGATGCTGATCAGCCCGAAGCAGACGGTCACCCCTGTTTTGGCCCCGTCAAACACGGCTTGTGTCACGAGCTCGATTCTCCCCTGTACCGCGGCCACCACGAACCCGGCCACGATCATAAACAGCCAAATAAGATTAACCATGGTTCTCCTCCCCACGAGGTCAGCCGGCGGGTAACCGGCTTAATTGGTACACGTGCCAGACTTGCTGCGGGCACTCCTTACAGCTCGAACAAGGTCTTCCAAACCCTGCGGAGCACCTGGCCGAAGCCAGGATCCGGCGAAGCCGGATCTCCTTCTACTCCCGCTTGTTGGAGAACTCCTCCCGCGGCCGGCTGGCTTGCGGACAGCGGTACGGCCCCTATCTTCCGTTCGCCCAAATAAACCTGAACCTGTCCCGGCGATCCCAGCTTGGCGTTAAGGGAACGGGCCGGCTCCCAAACGGTCACTTTACGCACGGACGCTTTTTCTTCTTCGGCAAGCGGGTATTCGAACGAATAGGCTGTTCTTCCCTTTCCATCGACCTCCGCCCCCTTAACGACGAGCGTCTGAAGCGGATAATTATGAAATCCGTAGTCCAGCAGGCGGCTGTGATCCGCCCAGTCATCCGAGTCGTTAAGGGTGACGACGGCAAGCTGCTGGGTGCCCCGGGTGGCCGAGGAAACGAGGCAGCGGAGAGCCAGTTTGGTATACCCCGTTTTGACCCCATCGGCTCCGTCGTATATTTTCAGCATTTTGTTCTTGTTGTTCCAGACGCTATCCCAGGGCTGGTTTTCCCTCGGCACCTTTTTGGTCGGCGTTTTGACGATTTCGCGAAACTTGGGATTTTTGAGGGCGTAAGCGGTGAGCTTGGCCATATCGTTGGCGCTGGCGTAATGCTCGTTGTGGTCAAGCCCGCTTGGGTTCATGAAATGGGAATGGTCCATTCCGATTTCCTCGGCCTTGGCGTTCATCAGGGTGGCAAACCCCTCCACCGAGCCGCCTACGTGTTCGGCAATGGCCGTGGCCGCGTCATTCCCCGAACGCAGCATGAGGCCGTAGAGCAAATGCTCGAGACTGATCTTCTCCCCAAGGTTCAAGTAAATGGAGGACCCTTCCTTGCGGTAGGCATTGGGGCCGACGGTTACCATATCGGAAATGTCGCCCTTTTCTATCGCGACGATCGCCGTCATGATTTTGGTCAGACTGGCAATCCGCATAGGACGGTCTCCCTGTTGGCTGTACAGAATCCTTCCGGAGGTCACGTCGATCAGAGCGGCCCCTTGGGCATGGGTCGTAATGGGTTCCACAGCAAGCACGCGGGATGAACCGGTGCTCCAGGCGGTTAAGCCGAGCACTATTGCGCATGCCGTGATCAGCATCCGTTTCATCTTTTCCACTCCCGGAAGACATAGTCTTGTATAACATATGCTTACGGCCCGAGGAACATGTCCCTTGGGCCGGACAAGTTATCGGTAAAGAAGCGAAAGCGTAAAACAGCCCTGCCGTGATGTCCACGGACAGGGCTGTCTCTGGCCCGCTATAGCTTAGAAATCGTAGTCGTCGCTCGTGTTCGAGTAGTTGTTCTTGTTCGTTTTGGCGCTGGCGCTTCCTGCCGTGGAGTTGGTTGCCGTTCCGGCCGTCGAAGCAGAAGCAGACGGAGTAGAAGTTGTCGTCGACGAAATGGTCATGCCGGTGGCCGGCAGGGTAGAGCCAAGTGCGGACCCCAGGGTGATGCCGGAAGCCAGCGGGTTGCTTACACTGGAGGTAAGCGGGTTGGTAAGGCCGGAAGTGGCATACCCGAAGTTACCGGTCGCACTCATGGTTGGAGTCGTGCTCGTCGTGGCATTCATCTGGCTGCTGTATCCCGTTTGGGTACCGGAGGTCTGGGCCGTTGGAGTGCTTTGCGGCATCTGGCCGGCGGTTCCCATCGAAGCCCCTCCCGCCATCGGTTTTTTCATCATGCTTTGGATCTTGTCCACCACCTGAGGGGCGGAGTCGATCAGGCGCTCGTACAGGTGAGTTTGGTTGTCAAGCGGAACGATTTTGACGCCCTGCTTTCCTACCACCAGAAACGCGATCGGCGTAATGGATACCCCGCCGCCGCTCCCGCCGCCGAAAGGAAGAGCCACGTGAGCGTGTCTGGCTTCCATGCCTACACCCTCGTGCTCGTTCTCGGAAACAAATTCGCTTCCTCCCGCCGCGAACCCGAAGCCCACTTTGGAAATCGGCATAATGACACTTCCATCCGGCGTTTCCACCGGATCGCCAACGATTGTGTTAACGTCGACCATTTCCTTAATGTTTTCCATCGCGGTTTTCATTAATCCTTGAATAGGATGGTCCGTCATTGCTTTTCCTCCTTTAGTTGAACTAAAATGCCTAGGCTGCAGCCCGTCGCATCTTTCAAAAAGCGAGATGGCGTCTGCATTTATAATGTTCAGCATTTGTTAGCATGCCCGGCCTCACGAGGTTTATGTAGGGTGAAGGCCGGTTTATTTAGACACCAACGGTAAAGGGATCGAAACGGCAGGCCTCGTCCCGGTTAAGGTGTATATAAATCCTTTGCTGTCTTCCCTTAAATTATTCGTATAACCAAAAAAACCAGCCGGACTCGTCCGGCTGGCAGGTACAGAAAAAAAGCTGCCGTCGCCGGCAGCTTATTTCCTTTTAGCGGTTATTGTAGCCTTTATCGGAATCCAGGTTCGAATTTCGGGGACGGTCATCCGACAGCCGCGAATCCAGATCGCGGGAACGGGAATTCCACTCATCCGACTTGTACTCGCTCGATCCGAATTCACGGGAATCGGAAAGTCCCTCGCCTCTTACGGACGGGTTGCCGGAACGGTCAATGTGGGCCTCCTCGCGCTTAACCGTATCGTGGACTTCCTTTGTTTCCTGCACTTTTCGCTTATCGATGGACACTTCACCGGTAACGACAGGCGTTTTGCGAACCTCGACCTTTTCTTCACTTACCGGGATGCGGATGGTCTCATCCTCCCCAATCGGTGTGTGATCCGTTCGGCCGTCCCGAACGGAATGGCGTTCGATGACGACTTCTTCCCGGCTTACGGGAACGTCGATGGTCTTGTTTTCCTCTACCACTTCTTTATGAAGCTGGACTTCACCGGTCTGTACTCTCTCTTTGGAGACGTCCAGCTTCTCTTCCCGCAGCCTAAGGCTTCTCTGCTCATCCGAGTCATCCAGATGCTCGGCCCGAGCCGTTGCCGTATGGGCCCCATTCCGCGCTGTCGATCCCCATGTGGCGGTATCGCTTGTATCTCTATTGGAAGGATCGTAATCGTAGGTCTTGTAGCTGTCCGCGTTCAAGGAATGATGGGTACGGAACGTATCGTAGGCTTTGTGGTCCCGGGTGGCATCGTAATCAACGAAGACAAGAATTTTCCCTTCGTTCACATAGGAATCATACTGCTTCGCTTCCGTCTCCGACATGCCCATTCCGATCAATCCGCCTACCAGGCCTCCGGCTCCGGCACCTACAGCCGCTCCCGTAAGAGTGGCGGCGATCGGTCCGGCGGCAATCAGCGGCCCTACTCCCGGTATAGCCAATGCGCCCAGGCCGGCTAGAAGACCGGTAACCCCTCCGAGCACTCCTCCGGTTGCCGCTCCCGTTGCCAAGCCCTCTGGGGCTTTGGTATCGGTCTCGTCCGTAAGGCTTCTCATATCGTCCTTGTCCTTGGCAATAACCGATATATCCTCTGACGCATAGCCTTGGCTTTTCAAATCCTCGATAGCCTTCACGGCTTCCTGCTCCGTATTAAACACACCGACAATTTTCTTGTTTTCGTTCAAATTATTTTCGTTCATTTGGATTCCCTCCCAAAAATTTTTATGGAACTTTTGGACTATCACCAGCATGACACGATATGTATTTAACCCCTTAGTCCCCTGCCTAAACAGGCCTTTTCTTCCGTTTTCCTGTTTTCCCCCTTTTTGAAACCAAAAAAAGGAACCCGAAGGTTCCTTTCGTGCTTCTTTTTAAGGCTGCTGAACCCCCGGGTCAAAAAACTTTCTCGTCCGGATCAGGCGCCACGTTTTGCGTCCCCCGTTGACTTTTACCACGCGGATGACAAGGTAAATTCCGGCAAGCATGGCATAAAACACCCGAATCTGAGCTCTTCCTTCCGCCTCCGTCGAAAACATAACTTCGTTGTAATGCGGCTGAATATGAATCTTCGGTTTGGTGTCCAGCCGGATAAACTTGAAGACATACCCCAGGAGGGAAGACTTGATCCCCCAACCGATTCCGGTCAGGATAGCCGTTTCCGGCGCATCCCCTACTCCGATTCTGGTGATCCAGCGAAGGTCCGTACACCTTACCTTGGCCAGTGTATCCCGGAACCAGTCGGAGAAGCTGAAGATCTCATTCAGGACCCTTCTTGCCGTCCGGTACCATTGCTCCAGGCTTTCCTTGGTAATCTGCTGGGTATCTTCAAACTGTCCCGCTTGGACATTCGGGCTCTTTCCTTTTACTTTCAGGTTCAAGCCTTTCCGGAATCCTTCAAAATTCATAGTCGGAATCTTCACCTTATAGCGAATCCACCCAAAAAGCATCCGAATCTCCAATGTCAACTTGTCATTATCCTTTACCCGGGAGAAACGGGCCAGAATATGAATATCGCTCCATAGAATGACGGCCACGGCCAGAACGATAAAGAGAAGTAACCCTATCCAGAACATAACGCATCCCCGCCTTCTCAGGTTAAACTAGACAAAAAAACAAAAAACCCCGTTCCCTGCCGGGCGTACCGGCTGTGGTTCTCGGAGTTAGTATTCGCAAAAGGTTGGAAAAAATGCAAAAAATTACGATTCCTCTTCGCCCAGATCATCCATCGTCAGCTGTCCCCCATCCAGCTTCTCGAACAACAGCCTCGCTTCTTCCTCGAGATCCGTCTCCGTTTCGAACGCCGACGATTCCGGAAGCTCTTCAATGGAACGGAGTCCGAAATAATCGAGAAACTGCTTGGTCGTGCCATAAAGAATCGGCCGGCCCACCGCTTCCGCACGGCCGGTTTCCTCAATCAATTCCTTGGTCACCAGTGTATGTAAAGCCCGGTCGCATTTAACGCCCCGGATCTCTTCAATTTCCACCCGGGTAATCGGCTGGCGGTAAGCGACGATCGACAGGGTCTCCAAGGCCGCTTGGGAAAGCGAGGACCGCGAGGGGGAATGGGCCAGACGCTCGAAATAAGGGGCATGCTCGACGAGCGTCGTCATCTGGTAAGCCCCGGCCAGCTCGACGATCTGCACCCCGCGGCCCGCTTCCTTGAGCTCCTTCTGCAGCTCCTTGACCAGCGCTTCCGCTTCCCAGTCATCCATCTCGATAACATCGGCGAGCTGCTTCAAATCCAGCCCTTCATCGCCCGCGGCAAACAAAAGCCCTTCAATAACGGATTTCATCCGCTGCAAGTCCATCGATGCTTCCTTCCTCTCTGGCCTGTATAACAATATCTTCAAAAAGCTTGTGCTGGTAGCACAAGATCCTTTTCATTTTCATCAGCTCCAGCAGGGCCAGGAACGTAACCACGATCTCCTCCCGGGTGATTTCCGCGTCAAACAGCTTGGAGAAGAGAATCTTCCCGCCGCTTTGCTTCAGCTGTCCGACCACTTCCTTCATCCGGTCCTTCACCGAGATTTCGTCCCGGCGGATCTTAGCGACCTTGCCTCGTCCCGCCAATTTGCGCAGAGCCTTGCGGAACGCCCAGACGAGATCGGCCACTTGAAGGCCCTCCACCGGATTTTCCTGGTCTATGGGCAGAAAAGGGGTCAAATCCGCCGGCTCCCGGGTGAAGATCAGGCTTCTCTCCAGCTCCTTGTCCCGCAAATGATCGGCAATTTCCTTGAACTTGCGGTATTCCACCAGCTTCTGAACCAGCTCATCCCTCGGGTCGTAGCCTTCGTCCTCGTAATCGTTCCATTCCATCTCCAGAACGGGCGGCTTCGGCAGAAGAAGCTTGCTTTTGATAGAGAGAAGCGTGGCGGCCATCACCAGAAATTCACTGGTAATTTCCAGCTCGAGTTCCTGCATCATGCCCAGGTATTCCATATACTGGTCGGTGATCATTTTGATGGGAATGTCGTAAATGTCCACTTCCGATTTGTCAATCAAATGAAGAAGAAGATCAAGGGGGCCTTCAAATGTTTCCAGTTTAAACGTTACCTTCACTCCATAGCCCCCCTGTCAAATAGCATAGCTGTGCATAATCCATTGGCTGAAAAGCCGGAAGATAGCCTCCAGGTAATGCTGCCCAAGCGGAGTAACCAACATGACCGTTAGCAGAAAAAAGCTTCCCCAGGCAAAGGCCCCTTTTCTTTCCTCCGCCGGCTTCCCCGCCGTAACCAGAATGGCTTTGGCCGCATCCATCGGGTACAAGGGAAGCAGGTTAAGAATGCAGAGAAGGATGCTGACGATAAAGCAGTAGTGGAGGGTCTCTTTCAGCAAAAGCACGGCCCAGGTCGCCGGCCCGCTTTCCTCAAAGGGTACGGCAAAATACAGCCACCAGAACAGAAGCCCAAGCAGAAAGTAAAGAATCGGGCCCATCCCATAGACGAGCCATGTGCTGAGGCGCGGGCTCTTGCGGAAGTTCGCCGGGGTCACGGGAACCGGCCGTCCCCAGCCGTATGGACCGAACAGAATCATGGCAAGGCCCAGGAAGTCCAAATGCGCGGCCGGATTGAGCGTGACCCTCCCCTGCTCCTTGGCCGTCCTGTCGCCAAAGGCCAGAGCCAGAGCCCCCTGCATGAAATCATGCAGGGTCACGACCAGAACAAAGGCCGCGACCCGGTAGAGGAGCGTTTCAAAATCGAGAAAAGGAGAAGCAACCTCCATCAGGCTTTCAGTTGCTTGACCAGATTTGCCATCTCAATGGCAGCCGCTGCCGCTTCCCAGCCTTTGTTGCCGGCCTTCGTACCGGCGCGCTCGATAGCCTGCTCAATGGAATCCGTCGTCAGGACGCCGAAAATCGTCGGCACGCCGGTTTTGAGATTGATCGCCGCCACCCCTTTGGAGACCTCGCTGCACACATAATCGAAGTGAGGCGTCGATCCGCGGATCACCGCGCCGATTGTAATGACGGCATCATACCGTCCGCTTTCGGCCAATTTCTGGGCAACAAGCGGGATTTCGAACGCTCCCGGTACCCAGGCCACATCCACGTCGGCTTCCCCGGCTCCGTGACGCTTGAAGGCGTCCAGCGCGCCGGAGAGAAGCTTTCCGGTGATAAACTCGTTAAAGCGGCCGGCTACTATCCCATATTTCGCATTCTCCGAAACCAAATGTCCTTCATAAATTCTACCCATGGTTCTCTTCATCCTCTCAACGGTTAAATAACGGTGTATGGTTCTGGTGCTTTATCCGGTAACTTTATTGGCGAGAAGCTGAACTTCATTTGCGGATAAGGCATTGGCGCTTACTTGGCGGAGGTTTCGTTCTGTTCCACAAAGGTCAGCATATGGCCAAGCTTCTCCTGCTTCGTATGAAGGTAGTTCGTGTTGTCTTCGTTCTCCTTCATCTGCAGCGGCACCCGTTCCACCACTTCCATGCCGTAGCCTTCCAGGCCTTTGATTTTGCGCGGATTGTTCGTTAAGAGCCGGATCTGGCGCACTCCGATATCCTTCAAAATCTGGGCCCCGATTCCATAATCCCGCAGGTCGGGAGCAAAGCCTAGTTTAATATTCGCGTCGACCGTGTCCAATCCTTCTTCCTGGAGACGGTAAGCTTTCAGCTTGTTAATAAGGCCGATTCCTCTTCCCTCCTGGCGCATATAGAGAAGGACGCCGGTGCCCTCTTCCTCAATGCGCTGCAGAGCGGCTTCCAGCTGGGGTCCGCAGTCGCAGCGGTGGGAGTGGAAGACATCGCCCGTCAGGCATTCGGAGTGGACGCGGACAAGCACGGGGACGGAGCCGTCAATCGTACCTTTGACCAGCGCCACATGCTCCTTGCCGTCGACCTCATTCGTATAGGCGATGGCCCGGAACGTTCCGGCATCGGTCGGCATGCGGACTTCGACCTCACGGGTCACCAGCTTCTCCTTCTCATTGCGGTAGCGGATCAGATCGCGGATCGTAATGAGCTTCAGGCCGTGCTCCCGGGCAAACTTCATGAGATCGGGGACGCGCGCCATCGTTCCGTCTTCCTTGATCACTTCGCAGATGACCGCGGCCGGGTATGATCCGCACATCCGGGCGAGATCCACCGCGGCTTCCGTATGACCCGCACGGCGGAGCACTCCGCCATTCTTCGCCACGAGCGGGAAAATATGCCCCGGCCGGCGGAATTCATGAGCCTTCGTGGCCGGGTCGATCAGCGCCTGTACGGTCCTCGACCGTTCATGCGCGGAAATGCCGGTAGACGTATCCGCATGATCGACGGAAACCGTGAACGCCGTTCCGTGGTAATCGGTGTTGCGGGCCACCATCGGAGGAAGATCCAGCTCCTTCGCCCGCTCCTCGGTGATTGGAACGCAGACCAGGCCGCGGCCTTCCTTGATCATAAAGTTGATGACTTCCGGGGTAGCCTTGTCGGCCAAGGCGATAAAATCTCCTTCGTTCTCCCGGTCCTCATCGTCCACGACGATAATGACTTTCCCCATCATCAAATCATAAATGGCTTCTTCGATCAAATCAAATTTTATCTCTTCTGACATGGTTACCACTCCTTTGCTCTTTACCTGAAGCCGTGCTCGGCGAGGAAGCTTTCCGTTAGGCGTCCCGTCTTCCTGACCGGCTCCCCCGCCTCGCGGAAGGTCAACAGGCGTTCGAGGTACTTGCCCATCATGTCGCATTCCACGTTCACCATATCTCCCGGCTGCTTATCCGCCAGTATCGTTTGAGCCAGCGTGTGCGGGATGATGGAGACGCTGAACGTCGCATCCGTAACCCGGATGACCGTCAAGCTTATGCCGTCCAGGGTGATGGAACCGCGGGGAACGATATACTTGAGGGCCCCCGCATCGTCAGGCTCAACGGTGAACACGACGGCGTTCTCTTCCGGCTGCCGGCCGGTTATCGTCCCGGGGGAATCCACGTGGCCCTGCACCATATGGCCTCCATACCGGCCGTTGGCAGCCATCGCCCTCTCCAGGTTGACCCGGTCGCCCGGCTTAAGCCCCTTCAGATTCGTATGGCGGTACGTTTCCGGCATGACATCCATGGTGACGGACGAGCGGTCGAACGCGACCACCGTCAGGCAGACTCCATTGACGGAAATGCTGTCCCCGAGATGAACGTCCTCCAGTATCTTGGAAGCGGCTATGGTCAGGATCATCGCCTGCCCTTGACGGGCAATCCGGGACATCGTGCCAATTTCTTCAATAATTCCTGTAAACATCAAGGCTTCTCCTTTCCATACACGGGATAGCCGGTAAGGCAAATGTCTTCTCCATACATCTCCACCTCGGTCCGTTCGAGCCGGATGGCGTCATCCATCCGCTCGAATCCGCCGAATTGGAAATTGCCCGGTGCGTCGGCACCTCCAATGATTTTGGGAGCGTAGAAGAGGATGCACTTGTCGATCAAGCCCGCTTCCAGCATGGCTCCGTTAAGCTTGCCTCCGCCCTCGAGCAGAACGGAGGCGATCTCGAGCTTCCCCAGAAGCTCCAGGGCAAGCGGCAGATCGACCTTCGGCCCTTCTCCGGCCGTGACCAGCTCGGCCCCGGCCGCTTCAAGCAGAAGGCGGCGGTCCTTCGGCGCCTGTTCCGTCGTGAGCAGGATGACCTTCCCCTGCTGGTTAAAGAGCCTCGATTCCGGATTCGTACGGAGGGTCGAATCCACGATCACCTTGACCGGATGGAGAGCCGGGACGCTGAGGCGGGTCGTGAGGGACGGGTCGTCGGCAATCACCGTCTCCACTCCGGCCATGATGGCCTGGTGCCGGTGACGCAGCGTGTGAACGAATTCACGCGAGTGCTCATTCGTGATCCACTTGCTGTCCCCCGTCCGGCTCGCAATGCGGCCGTCGAGCGTGCTGGCCGTCTTCAGCGTAACGAACGGCCGGCCGGTCACGATGTACTTGTTGTACATCTCGTTCAGCCTCCGGGCCTCTTCCTCGCGGACCCCGACCGTCACCTCGACGCCGTTTGCCCGCAAGCGGGCGATGCCGGTTCCCGCCACCTTCGGATTGGGGTCCTGGCAGGCCACCACGACGCGGGCTACCTTCTCCGCGATCAGCCGGTCGCTGCACGGCGGGGTCCGGCCGAAGTGGGAGCACGGTTCGAGCGTGACATAAGCCGTGCTGCCTTCAGCGTTCTTCCCGGCCATCTGCAAGGCATGGACCTCGGCATGAGCGGCTCCCCGCTCCAGATGGGCCCCCATGCCGACAATGCGGCCGTCCTTGACGATCACGCAGCCCACAACAGGATTGATCCCGGTCTGGCCTCTTGCGCCCCGTGCCAGGTTCAAGGCCAGATCCATGTAATAGTCATGATTCAACAAGTCCATGCTTCCCACCCGCCTTGCCCGTTTAATGGATTCCCCATCCCCTAATGCCTTACTTTTCGTGCGCATCTTGCCAACAAAGTTACCGGATAAGGCACCAGGCCAAACCAAAAAGCCCCTGTTTTCGTGACAGGGGCTTGAATGGTAAAAGGAAGCGGCAAGGAAAGAAGAAAGCTCCGAACGAAGCTTTCCAAACGCATAGAAGCCTCCCCTTGTAGGGAAGCCCGGCTTTGCTCACTGGCAAGCCAACCGAAGAAGACCGTTGTTCGGGTTCTCCTCAACCTGGCCTTTGCATGTGAAAAAAAGAACAAAACCTGCGCGTTTCCTTGCTGCTTTCTCCTTCTCCCATCCAGACTATACTGTCGGTCCCGGATTCACACCAGGTCCACCGGCTGACGGGTCATAAGGCTGCATACGAATGCTCGCCGTCAGCACGGGTCACGGACTGACCGGGAACGTCAACCGTTCCCGGATCACCGCCGGTAGGGAATTTCACCCTGCCCCGAAGGATTGTATCTATGTTATTCGTTGACTTGCCCGGTAGGTACCTTAAACCTCTACCACTTGGACCGTTTCCATCTTGTCGCGGCCCTGGAACTTGTCTACGTGCTCCATGCCTTTGATGACTTTGCCGAAGACGGTATGCTGCCCGTCCAGATGCGGCTGCGGCGCATAGCAGATGTAGAATTGGCTTCCGCCCGTGTTGCGGCCGGCATGTGCCATCGCGAGGGTCCCGCGCTCGTGCTTGTTCGGGTTGATCTCGCAGTTGATCTGGTAGCCGGGGCCACCGGTGCCCGTTCCGTTAGGGCAGCCGCCCTGGGCTACGAAGCCGGGGATAACACGGTGGAAGACAAGGCCGTTGTAGAAGCCGGAATTGGCCAGCTTCTCAAAGTTGGCTACCGTGTTAGGAGCATCTTTCTCGAACAGCTCGATGACGACTTCGTCGCCGTTTGCCATTTTGATCTGGGCTTGTTTGGTCATGATTGGATTTCCTCCTGTGCTGCGATTTATGGGGTAGTGTTAACGGCTTCCTTGCACAACCGGGCCGGAATGACGTCGTTGCCGGTGATGTCCTCGTAAGACTCCCGCTTGACGATGACGTCGGCTTGGCCGTCCTTGACGAAGACGACGGCCGGGCGGCGGATCCGGTTGTAGTTGCTTGCCATAGCATAATTATAGGCTCCCGTGCTCGCCACCGCAAGCAGATCGCCCGGGTTGACCTTGGGCAGGCTCACATCCCAGATCAGCATATCTCCGCTCTCGCAGCATTTGCCGGCGATGGAGACCGTCTCTTCGTCCTTATCCCGCGCCCGGTTGGCCAGCATCGCCTCGTATTGGGACTGGTAGAGCGCCGGGCGCGGATTGTCCGTCATTCCGCCGTCGACGGCCACGTATTTGCGGACGCCGGGAATGTCCTTCGTGCTCCCCACCGTGTATAGAGTGGTTCCCGAATCGCCCACGATGCTGCGGCCCGGTTCAATCCAGATTTCCGGCACCGGATAGTCGTGGCTTGTGAAATGGGAGAGGATATTTTCCGTAATGGCTTTGACATAATCGCCGACCGGAAGAGGCGTGTCTCCCTCTACATAACGAATGCCGAAGCCGCCGCCCAGGTTCACGACCTTGAAGGTCACCCCGAGCTCGGAACGAACGCGGGTCGCAAAGCCGATCATCTTCTCTCCGGCCAGCTTGAAGCCCTCTACCTCGAAGATCTGGGAGCCGATATGAGAGTGAATGCCAAGCAGGTCGATATGGGGAAGCTTGGAAGCCTCTTCCACCGCCCGGAAGGCGGAGCCGTTGTTCATGTTGAAGCCGAACTTCGAATCCTCCTGGCCCGTCGTGATATATTCATGCGTATGGGCCTCCACGCCCGGCGTGAGGCGCAGCAGAATGCGGGCGCACTTCTTATGGTCGGCGGCGATGGCGTTCAGAAGGTGAAGCTCGGTAAAGTTATCGACGACGAAGCATCCGATCCCGGCATCCAAGGCCATCTCGATTTCGTAGGGCGTCTTGTTGTTCCCGTGGAAATGAATCCGCTCCGGCGGGAACCCGGCCTGCAGGGCGGTATGAAGCTCCCCGTCGGATACGACGTCGAGCGAAAGGCCTTCCTCCTCCACCAGCCGGCACATGGCCATGACACAAAAGGCTTTGCTCGCATAGGCCACCTGGAAGGAAAGCCCGGAGGCCCGGAAAGCTTGGACGAATTCCCGGCATCTTTGGCGGATGAGCGCCTCGTCCATGACATATAACGGAGTGCCGAACTGCGCGGCAAGCTCCATCGTATCGCAGCCGCCGATCTGAAGGTGGCCCTGTCCGTTGATTTGACTCGTTCCGTGTAGGTACATGACTGGTTCCTCTTTCATCCGTAAAATCGTTTTACTTATTAAAGTAACATACGGATACGGATCTGACAATCCTGACAGGTACCGTGTTTTTCCGGCCTTTCAATAGACAAGCCATTCGAACAAAGACCCGAGCACCTTCCCGAGAATCATCGCGAACAGCATATGCATCATATACTTCTTCATGCCGATCCGTTTAGCCAGGATGGGGAGAACATTGATCACCTCGGTTAGGGCCGCCGCCAGAAGGCCCACGAAGCCTCCGGCGAGCAGGCCGGTCACGACCGTCGAGAACAGCGTTAGCCGGCCCGCCCAGTTGAAGAAGTCGGCAAAGGTCCAATACAGCGAACCGGCTATGACCGAGCCTTCGTACCAATGAATATAACGGTGAGACCGGGTCACCTGGGTGAGCCTCGGAATAATGTCCAGCACGACGAGAAACGCCACCATCCCGCTTCCGACGGCAATTCCGCCCGCGAGCCCGATCAGAATCTCCAGCAGATCAAGAACGGTTGTCCACATGGGCTTCGGCATCCTTCTTCCCCTGCAGCTTCATATACTCTTCGGTGATGATATAGTGATTCATGTTCTCCTGGTAAAGAAACATCTCCACCTCCAGAGGACTTGGCTCTTCGTTGAACTTCTTCTTGAACAAATGATTGAAGAAGAGAACCATCCCGATTCCGATGCCGAGCGAATAGGGAATCTGCAGAAAATACGGATGCTCGGACTGACGGCCGGTCAACAGCTCGTAGATGCGCTGGTGAACCTTGAGCATGCTCACGTCGGCATGAAAGTTCATAATCGCGAGACCTGATCCGATAAAAAGCACAAGCCAGACCAGCACGACAAGGACCAGGCGGGGAGGCTTGGGTTTGGCGGCGATCTCCACCAGGGCATGAGGCTCTCCGTAGTGCTCGATGACCAGATGCGGGGCGACGGCTTTTATGGCACGGATGACTTCCAGAATATCGATCAGAAGCATATTGCCGTCCAGAGGACCGGGCTGCCGGATGATCAAGCTCTTCAGCTTATGGTCCCATTCCGGCCCGGTCAGCAGCTGGGCAATCTGGCTAAGGCGGATGGGCTCGTCCGGATTCAGGGCTGTCCTCTTACGGAAGCGGATATAGAGCACGGAATTGTCGGGTTGGTCCACTCTCCATCACCTCTTTGGCTGGCGTCTCCCCCCCTCGTCCATTCATCAGGGAGGAAGCCGCACTCTTTAACAAAGTATGCCAAAAAGGGAAGACAATTATGTCCCGTCGGGCGGGATTCCCTGCGTACTGGAAGAGGCAGGGTCCGGCCGCTAATGGATCTCGTAGCCAAAGTAGGCGGCAAACCGGATGCGCAGCTCCGCCTCCACAAAGACCCAGCGGAGAAAGACGCGGTCGCTGTAGCCTTGGTAGACGTAGAGATGGCGGATTCCCTCCTCATCCTTCGTTTCCAGATAAACCTGGACACCCCGGCGGCGCAGCTGCCTACGGACAGCAGTTAAATCGGTATGTACGGTCTTCATGACCTTATCGAGCATTTCGAGATAGGCCGCTTTCAGCTTCATCGTGCTGCTCTCGATTTTTATGCGGTTGCGCTCCAGCACGGTCAGCAGAATCGGCAGAAGGATGAACTCCTTGATCAGCGCCTGATCCTGAAGTCCCAAGGTTCCGGGGACGCGAAAAGCGGACTCCCCGGCCGCCGCCCCGGCAAGCCGGGCGGAAGGTTCGGATGTCGGTTCCTGCTCCATAAGACTGTCCTCCCAATCGGAACGTTTGTTCTTATTATATGCGCCCTTGACTATCTTATGCAATTCTCTTTAGGGCCCGAGCCCTATTTCTTCCCCGCTTTCCCTTTCTCCACAGAAAAAAGACCAAATCGTCATTGGGCGATTTGGTCTTTGATCGACTGCAAAATTTTCTTTTCGAGCCGGGACACCTGCACCTGCGAGATGCCGAGCCGGCTTGCTACTTCGGATTGGGTCTGATCCCGGAAGTACCGCAAATAGACGATGAGCCGCTCCCGTTCATTCAGCGTGCCGATCGCTTCGTTCAGCGCCAGCTTCTCGAACCACTTCTCCTGGGATTCGTCCGATATTTGATCCATCAGCGTAATGGGATCTCCGTCATTTTCGAACACCGTCTCGTGGATGGAGGACGGCGGCTTGTTCGCCTCCTGCGCAAAGACGACATCCTCGGGGGAGATGCCGAGCGCCTCGGCCACCTCGCTGATCGTAGGAAGGCGGCCCAGCGTTTTGGACAGCTCATCCTTCGTCTTGCGCACCTTGTTCGCCAGCTCCTTAAGGGAGCGGCTCACCTTCAGCGTACCGTCGTCCCGCAGAAAACGCTGAATCTCCCCAATGATCATGGGCACGGCGTACGTCGAAAATTTGACATCGTAGGACAGATCGAACTTGTCTACGGACTTCAGCAGGCCGATGCAGCCGATCTGGAACAGATCGTCCGCTTCGTAGCCCCGGTTAAGGAAACGCTGAACCACCGACCAGACGAGACGGATGTTGCAGTTGACGAGAGTATCCCGGGCAATCGGATCGCCGGACTGGCTCAAGGCAATCAGCCGTTTGACTTCACTGTCGTCCAGATAGCTGTGAGAGGCATGCTTCAAATCTGAATTCATAGACCAGACCCCTAATTAAAAAGCGCTTTTTTGGATTCGATTCGCTTGATCATCCGAACGACGGTTCCCCGCCCCACTCCGGTCTCAATTTCCACATGGTCCATAAAGTTTTCCATAATCGTAAAGCCCATTCCGGAACGCTCCAGCTCGGGTTTGGACGTATACAGCGGCTGCATCGCCTGCTCAAGGTCGGGAATGCCCGCCCCTTCGTCCTCCACGGTGATCCGTACCGTATCGCCGTCGATTTCGGACGTGATGGTGACGGTTTGGTCGGGATCATTGTCGTATCCATGAATAATGGCGTTGGTGACCGCTTCGGATACGACCGTCTTGATGTCGGTCAGCTCATTCATCGTCGGGTCCAGCTGGGAAATGAACGAGGCCACGGCCACCCGGGCAAACGCCTCATTCTCAGAACGGCTCGCAAACTGCAGCTTCATAAAATTGGCTCCGCTCATGATACGACCTCCAGACTGGAAATCGCTTGACGCTCGTTTTCCTGGATCGATACGATTTTGAACAGGCCCGACATTTCGAACAGCCGGTAAACCGACGGATTCACGTCGCAGACGACCATTTTGCCGCCGCGGCCGGTGATCAGCTTGTAACGCCCGAGAATGACCCCGAGACCCGAGCTGTCCATGAAGGACAGGTCCTTAAGGCTTAGGATGACGTGGGAGACGGCACCCTTCTCGATGGCCTCCTCCATTCCCATCTTGACCGTTTCGGCGGTATGATGGTCCAATTCCCCTTTCAGGCGGACGATCAACGTTTTGCGCTTCTGCTCGAGTTCCATTTGTAAGCTCAATCGATACACTCCTTCCGCTGCTTCACGGATAACCGCACCCTCCGGCACTTGGGCTGGACGGGGTTACCGAAGAAAGATCCGGGAATGGGATTCCTTGATGATCTTTAGAACAAAGAGTTCTACAGGGGAAGGAGGTTTCCTGCACCGACGACAAAACTAGAAGAAATCAGCCAGAAGAAGTCTGCAATCGACTAAATCCGCGAAACTTATTTCAAGAAAAAGAGGTGCGAGGCGGTACGCTTCACCATAATCCAGAGCGTAGCCTTCTTGACCTCGACAGGAGACTCAAGTGGAAATTCCATCACGGCGCTGTTATCTTTGTAAACCACCAGCTTGCCGATCGGCTGTCCCGCTTGAATGGGCGCCTTCAGGTTGGAGTCCAGGACGATCTCGTGGCGGACGCCCGCGGGATCCTCGCCTTTCTTCATGAGAATGCCGTAAGGATGCTTGGCCGTCAGCGGAACGCTTTCCACCGCGCCCTTCTTCACCTGGAAGCTTCCGATTGTGTCCCCGGTCTTGAAGATCGGATGGTTCGTATATTGGCTGAAGGCGAAGTCGAAGAGCTTCGTCACTTCGGCGTTGCGCGTTTTGGTATCGGGTTCTCCCAGCACGACGGCAATCACCCTCAGGTTGTCCCGTTTGGCCGTTGCGGTCAAGCAGTATTTGGCTTCCACGGTGTAGCCCGTCTTCAAGCCGTCCGCTCCGGAGTAGAAGCGCACCAGCTTGTTCGTGTTCACCAGCCAGAAGGGCTTCTCGCTGTCCTTGCGCAGGTAATCCTGGTAGGCGCTCGTAAAGCGGGTAATCTCCTCATGCTTCAGCAGCTCGCGGGACATGACGGCGATATCGTAAGCCGATGTGTAATGATTGGCCACCGGCAGTCCATTCGTATTGACAAAATGGGTGTTCTTAAGCCCCAGTTCCTTCGCTTTGTCGTTCATCATCGCGACAAAGGCTTCTTCAGAGCCGGCGAGCTTCTCGGCCATCGCAACCGAAGCATCGTTGCCCGAAGCCATGGCGATGCCTTTCAGCATGTCTTCCACGGTCATCTCTTCACCGGGCTCTAAGAAAATTTGGGACCCTCCCATGGAAGCGGCGTATTCGCTCGTGCGGACTTTCTCGTCCATCTTAAGCTTGCCGGAATCCAGGGCTTCCATAATAAGCAGCATCGTCATGACTTTGGTGATGCTCGCGGGAGGAAGCTTCTCGTCTTTGTTCTTCTCGGATATCACCGTTCCCGTATCCGCATCGATCAAGACGGAAGAGCGGGCGTTCGGGGCAAGGTCAACGGACGCGTTCTTCTTCTCCTCCGCTCCGGCGGATGTGAGCACGAACAGCAGCGTCAGCTGAAGACACAACAAGGTAAGCAATCCTTTTCTAAGCATGGTCGGTTCTCCCTCCTGGTTATCACATCGCAGCTCCCCGCCTCTCCCGCAGAAGGTCAGACGAAGGAGTCATTGCTGTCAACCAGTCTTGCCCAATTTCTAGGGAAATATTCCCTTCGCTTCAGCATTCGTCATTCCAAAAGAAAATGCTTTACCACAGTAACGTGTTGGTGTATCATAGAACAAAGGAACCCAAGGGGGTACACTCGATGAACAGCTTCAATCGTCCGCAGCCAAGACCTGCCGTCCGGCAGATGAATGCCTACTCGCCCGGCAAGCCCATCTGGGAAGTCAAGGAGGAGCTGGCGCTCGACCACGTGATCAAGCTCGCTTCCAACGAAAATCCGTTAGGGGCTTCTCCCCTTGCCCAGGAAGCCATTCTCCGTCATTTGACCGACATCCACCGCTATCCGGATGCCCGCAGCCAGAAGCTCAAGGAAGCGATCGCCGCGGTCTATGGGGTCACCCCCGACCATATACTGACCGGCAACGGAGCCGATGAGCTCATTACGTTAATTTCCGAAACCTTCCTTACGGAAGATCATGAAGTCATCGTCCCAACTCCCTCCTTCACGGAGTACGAATTCGGGGCGCAGCTCATGGGCGCGACCGTCGTTCCTGTTCCACTCACGGAGGATTACCAGTACGACATCCGGGGTATTCTGGAGGCGGTCACGCCGCGGACCAAGATTCTGTATCTGTGCTCTCCGAACAACCCTACGGGAACTTACCTTCCCCGCTGCCAGCTGAATGATCTGCTTAAGAAACTTCCATCCTCTATCCTTGTGGTTGTCGATGCGGCCTATTCGCACTACGCCACTGAAGTGGACTACACGGATGGACTGGAGTATGTAAGAGCAGGCTGTCCGATCCTTGTCTTGAACACCTTCTCCAAAATATACGGGCTGGCCGGAATCCGGGTGGGCTTCGCCCTTTCGGACCCTCGGATCATCCGGGATATTCACCGGTGCAAGGAGCCGTTTAACGTCAACCTGCTGGCCCAGCATGCCGCGGCGGCCGCCCTGTACGACGAGGAGCACGTTCGCGCCTCGCGGCGGACGGTGGAGAATGGACGAATCTCCCTGTACGGCGCGTTTGACCGCCTGGGGATAAGGTTCACGCCCAGCATGGGGAATTTTGTGTTGATCCGGGTCGGTGACCGTGCCCCCGACATCTATGAAGCCCTCCTGCGTCGGGGGATTATCGTGCGCAAAGGGGACACGTGGGGGCTGCCGGATCACTTAAGAATCTCCGTCGGGTCGGAGGAGGAGAACGAGGCTTTCGTCCGGGCGCTCGAGGAAATAGCGGGCGAGAGCCGGCTCGCGGTATAACTATCGGATTAGCTTCAGGAGGTAGGGCGGATGGCCCCGGCCGTCCCTTGGTCGCTTGTGCTAAGGAAGGCGCCAATGAAGCCGATAGTGAAACAGCTGCAGTCCCGCTCACGAACGGACATTGGAACGGCGAAGGGCTTGCCCGCTGAGCAAAGTAAAAAGGCATTTCCCGACAAATCGGGAAATGCCTTTTAAGGTTGGCCGGGAGCGTAATGTTACTTGCCCATCATATGAATCGGATGACCGAGCGCGCCTTCGGCCGCTTCC
The DNA here is from genome assembly GCF_032268605.1 of Paenibacillus aurantius. Lineage (NCBI taxonomy): Bacteria > Bacillati > Bacillota > Bacilli > Caryophanales > Paenibacillaceae > Paenibacillus > Paenibacillus aurantius. Next base: position 3,799,155 of record NZ_CP130318.1, read on the forward strand.
ATCACAATCTCTCCCAGGGTCGGGTGAGCATGGATGGTGAGGGTGATATCCTCAAGCGTAGCGCCCATCTCGATGGCGAGCCCCAGCTCGGCGATCAGGTTGGAGGCTTCCGCTCCCACGATCTGAGCCCCCAGCACGATGCCGGTTTCCTTGTTCGCCACTACCTTCACGAAGCCGTCCGTGGCGTTCAGGGAAAGGGCGCGGCCGTTAACCCCGAACGGGAACTTGCCGATGCTGACGGCGATTCCTTTGTCCTTGGCTTCGGTTTCGCTCAATCCCACGCTTGCAATCTCCGGCTCGGAGAAGACAACGAGCGGCATAGCCTTGTAGTCCACTTCACTCGGCTGCCCGGCAATGGCTTCCGCCGCCACTTTGCCTTCATAGGAGGCTTTGTGGGCGAGGGCCGGACCCGCAACGATGTCGCCGATGGCGAAGATATGCGGAATGCTCGTGCGGCCCTGCTTGTCGACTTCGATAAGCCCGCGGTCGGACAGCTTCATGTTGATGAGGTCGAGGCCCAGCTCCCCGTCCGTATTCGGACGACGGCCGACTGTAACGAGCACGTAGTCGGCGGTCAGCTTCTTCTCTTCCCCTTTAACCGTAAAGGTTACGGTAACGTCCTTATCGGTCTGCTCCGACCCTTGGGCCATCGCTTCCGTAAAGATCTCCACGTTGGACTTCTTCAGGTTGCGTTCCACCAGGTTGGAGAGCTCTTTCTCGAAGCCCGGCAGAATCGTTTTGGAGCCTTCGAGGACGGTTACCTTCGTTCCGAACTTCGCGAACGTCTGGCCAAGCTCAATTCCGATATACCCGCCGCCGATGACGACCATGCTCTTCGGAATTTCCGGGAGCTCAAGAGCTTCCGTAGAGGACAGGATCCGCTTGCCGAACGGGAACGGCTTCAGCTCAATCGGACGGGAGCCCGTCGCAATGATGCAGTTCTTGAAGCGGTAGCGCGGTGATTCGCTCTCGTTGAACAGACGGGCCTCATTCTCGTTGATAAACATGGCCTCGCCGTTAAAAATTTGAACCTTGTTCCCTTTCAGAAGAGAACCGACCCCGCCCGTCAGCTTCTTGACGACGGACTGCTTCCACTCTTGAACCTTGCCGAAATCGACCTTCACGCCTTCGGCGGAAATGCCGATGCCGGAGCCATGCGACATCTGCTCATACTGATGAGCGGCCGAGATGAGCGCCTTGGAAGGAATACAGCCGCGGTTCAAGCAGACACCGCCTACTTCCGCCTTGTCTACGATGATTACACTTTTACCGAGCTGGGCGGCGCGGATGGCGGCCACATAACCGCCGGGCCCCGCACCGATCACCAACACGTCAATATCCAAAGAAGCGTCTCCTACTACCATTTCCTTACACCTCCATAACGAACAGTTCAGGATCAGCTAGCAGCTGTTTGATGTAATTCAAGAAGTTCTGTGCCGTTGCCCCGTCGATAATGCGGTGATCGAAGCTTAAGGAGAGGGCCATGACCGGCGCCGCCACGATTTCGCCGTTGCGGACAACCGGCTTCTCGGCAATACGTCCCGTTCCGAGAATCGCCACTTCCGGGAAGTTGATAACCGGCGTGAAGAACATGCCTCCGGCGGATCCAATGTTCGTAATCGTAATGGTGCTGCCCTTCATTTCGTTAGGGGACAGCTTGCCTTCGCGGCCGCGGGCGGCCAGGTCCTTGATGCTGTCGGCGATCATGTACAGGTTCTTGCGGTCGGCATCATGGATGACCGGTACAAGCAGACCGTTGTCCGTATCCGTGGCGATGCCGATGTTGTAGTACTTCTTGTACACGATTTCGTTCGCTTCCTCGTCGATCATGGCATTCAGCACCGGGAATTCACGGGCGGCCGCCACAAGAGCCTTGACAATGAACGGCAGGTACGTAAGCTTAACGCCTTTCTTCTCAGCCAGCACCTTGGCACGGGACCGGAATTCGACGAGCTTCGTTACGTCCACTTCGTCCATAAGCGTTACATGCGGAGCCGTGTAGACGGATTTCACCATCGCGTTAGCGATGGCTTTGCGGATGCCCTTGAACGGCACGCGCTCTTCCTCGCGGTTGCCGGCCGGCTGGCCTGCCGCGGCTTTAGCGGCTGCAGCCGGAGCTTCCCCGGCCTTAGCAGCTTCCTGAGCAGCTGGAGCAGCCGCTTCCGGAGCCTTCGCACCGCCTTCGGCAAAGGCCTGAACGTCCTCGCGGGTTACGCGGCCGTTCTTGCCGGTAGCCGGAACGTCTGCGATGGCCACGCCCTTCTCACGGGCAAATTTGCGCACGCTTGGCGTAGCGAGCACTTCCTTACCGGCGCTGCCGGCAGGAGCCGCCCCTTCCGCCTTCGGCGCCCCTTGGCCTTCCGATTTAAGCGGGGTGGACACGCTGGATTCGTTAACGTTCTCCACGGCGGCCTGCCCGACATTCTCTTTCACGTTCTCTTCCGAGGAAGGAGCCTCCGTGCTTCCGTGATCCTGCTGCTCCGGGAGATCCCCTTCGGCGTCAATGACGGCTACCACATCGCCGACATGGCAAACCTGGCCTTCCTTAACTTTAATCTCGAGAACCTTGCCGTTAACCGGGCAGGGCACCTCCACGACGGCCTTGTCGTTCTGGACGTCCATAATCAAATCCTCGTCGGTCACCGTATCTCCGACATTGATATGAAGCTTGACGATTTCCCCTTCATGGAGACCTTCGCCCAGCTCCGGAAAGCGGTATTCAAACTTGGCCAAGAGTATAACCTCCTCAACGGTAACAGAGCGATCTTCGCCGCCCTTACGAGCACCGGCCGCTCCGTTCAATTAATGTCTCTCAATCTTTCCCTTCTTCCCTGCCCTGCGGCAGGAAAGCCGCAATTTAAGTTACTTAAAAGTCCAGAACTTTGTTCAGGCCGTCGATAATGCGGGCCGGATTAGGAAGCCAAGCATCCTCGATCTGGGCAAAAGGATAAACCGTGTCCGGAGGAGCTACCCGCAGAACCGGAGCTTCCAGGTGAAGAATGGCTTTCTCGTTGATCTGGGCGATCACTTCGGCTGCAACACCGGAGGTCTTCTGGGCTTCTTGAACCACGATAGCCCGGTTGGTTTTCTTGATGGATTCCACGATGGTGTCGATGTCAAGCGGCATCAGGGTACGCAGGTCGATCACCTCTACCTTAACGCCCTTCGTTTTCTCGATCTCCTCGGCTGCCTTGAGGGAAGTATGAACCATCATCCCGTAAGTAATGATCGTGACGTCGCTGCCTTCCTTCACCACGTTCGCTTTGCCGATCGGCACCGTATATTCGCCTTCCGGCACTTCGGAACGGAAAGCATGGTACAGGTTCAGGTGCTCCATGAAGAAGACCGGGTCGTTATCGCGGATGGCCGAGATCATCAAACCTTTGGCGTCATAAGGATTCGACGGAACGACTACCTTGATGCCGGGCGTTTGAACCAGGAGCCCTTCGAGCGCATCCGTGTGCAGCTCAGCCGCTTTAACCCCGCCGCCGAAAGGCGTACGGAACGTAATCGGGGCATTGTAGCGTCCGCCGGAGCGGTAGCGCAGACGGGCGGCCTGAACGGCCATCTGGTCCAAAGCCTCGTAGATAAAACCGACGAATTGAATTTCCGCGATCGGGCGGAAGCCTTGAACCGCCAAGCCAACGGCCAAGCCGCCGATAGCCGATTCCGCCAGCGGCGTATCGAACACGCGGTCCTCGCTGAATTCGTTCTGCAGGCCTTCCGTGGCGCGGAAAACTCCGCCGACCTTTCCTACATCTTCGCCGAACAGCAGTACGTTCGGATCGCGCTTGAGCTCGACGCGCATTCCGTCACGGATGGCTTCCTTCATGTTCATTTGTGCCATGACAAGTTTATCCTCCTTAAAAGTTTACCCCTGTAAACTTGGTTCGTATCGCAATGTTTGGAATTTCCATAGGGAGAACCGGGCAAGCCCCTTCGTTTCATTCGGCGGCCGGCCGGTGATAAATCCATAAGGATGAGACGGCAGGAAGAGATTTTAGGAAAAATCAGCCTTCTGCTCCTGCAGATGCTGAGGCGTTTCCTCGAACATGCTGTCAATCAGTCCGGCGACGGTCATTTTCTCCGTCGTTTCCGCCTTCTTGATATGCTCGGCAACCGATGCCTTCGCTTCGTCCTTCACGCGTGCGGTGTCCTCGTCGGACCATAGTCCCTTGCTCTCGAGGTATTTGCCGAAGCGGATGATCGGATCCTTCAGGCTCCATTCGCCCTCTTCTTCCTTAGTCCGGTACTTGGTCGTATCGTCAGCCATGGAGTGGGGACGGAACCGGTAAGTCAGCGACTCGATCAGGGTGGCTCCCTCTCCGTTGCGTCCGCGCTCGGCTGCATCCTGCACCGCTTTGTATACGGCCAGAACGTCCATCCCGTCTACTTGAACGCCTTTGATTCCGGCCGCTACGGCTTTATGGGCAACGGATTGGGCCGCCGTCTGCTTGGAGAACGGAGTCGTAATGGCATACCCATTGTTCTGGACGACATAAATGGCAGGCAGCTTGAAGACGCCCGCAAAGTTCAAGCCTTCGTAGAAATCACCCTCGGACGAACCGCCGTCGCCGGTGTAAGTAATGACGACGTTCTTCTGGTTGCGCTTCTTGAAGCCCATCGCCACGCCGGTGGCGTGAAGAATTTGAGCGCCGATGATGATTTGAGGCATGAGAACATTCACGCCCTCCGGGATTTGGCCGCCATGCTGATGACCGCGGGAATAAAGGAAAGCTTGGTAAAGCGGAAGTCCATGCCAGACGATCTGCGGCATATCGCGGTAGCCCGGGCAGACGAAATCTTCCTTATTCAGGGCGAATTCGCTTCCGACCATCGTCGCTTCCTGTCCGGAGACCGGCGCATAGAAGCCAAGACGTCCTTGGCGGCCCAGGTTAACGGCACGCTCGTCCCACGTCCGGGTGAAGACCATACGGCGCATGAGCTCCTTAAGCTGGTCGTCGCTCAGGTTAGGCATTTCTTCTTCGTTAATGATTTTCCCTTCGGGGGAAAGAATGGATAACGGTTCAACCTCTTGGGCATAAACCTCATAAGACTTATTCATGAACCCCGCACCTCGCTTGTATTATTGATTGCATGTAAACTGTTATACTGTAATTATAGTACTGTTTTAGTTTCATTTCTACCGCTCGCGTATATTTTTGAGGAAAACACCAAGTTTCTGTTAGAAACAGTTTTGATATAATGGTATAACAGACGGCCGAACCGACGGGCCCTAGTGCTTATTATGCCTTTATCCGACAGATTTTTTCCTGTTATACTTAAAACATTGCCAGCGCGGACGAGTCCGCCGAAAGGAGCTGCCATGAACCAGCCATCGATCTACCAGCGCACCATCATCCGTCACCAAATTCAATCCACGGCTTTGTCGGCCGAACGCAAGCTGTGGGTTTATCTCCCTCCGGGTTATAACGAGCTTCTGTCCTATCCGGTTGTCTACTGCCAGGACGGATTGGAATTTCTTAACTTCGGCCGGATCGCCACCCACACGAACAAGCTCATTCTCGAGGAGGATATGGAGCCTCCCATTATCGTCGGCCTGGAAGTGGACCTGAAGAGGAGGTCGGCCGAATATTCGCCCGACGGGGAGCGGTATGACCTCTACCGGCGCTTCGTCACGGAGGAAGCCCTCCCCTGGGTGGAGAGTCAGTTTCCTGTCCGCCGGACTCCCGAGGAACGCATTCTCGCCGGGGACTCCTTAGGCGGCACGGTGTCGCTCCATCTCGCTCTCGATTATCCGGAGCTCTTCCGCAAGGTGCTGTCTCTGTCCGGTGCTTACCGATACTCCACCCTGGACCGCCTGGAAGCGGAAGAAGACTTGTCCCGGCTTGACCTGCATATGATCGTGGGCCTCCAGGAAACAGCGGTTTCCACCCAGTGGGGGGATATCGATTTCATAACCTTGAACCGGAAAGCCAAGTCCCTGCTCGAAGCCAAAGGAGCGACTCTCCATTACAAGGAGGCGGACGGGAAGCATGTTTGGGGATTCTGGCAGAATCATCTGCCGGACGCCCTCCGGTATTTTCTCGGATAAACGGCAAGCGGTTGGACCGGCCCCGGCTGGACCCTTACCTGTCGTAGCGGGCTCTCAGCGCGGGGATCATCGCCCTGATCTCTTCCTTAGGCAGCTCGCCGGGAACGACCTTCTTCATACCCGGCTGAGCGGACAGGAAGCGGCGGACTCCCGCGGCGAAGGCTTGTCCGCCGCCGCTTCCCGTCAGCTCCTGCAGGCTCGCCATGCTTTCGGGCTTCACGACGGGGTAGGCCCCGTCGGAAGCGCCTTCCGCCGCCGTCCGGTAGAACTCCCTCACCCGCTCCGCTCTTCTCTCTCCACTGCCTTCCGCCACGACAAACGCCTGGATGACATAGGCTTTCGTCTGCCGGCGCTGGGCAATGCCGCAAAATTTCCTCCCCCGGATACTCAAGTCATAATCCCCCGGGCAGTAGGCTCCGGCAATCTCTCCCGCCTCGACGGAAGCCCCCGACCCGAGCAGGCTGCCGCGGATCAGCTCCACCATCACGTCGAAATCCTGCCGAAAATCCATGGTCCGCTCCGGATTGGGCAGGATAATCGACAGGTTGACCACCCCTTCGTCCAGAGGCACCGCCGCCCCTCCCGAATTTCGGACCGCTACCTCGTAGCCTTCTTTCCGAAGGTCCTCCATCGCCTTCTCCGCCGATGGAAGCCGGCGGTCCCGCAGGCCGATCACCATAGCCCGCGGATGGGTCCACATATGGATAAGGGGCCGCCTCCCTTCTCCTACCCGCCTTGCCATGATCTCATCCACGGCAAAGGGATAGAGAATGTCCGGAAGGGACGGACCTTCCGTTCCATCCATGAATTCAAACTCCCGCGGCAAAAGTACGCTTCCCATCTTCCCCATCTTTCCCATCCTTCTCCTTTACAGCCGGTTTCCGGCATTCTTCTATTCTTACCACCGGACAAGGGAAGGAAACCATTTTTCCCCTTCCCCTTATGACCCGGACTCCCTTTCTTAAGGCCAATGAGAAAGCCGGTCCTTCGGGACCGGCCTTTCCATTATCACCATAACCCGACCGGCTGCCGCGGAGGCTTCGGAACAATCCTCTTCTTCGCCGGACAGGCCTGCGCCGGGTGCAGCATTAGAAGCGCTGAACGCCTTCTTTTGTAATGACCGCATAAACAAGCGGCGGCTTCTCCACCGGAGCTTCGCTTACCGTATAGGCACGGCGGATCTTCTGCTCGGCAGCCGAAAGCTCTATTCCGTCTCCCGGGTTCGCATACAGGGTGACAAGCGTTTCTCCGGCCTTCACGGGATCGCCGATTCTTTTGTGCAGCACGAGTCCTACGCCCAAATCGATCACCGATTCCTTCGTGGCGCGTCCCGCTCCTAGCAGCATGGCGGCCAGCCCCAGCTCCTCCGCTTCAACGGAGGAAACATATCCGTCCGCTTCGGCCTTTACCTCCACGGTTTCGGCGGCGCCCGGCATCCTCGATGGATCATCCACCACGGAGGAATCACCGCCCTGGGCCTCGATCATTTCCTTAAATTTACGAAGGGCCGAGCCATCTTCTATCCGTGCTTTCAGACTTTCACGGGCTTCCTCCAGGTCGGAGGCTTTCCCACCAAGGACCAGCATATAGGAGCCGAGCACCAGGGACACTTCCTTCAAGCTCGCATGCCCTCTTCCGCCGAGCACCTCTATCGCCTCCTTGACTTCCAGCGCATTGCCGATGGACATGCCGAGCGGCTCGTTCATGCTGGTAATGACCGCAACCGTTTCCCTGCCCACCTCCGTCCCGATTCCCACCATTGCCTGGGCAAGCTGAATGGATTCCTCCAGCGTCTTCATGAACGCTCCCTTGCCGGTCTTTACATCGAGGACGATGGCGTCCGCTCCCGCCGCGATCTTCTTGCTCATGACCGAGGAGGCGATGAGCGGGATCGAATTGACGGTGGCTGTCACGTCCCGGAGCCCGTACAGCTTCTTATCGGCCGGCGTGATGTTCCCGGACTGCCCGATGACCGCCGCTCCGACCCGGGTGACCTGGTCGAGGAATTCCTCTCTTGTCCGCTCCACCTGAAATCCCGGGATCGCTTCCAGCTTGTCAATCGTTCCTCCGGTATGCCCGAGTCCTCTTCCGGACATTTTGGCCACGGGAACCCCTGCCGAGGCCAGCAGAGGGGCCAGAATAAGGGTCGTCGTATCTCCCACGCCGCCGGTGCTGTGCTTGTCGACCTTGATGCCGGGAATGGCGCTCAAGTCCATCTGGTCGCCCGAACGGGCCATCTCGAGCGTCAGATCGGCGGTCTCCCGGTCCGTCATGCCGCGAAAGAACACGGCCATCGCCCAGGCCGAAATTTGGTAGTCGGGAATTTGTCCCGAGGTATAGCCACGGATCAGGTGGGCGATTTCCTCCCGGGTTAACTCCCCGCCGTCCCGCTTTTTCTGAATGAGATCGACTGTGCGCATGTTTGAATCCCTCCCGTGTTCGTTAGGACTGCTCGCCTTGCCGGCCCTCTGGGCCAATCTACCGACAGTATAGTATTGACCAAAAAAAAGAGCAAATGACGCGGAACGCCATTCGCTCTTCAGGCTGTGCCTTACTGCACAACCAATTTGGTTTTCATCCCGTCATGGCCGGGTCCGCAAGGAAGGACGCACTCGACGACATACGTGCCGGGCTTGTCAAAGGTCACTTCCGCGGTAGGGGCATCCTTCGTCAGATGAACGTTAAAGTCCTTGATTCCGACCTCGTGGATCCCTTCCTTGATGTTCATGCTTACCTTTACTTTTTCTCCTGCTTTTACGGTGTACTCGGGCTGGTCGAACTTAAAGTTGCTCACATTTAACGCCAGCTTAGGAACCCCCGATGTATCCGGAGCGTTTTCCCTGGCGTGTTGGGCTACTTCACCGAACAGTGTTCCCAGGCCCAGCACCCCTGCGCCCACAAACAGAACAAACATGATCCATTTATACATGGACAATCAGATCCCCTTTTCGTAGTAGTCACTTCACCCATTTTACAGGATTCGGCATGATTTGCCTAATAACTTTGCCGACTTAATAATGAACAAATTGTGACAAGTGGCAAGCCGTGCCAAGAGTCCTTCGGGAAAAGCCAACATCTTCTATCTTATCCATTATGGTCGTTTCGGAAACGATTGGCAAGTTGCTAACCGGGCAACGTCTGGTCAAGCCAAACAACCCGCCGCTTGCTCCGGACAGGAAATCCGGCTGCAGCGCAGGCTGTTCGTGGTTAACGGCAAGACAGTCTCAATCGGCCAGCTCGCGGACAAAAGCCCGAACCAGCGACTGGAACATCGGCTTCGTGCGTTCGGCGGTGGCCATGACCTGCTCGTGCGTCAAAGGCTCAAGCTCGTCGCCGATCGCCATGTCCGTGATGCAGGAAATGCCGAGGACCTTAAGCCCCGCATGCCGGGCGGCAATGACCTCGCCCACGGTGGACATCCCGACAGCATCACCGCCAAGACGGGCCAGCATCGTCAGCTCCGAAGGCGTCATATAGGCGGGACCGCTGATTCCGCAGTAGACGCCCTCCTGCAGGCGCAGGGGCGCTCCTTCCGCGCTGGTGATACCGGCGGCAAGCCGCTTCGCCAGCTCGCGGTACCCGCGGTCGTAAGCTTCCGACATGTCGGGGAACCGGACGCCGAGCTCCTTGAAGTTCGGCCCGATGAGCGGGTTCGCGCCCGTAAAGTTGATATGGTCCGAAATCAGCATGAGATCGCCCGCCTGAAAAGAGCGGTTCATGCCCCCGGCCGCATTCGTCATCACCACGCTGGTAACCCCAAGCATACGCATGACGTAGACCGGGAAAACCACCTTCTGCATCGGGTACCCTTCATAGAAATGAAACCGGCCCTGCATGACGATCACTGGCTTGCCTTCCAGTGTTCCGGCGACGAACCGGCCGGCATGTCCTTCTACCGTCGAAACCGGAAAATGAGGAATCTCGCCGAAGGGAACATAACCCGGCCCCTCCACCTTCTCCGCCAAATCGCCGAGGCCGGAGCCCAGGACCAGGCCGATGGACGGCTTCACCCCTCCAAGCTTCGTGCGGACATAATCCGCCGCTTCCGTAATGTGCTGCAAGTAAGACTGGTTCTCTGCCGTCATGGCGTTTCCTCCTGAAGTTGTGGAATAAGGGCCATCACCAAATCCAAAAACGTCTGCTTCGCCTGCTCCGCCGCCTCCATGACCTCCTCATGCGACAGCGGGCCTTCTCCAATGCCGGATGCGGCATTCGTGATGCACGAGAAGCCGATGACTTCGAGCCCGGCATGGCGGGCCGCCAGCACCTCGGGAACCGTGGACATGCCGACGGCATCCGCTCCAAGGCGGCGCATCATGCGGATTTCGGCCGGGGTCTCGTAATTCGGGCCCGTCACGGCCAGGTATACCCCTTCGCGGAGCTGCAGTCCCTGATTCTTCGCAGCCGCCTTGGCCACTTGCCGCAGCCTGGCGCTGTAAGCCTCCGACATATCCGGGAACCTGACTCCGAGCTCCGCCGGATTCGGGCCGATCAGCGGGCTGCGGAACATAAAATTGATATGGTCGCGGAGGAGCATGATATCCCCGACGCGGTACTCCTCGTTAACCCCTCCTGCCGCGTTCGTGACGACCAGGGTACGGATACCCAGGCTTTGCATAACGCGAACCGGGAAGCTGACCGTTTCCTCGGCGTGTCCTTCATACAAGTGGAACCGGCCCTTCATCATCACAACGGGCGTTCCCGCCACGCGGCCGAAAACGAGCTCCCCGGCGTGTCCTTCTACCGTCGGAACGGGAAAATGCGGGATCTCTCCGTAAGGAATCGAAACCGCCCCCTCCAGCAAATCCGCCAGCACGCCGAGCCCGGACCCCAGAATCAATCCGACAGCCGGTGCTTCTCCCATTCGTTTCGTCAGGAAGTCCGACGCTTCCCGGATCTTGTCCAATCCACTCACTGCCGCCAATCCCTTTCTCCCCTTCCCTGCTGCCTTACTTCAATTCGTTCAAAAAGCTCTTCCCGTTCACCGGCATTCCCACTCCGAAATTATCGGCGATCGTAGCTCCGAGATCGGAGAAGGTGGCCCGGACGCCCAAGCTCGCCGTCTCCTTTAAGGACGGACTCCAAACGAGCAGCGGCACATACTCCCGGGTATGATCGGTTCCGCTGTGAACCGGATCGTTGCCGTGATCTGCCGTCAGGATGAGCAGATCCTCTTCCCCAAGCTTGGCTTGGATTTCCGGGAGCCTCTTGTCAAAGTCCATCAAGGCCTGCCCGTAGCCCTCGGGATCCCGGCGGTGCCCGTACAGCGAGTCAAAATCAACGAGGTTGGTGAACAGAAGGCCGTGGAAATCGCTGCTAAGAGCTTCGATGGTCTGTGTCACCCCATCGTCGTTGCTCTTCGTATGCCGCGCTTCCGTCACTCCTTCTCCGGAGTAGATGTCGTTGATTTTGCCCACCGCGATACAGGCCAGTCCGGCTTCCTGGATCCGGTTCATGACCGTCGGCTCGGGGGGCTTGACCGCATAATCGTGCCGGTTGGACGTTCTGGTGAAAGCCCCCGGCTTGCCTATGTACGGACGCGCGATGACGCGGCCAACCGCGAACTCTTCCTTGAGCGTCAGCCGGCGAGCGATCTCGCAAGCCCGGTACAGCTCCTCAAGAGGGATAACCTCTTCATGGGCCGCCAGCTGGAAGACGCTGTCCGCCGACGTATAGACGATCCAAGCCCCCGTCTTCATCTGCTCTTCCCCAAGCTCGTCAAGAATTTCGGTTCCTGACGCCGGCTTGTTGCCGATCACCCGGCGTCCCGTCTCTTTCTCGAACTCGCGGATCAAGGCTTCGGGAAATCCGTCCGGATACGTGTTGAACGGAATGGTGACTTTTAGTCCCATAATTTCCCAGTGTCCGGTCATCGTATCCTTCCCGACGGAAACCTCCGTCATTTTACCATAATAAGCTTCCGGTTTCCCGGCCGGCTCGATTCCCTTTAAGGGGGAAATGTTTCCCAAGCCGAGCTTGGCCAAGTTCGGAAGAGCAAAACCGGTTACCCGTTCCGCAATATGGCCAAGCGTATCCGCCCCGGTATCCCCGAACCGGGCGGCATCCGGCTGTTCCCCGATTCCTACGCTGTCCAGCACAATCAAGCACACCCTGCGAAAGGTCTTGTTTGTCATCTTGTCCGCCTCCTTATGATCATGCCTTTCCAAAGTTTATCCAGCTTTCGTCTTCCGAATCCTCTGCCCGGTTAAAGCGGTTCTCAACAAACGAAAAGCCCCCAGGAGGAGCTTTCCATTCAAGTGAATATACGGATAGGCCCGTTTTGTTTGTCTTACCCCATTCGGCTCTCCGTCAAACGTCAGACACGGCTGCTTCCCTGTCCCTGCTCGGATAGCTGCATTTTGGCCCGGGGATGGGTCCGGTCGTACACTTCCTTCATTCTCGATTTCGTCACGTGCGTGTAGATCTGGGTCGTGGAAATATCGGCATGCCCCAGCATTTCCTGGACGGCCCGGAGATCGGCCCCGTTGTCGAGCAGATGGGTGGCGAAGGAATGCCGGAGTGTATGCGGCGTAATATCTTTCACGATCTGCGCTTCCCGCGCATACTTCTTGATGATTTTCCAGAAGCCCTGCCGGGTTAACCGCGTTCCGAGATGATTGATGAATAGGGCTTCTTCTTCCTTAGCCTGCTTGAGCAGCTTCGGACGCATGGCTTGGATATACTGATCCAGCCAATGGGCTGCAATCCGGCCGAGTGGAATGATCCGTTCCTTCGAACCTTTGCCGATGCACCGGACAAAACCCATGCCGAGATTCACGTTGCCCACATCAAGCGAGATGAGCTCCGTCACCCGGATGCCGGTGGCATAGAGGATTTCCAGCATTGCCTTGTCGCGAAGTCCGGAAGGAGTGGTGGTTTCCGGCGCGTCCAGCAAGGTCTCGACCTCGGCGATGGACAGCACCTTGGGCAGGCGCTTGTCCAGCTTCGGAGTCTCCATATGGAGGGAAGGATCACTGTCCAGCAGGCGTTCGCGGATCAGAAACTGGTAGAAGGACCGGATGGACACCATGCTTCGGGAAACGGTCGAAGAGGCGCGTCCCAGCTTTTTTAGCTGCAGCAAATAATTTTGAATATGTATTTTACGGGAATCGGCCGGCTTGACAATGCCGCTCTTCTCCAAAAATTCGATATACTGCGTCAGGTCCCTCTCATAAGACTCCAGCGTATTCTGCGCAAGGCCCCTTTCCACCGAAAGGTAATGAATAAAGGTCTGCAGTTCGTTTTTCATAGCTGACGCCCCTGTCTGTATAAGTTCCTCTATCACTTCCACACGGGGCCCCGGATTTCCTGCTTACTGCCCGTACCAATAGAAGCGCTTCAGCCTTTCCCCCATCGTCAGCTGCTCCTCCCGGACCGCTTCATCGCGGAAGACTTTAACGGCCCTGCCGGTCGGCTCCCGGTAACGGTCCACGGGCTTGATCCACGGCTGGGCTAAGGCGAGAAGCTGATACAGGCAGACCGTAAGGGCGACAAACAGCAGGATGAGCTTGAAGCGCTGAGCGATTTTGCGGACGGATACGATCATTAGCGGCACTCCTCCCCGATGGTTCCTTACTAGCTACCATATGAAGGACGGGCAGCCGGTAGACCCCTTACCGGTCGATAACAATTGGGCCGTTGACGGCATCCGGCCGGCTCCCTCCGCACATACAATACACCATAACGCCTACGGAGGGATTCTTCTGAAATCATTAAGCAAGCTCCTCGGCCGCGCCGTCGCTCCCCGTTCCAAGAGCAAGCCCGTACGCCGGCTCGTTGTCCTGCAAAATGCTTCCGCTTACCACCAATGCCTGAAGGAACTAAAAAAGCAGGGGATTCGTCCGATCAAAAAAATCCGCTCCCTGCACGCCATCCTCTGCCGGGTGCACCCGGAAGCCGATATCGCCACTCTTAAAAAGCATCCGCTCGTCAAACGGATCGACCATGACCGCCGCATCCGGCTTCACCGCCGAAGAATCTCGTCTCCGCTCCTTGCGGCCGCCGCCTGTGCCGTCTCCGGCCGGCAGACGGTACCGTGGGGAATCAGCCGGATTCAGGCGCCTTCCCTTTGGGGCCGTACGACCGGACGCTCCGTCCGGGTAGCGGTCCTGGATACGGGCATCGCCCCCCATCCCGATCTGAAGGTGGCGGGAAGCTTTAACACGATCGGAAGCGGGCCCGTGGTTGACGACAACGGGCACGGCACCCACGTGGCCGGCACGATTGGAGCCCTTAACAACTCGATCGGAGTGGTCGGAGCGGCTCCCCGGGTTAAGCTGTATGCGGTAAAAGCTTTCGACCGCAACGGCAGCGCCTATATGTCCGACATCATAGAGGGCATCGACTGGTGCATCCGGAACAACATTCAGGTCATCAACATGAGCTTCGGGGATCCGACCTACAGCGAATCCCTGCGCGACATCATCCGCCAGGCCTACAAGAAAGGCATCATCATGGTCGCCTCTGCGGGCAATGACGGCCCAAGAAACCAGGACCTGAATTATCCCGCCCGGTTCCCGGAAACGATCGCTGTCGCCGCCTCCGACAGCCGGGGAAGAATCGCTTCCTTCTCGAGCCGGGGAGCCGGAGTGGACATTGCCGCTCCGGGAGCGGAAATCTGCTCCACCTACCCGGGCGGCACGTATGCCAAGCTGGACGGAACGTCCATGGCGGCTCCTCACGTATCGGGAACGGCCGCTCTCCTGCTCCGGCTTCACCCCGGGATGACGCCCAAGGGCTTCCGGAGCCGTATCCGGCGGTCCGCTCTTAAGCTGAAAGGCTATTCCGCCCGTTCCCAGGGAAGCGGCCTCCTGCAAGCGAAGAAGGCGGCTCAGGGGTAAAGGGAGGAACCGGATCGAGCCGCTTGCCGCGACCTTCCTAACCTGGATCCCCTTGCCGGCCGGCGGGCCTGCCCGGATCGTCCCCTGGCTCCCGAACGGCTTCACTGCCGCCCGGCTCTTTCCCCCTTCAACCAAAAAGCACCCTCCTGTCCGGCTGCTGCCGGATTAGAGGGTGCTGCTGTGGGATTCCGCCGGAATTTTGGGCTTGCCCTTGTCCTTGTCGAGGCAGCGGTGGCAAATGCCTTGGAAATCCAGCCGGTGGTCCAATACCTTGAAATGGTATTCCTTCTCCAGCCGTTCCTCCAAAGGAAGCAGCCAATCTTCCATGATTTCATCGACCGCTCCGCACTGTACGCAGATCAGATGATGATGATGGTGATGAGTGCTTTCGTTGCGCAGATCGTACCGGGCCACTCCGTCTCCGAAGTTCATCTTCTCCAGCACATGAAGCTCAGTCAAAAGCTCCAGCGTGCGGTAAACGGTAGCCAGGCCAATCTCCGGTGCTTTATCTTTAACGAGCATGAAAACTTCTTCCGCGCTCAAATGGTCCTCTTCGTTCTCCAGCAGCACCCTAACCGTCGCCTCACGCTGGGGCGTAAGCTTGTAACCCTGCGACTGGAGCTGCTGCTTGATTTTTTCAATCCGGGATTCCATACTTCTCCCCCTAACGGCCACGCTGGTTCCCCATGGCGGTCCATCGCCATTTCCTTCATTATAGGAGGTTATCTTCCCGAAAGTCAAACCATTTCAAGGGTCTCTCAGCCCCCGGCGGTCACGAGCATAGGGGTAACCCAACGCATCAGCTCCGGGGACAGAAAGGCTTCGTACAAGGAAACGGCACCCGTCACCAAGACCATCGAGAAAGACAAAATCAAATAATTCATAAAGGGCGCGTAAAGGTTTCCTCTTTTTTGGATAAACCGGTTTTTGATCAGGTACAGAGAGAAGCTCATCCCGGCTACGCTGCAGATGACGATAACCGGAATATGAATAAGGTTCTGGGGCGCGACGGATACCAGGGAGAACAGGACGCCTTTCCAGGCATACTGCCCCGCGAGATAGCCTACTGTGAAGCCGACCAGAACGCCCTTCAGAAAATCAAGAATGAAGATAAGCGGAAGCCCCACTACCGAGAGCCCCAGCAGCCAGATCAGCAGCACCCATTTGACGTTCATGCTGAAGGACTGCCAGAACGAGTGGGCCTGGTCCCAGCTGGTCCCTTGGTCGACAACCTGAAAGAAGCTGCCCAGGTGCCTCCTGAGCTCCTGCGTCTGGTCCAGGGTCAGCGCATTAACCAGAATGGCGCCGAACACCACGCCGGTTACGAAAATAACGCCTATAAAAACATAGAGCGATAAATGCTCCTTCATGTACAACCGCATTGCCTGATTGCCGTATGGCATCGCAGCCTCTCCCCTCTTGTCCCGTTAGTAACAGGATATGAGGGGCAGACAGGCAGTATGCCAGCTTGCGTGCCGGAATAAAGAACAGGCAATCGAGCGGCTGCCGATTCAACCAACCGTTATCGGCTTACCTTGCCGTAACGGCCTCCGCCCCCGGCGTCAAGCCGGAGGGTGCCTTCCCTCGCCTGAACGATAAGTCCGGCTATGGCCTCCCCGGCGACTTCCGCCAGCCCTTCGCGGGAGGCTTGGTGAAGAATGGCCATTTCCGTGCCAAAGCGGTCGAGCAGCCGGTCAAACAACTTCGGTCCGAGACCCGGTATGAACTCCAGCGGCACCTGATACTGGTAGGGAGGACGAGGAATGGAGGAATCCGGCTCCTCCCGGTCGGAAATTTCCTCGATCCGGTCCATCACCCCGCGAACGATCTTGGTCGAGCCGCAGTTCAGGCAGCGTTCGACGGCCGTCCCGGCTTCGTCCAGGATAGACTCGCATTGGCCGCAGTAGGTGCGGTGGTATTTGCCGAGACGGGGGTTCAGCCCGTAATTCGCTTCGATGGCCCTTCCCTGCTCTCCACGGAGCGCCAGGACTACCTCCCGGTAGCTTGGACTCTCCAGCCGCATCCGGTTGTACTCGCGGCCGATTTTGCCAAGGGAATGGGCATCGGAATTGGTGACGAACGCGAGCCGGTCGAGCTCCGAAAGGCAGCCGGCCATCCCGGTGTCCGAGCTCAAGCCAAGCTCCACGGCCGCCAGGCCGTCAAGATCGAGAAGGTCGGCCATCCGGGAGGAGCAGCTTCCGTAGATGCTCTTGTGCGGGGTAAAGATGTGGGCGGGAATGACGATTCCCCCGCGGGCCAGAACCTCCTGCTGCAGCACCCGGGCCGGCACGTAGATGCGCTGGGAGCTCAAATCCACATTCTTCATGTGCAGGCGGAGCCAGCCGGTAAAAGCCTTCATATCGGCGAGGCGGGGCAAATAAACGAGCAGGTGGGCGGGACCCATGCCGGGATCCCGCACCTCAATCTCGCTGCCCAGCAGAATCGTCGTATCGTGGTAGCGGATGCCGCCGCCTTCAAGCTCGGTCATTTCCCCGTTGTCGAGGTAATGCTCGATTTCCTCCTGAACCGAAGGAGAGTGGCTGTCGATGATGCCGACAACCTCAATTCCTTTGCGCTCCGAGGCCTCCTTCGCGATGTTATAGAAGGTAAGGTTGCGGGCAGCGCTGATTTTGACGGGAGAGCCCTTCTCGGTACGCCCTATATGCACGTGCAGATCAACATAATAAGACTTCATGATCAGAAGCTTCCCGTCAGCTGGTACGCCTGCCAGGCGTAGAGAGCCGTAATCGTTTTGGCGTCGCTGATGCGGCCCTCCGCCATGTACCGCTTCGCTTCTTCAAGAGTAAGGGCCTCGCAGTCCAGAAACTCGTCTTCGTCGAGATGGGCTTCCCCGGCGGTCAACCCTTCGGCGTAGTAGAGATGCAGAAGCTCGTCCGCAAAGCCGGGTGACGTGTAGAACGAAGATATCAGCTTAAGCTCCCCGCACCGGTATCCCGTTTCCTCCTCCAGCTCTCTCCTTGCCGCTTCCATCGGATCTTCTCCGGGATCAAGCTTGCCGGCCGGAATCTCGACCTGACTCCGGCCGAGCGGCTTACGGTACTGCTCCACGACGAGCATCCTCCCGTTCACGACCGCAAGCACACACACCGCTCCCGGGTGCCGGACGATTTCCCGAGTGGCCATTTCCCCGTTGGGAAGCCGGACATGGTCCACCTGCAGGGAAATGATTTTCCCTTTAAAGATAGCCTCCGTTTGAACCGTCACTTCTTCGAACTTGTTGGAATGCTCCGTCTTCATGGCTACCCCTGCTTTCTATTCTATTAGTCTAGTACTATTGTTCATGGCGATTACATAGACTCCATTATACCACGTTTCAGCCGCGCCCCGGATGGAAAGGCTAGGAAGAGCTTACGGCATCAGTCCAGGTTGAACGGGAACTACCCAAACTTTAACGAAAAGAGGAATCGTCATGAAATCCTACTACTCCCCCAACCAAATTCGTCTCGTCGGCAAGGCCTGGGAGGTCCGTCACCAGCTTCTTCAGCTCCGCCAGCTCGTAGACCGGACGGGGCAGCCCGATCTTCCTCTTTCTCAGCTTCTGATGCGGTTGAGCGGCCTTCCGGGAGCATCAGCCGAGTCCATCCGGCCTGCCGGACAGCTGCTCCCCTTCCAACGGGAGCAGAACGCCGGCCGCCGTTAGGCGTCTCCACTCCCGGGGAGAGCGTCCGGTTACGCGGCGGAAAACGGTGGCAAAATGCTGGCTCGAGGTGAAGCCCAAATCGAGAGCCATGGAGGTAACGGGTTCCAGGGAATGCTGGAGCCTCCGGCATGCTTCTTCGATCCGTATTCTTTCTCCGTACGCCATCGGCGACAATCCCGTCACCCTGTGAAACTGCCGGTAGAAGTGGGACTCGCTCATCCCGGCCAGGCTCGCCAGCTCCGGTACCGACGGCCTCCAGGCCGGATACTCCGCGAGGCGGCCTGCCAGCTCCCGGATGACCGGTTCTCCGGGCTCGACCCGCCCCAACGGCTTGTCCTCCCTGAGGAGGACAAGCAGCAGCCCCAGGACCGCATGCCGGATCTCCAGCCCAGCCCAGGCCTTTGGGGCTTCGAGCGCTTCCTTCAGCTTGCGGAAGATAGCCAGAACCGGAGCGTCCGGAGTCACCATCCGGGGAAGGGTCCACAGCCTTGCCAGAACAAGCTCCGCCTCCGCTTCCGGCAGCTCCAGCCAGCGGCTCCCTCGCCCCTCCGGTACTCTTAGGATAAGCCACCAAAGCCGGCAGGGCTCGATAACGTCGAAGCGGCCGCTGTGCGTCTCCTCCGGCCGGGTATGGAACACATCTCCCGCCAAGGTTTCGTACGTATCCCTTCCAATTTTCCAGGCCGCTCGTCCTTTCTCCACATACACAAACTCAAAGGAACGCTCGTGACGATGCTCTTCGAGCGGAATGGCACTCCTCACATCATCAAAGCCCAGCATGACCAGCTCCGGGCAAAGCGGAAAAGGCTCCTCCCACACGCGGCGCTTTCTCATGGCCGACCTCCTTATGTTTCTCATTCCCTCATATGTTTCTGATTCTACTCACCACTTTCTCGAACGTCAATTGCTCCGGTAGTTGATACACTGGAGGTGTCATTTAGGAAAGGAAACGGACAGAGGAGGAATGGTCATGCTGGAAACCACCTATGTAATAACGGAGCAGGACAGGAAGGAATTTCGCGAGAAAGGGTATTGGATCTCCCCGAAGCTGTTGGATGACGACCAGATCGCCCGGCTGAGGAAAGCCCACGACCGCGTGTGGGCCGGGGATTATGACGGGGACGGGTATCCGATGCATCCGCAGAGCGTGCGGCCGGCCTACGAGGAGCTGAAGCTTCGCAAGCTCGATAACGGCTGGTGGGTCAACGACGAGGTCCGGCAAGCGGTGACCGATCCGGTCATGGGCCGCTGGGCCGCCGACCTGCTCGAAACCGACGAGATCCGGCTGTGGCATGATCAAATGATCTACAAGCCCGGGGTCGGAGACAGGGAAACGGCAGCGGGCAACGTGGGCTGGCACCAGGATTACGGGTACTGGCAGGCGACCGATACCACCGAGATGATCACCGTATGGATCGCTTTGCAGGACACCGACCTGACCAACGGCGGGATGATGAGCATCGCGGGCTCCCACCGTTGGGGCCTGATTCCGGAAAGCAACAGCTTCTTCGACCAGGACATGGATTCCCTGAAGCGCAAATTTTCCGCTCTCGGCCACGATTGGACGGAAGAGCCCTGCCTTCTAAAAGCCGGTCAGGCGAGCTTTCATCACGCTTTGACCTTTCACGGGTCCGGCCCCAACCGGACGAACGAGCCCAGGCTATCGGTTGTCGCTCATCTGATGCCGGGCGGGACCGGCTACCGCCCCCGGGTCCAGCATCATGACAACGTCCGTCTGCTGGGTCCTCGTCCTTACGCCGGACAGCCTTTTGACAATGCTTACTTCCCCTTGGTTTACTCCCGCCGCAACAGCTGAGAACGGCCGTCTTTTATAGGCTCCTCCGAGATAATAGCAAGCCAAAAAACACCAACGTTACCCGGTCCGAGTAACGTTGGTGTTTTTTTGGCTGTCCTGCGGTATAGGCCGTTGAATGCGGCCAGTCTCTCCGCTCGGAGGGAGCCCTGTGCTGCTCTCTTACTCCTCCGGCCGCGGCCCCGGCTCCAGGCCGGATTCGGAGGCCGTACGCAGAGCACGGACGGTTAGGTCGCCCTCTACATGGACCTGACAGGAGAGACGGACGTTATCCGGCGCCCCGCCCTTCAGCTCCAGCGCCGCTTTCTCCTTCTCGCTAACCGGACCAGCATCCCCTTCGAGCACTTCCACCCGGCAGGTCGTGCATTTCGCATTCCCTCCGCAGCGGTGCAGGATGTCGACTCCGTTGTCCTCCAGAGCCAGAACGAGCTTCGTTCCGTTCTCCACCTGGAATTCGCCTTTGCCTTCCACTTTAACGGTTGCCATAGCTATCTCCTCCTTATGATTGACCATCTATTATTACCCATCCTTTCCCTTAAGAAAAAAGACAGGAGGGAAATCACGGAAAAACGCTTGAACCATCGGAGGCTTCCTCACCGAACAAAGTTACCGGTTAAGCCACTAGGCCTGCCCGCTGCCGACCGCTTCCTGGATAATGGCCACAACCGTCTCGGCGACGCGGCCCAAATCGGCGGCCTTGATCTGTTCCTTCGTCGTATGAATATTCTCATACCCGACGGCCAGGTTGACGGTAGGAATCCCCATGCCGTTGAAAATGTTCGCGTCACTCCCCCCGCCGGAATGGAACGTTCTCGGCTCCGCTCCAGCGCGGCGCAGGGCCTTCATAGCCAATTGGACGACAGGAGCCGTTTCGTCCCACCGAAAGGAAGGATACTTCAGGTAGCTCTCGAATTCCGCACGGGCTCCCATCTCCTCGGCCGCTTCGAACGACGCCCGGCGCATCGCTTCCACCTGCCGCTCCAGCTTGCGGGTATCGAGACTGCGCGCTTCCGTCTTCAGCACCACCTTGTCGCACACGACGTTCGTTTCGCCGCCTCCGGCGAAGCTTCCGACATTGGCCGTCGTTTCATGGTCGATCCGTCCGAGCGGCATGCGGGAGACCGCCTTGCTCGCCACCTGAATGGCGCTGACGCCATCCTCCGGGTTGACCCCGGCATGGGCGGATTTGCCATAGAAGGTAATGGCGATCTTGTCCATGGAGGGAGCGGCCACCGCAATGTCCCCGATCTTGCCGTTCGAATCCAGAGCAAAGCCGTAATCGGCCTGGATCCACTTCGCTTCCATGGCCCGCGCGCCCACCAGGCCGGACTCTTCCCCGGCTGTGATGACCACTTGAAGCTGGGGATGCTCCAGCTTTTGCTCCTTCAGGACGCGAATGGCTTCCAGGAGAGCGGAAATCCCAGCCTTGTCATCCGCCCCTAGTATGGTTGTGCCGTCACTGCGTATGTATCCGTCCGCATGAAGCTGCGGCTTGATGTTATTCCCGGGCGCCACCGTGTCCATATGGCAGGTAAAAAACAGCCGGGGGGCCTGCGGGTTCCCGGTATTTGCCGGGAGCGTAAAGATCAGATTACCCGAGCCGTGCCCCGTCTTGGCCGCGCTGTCGTCCTCTTCTACGGAAAATCCCAAGGAAGCGAATTTCTCCTTAAGAACTTTGGAAATCTCCTGCTCGTGCTTCGTCTCGCTGTTAACCTGTACCAGTTCCATAAATTCCTGGATCACTCGGTCCTGCTGGATCATGGGACTTCCCTCCTGGGTTCGAATTGGGTTACAATAAGGGTACTGCTTGTACGGAGTAACTGGTTAGATAAGTGAAAGCGGAGCCCACCCGATGGTACGGCCGGGTAGAGGGAGCCCGCTTGATTTCCTTACAGAGGAGCTGAAATGAATTGATTACCCGCAAATGGTGGTTTCGCGCTTTCGTCTATGTCATGCTGGCGAGCATGGTTCTCTCTACCCTGCTGTTTTCCTTCGCATTCCTGTTTCAATAATGGTAGGCCCATAAACTGCCCGGAAGCAAAAAGGGGCCGGTCAAACCGGCGCCTTTTTTGTGTTTATTTCTTTTCGGTTCCTTCCCTCTCCAGGGCTCCGCTTACGGTTAATACAGCCGGGTATCCAGGTTATAGCTTTCCAAGTTCTCCTTAACCCGTTGGAGGAAGCGGCCGCAAATGACCCCGTCGAGGATCCGGTGGTCAAGCGATAGACACAGGTTGACCATGGACCGCACGGCGATCATGTCGTTGATGACGACCGGCTTCTTCACAATGGATTCGAAGGTTATGATGGCCGCCTGCGGGTAATTGATGATCGGGTAGGAGGCAATGGATCCGAACGAGCCGGTATTGTTCACCGTGAACGTTCCTCCCTGCAGATCATCGAGACCCAGCTTCCCGGAGCGGGATTTTTTGGTCAACTCATCAATGGCTCTGGCGAGGCCGGCAATGTTCTTCTGATCGGCCCGCTTGATGACGGGCGTAATGACCGAATCCTCCGTACCTACGGCAAGCGACAGGTTGATGTCCTTCTTGACGATGATCTTGTCCACCGCCCACACCGAGTTCATGATGGGATAATCTTTGATGGCATTGACGACCGCCTTCAACATAAAAGCGAGATACGTCAGGTTGATGCCCTCCTGGCGCATGAACTCATCCTTCAGCTTGTTGCGGAGCAGGACCAGGTTCGTGACATCGACCTCAATCATCGTCCAGGCGTGGGGAATTTCCGACACACTCTGACGCATGTTACGGGCAATGGTGTTGCGGATCGGCGTAACGTCGATCAGATACTCCCCGCGGCTTTCGGACGCCCTCGGTTCCCGCTCCCCGGTCAACGGGGTCGGCGGCTGGGCCGATAGATGCAGCCCGCTGGAACGAACGGGCACGGTCGGAGCTTTGGGAGGTTCCGTCACGTGCGGGGCTGCTGTACGGCTAACCTGAGAGGCCTCCGCATGAGCGAGCACATCCTTGCGGGTGATTCGGCCGCCCAGGCCGGTGCCCCCGACCTCCTCCAGGTTAACGCCGTGCTCGGCCGCCAGCTTGAGGACCGCGGGAGACAGACGGGACCGCATGCTTTCTTCGCTGCCTGCCGCTTCCCGGGATGCAACGGCAGCCGGCGCCATGCCTGCAGGGGCGGAAGAGCCAGCTTCGGCCACCGGATCCAGAATAACACAGATGACCTCGCCTACCTCGGCCGTGTGACCTTCCGGAGCGATAATCTCCGTCAGCGTCCCTTCCACCGGCGCCGGCATTTCCACCGTAACCTTATCCGTAATGAGCTCACAAATGACTTCATACTGCTCGATATAGTCGCCCGGCTGCTTCAGCCATTTTCCGATCGTTGCCGAAACCAGGCTTTCAGCCAGATGGGGGACCGTGATGGCCGTCCCTTTGGTTGGGGTTTTCATGTATAGCCTCCTGAAAACGTACGGATTTCCCGAACGCGCTTTCTAGATTTGGGCGAGCTTCAGCATCGCTTCCCGGATGGAATCCGGGTTAGGCAGGAACGCCTTCTCCAGCACCGGGCTCATGCCAAGAGCAGGCACGTCCGGTCCGCACAGCCTCATAATCGGGGCGTCGAGATCATAGAAGAGCTCTTCCGAGATGATGGCGGAAACTTCCGCTCCCACTCCACCCGTCTTATTATCCTCGTGAACGATTAAGACCTTGCCGGTTTTGGCCGCGGCTTCCAGAATCGCCTCCCGGTCGAGCGGCTGAAGCGTGCGCAGGTCGAGAACCTGCGTCGTGATGCCTTCCGCTTTAAGCTCGTCCGCCGCCTTCAGCACATGATGTACCATCATGCCGTATGTAATGACGGTAAGGTCCGTTCCTTCCCGCTTAACGGCTGCTTTGCCGATCGGAACGATGTAATCGTCCTCGGGGACCTCTTCGTTTATGGCCAGGTAGCATTTTTTATGCTCGAAGAAGAGAACGGGATCCTCGTCCCGGATGGCTGCCTTGAGCAGCCCTTTGGCGTCATAGGGGGTGGACGGCGCCACCAGCTTCAAACCCGGCGTCCCGAAGAAGACGGATTCCGGACACTGGGAGTGGTAGAGTCCTCCTCCCCCGCTTGCCCCGTAAGGCGCCCGGATGACGACCGGACAGCTCCAGTCTCCGTTGGAGCGGTACCGGATTTTGGCCGCTTCACTAATGATCTGATTGGTGGCCGGAAAAATAAAGTCGGCAAATTGCATCTCGGCCACCGGCCGCATGCCGTACATGGCCGCTCCGATCGCGACTCCCGCGATAGCCGACTCCGTAAGCGGCGTATCCATGATCCGGTCTTCTCCGAATTCGTCCCGCAGCCCTTTCGTCGCGTTGAACACGCCGCCTTTGCCGACGTCTTCTCCCAGCACAAAAACGTTCCCGTCGCGCTGCATTTCTTCCTGCATCGCCGTACGGATAGCTTCTAAATAAGAAATAACCGCCAAACCTTATTCCTCCTTATTGCGATGCATAGACATGCTTCAGCCCTTCCTCCGGCTTAACCGGCGGGGCGGTTTCGGCATAACGGGCCGCTTCCTTGACTTCCTTATCGATCGACGCGGCCAGCTCCCGGTCCTTTTCCTCGCTCCAGATCCCGCAATCGATCAGGTACTGCCGGAACTTGGGAAGGCCGTCCTTGCTGCGGTTCTCCTCCACCTCTTCCTTCGTCCGGTACAGAAGATCGTTGTCCGCGGTGGAATGGGGAGAGATGCGGTACATAACCGCCTCGATCAAAGTGGGGCCTTCCCCGCGAAGGCCGCGTTCCCGGGCTTCCTTCACAACGCGGAATACCTCTAGGGCGTCATTCCCGTCTACACGGACCCCCGGGAATCCGTAGCCCAGCGCCCGGTCGTGTATGTTTCCGGCCACCTGTTTATGAATAGGCACCGAGATGGCGTATTGGTTGTTTTCGCACATTAGGATAACGGGCAGCTTGTGAACGCCGGCAAAATTGCAGCCTTCGTGAAAATCGCCCTGGTTGCTCGAGCCTTCTCCAAAGGTGACGAAAGAAACGAACTTTTGCTTGTTCATTTTGGCCGCAAGCGCTATTCCCACGGCATGGGGAACCTGAGTCGTAACCGGACTCGAACCGGTCACGATGCGCAGCTTCTTGTGGCCGAAATGGCCCGGCATCTGCCGGCCGCCGCTGTTCGGGTCCTCGCTTTTGACGAAGACGGAAAGAAACAGTTCCTTGAGCGACATACCGGCGGTCAGAACCACTCCGTAGTCCCGGTAATATGGCAGGAAATAGTCCTGCTCGGTGTCGAGAGCGAAGGCCGCGGCTACCTGGGCGGCTTCCTGGCCGATCCCCGACACATGGAAAGCGATTTTGCCGGAGCGCTGAAGCAGGAAGCAGTGCTCGTCAAATTTGCGGGCCTTCAGCATAATGGAATACATCTGGATGGCCTGCTCATCGGATAATCCTACTGTCCTGTGCTTCGCCAATTGACCGATTGACATGAAACCAGCCTCCTTGTTGTGCTTTTTAATACCTGGTCCTAATACTAAGCCTTACCTCTATCATATCATAGATTGGTACATTTATGAATGGGTTGTGACGAATGCCGCCTGGAGGGCGGCACCTTTTATACATGGATGGCTTGTCCGTCGGCTGCCAGCATCGCTTCCCCCAACGCCTCCGATAACGTCGGATGGGGATGAATGGATTGCCCCACCTCCCATGGAGTCGCGTCAAGCAGCTGGGCAAGCGCCGCTTCGCTGATATGCTCGGTTACGTGAGGACCGATCATATGCACGCCAAGCAGGTCCGAGGTGTTCCGGTCCGCTACGATTTTGACGAAGCCTTCCGTATGTCCCTGCACAAGGGCTTTGCCCAGCACCTTGAACGGGAACCGCCCCGTTTTTACGTCGTGCCCGCGCTCCTTGGCCTGCTGCTCGGTCCATCCCACACTCGCGATTTCCGTCCGCGTGTAGATGCAGCGCGGCACCCGATGGGGCTCGTAGCGGCCGTTCTCCTTGCCGGCTATATGCTCGACCGCCCGAATGCCTTCGTGAGCGGCGGCATGGGCTAGCTGAAGCCCGCCGATCGCATCCCCGACCGCATAAATATGAGGCTCCGCTGTCTGGAAGCTTCCATTCACCTTCAAGTAGCCTTTCTCGACCTTCACGTCGCTGTTCTCGAGCCCGATGGAATCAATATTGGCTTCCCTGCCGACCGAGACCAGAATTCGTGAAGCGGAGAGACCCATCCGTTCGCCGTCCTTCTCTACCTGAACGGTGGCTTCCTTCTCCCCTTTCTCGAGGGATTCGGGAAGAAGCTTCGCTCCGGTCAGCACCCGGATGCCCCTTTTGCGGAACAGAAGCTCCAGCTCCTTCGAAATGTCCTCGTCTTCCTGGGGAACGAGACGCGGGGCATATTCCACCACCGTGACTTCCACCCCGAAGTCATTCAGCATCGACGCCCATTCCACTCCGATTACCCCGCCCCCGACGATGAGCATGGATTCCGGAAGCTCGGCCATCAGAAGAGCTTCGTCGCTCGTCAGGATGAGCTCTCCGTCCGGCTCAAGTCCGGGCAGGATGCGCGGCCGGGAGCCGGTAGCGAGAATAAGATGGCCGGGAACAAGCGTTTCCGTCTCCCCATCGGCCAGCTCGACGGCAATGGTTCCGCTTCGGGGAGCGAAGATGGAAGGGGCGATCATCCTCCCGCTTCCGGCGTATACATCGATTTTGTTCTTCTTCATCAGGAGCTGAAGCCCTTTGTACAGCTGGTCCACAATCCCGGCTTTTCTTTGCTGGACCCGGTCAAAATCAAGGGTAACCGAAGAAGCGGTGACGCCATAGGCTTCCCCGTTCTTGGCTTCGGCATATACTTCCGCACTGCGTAGAAGCGCCTTGCTGGGGATGCAACCGCGGTGAAGACAGGTGCCGCCAAGCTTGTCCCGCTCTACAAGAGCAACGGACATGCCGAGCTGGGCTGCTCGAATCGCGGCACTGTAGCCTCCTGTGCCTCCGCCCAGAACGACAATATCATAAGTATGGCTCATGCTTAATCGATCCCTCCGATAGTATTGGCTTCGATGAATCCCCTCCCCCTTTGGACTTAAGTGGGGGGAATATAGTATAACTAATGGTAGCGTATAAACATCTCTTGAAAGAGGACAACGGTATGAAATCCACAATTTCCCGCTTTGCCGCCGCCCTGATTCTCGTTATCCCCGGGATTGCCGCGACTTACGGCTTTCTCGCCATGAAGGATTCGCTGTTCGCGCTGTTTGACGAAGCCTCCGCGGGGTTTACCTGGGGCAAATTCCTTATCGGCTTTGTGCTGTTTGCCGCCGGCGTCGCCTTCATCGGAGGCTGGACCTTCTATAGGGACCGCAAGCGCAATTATGTAGCTCCCCGCTTCAAAGAAAAGAAACGCCGTCCCGGCAGAGAATGAGGCTTCAGCGTTTACTTACGATTTTACACTTCCGCACCTGCCGGCGCAATGAAAACCGCCCGACACCATCCGACGGCAATCCCGTTCGCCCGCAAAAAAAGACGCTCCCGCGAGGGAAGCGTCTTTTGCTATGAGCTGATGGTTAAATGCGTTTAGCCGCCTTGTACCGGGCTCCCCAGTAACCGGAATACAGGTTATCGATATGCACCCCGTAAGAAGTTGTCGCCGAAATAAACTGGCTGTTCCCCAAATAAATGCCCACATGGGTGATCGGGGAAGAGGAGGTTTCCGAGAAGAAGACAAGATCGCCCGGCTGTACTTCGGAAACAAATTGCCCGGCGCCTGCATACATTTGGCTTGCCGTGCGAGGCAGTGTGGTTCCCTGCTGCTTGAAGAGGTATTGAACGTACCCGGAGCAGTCAAATCCGCTTGGGGTCGTTCCTCCAAAAGCATAAGGGACACCTAAGTATTTTTTGGCATTGTTGATGATGGTAAACGGCAGAGGCTGAGGTTTGTACCACGCCGGAGCGTGGTATTTGCCGTCGGCCGCCACGATCGCGATATAATTGTTCTGGTCCCATTGGACCATCGTTCCCAAAGCTTCCGAGATGAAGCGGACCGGCACATACGTGCGTCCTCCCGTAAAAAGGGCGTTCGTATCAATGCTTATCGGCTGCCCGTTGACAAGGGCTCTCTTCTCTCCCGTCTTCAGTTCGACGGATTTGGTGCTGCTGCTGATTTTGACTTTCACCTGCTGGTCAGTCGTCATGCTATAGTTGACCTGATACCCCATTTTCTCCGTTACCATGCGAATCGGCACCTGGGTGCGGCTGCTGCCATCCATAAAAGGCTGGGCATCGGGAAAATGAACCAGGTCATCATTGACTTGAACCTTAACGGGATCGGCATAAGCCTGCGTACTGAGAGCAAGACCGAGCCCCAAACATACGGACGACAAAAAAGACGTGCGAATCCACCTATTCAGTTCTGTTTCCTCCTATGTGCCTCCGAGGTTAGTTGACGGATTCGGGAAAGGCAGGCTCCCTAGTTCACTCGCGCGCGTGAACATTCACCCCATAAATAAGTCCCCCGTACCGGGCATGTTGTGCGCCCGGATTCGGCTTAACGTAGTATGACGAGTATAAAAATACCATGGAAATGTTTTCACGGCAATCCCCCTATTGTAGGTAATTAGTGGGATAGGAAAGGACTCCTATGGAATATGTCCATTATGTGAACGAATAGGAATAGGAGTTGACAAAGGAACACAAAAAAGAGCCTGCCGGATAACCCGACAGGCCAAATTAAGGAGAAAGAAAAA
The DNA here is from genome assembly GCF_032268605.1 of Paenibacillus aurantius. Taxonomy (NCBI): domain Bacteria; kingdom Bacillati; phylum Bacillota; class Bacilli; order Caryophanales; family Paenibacillaceae; genus Paenibacillus; species Paenibacillus aurantius. The sequence goes on from NZ_CP130318.1 coordinate 3,828,252, forward strand.
AAGGTTATGAAGATAGCCGCAGGCCAATGCGGCTATACGTTTAGTATAACACACCATATATACGCCTATCTATAACCTCATTTAGGTTCTTCTCCCTGATTTTGGTCGATTTTGTATTTGTCATAGCGGCCATCCACTTCCTTGGCCATTTGACGATACAGGCGGGTTTCTTCCACGACAGGGTCCAGCTTGGCTTGGATCCGGATTTCATACCGGGGCGAAAGCCTCCGCCTAGCGGCTGCATCCAGCTCCTCCTTCTCCATGTCCCCTTCCTCCAGCGAATGCGCCATCTCCTGCTCCAGCTTGTCTCGGTCATCGTGTTCGTGATTCATTCCAATCCCTCCCAAATATGACGTAACATGCGGGCCAAAGCGGAAAGAAAAAAGCACAGCCAGGCTGCACTCCGTCCCCATTGCTTATATAACGCTGTCTGTGTCGGTTACCCCAAATCCACGAACTTGGAAACCTGCTCCCCGATCTCGGGCAGATAAGGATCCATGCAGTTGCACAAGTAATCCTTCTTGCATACCGGGCAAGGCTCTTTATGCAGGCGGCTGATATCGGTCGGAACCTTCTCTCCGCTCGGCAAGGTTTCATAAGTGACCCGGCAGTGGTTGCGGTCTTCGAGAACCACAACGACTTCCATCAGTCCGTTCTTTTCGTTATGGCTTACGATTTTGGCTTCCGCCACTTTCGGTTGATAAGGCATGGTCATGACCTCCTATATTGGTTGCCCATCCATTATATATAAAACCACGGAGGCAGAGCAAGCACGTCGTAAGGAACCACCTTACCGACTGGCGAAATCGAAGCGGCGGCTTCTACACCTTATTCTTTCACGAAACCTTAGGCTCGATGCTCCCAAAAAGGATTTATTGTTTTAGTTTCTCCTTTAGTAGTTCTAAATTTTTAACATCCTCGGATAATTTTAATTGTTCTAATAGTTCTAATGCTTTTTCCTTTTCTATATTGCCGAAATAATCAAATGCACTATGCAACAAGCTTCGGTAAATGTAATAATGCCACTTTAAGTCTTTGATGAGTCGACTATATAATGGATTCTTCAACGTGTAAGGTACGGGGCCTGAGGCAATAAGTATTCTCTGAATTAAACGATCCTTTCTTGGCTGATTAAAGATCCTTTCCCATGAATCTTCTACCAGCTCCTGATCTTCAAAAAAATGACACCAAAGCGAATATTCTACGGGCTTAGATAAAGAGTTGTCTTCAGAAGATAAATAAGACAAGTACTTTTCCCACATATAATCTTTTTCTTCCCCATTAAAATCATGGAAGGATAGGCCTATATGATGAAGGATCGAGTATGTGGGCATCCCATCATATAATTCAAATGACAACTTAAGTTATCCACTAAAGAGAGCAGCACTTCTTGCAGCCTTGCAAATATCAAGAAATTGATCCTCTGCCATGACATGACCCAGTATTTCTTTTAACCGCAAATGGTTCACCCCCCTATAGGTTATCTTTGATTGGTCATAAAAAATACCACTCCTTAATCGGGTATCTGAACCCAATAAAAGAAGCAGTATTTGTTGGCTTGTCTCCGCTAAAAGGCTTCTAACCCTTTCACGAAACCTTATGCTCGATTCTAAGCTTATCCGCCACCATGGCGATAAATTCGCTGTTGGTCGGCTTCGACTTCGAAATATTGATCGTGTAGCCGAAAATAAAGCTGATGCTGTCGATATTGCCGCGGGTCCATGCCACTTCAATTGCATGACGGATCGCGCGTTCGACGCGGCTCGGCGTGGTCTTGTATCGTTCGGCAATAGCCGGGTAAAGCGTTTTGGTGATGGCCCCGAGAATTTCGATATTGTTATAAACCATGGTAATCGCATCGCGCAAATATTGATACCCCTTGATATGGGCGGGCACGCCGATCTCATGGATAATGCTCGTAATGTTGGCGTCCAGGTTTTTGCCTTTGGACATGGGTACGACATTGGTTTTGGCCGAGGAGGAGCTGCTGCTGGTATAAGACGACTGGTTGGACACGAGCTGGCGGATCCGATTGGTCAGCACTTCCATATCGAATGGCTTCAATATGTAGTAAGAAGCACCCAATTGAACGGCTTTCTGCGTAATGTTCTCTTGTCCGAAGGCGGTCAGCATAATGATTTTCGGCATCGGCGACAGATTCATTTCGCGGATTTGCTCCAGCACGCCGAGTCCATCCAGATGAGGCATGATGATATCAAGAATGAGGACATCCGGAGCTTTCTTCTGCTGCTCGAGAAACCTCAGCACTTCATTACCGTTATAGGCCACCCCGACAACATTCATATCATCTTGATCATCCATATATTCCGATAACAAGTTAGTAAATTCCCGGTTGTCGTCCGCCAAAAGAACATCAATCGTTTGCAATTCCATTTCCTCCTTCGAATCGGCTATTAAAGGTTTGCCTATAACCAATTCGACAACCCTGGTGAAAATCCTTCTGTCGAAAAATATTTTCCTTTCTTTTTTTGACCTTTTCTTTTATAATTAAAATTTTTGATTTATTCCGACACTCGTTTACAGGATTCGCCAATCCCTGCAAACAAAAGGTTAGCCCCATGCATCCATGAGGCCGTTAGCTCAGCTCGCCTGCTTCTCCGCCGCTTCCGGAAGAATACCGGCATCCTTCAGCATCCACTCAATGAAGCAGCCGTAGCCCGAGGTCGGGTCGTTCACAAAAACATGCGTAACGGCTCCAATCAGCTTGCCGTCTTGGATGATGGGGCTTCCGCTCATCCCTTGAACGATTCCCCCTGTTTTCTCGAGCAGACGAGGATCGGTGATTTTGATCACCATGCCTTTGGTCGCCGGCAACTCCTGCTTGGAAACATGGGTGATTTCAATATCGAAAGGCTCCACCTTCTGGCCGCTGACAACCGTGTAGATTTGAGCCGGTCCTTCCTTGACCTCCGACGCGAAGGCAACGGGAAGGGCTTTGTCCACCAGACTATGGTCCGGACGGCCCGTCATCCGGCCAAAGATCCCGAACGGCGTATTCTTCTCGATGTTGCCGAGCACCCGGCTTTCCTGAAAGAAATGAGCGTGCTTCTCTCCCGGATTCCCGTTTTGCCCCTTGGCTATGGACGTTACATTGGAATGAACGATCTGCCCGCCTCCGACCACAATCGGGGTCTGGGTATCGATATCCGTAATGATGTGCCCCAGCGCTCCGTAGCTGCCTTGATCCGGTGCGTAAAAGGTCAGCGTCCCTACCCCTGCCGCCGAATCCCGGATATAGAGCCCAAGCCGGTAGGCTTTATCGAGAATATCGTAGGCCGGCTGCAGCTGGATGCGGAGCTCCTGGTCCCGGCGTTTGACCACCAAGTCCAAAGGCTGTTTCTTCTCACCGGCTTCCTTCACCTTCTCGGCTACTTCCGACACGTCCCTGGAAGGTGCGCCGTTAATGGACGTAATCAAGTCGCCGATCTCTACCTTCGCCTGCTCTCCGGGGGAAATTTTCTGGTTTTTCTGAATGGTCACCAGATGATGGCCAACTACAAGGATACCGGCCGATTTGACCTTAACCCCGATGGTCTGTCCGCCTGGGATCACTTTAAGATCGGGGATGACCTTGACTTTTACGGTTTTGAAGGGTATGGCTCCGAACAGCTTAAGCTTCATCTCCGTCTCACCGGAGCGGTCCGACTGCAGGGTAATGGGATCCTTCAGGTTCACTTCGGCGGAAGAGACGGCTTCCCCCTTCAAGTGAGCCACCAGCGGGTCCGATACCGTTACACGGGCGGTAACCGGCATGGAAAGCTTAAGGTTCGCCGCTTGTCCGGAGAACAGGCGAAGCTCCTTAGGAAAACGCGCGAAGCTTTGGAACGGGGCGGTGAAGCTGGCCAGGCTGATTAGAATGACAAGAATAAGACCTATCCCTCTTCTGCGGTTGCCGGGGTTCAAGCAGATCACGCTCCTTATGCTTTTCCTGCCTGACGAAAAGCTCTCGTCAAAAGCGTACCTATAAGTTAACCCCGGCCCCATTCTTTTATAACTGTTAATGATGCTCAAACCCGCGCCGTTATTGCTTTTTTACCCTGCCGCGGCAGTTTTTTTAACCTCTGCCAGCTGGATCATTTCCCGGGCGTGCTGAAGCGTTTTGTCCGTCACCTCCACCCCTCCCAGCATCCGGGCCAGCTCCTCCACCCGTCCCTCTTCGTTCAGGCGGACCACCTTGGTGAACGTACGTTCCCCTTCGACCGATTTGCGGATCAGGTAATGAGCATCCGCCATGCATGCCACTTGGGGAAGATGGGTAATGGAGAACACCTGGCAGCTTTGGGACAACCGCGACAGCTTCTCCGCTATCGCCTGGGCCGCCCGGCCGCTGACGCCCGTATCGACCTCATCAAAGACAAGAACGGAAATCCGGTCCACTTTGGCAAAGATGGCCTTCATGGCCAGCATGATCCGGGACAGCTCTCCTCCCGAGGCGATTTTGCTCAGTCCCCTTAAGGGCTCGCCCGGGTTCGCGGAGATGAGAAACTCGACCTGGTCGATTCCGTTCCGGGTCAAACGCACGGTTCTTCCGTCCATCTCCGTCCCCTTCGGATCCTCCAGAGGCTTAAGACTCACGGCAAATCGGGTCCTTTCCATATGGAGGTCCTTCAGCTCGCCTTCTATCTCCTGGGAAAGCGACTCCGCCGCCTTGGCCCGAAGCTTGGACAGCTTGCGGGCATGGCCGCCCAGCTTACCCAGCTCCGCATCGGCGGCCGCCTGCAGCTTCTGGATATGCTCATCTTTATTCTCGATGAGGGAGAGCTCCTCCTCGATTTTGGTTAAGTAAGCCAAAATCTCTTGCACATTTTCCCCGTATTTACGGCGGAAAGAAGACAACAGGTCAAGCCGCTGCTCAATTTCATCGATCCGTTCCGGATTGAATTCAATCTGCTCCTGATAATCCCGCAGCTGAAAAGCCGCATCCTCCAGCTGGTAATACGCAGACTGCACCTGCTCCAGTAAGGGCTGAAGGCCGGCCGGATCAAGCGACGCGATCTCCTGCAGCCTCTGCATGCTTTTGCCTACGGCCTGCAGGCCTTTGTTGTTGTATAGAGTGTCATACGATTCGTTCACGTTCTGATACAGCTTCTCGGCATTTGATAGCTTGCGCCGTTCTTCCTGCAATAATTCATCTTCGCCGATTTTTAACTGGGCTGCCGCTATTTCCTCCACCTGAAACCGGTACAGGTCCTGCATTTGAAGGGCCTGCTTGCCGCTTTCCTGGAGCTCCTGCAGCTGTCTCCGGAGGGCGGTATACTTGTCATAAGAGCTTTGGTAAGCGGTTAAGGCATCCGCCAGGGCCGGTCCTCCGAACAAGTCCAGCCAGTGAATATGCTCATCCACCTTCATCAGGGATTGATGCTCATGCTGGCCATGGATGTTGACCAGCCACTCACCTACCTCCCGGAGCATCGAAAGGTTGACCAGCTGGCCGTTGATCCGGCTTGTGCTTTTGCCGTTGGTTGTAATTTCCCTCCTTATGATCAAATGCTCCTCAGCGGAGGCGTTAATCCCGAGCTTACTCAGCGACTCCCAGACGGGATGGTCGGAAGGCATATCGAAGAGCGCTTCAATCTCGGCTTTGTCGCTGCCGTAGCGGACCAGATCGGTTGCCCCTCTTCCTCCAGCCACTAGCCCAAGGGCGTCGATAATAATGGATTTACCGGCACCCGTCTCCCCCGTCAGCACCTGAAATCCGTTGCGGAAATCAAGATGAACCGACTCAATCACCGCCAGATTGCGGATCGATAATTCGTTCAGCATAGTTCCTCACCCCAGCATAGCCATAATTTCATTGACAAAATGCAAGCTCTGGTCCTTGCCGCGGCAGATCACCAGAATGGTATCGTCTCCGCAAATGGTTCCCATGACGGCGTTCCACTCGAGGTTGTCAATCAGAGCGCCGATAGCATTGGCGGTTCCGGGCATGCATTTCATGACCACCAGATTGTCCGTATGGTCGATATGCACAAAATGATCCGACAGCGATCTTTTTAGCCTTTGCAGAGGATTGAAGCGCTGCTCCGCGGGAATGGCATACTTGTACCTCCCGTCCTTAAGCGGAGTTTTGATCAGATGAAGCTCCTTGATATCTCTCGAAACGGTCGCCTGGGTAACATGGAAACCGGCGTTCCGAAGAGCGTCCACCAGATCGTCCTGGGTTTCGATTTCCCGGGTCGACAGAATTTCGCGTATCTTCACGTGCCGTTGGCCCTTCATAGGTACTCCTTTCAAGCCGTGACTTCGAATTGGATTTTGTGGATGGTTCTTTGGCGGGGATCTACGTATAGAATACCGGCCGCCTCTTCATACAGAAGATGGTAGACCAGAAGCTGGTTGCGGATTCCGCTGCCGGTCATCTCCATCGGCTGTCTCTCTCTTGCCAGCTTAACGATATATATGTTGTCCCCATCGTTGGCGAAATGATCGACGAACAGCCGGCTTTCGAGCTCCTGGTCGCCATTAAGCCGAATGCGGATCGGAACTTTGCGCTTCGTGGTCATGACTTCGTAGCCCGATTCCTCCAGGAGGGCAACGGCGTCCGTCACCGGAATTTCCTCGTCCGGCTCCACAACCCGTATCGTTTTGGGCGGGGCGGTCAGCCATTTCCGGAACAGACCGGCCAGCCAAACAAGGAGAATAGCCACGAGAAGAAGGAATACCAGGACGTCGGCATTTTGCATATCATCACCCCATTGGGACTCCCCCTGCTTCTAAAAAGACCCATCCGGCAAGGACAAGTCTTTTAGTTCCTCTAAAAGATCGTTCTGGGGATGAGTCTGATGTTGTCCGCTTATGAAAATTTGGAAGAAGCCGCCTGGACGGTGTCCGCAATACGCCTCGAAAGCTTGTCCCTGTCCAAGGAGACGGGGGCATCCTTCAGACGCCAGCAGGCCAGAAATTCAATATTTCCTTCGCCGCCCGTGATGGGAGAGTAAGTCAAGCCCTCGAGCTCGAAGCCCGCTTCGGCAGCAAATGGCAGGATCTTCTCCAGCACTTCCCGATGAACGGCGGAATCCCGGATGACGCCGGATTTGCCGACCTTCTCCCTGCCCGCCTCAAACTGGGGTTTGATAAGGGCTACCACGGTCCCGCCGGGAACAAGCAGGGCCGCAAGAGGCGGAAGAATAAGCTTCAAGGAGATAAAGGAAACGTCGATGGTGGCGAAGTCCGGAAGCGGTCCGGTCAGGTCCTCTTTCGTCATGTGGCGGAAATTGGTCCGTTCCATGACCGTGACGCGTTTGTCGTTGCGGAGGGACCAGTCCAGCTGGTTGTACCCGACATCGACCGCATAGACATGAGAGGCGCCGTTCTGCAAGGCGCAATCGGTGAAGCCTCCTGTGGAGGCACCGATGTCCAGCATATGAACCCCGTGAAGATCAAGCTCAAATTCACGAAGAGCCTTCTCCAGCTTCAACCCCCCGCGGCTGACATAGGGATGAACCGCGCCCTTTACCGTAAGCTTCGCAAACCTCGGAACCTTCGTCCCGGCCTTCTCAATTCTTTCCTCTTCCGCAAAAACAAGGCCTGCCATAATGGCGGCCTTTGCTTTCTCCCTGCTGTCATAATAGCCCTGCTCCACGAGCAGGATATCGATTCGTTCTTTATCGGCTGTTGGCATGTTGACTCCTTGCTGGTTAAGCTCTCTGGCGGGTCCGGGCCGTGAAGGACTGGATCTGCATAACCAGATTCTCAACCGTTAATCCGACTTCCTGGCGCTGCTCTTTGATGCTTCCGTGCTCTACAAAATAATCGGGAACCGCCATATTCTTAATCTGCAGCCCGTAAATTTGCTGGGAAGCATAGAATTCCAGAACCGCACTGCCGAATCCTCCGGCAAGCGATCCCTCCTCGAGCGTAACCAGGTTGTACCCTTCCTTGGCCAATTGAAGCAGCATGGCCTCGTCAAGAGGCTTGATGAAGCGGGCGTTGATCACTTTGATCGAAATGCCCTGCGGACGCAGCAGATCGGCGGCTTCCTCGGCGAGCTGAACCATCGGTCCGACCGCGAGTACGGCTGTTTTGTTTCCTTCCCGCACCACTTCCCAGGAACCGATCGGCAAACTTCTCAGCTCGTCCTCCAGCTTGACTCCCGTTCCGTTAATCCGGGGATAACGAACGGCAATGGGGCCGTCGTTATAATCGATCCCCGTCTTGATCATATGCCGCAGCTCGTTCTCGTCCTTGGGCATCATGATGACCATATTGGGAACATGCCTCAGAAAAGCAATATCATACACGCCCTGGTGCGTCTCCCCATCCGGTCCGACAAAGCCGGCCCGGTCGATGGCGAACAGCACGTTCAGGTCCTGGCGGCAAATATCGTGCACCACCTGGTCGTAAGCCCGCTGAAGGAAGGTCGAGTAGACCGCATAAACCGGCTTCATTCCTTCACCGGCCATGGCCGCGCACATCGTGGCGGCGTGCTGCTCGGCGATCCCTACATCGATCATGCGTCCGGGGAATTTCTTCGCGAACTTGAGAAGCCCCGAGCCCGCCGGCATGGCCGGGGTGACCGCTACGATGCGCTCATCTTTCTCCGCCAGCTCCATGAGGGTACTGCCGAAAACATCGGTGTACATGGGAGGACCGACGGCTTTGATCATCTGGCCGGATTCGATCTTATAAGGGGAGGCCCCGTGCCAGGCGAGCGAATCCGCTTCCGCCGGGTTGTAGCCCTTCCCCTTGGTGGTGATAACATGAATCAGCACCGGGCCGTCCACGTTCTCCGCCTGCTTGAACATTTCAAGGAGCTGTGGAATGTTATGGCCGTCGACCGGACCGAAATACTTGAACCCGAACTCTTCGAAAAGCATCCCGGATACAAGGAAATACTTCATGCTGTCCTTAAGCCTCTCCGCTGTCTTGGCAAGCGTTCCCCCGATGGCCGGGATCTTCTTCAGCAGGTGCTCGACTTCTTCCTTGGCCTTCTTGTATGTTTTGTCCGAGCGGATCTTGCCTAAGTAATTGTGCATGGCCCCGACATTCGGAGCGATCGACATCTCGTTGTCATTCAGAATAACGGTTAGCTTCTTCTTCTCATGCCCGATGTGGTTCATGGCTTCGAAGGCCATTCCTCCGGTTAGGGCTCCGTCGCCGATAACGGCCACGACTTTGTTCGTTTCACCCTTCAGATCGCGGGCGAGCGCCATTCCCATCGCCGCAGAAAGAGACGTGCTGCTGTGCCCGGCCTCCCAGACGTCATGCTCGCTCTCGGCCTTCTTGATGAAGCCGCACAGCCCTTTGTACTGGCGCAGCGTGTCGAACCGGTCCATCCGGCCGGTCAGCATTTTGTGCACGTACGATTGATGGCCCACGTCATAAATGAATTTATCGACAGGGCTGTTAAAGTAATAATGCATCGCCAAGGTAAGCTCAACCACGCCCAGATTGGGTGCGAGGTGGCCTCCGGTCGCGGACAGCCTCTGGATCAGAAAGGTGCGGATCTCCTCCGCAAGCCCATCCAATTGTTCCACAGAAAGCTTCTTAAGATCCTCAGGCCGATTGATTTGTTCGAGCACGTTTGTTCCCCCGCTTCCCGTTCTGTGATTTCTGTTTGCGTTTAGGAGTGAAGATTCTCAGCTTGAAACGGTTCTCCAGCAAATAAAACAGCTTGCCGACCCATAAGACGATATCCGTGGCATAATGGATGGCAAATGATTTGCCCATGGCTTTGCCGCCAACGGTCAAGGCCGATACACAAGCGGTAAAGATGACGCTTACGACGGTGTTTAACAGCGCATTGTCGGAATGGATCATCAGCTTGAGAACGACCGCTGCACTGGCTGCGCCGCTTATGACACTGGAGACGTCTCCGACCACGTCGTTGCAGAAGTTCGAGAAACGGTCAGCGTTGCGAACGATATAAATCGCCTGCCGCGAGCCCTTCACCCGCTCCGAAGCCATGCCGTGAAACGGAATTTCACTGGCCGCCGCCGCGGATAAGCCTAAGATGTCAAAAAAGATTCCGGTAAGTACCAGAGAAAATACAATCAGCATGCCGATTCCCCAGGAAACCCCTTCGAGCATCGTGGTGGAAGCGACGGTAAAAATACAGGCTAATATGAAAGTGATTACCGATATAAAAATACTCCAATTAATGGAGTGTTTCAATGAAAATTTCATTCTATTCTCCCCGATAAGGTTAAAGAGTGGCAGCTTTCTGAGTAAACGCTGTGGCTTAGGTCCAGTAGGTTTTCCCAGACAGGTCACCCCAGCGTTGCCGGAGGGGCGGTTTCCCTTTACGCCCGCCTTGATGCCGTTACCGGTCATCAGACTGGATTACCACTTAGTCCACACTATAATCCCCAAAAAGCCTTACATCGAGTAAACAGTCTAGGAGTTTTCCTCTACAGCCCTGAAACCATTCCTTAGCCTCTTTTGCAAATTCGATTTCATGCAGCATCCGGCGAAAGCCTCTTTGGCCGAAGAGACTGACTCCTACCATCTGCAATCCCCTCAGAACTCACTCAAGGCAGGCTACGCTGCACACAAGTCGTTTTAGCCTCCGGCGATAAAGCATGCCGGCTTCAAGTGAGACTCGCACTTGCAGGTTCATACCCCAAGCCGTAGCCGGGTGCACGGTGGCACAAAAGCCACGCACTTGGGCCTCCGCGGAGGCAGGGTCAACGCCCACATGCCATTGTGGATCGCCCTACTACCTTAACTCCCAGCATCAGCCCCCAACTGGGCGTTAGAAGCCAACACCAGGAACTTCATCGATGTGCCCTTTGGCGAATTTTTAGGCCCGCCTTCAGAAATGGTGGACTGACTAGAATACTGCGCCACTCACGAATAAATCGCAATTCTCATTATACCATACGATTGGGCTCGTGCTCAATGGAACCGGCCGCCAGCGGAATCCGGGCGGCCGGCGGGAAGCGGTTGGCTCCCTAAGGTTGTTTAATGATCCCTTTCCATCAAATAATCCGCCAGCTGAAGAAGCCTCTCAGGACGTGCGAATCCGGCCTGTAAGACGGCGGCTTTGCCCTCATCCGTCAGCTGAGTGACTTTCGCCTGCGAGGCTTCCAGTCCCACCAGGTAAGGATAGGTCACCTTCTGCTGCTTCTCATCGCTCTTGACCGGCTTGCCGAGCTTCTGTTCATCGCCCGTCAAATCCAAGATGTCATCCTGAATTTGGAAAGCAAGTCCGATATTATACCCGAACTTCTCCAGCGCCTTAAGCTGCTGTTCCCCGGCACCCGCCGAACGGGCTCCCGCCTTCAGGGAAAAGACAATCATATCTCCCGTTTTGTGAGTGTGGATGTACTCCAGCTGGCTCAAGTCCGTGATCCCCTGCTCGCCGATCATATCGGCGGCCTGTCCGCCCACCATTCCTTTCGGTCCGGCCAGGACGGAGAGGTCCTCGACCATGGCAAGGGCCTGCTCGGCCGGCACTCCGAACCGCCGGAAGGCTTGTACGAGCACATAGAAGGCATGGGTCAATAGACCGTCTCCCGCCAGAATGGCCATGGCTTCGCCGAAAACCTTATGATTGGTGGGCTTGCCGCGGCGGTAATCGTCATCATCCATGGCAGGCAAATCATCGTGAATGAGCGAGTAGGTGTGGACCATCTCCACCGCGCAGGCTACCGGCATGGCCGCTTCGGTTTTACCGCCAAGGGCTTCGGCTGCGGCAAGGACCAGAATCGGGCGTAGTCTTTTGCCCCCGGCGAGCAAAGAGTACTTCATGGCTTCTCTTAAGGGAGAAGGAATGCTCCACGTTTCCGGAATCATCGCGAGCATTTCCTTTTCGACCGTCAAGGCGGTGGTCTTGATGTATTGTTGTATAGTATCCGTCGTATTCAAGTCATTCATCCTTCGTCCGTTCCGGCTTGGAACGGTTTTTTGGTTAGGCTTCCGTTCTCTTCGACGAGCATCTCGATCTTCCGCTCCACCAGCTCCAGCTTCTGCCCGCATAGATGAGACAGCTTCATGCCCTCCTGAAACAGCTCGATCGCCTTCTCCAGCTCGACATCACCGCTTTCGAGAAGCGAGACGATCTCCTCCAGCTTTTCCATGGCCGCTTCGAAACTGATGGTTTCTTTATCGGTTGTCATTGTTATCATCCTCCATCGACCAGACATGGCACGTTAACCGTCCGTCCGTCATTCGCACCCGGATCAGATCGCCCGGCTGAACCTTGCTCACCGAATTGATCAGCGACTTCTCTTTCTCGTCATAGACGAGACTGTAGCCTCTCTGCATGACCTTAAGGGGGCTGAGAGCATCCAATTGCCGGAGCTGCGAAGACAGACGGGCCTTGCTTGCCCGAACCGCCACCTGAATGGCCTGCAGCATCTGCCGTTCCGCCGTGTTCACCCGCCGGCGCGCGTAAAGTATTTGGTCCTTCGGATTAAAAGCGGACAGCTTCTGGTTAAGCTTGGCCGTCTTCTGGGTGGAAGCATTAAGCCGGTGCCTCATCCGGTAGAGCAGCTGCTCCGTCATGCGGTCGAGCCGCTGCGCCGGTTGTTGAAGCTGTCTTTTCGGATTCTGGAGAACGGGCGACCGGTTCAGCCGGTTCAACCTTTCCCTCTTCTGCTCCAGCTTCTTAAGCAGCCCCCGCTGCAGCCGCTGGGAATGGTAATAAAGCTGCTGCTGCAATTCCATGATATGCGGCACGGCCAGTTCGGCCGCCGCCGTCGGCGTAGCCGCCCGGACATCCGCTACAAAGTCGGCAATCGTAAAATCCGTTTCATGGCCGACGGCCGACAAAATCGGGATTCGGGAGGCGAAGATGCTTCTCGCCACAATCTCCTCATTGAAAGCCCAGAGCTCCTCCAGCGAACCGCCGCCTCGCCCGACGATCAGCACATCCGCCTCGCCGTGCCGATTCATCGCTTCTATGGCTTTGGCAATGGAAGAGGCGGCTCCCTTTCCCTGTACCAGAACGGGGTGAATGATGATATTGACCATTGGATAACGGCGGCGGAGGGTGATGAGAATATCCCGTACCGCCGCTCCGCTGGGGGAGGTGACGACACCGATCGCTTTGGGAAACTTGGGGATCGGCTTCTTGCGCTCGGGAGAGAACAAGCCTTCCTCCTCAAGCTTCTTCTTGAGCTGCTCGAAGGCGAGGTAGAGGCTGCCGATGCCGTCCGGCTGCATCTGATTGACATAGAATTGATACTGCCCGTCCCGTTCGTAAACCGAAATGCTGCCGCGTGCGAGAACCCTGGTCCCTTCCTTGGGAAGGAAAGGAAGCCGCTGGTTATAGGAAGCGAACATGATGCTCTTCAACCGGCTCTCGGCATCCTTCAGGGTAAAGTACATATGCCCGCTGGAATGGTGGGTGAAATTGGAGATTTCCCCGCGCACCCAAACGTCCTGCAGGGTATAGTCCCCTTCCAGCTTGCGCTTGATCAGCCGGTTAAGCTCTTTGATCGAAAGGACCTGCTCCCGATTCATCATCGGCTTACACTCTTACGGACGACTTGCCCGTTTTCCGGGCGGCCTCCAAGGTGTTTTGGAGCAGCATGGTAATGGTCATCGGACCGACGCAGCCCGGAACAGGCGTGATCAAACCGGCGGTTTCTTTGACCGCCTCGAAATCCACGTCTCCGCACAGCTTGCCGTTCTCGTCCCGGTTCATGCCCACATCAATGACAACCGCTCCCGGCTTCACATGTTCCTTGCCTACGAGCTTGGCCCGTCCCACCGCCACGACCAAAATGTCGGCCTGGCTCGTAATCTCGGCCATATTCGAGGTGCGCGAATGACAGACGGTGACCGTCGCATCCTCACGAAGAAGCAGCATGGCCATCGGCTTGCCCACGATGTGGCTCCGTCCGATTACGACGGCGTGCTTGCCTTTGATCTCTACGCCCTTGCGCTTCAAAATTTCAATGACCCCGGCAGGTGTACATGGCAGGAAGCCTTCTTTGCCCAGCACGAGATTGCCTACATTAACCGGATGGAAGCAGTCCACATCCTTGGAAGGATCAATGGCGTCAATTACTTTTTGTTCGTCGATATGCTTAGGAGGCGGCGATTGCACAAGAATGCCGTGAATCCGTTCGTCCGCATTCAGCTTAGCTATCAGCGAAAGGACCTCTTCCTCCGACGTTTCCGCCGGCAAGCGGTGCACTTCGGAATACATCCCCGCCTCTTCACACGCTTTGGCCTTATTGCGCACATATACAGCCGAAGCCGGGTCGTCTCCCACCAGCACAACCGCCAATCCGGGCTGAGTCCCCTGCTGCACCAGTTGATGAACTTCGTTCTTGATCTCCTCGCGGATTTCTCCTACCAGTTCCTTGCCGTTGATTACTTCTGCCGTCATCCGGTTCCCCTCCTGATAATACGGTTTTGTTCTTACCCAAGTCTTGAGTGTCCTATGCCCCTAGTTTACGTTTTGGTTGTCGCGGTGTAAAGACGTAAGTTTTAACGGTACACATCCATTATTGTTCGGTTTTGGGTAAATACTTCTCCTTGATGGACTCCAATTCCCCGATCATTTTACCCAGAACCCCGTTTACGAACTTGCCCGACTCCTCGGAGCCGAAATGCTTGGCCAGCTCAATCGCTTCGTTCACGACTACCTTAGGGGGTACATCATCCCGGTAAATCATCTCGTAGGCCGCAAGCCGCAGCACCTCGCGGTCGATTTTGGAGAGTCGGTCGATTTTCCATCCCTTCAAATAAACCGACAGAATTTCGTCGATGACGGTCAGATGCTTCTCGGTCCCCTCCACCAGCTCCTGGACATAATCAGGCGAGATGCTCTCCCCTTTTACGGAAAGATCCGCTTCATTGTCATGAAGGGCTTCGGTGATGGCGGTCGTGATCGCTTCGTGCGAGCTTACCTCGTTCATTTGCATCTGGTACATGCTTTGAAGCGCTATTTCCCTGGCCAATCTGCGTTTCATGTATACTCCTCCCGGAACGTTACCTTCTAGATTTAGCTTCTTACGGTGAGCTCTGTCTTATCCAACAGCCTTGCCTTCCTTACTCACAAAAAAACCCATGAAAAGACAGCCCGAAAGAAGAGCGGTCCCTCACAGGATTATCTGAACATTCTCCATCTTTCCATCAGCCGCTGCCATAGCTCGTCAGCTCCGAACAAAGGCTCGCGGCTATCCAGCTTTTTCCCCACATAATAACCGATATAGGTGATAAAAGCAAAAATGAGCATATCCCAAAAGCCCCAGATCAGATAAACAAAGCCCAGGAAAACGCCGCAGGCCGCGCCGATGCACTTGCCGGTATGCTTTTCCCAAAGTTCACGCCACATACAGGAAAACCACCCCTATTCCACTCTGCTTTTGAACGTGTGGGCATTCTGGACGACGTTCGCGACATAAACCGAAACGTTCGCCACCGGTATTCCCGTAATCTCTTCGATATGCTCCTTAACCGCAGCCTGAATCTCCTCGGTCATAACCGGTATGGAGGTTTCCCCGTCCACGATGGTGCGGATCTCAATATCGAGTCCCGCCTGGATGACCTTGACCCGTGATTTCAAATCCTTCACGCCGCGCGTACGTCCGGCCGATTTCAGGGCCAGGTTCTCCACCGTTTCCATGGAAATGCGGATATCTCCAAATTCCGTGCGCTGGTCAATCGATGGAGCATGACCGCCTCCCGTACGGACCGCAAGGATGAGCATCCGGACGGCGATGAGCAGCAGGATCACCGAGCAGGTAATGAAAGCGACCGCAGTGGCTTCATCCCGGTATACGTTGATCAGGAAGGCGTTGGCGGTATCATAGGGAATGAGGCCAAAGGCCGACAATAACAAACTGACCAGGGCAATGATGCTGGCAAGACTGAATAACAATAACAGGAACCTGTCGAAGAATTTGGCCACGACTGCTTGTCTCCTTCCCGGATTAGAGGAAACCCCCTATGGGGTAGGGGGTTTGCCGTCTTGCTATAGGCCTGTCAGTCCAAGCCGGGCGCCCCCCGGACGGACGAAAGGCTGCTTATTTCACTCGGATGGCCGTAGGGTCTTCTTCGATCGGCTTCTCCATTCCTTTGAAGTGGACGTCATGGATATGGACGTTCACTTCCACCACGTCAAGCCCGGTCATGGATTCGATGGCGCGCTTCACATTGTCTTGGATTTCCCCTGCCACCTCGGGAATTTTGTATCCATATTCAATAATAATATTCACATCAACCGCAGCTTCCCGCTGGCCTACTTCCACCTTGACGCCTTTGGAGAGGTTCTTGCGACCCAGCAGCTCGGCAATTCCTCCCGCGAAGCCGCCGCTCATTCCGGCAACCCCTCTTACTTCAACGGCAGCCAGTCCGGCAATGACCTCGATAACCTCGGGGGCGATTTGAATATGGCCCATTTCCGTTTTCTCGTAATCCGGGATAATCGTACTCATCGTGATACCTCCTGAAGGGTTGCAAACCGCCCGCTCGCGGGAAGTTTGTCTTATTATCCATACTATATCATTTGGCTAAATTTATGACAAACGACGCTCTCCTGCTCCAGCCTCAAGAATGCGGATCATTGACATCGTGCTCCTCGAGGAACTTGATGTCGAAATCCCCTTTCAGAAAGAGCTGGTGCTCCAGAAGCTTAAGGTGGAACGGAATGGTGGTCTGAATTCCTTCGATGGCGAATTCGGACAAAGCCCGTTTCATCCGGTCCACGGCTTCCTCCCGCGTCTTTCCCCACACGATCAGCTTGGCGATCATCGAATCATAATGAGGCGAGATCGTATAGCCGGGATAGGCGGCGCTGTCTACCCTCACCCCTAGCCCGCCCGGCGGAAGGTAGAACTGGATATGCCCGGCGGATGGCATGAAATTCCGGCTCGGGTCCTCCGCATTGATGCGGCATTCGATGGACCAGCCGTTGATCTGGACGTCTTCCTGACGGAAGGACAGAGGCTCTCCTTCCGCCACCCGGATCATTTCCTTGATAAGATCCACGTTCGTAATCATCTCGGTTACGGGGTGCTCCACCTGAATTCTCGTGTTCATTTCCATGAAATAGAAGTTTCCGTCCGGGCCGAGCAGGAATTCCAGGGTACCGGCACCGGAGTAGTTCACGGCTTTGGCTGCGCGGACGGCCGCCTCCCCCATACGGGCACGGATTTCCGGAGTCAGAACCGGGCATGGCGCTTCTTCCACAAGCTTCTGTCTTCTGCGCTGAACGGAGCAATCGCGTTCCCCCAGATGGACCACATGGCCGTGCTTGTCCGCGATGATCTGAATCTCGACGTGCTTCATTCCCGTCAAGTATTTCTCCAGATAAACCCCCGCGTTGCCGAAGGCCTTCTCGGCTTCCTGCTGGGCTTGGGTGATTTGCTGGATCAGCGCTTCTTCATTCTCGGCGATCCGGATCCCCTTGCCTCCCCCTCCGGCTGTAGCCTTGATGATGACGGGATAGCCGATCTCGCGTCCGATGCGGACAGCATCGTCCAAGTCCTCGACCAGACCTTCGGAGCCGGGGATAACCGGCACCTGGGCATCCTTCATCGTCTGCTTGGCGACGGACTTGTCCCCCATACGGTTAATGGCATCAGGCGAAGGCCCGATAAAGGTGATGTTGCAGCGTTCGCAAATCTCGGCAAAGTCGGCGTTCTCGGCGAGGAAGCCGTAACCGGGATGAATCGCATCCGTTTCGGTAAGCGTGGCGACGCTCATGATATTGGTCAGGTTAAGATAGCTGTCCTTCGACAAGGTAGGACCGATGCAGTAAGCTTCGTCCGCCAGACGGACGTGAAGGGAATCCCGGTCTGCTTCCGAGTAGACGGCAACCGTGAAGATTCCCATCTCCCGGCAGGCGCGAATAATCCGCACGGCGATCTCCCCGCGGTTTGCGATAAGTATTTTATGAAAGGCCATGTCGTCTCCTCCTATTCCGGCTTCACCAAGAACAGAGGCTGGCCGTATTCGACCAGCTGGCCGTTGTCAACCAGAATCTCGACGATTTCCCCTTTGATTTCGGCTTCGATCTCGTTCATCAGCTTCATTGCTTCCACGATGCAGACGACCGTCTTCTCCCTTACCTTGCTGCCTTTGTTAACATAAACCGCGGCATCAGGAGACGGGGCGGAATAGAAGGTCCCGACCATAGGAGAAACGATCTTATGTAGGTTGGAGGTGTCGGCGGCTGGTGCGGCCGCAGGTGCGCTCTCCGGCTGTACGGACGGGCTTGGCTGAGGAGCGGGTGCCGCCGCAGGATGAGCCTGGTATACGGGTTGAGGGGGTACGGAAGAAACAAAAACCGATTCGGTTGTATTGGGTTTACGAATGAACAGCCTCGAGCCTTCATTCTGAATTTCCAGCTCCTGAAGAGAGGATTGATCAACCAGCTTGATCAATTCCTTGATTTCACTAAGTTTAAACATCAACGATTTTCACTCCTTTAGAGGTTGAGTGCCCCCGGCTTAGGCCGCCCGGCGGGACATCAATGCGACGTTAGTATTATAACACATAGAATAGAAATGGAAAGAGCCCGGCTTTTGGCGGACTCTTTTCGTAAAACATCTCTATGGGAACTACTGCATGGCCTGAACGGAGACCTTCTCCGGTCCTACATTCAGTTCGCTCATGACGAGATCGATAATGCTGAGCGCTTGGCTTCTTTCAAGCTTGTTCGTTTGAACGATGACCTTCCACTTGCTCTCTTCCTTGGTCAGAAGCGCTTGAGCGTAATCCTTCGAGAGTACCTCTTCGATATGGGACTGCTTGGCTTCCTGCTGCTCCAGCTTGCTCATGTCGTCATAGGCCTTGGCAATGGTATCGCTGCTGTTCTTGGTGTCGTTAATGATGGCGAGAAGCTTCCCGGTCTGCTCGGCAAGATCATCCGACCGTTTGAGCTGCTGCTGGATGATGTAATCCGCACCGGACTTGGCGGAGGCTTGGGACTCGAGCTGCGAGATCACCTGAGCGTCGGTCGCTTTGGCATCGGTCGATTTGTTGTCTTTGGGAGCGGCGCTTGCTTGAGGCTGGGTCTTTCCGCTATCCGTGGGCTTCGGAGAAGCTTTGCCGCTGTCCGTTGGCTGAGGGGAGGCTTTGCCGCCTTCCGTAGGCTGTGGGGAAACCGGCTTGGGTTCGGACCGGGGATCGGCTGGCTTTGCATCCGTTTTGGAGGAATCCGTCTTGACCGCTCCAGCCGCTTCCGTTCCGCCGACCGCCTTGTCCTTGCCTCCGGCAGGATCTTCTTGGGTTGTTACTTTAACATCCTCTTGGTGGGTGGCATCCGACGCGACATCCAGCTTGTTGACATCTTCGGTAAACAGGTAGTACGCCGACAGGACCACCATTAAGCTGAGCATGGAGACCAGCCAGATCGTTTGTCTTTTCGTGTTCATTTCCTTTTCCTCCTTAAGGGTAATGGAATGGGTTCTACTGCTTGCGGGGAGCCACCGAGATTCGGTTGGAGGGGACATCCAGCCCCCGTTCCACGGCTTCCACGAGTAGCTTTTTGACCGTTAAATTTTCGGCCCCTCGCGCCACAATCAGCACCCCTCTAATCTTGGGCTTGATGGACTTCACGATAACGGGAGTCTGGCTGCCGGAGACTTCGTACAGGACCACCTCCCCGCTTCGGGTCACATCGGTCACGCGGCGGTTCGCCCCTTCTTTATCCTGCTCGTTGGTGGACTGCTGGGTTTCCTTGGTGTTCTTCTCCACCACGGTTTCCTCCGTCGAATCAATCTGAACCATCACTTCCACTTCTCCTACGCCGACGATTTTCTGAAGAATATCCCGAAGCTGGGTTTCGTAAGCCTGCTCATATTCCCGGAAAGGCGACTTGTCCTTGGAGGCCGAGCCCAGAGTCTGCTTGGCGTCCGAGGGATCGGGAGAGGCACGGCTCGTGCTGATCGGATCGATCTTCTTTACCTCGATAAAGGAATTCATGATCATCAGGCCGGCGCCGATAAGACCGATAAGGAGCAGCCAGCGGAAGGTTTGGATCCGCTTCGCGCCTCCCGGGCCGCCGCCCAGCCACTGTTCCATTTTTTTGAAGAAGCTGCCCAATCGGACTTCCCTCCTTATTCGGACGGCCGGCTGCCGACCTGAATCCGATTTGCGGGAATTTGCCACTCCCGTTCTATGAAAGCTTTGATTTTGGCGACATCCGCCGGATCGGTCTTCTCCCCGCTCGGGGATGTTGAGGATGGCGGAGGCGTCCGGCCCGGACGGATCTCGATGATGACCGGCTGAACCGGTTCAACCGGTTTCATGGTCCTGCCCGCTTCGGGGCTTTTCTCCCCTCCTTGAGCTCCCCCCGGCTTAAGCCACACTTGAACCGACTTGATTTCCATCCGGTTGGCGTCATTCAGCTCCGCCGCAGAGGTCACCTCCGCTACACGGAGGTTCAAGCTCCGCTCGATCCCCGCCTGAATCGAACCGGAGAGTTGGGTCTCCACCAGCCGCTTCGCTTGAGCGGCGTTCGTTTCCTTCAGCTTGTCCGCCTGCTCCAGAATGGCGGATAACTCCTGCATCCCTCCGTCGGTTACCCGGCCGCCAACCGTCAAGGCCTTCTGGGACGATTCCGCGGTCGGGATCAGCTTGTCGGGATCCCAGCCCGTTTGGAAAAGCTTGAATACGGGAGACAGCAGCACGAGGAGAATAAACAAGCTGATTACCGTCTTGACGTAACGCTCCATGGAGCGGCTCGGCAGGAGTAAATCCACGAAGGAAGCAAGCATGATGATGACGATCAGTTCCTTTAGCCATCCGCTTAACCAGCTCATGAACCCCTCCTCAGCGCATCATCACCGACACGTTGCCGGCCGCGATCATGATCGTTATGGCAAGAAAGAACATCAGCCCGACGGCGGCCAAGGCGGCGAAGACGTAGATCATGCTTTTGCCTATCGTCTGCAGACAGGTAACGATCGGGCTGTCCCCAAGCGGCTGCATCACGGCGGCGGACAAGTTATAGATGAGCGCCAGAGTCAGAATTTTGATCGCCGGGAAGGCGCACAGAAGGATAAGTATGACGACCCCGGCCAAGCCGACCGCATTTTTGACGAGCAGGGAAGCTCCGATGACCGTGTCCGATGCGTCGGAGAACATTCGCCCGACCACCGGGATGAACGTTCCCGAGACGTATTTGGCGGTTCGGATCGTGACTCCGTCCGTTACCGCCCCGGTGGCTCCCTGAACCGAGATCACCCCGAGAAACACGGTGACGAACAACCCCAGCAGCCCTACGCTTACCGATCGGAGCATATTGGCGAGCTGCGTCACCTTGAAGCGCTGGGAGAGGGAGCTGACGATGTGAAGGATCGCCGAGAAGAACAGAAGCGGGAACACGACCATATAAATCGCGGTGCTGACCGTATGGATCATGAAGATGATGAGCGGATGCAGCACCGATACGGAAACCAGGTTGCCCATGGAAGCGAGCAGGGTCAAGAGCAGCGGAATAACGGCGATCATGAATTGGATCATGCCTTCGATCGCTGATTTGGCGTAACCGATTCCGACGTGGAAGCTGTTGACCGCAAGAACGATCAGAACCATGTAGCAGATGCCGAACGCCACCTTGCTGACGGTATTCTTCTCGAACGCCGCCTGCAGCGTCTCCAGAATCATGCTGAATACCGACAGGATGACAATGGTGGCTACCAGCTTGCCGTTGACGAGCACCTCATGGAAGAAGAACCGGAGAAGCCCTTTGGCCATGGAGGAGAAGCTGAAAGCTTTGGATCCGGGAACGAGCAGCTCCATAAACGTGGGGGCCCTGCTCTCCGGAAGATAACCCCCGTATTCCTTCATCAGCTGGTTCCAGAAGGCTTCCACCTTAACGGTATCCACCTGCTCCGCCTGTTCCTTAATGATGGAATCGGCCGGCCCTTCGGCGAGAGCCGTTCCGCTCCCCCACAGGAGGAGAGCCAAGACCAGCAGGATCAGCGCCGGCAGCGGCTTGCGCAGCATGGTCCGCCCCCCTTCCAACGAGTTTTAGGTCGGCATCAGGTTCACCACCGTTTCGATAATGACCGTTATGATCGGAATGGCCATGACCATGATCAGGATTTTGCCCGAGAGCTCTATCTTGGCGGCAATGGCTTCCAGCCCCGCGTCACGGACGATTTGGGCGCCGAATTCCGCGATATAAGCGATGCCGATAATTTTTAGAATGGTCTTGAGAAAAACGGGCTTGACGCCCGATTGTTCGGCCAGGTCCTCCAGCACATGGATGACCGACGAAATTTTGCCGAGCAGGAAGAGGAAGATGACGATTCCAGTGAAAGCCGTAAGCAGAAACGCGAACATCGGCTTCTGCTCCTTGATGATCAGAATCAGGACCGCGGCCACGAAGGCCAGTCCCACTATCTGGACAATTTCCACATTCCCCACCTACTGGAAAAGAAAAATCGTTTTGATTTCCTTGAAAAGGTTGTTCAGCATACTCACCACCATGAACAGCACGACGACAAACCCGATGACCGTGACCCAGTGAGCCATATCCTCCTTGCCCATCTGCTTGAGGACCGTATGAATCATGGCGATGATGATGCCGATTCCGGCGATTTGAAAGATGGCGTTGACATCTACGTTCATGGAAGGCACCCCGTTAATACATTAATAGGACAATTAGCGCCGCCGCCAAAACGCCGAGGCTTTTCCACATCTTCTCGAACCGCTTCTGTTCCTCCGCCGCCGTCTGCTCCTCCGCCTGAAGGTGACTGACAGCCAGCCGGATATGCTTGATCTGGTCCTCGCGGTCCGATATTCCAAGCGTGTGACCAAGCTGCTTCATCACCTCCTGTTCATTTCCCTTCATGGAGGTTTGTCCCCATGTCCGGCTGACGGCTCCGTTCCAGCTCTCCTCGGCCGAGGCCCCAGAACGCTCTTCCATGCTGTCGGAGGCCTGCCGGAAAAGCTCGGATAACGGAGAAGCAAGCGGCCGGCTGACCGTCTGCAGTGCCTCCGGCAGAGGAGAGAAGCCGTACAGGATCTCGGTTTCCAGCCTCTGCAGAGCAAGGATGAGCTGGCGGATCTGCCGGGGTCTTCGGGCCAGCTGTCCCGCCTGGTAAAACCCGAGCATCGTGCCGGCAAAAAGAACGAACAACGCTCCGATGAGCTTAAGCATTAGCGCTTCCCCTTGCCGGCCGGACCCGGTTCTCATCCAGCCTTCTGCCGCTGAGGTCGTAGACGGCCGATTCAAACCGCCCTCCCCGCTTGCTCAGCACCACTATGCGGGGAAAGACCCCTTCCCGGCACAGGCTTCTCAAGACCGGACGCTCCTTGACGTCCTCCAGGTCCTTGCCGTGGGCGGTAGCCACCACCCGGATGCCGGCATGCCGGGCTTCCCGGATCGCCTCCGCGTCCTCGGGCTTCCCGATTTCATCGGCCATCAGCACCTCGGGTGACAGCGAACGGATCATCATCATGAGCCCTTCCGCCTTCGGGCAGCTGTCCAGCACGTCGGTTCGGGGACCCACGTTGAAGTGAGGCACACCGCGGACACAAGCGGCAATCTCGGAACGCTCGTCCACAATCCCCACCTTCCTGCCGGGAAGAGGCCCCCATCCGCTGCTGACCAGCCGGGCCAAATCGCGGATCAGCGTCGTCTTTCCCTGTTGGGGAGGAGAGACCACCAGCGTATGGTGAAGGGTGGCTCCATCCGGATCAATCAAGTAGGGCAGCACATCAGCCGCGCAGCCGGTCACTTCCCGAGCGACCCTAAGGTTGAACCCCGCTATATCGCGAAGCAGCTTGACCCGGCCGCCTTCGAGCACGGTTCTGCCGGACAGTCCCACCCGGTGACCTCCCGCAATGGTGATATAGCCCCTCCTCAGCTCCTCCTCGAAGCTGTAAAGGGAGTGGTGAGTGAGAAGATCGATCAGCCGGGCACAATCCTCCCGGGTGGGGAGATAAGCCTCCGCTTCCGTTGGGACGATCTCTCCTTCCCGGCTGACAAAGCCTGAGCGTCCCCCGTACTGAATTTCGAGAGGACGCCTTTCCCGGATCCGGATCTCTTCCAGCTGGGAAAGGATCACGCGGGGAAGCCGGGCTGCTATGGTTTTTAGGGAAGAAGGAAGTACCGTCAGCACACTGTCCATTCCGGCCGCCTCCTAAAGTTGTCCTATTGATCTACAACATTTATATGACCGGACGGGCTTATTATGTCTGCTATTTTTTGAGAATCCCAAAGAAGATGAGGCCCACCCCCGCAAAGATATAAAGCATTTTGGAGAATGATAGTTTATCCGCGAGGCCCACCAGGCCGATCGTCGTGGTGGCGAGCAGGACCAGCGGGCCCACGAACGCGAGCCCGGAGTTTACGAGCAGAGCGCGGTCCACCTGATTCAGTCGGAGCATCAGCAGGGCCGCCAAGATTTCGAGCGTTCCGGATACGAGGCGCAGCGATGCCATTCCCATTACAAACTTATTGATCATTCCATTCCCTCCCGTAGAACTGGCTGCTGCCTTTCTCGAGCCTGAAGGCAACTGTTCTATCCTTATGCGGGCTTGTCTTGTTTTAGCATAGGGAACCCAGGCGATTGTCCTTGCATATGATGTGGCATCTTGGAACCCATAAAGCGAGGCGATTTTTTCATGAGTGAATGTCCAGCTCCATGCTGGCCGCCGATTCTTCTCGACCCTACGGAATCGCGGGAGGAGAAACCGAGAGCAAGCGGCAAAACGATGGTCATTGACAAAGGGCTTGGGCGGCACGCATTCGAAGACCTGCTCGAAACGGCGGCGGCCCATATCGATATGATCAAAATCGGCTTCGGAACCGCTCCACTGTACCCGACCGGCCTGCTGACCCATAAAATCCGTTCCGCCCGCCAAAAAGGACTGGTCATTTATCCGGGAGGGACCTTCCTGGAGGCTGCGGTGGCGCGAGGCGTAGCGGACTCGTACCTCGACTCGGTAGTCGAATTCGGGTTCAATGCGGTGGAAATCTCTGACGGAACGATCGAGATGGACCGAAGGACGCGGGATGAGCTTATTGCCAAGGGGCTGGAGAGAGGGCTGACGGTCTATACCGAATACGGCAAAAAGTGCTGGGGCTCCATGCTGGAGGTCGAAGAGCTGGTGGAAACGGTGAACGGGGATATCCGGGCCGGGGCGGAGCTCGTCACCATTGAGGCTCGGGAGTCCGGTACGGGCGTGGGAATCTTCGATGAGAACGGCAAGTGCCGGGACCATGAGGTGCTGCACGTGATGGAGCGAATTCCGGCACCGACTCTCTTATTGTGGGAAGCTCCCCAGAAGGAGCAGCAGGTCCATCTTCTGAAGATGCTCGGTCATGATCTGAACCTCGGCAATATCGCCGCCGCGGATGTGCTTTCGCTCGAGGCTTTGCGGCGGGGGCTACGTTCGGATACGTTCGTTTATTAAGGAATATGAATCAGACCTGCGGGAGGTTGAAGGACGCCATGCGCGTGGAAGTCATCTCCGGGATCAGTGAAGCCCGGTCCGATGAATTTGTTCATAAAACGGCGGTCATCATCGACGTGCTCCGGGCAACGAGCAACATGGTCACGGCTCTGGCCTTCGGCTCCAGCGGAGTGGCACCGGTAGAAACGGTCCAGCAGGCGGTTTCGGTGCGCCGGGAAGAGGATCTGCTGGGAGGGGAAAGAAACTGCCGGCGGATTCCCGGCTTCGACCTGGGGAATTCCCCCTTTGAATATATGGAATCGTATATATCGGGCCGGCGGGTGGTCATGACCACGACGAACGGCACCCGGGCCATTCAGAAATCGCTTAAAGCCCGGCATGTTCTCGCGGCCAGCCTCCTGAATGCAAGAGCATGTGCCGAGGCGGTGTGGGAGCTTCGTAAGGATGTCATGGTGCTGTGCTCGGGGACTCAGGATAACTTCTCGCTCGAAGACGGCCTGGGAGCCGGCTTTCTGCTTCAGGAGCTGGCGGTCCTGGCCGATGGGAAGCTCGAGCTTAACGATTTCGGCAAAGCCATGCTCGAGTGCTCCTTGTCTCTTAAGGACCGGCTGGAGGAAACGCTGCTGGCCTGCGCCAACGGGGTCCGGCTGACCAAGCTGGGCTACCGCGACGATGTTCTGTACTGTGCGAGGCTGAACCAGTATAACCTCGTGCCGGTTCTTAAAGACGGCCAGCTGGTCCGTTACGCTCTCTCCTGAACGGACCAGCGGAGAAACCGTTCTAGTTCTCCTTGTCCCACATAAACTTTAGGGAGACGCAGGCTTGGCATGCCGGAAACGGCGGCCAAAGCAAGCTGCACGGACAAGGAGATCTTTCAATGAACGGAAACATTCTGCTCCTTCTTCTTATCATCATCGGGCTTATCGGCCGCTCCAACATCATCACGACAGCCTCGTGCATCCTGCTGGTCATCAAGCTGCTCAGCCTGGACCGCTACCTGCCGACGATTGAAAGACGGGGGCTCGAGCTCGGCCTCTTGTTCCTGACCATGGGGGTGCTCGTTCCCTTTGCGAGCGAACGCATTTCCTTAAAGGATGTCACCCCGGTCTTCACGACGTGGCCCGGCATTCTCGCCTTGACCGGAGGAGCCATCGCCACTTACATGAACGGAAAAGGGCTGGAGCTGCTAAAAATAGACCCACAGCTGATTGTGGGTCTTGTCATCGGTTCTATCTTTGGAATCGTCTTTATGCGAGGAATCCCGGTCGGCCCACTCATGGCCGCCGGGATTACCGCACTTCTTTTGAAGATTTTTCAATTTCTTTTTAAAGTCTAGCAAAGTCTCTTAGCGGCGTTCCGAAGGGCCGCCGACAAAGGCCTGCTCCTGCGTATCGAGACCATAAGCCGAATGAAGCGCCTGAATCACTTCGTTCAGACGGCTATTGTCGATGACGCAGGACATTTTGATTTCGGACGTGCTCACCATATTGATGCTGATTCCAAGGGCGGAAATGGCTTCGAACATAGTGGCGGCAACGCCAGGGTTGCTGACCATTCCGGCTCCCACAATGGAAACCTTAACCAGGTTTCCTTCGGAGGTTACCTCACGGAAGCCTACTTCGGGCCGGATGGATTCCAGCACCTGCTTCGCTTTCTCCACATCGTTCAAGGAAACGGTAAAGGACGTATCGGCCATGCCGTTGACAACCCCGCTTTGCACGATGATGTCAACGTCAATCTGAGCCTTAGCCAAGGCACCGAAGACGACAGCGAGCTGCCCCGTTTTCTCCGGCACCCCCAAAAGACTGATTCTGGCCACATTCTTGTCATAGGCAATGCCGCGTACGACCATCCCCTGCTCCATGACTGCTTCCTCCTTTACGTACGTGCCTTCGTTGTGGGTAAAGCTGGACCGGACGACCAATGCCACATTGTTATGCTTGGCATACTCCACGGCCCGTGGATGCAGCACCGCGGCGCCCAGGTTCGCCAGCTCCAGCATTTCGTCATACGAAATTTCCGCAAGCTTGCGGGCAACCTTCACGACACGAGGGTCCGTGGAGTATACCCCGTCCACATCGGTATAGATCTCGCATAGATCCGCGTTAATTGCCGCGGCGAGAGCCACAGCCGTCGTGTCGGAACCGCCCCGGCCAAGCGTCGTGATCTGGCCATCCGCGGTCATCCCCTGGAAGCCGGCCACGATGACGATATTGTCGTCATCCAGCGCTTGGACAACGCGGTCCGGTTTGATCTCCGTAATTCTAGCTTTCCCGTGTACCTCTTCCGTCAGCATTCCGGCCTGCCAGCCGGTATACGACACGGCTTTCTCGCCGAGTCCTTGAATGGCTATCGACAGAAGAGCAATGGACACCTGCTCTCCCGTGCTGAGAAGCATGTCCATCTCACGCACGGGCGGCGCCCCGTCGTAAAGCTGCTTGGACAGATCAATCAGGTCATCGGTCGTATCCCCCATGGCCGAAACAACGACCACGCAGCGGTGACCTTCCTTTTTCCTATCGGCTACGCGTTTTGCGACGCGCTTCATCCGTTCGGCATCTCCTACGGAGCTCCCCCCGAACTTCATCACAATCAAAGACAACCGTAAAACCTCCCCACCCCATGTTGCTTGCTGTCTGACTAGTCGGCTGCCGTCCGTTACGCCCGGGAGATGTACTTGCCTTCGCGGGTATCGATGAGCAGCACGTCCCCTTCGTTAATGAAGAGCGGAACCTGAACGGTCAAGCCGGTTTCCAATGTTGCGTTCTTGGTAGCGCCTTGGGCGGTGTTCCCCTTCACACCCGGCTCGGTTTCGGTAACCTTCAGTTCTACGCTGTTAGGCAGGTTGATGCCCAGAATTTCGCCCTGGTAGCTGATGATGTTAACGTTCATATTTTCTTTAAGGAATTTCAGCTCCCATTCGAGCTGCTTCGTCTCGAGCTGGAACTGATCGTAGGTTTCGGTATCCATGAAGGTGTGTTCGGTTCCGGCGGAGTACAGATACTGCGTTTCGCGGTTCTCCACATGAGCGCGGACCACGTTCTCACCGGCGCGGAACGTTCTCTCCACCGTGTTTCCGTTGCGGAGGTTCTTCAGCTTGGAGCGGACGAAGGCCGCGCCTTTCCCCGGCTTCACGTGCTGGAAATCCAATACCGAGAACAAGTCGCCTTCCACTTCAATGGTCAAGCCTGTTTTAAAATCGTTAACTGAAATCAATGGGATAACCTCCTAAGTATGGTAGCCTGATCTTAATCAATAACAGTAAAAGCTTTGGACGATTGGGTCAAGATGCGGATCCCGCTGTCGGTGATCACCACATCGTCCTCAATGCGAACCCCGCCGAAGCCGGGAAGGTAAATGCCCGGTTCCACGGTCACCACCATGCCCGGCTCCAGAACCATGTCGCTATGTAACGACAGCCGCGGAGCTTCATGGATCTCCATCCCGATTCCGTGGCCCGTTCCGTGCCCGAAATAGTCACCGTAGCCCGCCTTCGCGATGATGTCCCTCGCAAGGGCATCCCCTTCCCGGCCGGTCATCCCGGGCTTCAGCTTGTCGAGAACGTTAAGCTGGGCGTCAAGAACGATGGAGTAAATCTCTTTGTGCTTATCCGTCGGCTGGCCGAGGCACACCGTGCGGGTAAGATCGGAGCAGTAATCCTTGTAGAGCGCTCCGAAATCAAATTTGACGAATTCGTTGCCCTTCAGGGTCCGTCCGCTGGCCACGCCATGGGGAAGGGCCGAGCGTTCGCCGGAAGCGACGATCGTTTCGAACGACGTTCCCGTCGCCCCATGCTTGCGCATGAAGAACTCCATCTCGAGAGCGACCTCTTCCTCCGTCATTCCGGGCTTGAGAATACCCGTCACGTAAGAGAAGGTCCGGTCGGCCAGATCGGCGGCTTCCTGAATGATCTGGATTTCCCTCTCATCCTTGTACATCCGCAGCTTCTCCACGAGGGCGTCCACCGGGACGAGCTCGATGCCTGCCAGGTCCTTGGCATAGGAAGCGTACGTTCCGAAGGTGACGGAGTTCTGCTCGAAGCCGAGCCGTTTGATGTTCAGCTGCCCGAGGAGGCTCTTCACCGTGGCCATCGGCTTCGCCTCATGCTCCACCACTTCGTACTCCACCGCCTGCGCGGGGGCCTGCGTCATGTAACGGAAGTCTGTCAGGAGATACGCCCGGTCCGCCGTGATGAGTCCGTACCCCGACGAGCCGGTAAACCCGGTCATGTACTTACGGTTGTATGGATTGGTGATCAGAATGGCTTCCAGCCTCTGCTGCTCCATTTCTTGTCTCAGACGCGCTAATCTCTGCTTTTCCAATGGAATCTAACCCCCGTTCTCCGAAAGATGGCGATGCAGGGCCAGCAACCCCAGCTCATAGCCGTACGCCCCGAAGCCGGCCATCTGGCCGATGACAACCGGAGCAATGACAGACGTATGGCGGAAGGCTTCCCTTTTGTGAATGTTGGACAGGTGAACCTCTATCGCCGGAAGCTGAACGGCGGCCAGCGCATCCCGGATCGCATAGCTGTAATGGGTAAAGGCTCCCGGGTTGATCAGGATCCCGTCCTTCGTCCCGTAAGCTTCGTGAATCCGGTCAATCAACGCTCCCTCGTGGTTCGATTGGAAGCTTTCGAGGTCCACGCCAAGCGTTTCAGCCAGCCTGGACAAGTTCCGTTCGATCGTCTCAAGCGTGTCGGTGCCGTAAATTCCAGGCTCCCTCAACCCCAGCATATTCAGGTTCGGTCCATGCAAAACCAAAATTTTCTTCAAGTTCTTCACCCATCTTCGCCAGGCGTAAGCCGTCATAAACATCATTAACCCCCATCCGGATGGAAGGGGTTATTTTAACGTAGACATTTTACCATAAGATTCCCCTTTTTGAAACAGGAATCCATCAGGGAGAAGCCGCCACCGCCGGAAGGATCTCCAAGGAACCAGACATTGGCAGGTTCCCCTCCATCCCCCTGCTCCAACCAACAAAACTTATGGAATTAAAGGGACGAAACCGTTACAATATTCCTATAATAGACAAAGAAGGTGAAAAGGCTTGTCACAAACCAACATGAATATCTACGGCGGCCAGGCGGTCATCGAGGGCGTTATGTTCGCGGGACGCTCGGTGAACGTGACGGCGGTCCGCCGCAAGAATGACGAAATTGCCTTTCTGGAGGTGCCGAAGAAGGAAATATCCTGGCTCCGCACCCTCAAAAAAATACCGTTCCTGCGGGGACTCGTCGCTATTATCGAATCCAGTGCCAAGGGAGCGCAGCACCTTAACTTCTCCGCCGAGCAGTTTGCGGAAGATGAGGACGGGGATGGGGCGGCAAACAAGGAAGAGGAGAAGCCTTCCCTTACCAGCCGTCTCTCGCTCATCCTGGGAGTCGCCGTCGTCGGGGTTCTGTCCTTCGTCTTCGGGAAATTGATTTTCACGATCGTTCCTGCTGTCATCGAACAGCTGTTGTTCAGCAATCAATGGAGCAACCAGGGAGCCGGCCGCATCCTTCACAACTTGGTCGAAGGCGTTATAAAAATTTTGTTTTTGGTTATTTATATTTATATCATCTCTTTGACGCCCGTGATCAAAAGGCTGTTTCAGTATCACGGAGCCGAACACAAGGTGATCAGCGCTTATGAGGCCGGCGTGGAGCTGACCGTGCCGAACGTTCAGAAATTCAGCACGCTTCACTACCGCTGCGGAAGCAGCTTCATCATCCTGACTGTGCTCATCGGTGTGGTCATTTACTCGTTCCTTCATTATGACAACCTGTGGGAGCGTGTGATCCAGCGCGTCATCCTGCTGCCTGTCGTCATCGGCGTTTCTTACGAGGCGCTTCGTGCCACCAATGCCCTGAGGGACATCCCTATCCTCCGTTACCTCGGCTATCCCGGTCTATGGCTGCAGAAGCTGACGACCAAGGAGCCGCTGGATGAGCAGGTGGAGGTCTCCATCGCTTCCTTCAACCGAATGAGGGAGCTGGACACCCAATTGACCAAATAATGCACCAAAGAGGAGGAGACGTCCCATGAGAAGGCGCTTTTCAGCTAAGGATTATGTCATTTTCGGTTTGGCGGCGGTCGGGCTGATCTTCAATGTAGGGAATTTCCTGATTCCGATTATCGTGTTGGGGGGCATTTTTCTGCTCTACAAGTTTTTGCCCGCCAGAGGCATGCAGAAGGCTTACCGGACCTCCGCCTACCGTCCGACGGCTGCGTCCCCTAAGAAAAGAAAAACGTCCCCGTTCCGAGTTATTCCCGGTAACAAGGACAGCATGGATGACAAGACTCCCAAATACCACTAAGCCGTTCCCTCCAACCAGCCTTTTTCATTACCCATACATCGACCAGTAGCGGGCGGACGACCACCGGCAGAAAAACTTATCCGCCGCCTTAACTCCCGATTCGAACAGCTCGAGGCTCGCCTCGGGAACAATGCTGAAATCGGTCGTTCCGACCCCGAGCGCGGGGATCTTGATGGTACGGGAACGGTTATGCTCTTCAATATACCGCTCGTCATGAGCATCCATCATGGTGGAGAACAGGGCATGGAACATGGACAGCGGGCCCACGATCCGGTGCGGCTCTCCCTTTCCCCGCCCCACCAGCTGAAAACCCAGTGTAGGCAGCCGCCTGCCGGTTTTTTTTGTTTCGTCGTCAAACAGCCAAAGCGGAAAATTGCTCAGGATTCCTCCATCCACGATATAGACGAACTGGTCGCGAAACGGAACCGAGGGTTCCTCCTTCTTGAAGCGCTTGCGGATAATGACCGGCTCGAAAAAATAAGGAATGCTCGTGCTCATGCGGATCGCCTTCGCCACGGTAAACCGGTTGGGGTCAATGCCGTATTTGCCGATATCCTGCGGGAGGACGAGCAGCTTTCCTTGGGTAATATCCGAGGCAATGATCTTTAGGTGATCCGCCGGAAGATCCCCGAACGTCCGGACTCCCTTGGCCGCCAGCAGCTCGTATATCCACTGCTCCAGCTTCTCCCCTGAATACAATCCTTTCTTCAACAGCAAGCGGACGGCGGGCCCGATCCAGCGGATTTCATGAAGGAAGCTCTTCTGCAGGAAGGAAGAGAAAGGGGTCTGCATGATGATCGTTTTCAATTCCTCTCCGGTGTAACCGGCGGCCAGCAGCGCAGCCACAATGGACCCGGAGGAGGTTCCGGCGGTCCGGACGAACCGAATCCCCCTTCTTTGCGCTTCGCATACCGCTCCCGCCAGTCCGATCGCTTTGACCCCGCCGCCTTGAAAAACCGCATTCACCTCCACCCGATCCCCGCCTCTCGTGCTTTCTCCCGAATCTTGTCGGTTGTACAGTTTATGAGGCGCTAGCCTCGGGTTATTCCTGGAGGCTTAATCCGGGCAACAAAAAAACACCCGCTTGTCCAGCAGGTGTTTCCCTTTAGTCCGTATCCAGCTCCGAGCGGATTCTCAGCAGTTCGGCCGCCCTATCCGGGTCTCTCCGGAAATATTCGAGAAGCGTTTCGATGCAGGTAATGGAATCCCAGCTCAGGTGATGCTCGATTCCCTCCACATCTTTATAAATGTTCTCCTCCTGGACACCGATCATGGTCAGGAACTCTTCGAGCAGGTGATGCCGGTCGACGAGCCGTTTGCCCATTTTCTTGCCCTTCGAGGTGAGGATGAGGCCGCGATACTTCTCGTAGACGAGGTAATTGTCCTTGTCCAGCTTCTGAATCATCTTCGTAACCGAGGATGGATGGACTTCAAGGCCCTCCGCGATGTCGGATACCCGCGCGTAGCCCTTTTCGTCGATGAGCTTGTAGATCCGCTCCAAATAATCTTCCATGCTCGGCGTTGCCATCCCGTTTTCCCCCTTAATCTGCTTCCTTGCACTCTAAGTATGATAAACCATTCCCCTAGGCAGTGCAAGCCAACCCCCTCCCTTCAGCGGCCGGATAAGCCTTGATTTTGCCACGTGTGCCTCCGCCCCGACTGACGCAAACTAAGCACAGAAAAAGCACAGCCGATGCCGATCATCCGCAGGAAGGAGAAGCCTCCATGGCAACCGAATTGCTCAGCCGGCCGCCCAAAAGCTTAGAGGTCTTCGTGCCGGAGCTGGTCTATTTTGAACCCGATGCGCTGAATTATCCAAAGGGAAAGAAGATTAAAGAATGGGCCGAGGAGAAAGGGCTGCCTATTCGGATGACCACCTCGCACAACCGGATTACGAACCTGCCCGGAGAAACCGACCTGGAGAAATACCGGATCGCCAAGCGCACGCTGGTGGTCGGGGTCCGCAAGACGCTGAAGTTCGATCAATCGAAGCCGTCCGCCGAATACGCCATCCCCATTGCCACCGGCTGCATGGCCCATTGCCATTATTGTTACCTGCAGACCACCCTCGGGGCGAAGCCCTATATCCGGGTCTATGTGAACACGGATGAGATCCTGGAGGCCGCCCAGAAGTATATCGACGAACGGATTCCGGAGATTACCCGGTTCGAAGCCGCCTGTACCTCCGATCCCGTCGGCTTGGAGCATATTTCCGGTTCCCTCGCCGAGCTGATTGAATTCATGGCGAAGCAGGATTACGGAAGGCTGCGCTTCGTGACCAAATTTCACCATGTCGAGCCTTTGCTGAACCTGAATCACAACAAGCATACCCGCATCCGCTTCAGTGTGAATGCCGATTATGTCATAAAGAACTTTGAGCCGGCCACCTCCTCCTTTGCCGACCGGATTACCGCCGCGGGCAAGGTAGCGCATGCCGGATACCCGCTCGGCTTCATCGTCGCCCCCATTATTTGGCATGAGGGCTGGGAGGACGGGTACCGTCATTTGTTCGAGAAGCTGAAAGAGACCCTTCCGGCCGAAGCCGTAAAGGATCTCACATTCGAACTGATTCAGCACCGCTTTACCAAAACGGCCAAAAACGTCATCCTCCAGCGTTACCCGAAAACCAAGCTCGAGATGGACGAGGCGAAGCGCAAGTACAAATGGGGCCGCTGGGGCCAGGGCAAATACGTGTACCCGGATGAACAGGCCCAAGCGTTAAGGGAATTCATCACGGAACAAATCTTTGAGAAATTTCCGGAAGCCCACATCGATTACTTCACCTGATGCCTTATCCGGTGACTTTGCATACGGGGATAATAACCCCCGGAAGGACCTAGAACTTAAGCCAATCCGGCGTATGGCTGTTAAACCAGATCGTGATCTGGGTCATCCGGTCCGTATAGAGAAGAATGGCGATCACGATCATCACGGCCCCGCCTATCTTCATCATGACGGACGAATAACGCAGGATCCATTTGGTCGATCCGATGAAGAACGCCAGCACCATAAACGGGATGGCGAAGCCGAGGGAATACGCCGTAATGAGAGGCAGCCAGGCATCCGGCTGCGTGGCGGCAAGCGCCAGAATGGCCGATAGGATCGGGCCTACGCACGGGGACCAGCCTGCAGCGAAGCCTATTCCAATGAGGAAGGAACCGAGGTACCCGGCCGGCTTCCATTTCATGTTCAGCTTGCGTTCCTTGATCAGGAACTGCGGCTGAAAGATGCCAAGCATGAACAGGCCCATCAGCAGAATCAGCAGAGCGGCCAGCTCGCGGATCAGATTCCGGTTATCCTTGAAGAAGTCCGCCACGAAGCCGGCCGCCCAGCTAAGGCTGAAGAAGATAACCGAAAAGCCGAGACAGAAAAACAGGGAGTGGGTAAGCGTCGCCAACCTCACTTCCTTTTTGTTGTCCCCGTTCTTGATCTGATTGACGGATATTCCGGTAATGTAGGAAAGATAAGACGGATACAGCGGCAGACAGCAGGGAGAAATGAAGGAAGCGATCCCTGCCAGAAAGGCGATCCAGATATTGACCTGTTCCATGGGTTACTCCTCTGCTACCAAATTCGCAAGCCTTTGCGCAGCACCAGTGCCATCATGAGAATGGCGATCAAGAGAAGGACGACGGTCGCTCCCGGAGCAAGATTGGCCACCCCGGCGAGAATCAGCCCCCCGATCACAGCCAGCTCCGAGAAAAGAACGGCCATGACCACCGAATGCCGGAAGCTCCGGGCCACAACGAGGCTCGCCGCCACCGGGATGGTGATGAGCGAAGACACCAGAAGGGCGCCGACGATCTTGATGGCTACGCTGATCACCAGCGCGGTGAGAACGGTGATCATGATGTTATAGAACCGGAGGGGAAGGCCGCTGACCGCTGCCGCGTCTTCATCGAAGAACATCAGGAAGAGCTCCTTGAAGTTCAGAAGAACCACTGCAATGACCAGGAGGGCCACTCCCGCCACCATCCACAGGTCCAGCCGGTCAAGCGTATAGATGCTGCCGAACAAATAGCTGTATACGTTAATGTTAAAGCCTTTGCCGAGCGTAAACAGGAAAGTAGCAAGAGCCACCCCTCCTGACATGATCACGGCAATGGAAAGCTCGGCATACGTCTT
The DNA here is from genome assembly GCF_032268605.1 of Paenibacillus aurantius. Lineage (NCBI taxonomy): Bacteria > Bacillati > Bacillota > Bacilli > Caryophanales > Paenibacillaceae > Paenibacillus > Paenibacillus aurantius. The sequence continues at coordinate 3,863,977 of NZ_CP130318.1, forward strand.
GTAGGCTTTGCGCAGCCGCTCGATGGCAAACGAGGCAAGCACCGCGAAAACAAGGCCGACCCCAACCGGGTAGACATTGATCAGAAAGCCGAGGGCGACGCCGGCAATGGAAACATGAGCCAGCGTGTCTCCTATCATCGACAAGCGCCTCAGCACGAGAAAGATTCCCATCAGAGGGGCGGTTATGCCGATCAGGATGCCCCCAATCAGCGCCCTGACGAAGAAAGCGTCCGAAAAAATCTCCACTTACCGCACACTCCCCTGCAGCACTTCTTCGTAGCCTCTTAAATCCGAAAGAGCATGGGACAGGCTTGTTTCCCCGCAATCCTCCGGATCGTGCGTATGCTTCACATAAAATTTCAGCTTCCCGGCCGACTGGACCGGCTCCGATCCCAGGTAAGACTGCAGGGCCTCCCTGTCGTGGGACACCATCAGGAAGGTAATGTCGTGGTGATGGTGCATATGCCGCAGCAGGTGGAAAAAGCCCTCCTGCGTCTCCGCGTCGATCCCTACCGTCGGCTCGTCCAGAATGAGCAGGTCCGGGTTGTTGATCAGCGCCCGCGCCAGAAAGGCACGCTGCTGTTGGCCACCGGACAGCTGGCCGATCCTCCGGTCCGCCAGATCCTCTATCCCCATCACCCGCAGCGCTTCGCTGCACTTGGCGGAATCCTCCCGGTTCAACCGGCGGAACATGTTCTTGCGCCCGTAAAGCCCCGACATGACGACTTCCCGGACGGTCGCCGGGAAGAGGGGGTTGAAGTTATTCTTCTGGGGGACATAGCCGATCCGCTCCCAGTCCTTGAACCGGCCGACCGGTTCTCCGAAGAGACGGATGGTTCCCTTCTGGGGCTTGATGAGGCCGACGATCATCCGCAGAAGCGTCGTTTTGCCGGCTCCGTTGGACCCGACCAGACCGACGAAATCCCGCTGGAGAACCGAAAAATCCAATTGATCTATTACCTGTTTATCTTCATAAGAGAAGGACAAATCTTCGATTTCGATGACATGCTGGTGGCAGTCTCGGGCCGAAGTACCGGCCATAGGGACCCGCTCCTTTTTCTGGTGGAATCGTAGTTTCATTGTAAAGCTTTCAGTAAATTTTGCAAATTCGTCTCCATGACGCCGAAATAGTCCTTCCCTGCCTTAACCTCTTCCTCCGTCAACCCTTCGAGAGGATTCAGCACGAGCGTCTGAATGCCGGCGTCCTTGGCAAGCGTTTTGGCTGTTTTGTCGGAAACAAGCTCCTCGAAAAATATATATTTCACTCCGCTCTCTTTAATGAATGCATTCACCATTCTCATATCCTGAGAGGTAGGCTCCGCATCCGGAGACAGCCCCATGATGGCCTTCTGGGTCAAGCCGTAATCGCGGCAGAGGTACCCGAAGGCATCGTGGGAGACGACAATCTCCTTGCGCGGCACCTTGGACAGAGAATCGCGGTAAGAGGCGTCAAGGGCGTCGAACTTCTTCGAAAGCTCGGCGAAATTCGCTTCGTAATCCGCCTTGTGGGCCGGATCGGCCTGGATAAAGCCGTCCTTGATAGCGCCTGCCATCTTCTTTGCGTTAGCGGGACTTAACCAGGCGTGGGGATCCACTCCTTCATGCCCGTGCTCCTCACTACCGGAATGGGCTTCTTCCTGATCCTTCATGAGTTCGACACTCTTGCTCGTTTCCACGACCTTCACTTTGCTGTCCTTCGGAAGACTCTGAAGAAAATCGTCCACCCAGCCCTCGAAGCCGGCTCCCTGGTATACCAGCATTTCCGCCTTCGTCATCAGCCGGATATCATTGCTCTTCGGGGACCAGTCGTGCGGCTCGACCCCCGCCGGTACCAGATTGATCACATTCGCATGGTCTCCCCCAATCTTGCCGGCAAAGTCGTACAGGGGATAAAAGCTTGTCACCACATTGACTTTCCCTTCCTGAAGCTGGGCTTGGCCGGCTCCCTTGCCGCATCCGGTTAAAGCGGCCGCCGAGAGTAGCAGCAGAAGAAAGATAAAAGGATAAGTTCGTTTCAAGGATGGTCACTCCGATCCGTTCTTAATCGTAATCATTTTTATTTACAAGGAGCATTATAAGCCCGCCATTCCGCCGGTGTCAATATAAATCATAATGATTACGATTTAATGTTATGCCTGGGAATAACAAAAAAGCGCCGCCCGGACATAATCCGGCTGGCGCCTTGTAAAAGATCGTTACTCCGGAGTCCATTCCGGGTGTCCGGTCAGCAAGCCGTCGCTTATGCCTAATCGGTACATCAGGAACAAGCCGAAGCCGATGCTGAAGACCGCCGTTCCGATGCCGAGCACCCGGTTCAGGGACTGGGTCCGCTTGGAGAAGATGAAGGGAAGGCCGATGGCCATCGTCACGAGCATCATGCCCGCCACCGTCCCGAGCCCGAAGATGAACAGGTAGAAGAAGGCCAGCTTCTCGTTCGAGATGGCGTTCAGAACCAGCAGCGCCACGGCGGCCGAGCCCGCCATTCCATGAACCAGCCCCACCGCAAGCGGCCGAATGTACCGGGACCGCGAAGAAGGGACGTCCGAAGCCTCTGCCTGCTCCGTTCCATGCGGATGAGCATGCTTCTTCGTGAACAGTCTTCTCAGGCTGAACAGCCCCAGAATAACGATCATTACGCCGACGCTGAACTCCATGGACAGGCCAAGCGCAGGCGGAATCGTGAATTTCATATAAATGATGGCCGATCCGATCAACAGGATGGTTAGGGTATGCCCGAGTCCCCAGGCGATGCCGATCAAGCCGGCCCGGCCTAGTTTTCTTTGTTCGCTGACGATGGTCGTCACCGCCACCACATGATCCGCATCGGTGGAATGCCTCATCCCGAGGAAGAAGCCAAGCAGTAAAACCGAAATCCACTCCATAGAATAACTCCTTTTTTTCTTAGAAGTATAGCATAAAGCCGGGCTTATGTAAGGTTAAATTACACAGACGGGGAGTCGGCGTTTTGTTCTCCACCTGCCTACGATGGACGAGCTTCCGATGACGCCTGCAGCCAAAAAGCCCCTGCGGGTCCTCCCGCAAGGGCTTCTTTTGGCGGTTTACTTGACGATGGCCCCGTTCGGCAGGTCCTCGGCTACCGTGGCGAGTGTGAGCTTGTCGCCTTCCGAGGCGGCCAGGATCATGCCCTGCGACAGCTCGCCCCGCAGCTTGACCGGCTTCAGATTGGTCACGCAAATGACCTTGCGTCCGACCAATTCTTCCGGGCTGTAGTGCTTGGCGATGCCGGAGACGACCTGCCGCTGCTCGAAGCCTAGATCAAGCTGCAGCTTCAGCAGCTTGTCGGCCTTCTTCACCGGCTCCGCGGAGGTCACCTGCGCCACGCGCAGCTCGACCTTGAAGAAATCATCGATGCTGATTTCTTCGGCCCGGTCGGGCTGAGCCGCTGGCGCTGGAGCTCCCGCCGCGGCGCCGGCCGGCGTGCCGGCCTCGGCCGCAGCCGCTCCCTGCAGATCGAGCGCGCCAAGCGCAGCGACCGTAGAGCCGGGAGCGTCGGCCGTTGCGGCCGGTGCCGGCTGGGCGGCGGCCCCGCCCCCCATCGCCTCGGCGATGTAGGCGATCTCGGGCTCCGCCTCGAGGCGCGGGAAGATCGGCTCGGCTTTCTGCACGCGGACCCCGGCCGGCAGCGCGCCGAAACCGTACAGGCTTTCCCAGGCGGCGAGCTCGGCGCCTTCGATGCCGAGCTGACGGCGGATTTTCTCCGGCGTCTGCGTTAAGAACGGCTGCAGCAGAATGGAGACGTTCCGAAGGCACTCCGCCAGGCAGTAGAGCACGGAGCCAAGCTCCGCGCGGCGGGAATCGTCCTTCGCAAGCGCCCAAGGCTGCGTCTCGTCGATGTATTTGTTCGTCCGGCGGATGAGCTGCCAGATGGCGCCCAAGGCGACGGAGAACTCCATGCTCTCCATGACCTCCTCGACCTTGGCAACGGTCGAGCGGACCGTAGCGATCAGGTCGGCGTCGAACGGAGTCGATCCTTCCACGAAGGCCGGTATCACCCCGTCGAAGTATTTGTCGATCATCGCCACCGTCCGGTTCAACAGGTTGCCGAGGTCGTTGGCGAGATCGTAATTGATCCGCTCGACGAAGCTTTCCGGCGTGAAGGTGCCGTCCGAGCCGAAGGGCACCTCGCGGAGCAGGTAATAGCGCAGGGCGTCCAGCCCGTACCGGTCGATAAGCGTAACCGGATCGACGACATTTCCTTTGGATTTGGACATTTTGCCGTCTTTCATGAGAAGCCAGCCGTGGCTGAATACTTTTTTCGGAAGAGGCTGGTTCAGGGCCATCAGCATGATCGGCCAATAAATCGTATGGAAGCGCACGATCTCCTTGCTCATGAGATGAACGTCCGCCGGCCAGTATTTCTCATACTTGCTTTCGTCCTCCGAACCGTAGCCGAGAGCCGTAATGTAGTTCGACAGCGCGTCGATCCATACGTAGATGACGTGCTTCGGATCCCCCGGAACGGGAACGCCCCATTCGAACGTGCTCCGGGACACGGCCAGATCCTCCAGCCCCGGCTTGATGAAGTTGTTGATCATCTCATTCTTGCGCGCTTCCGGCTGGATAAAATCCGGATTCTCGGCATAGTATTGGAGCAGGCGGTCGGCGTACTTGCTCATCCGGAAGAAATAGTTCTGCTCGCTTACTTTCTTCACGGGGCGTCCGCAGTCCGGGCATTTGCCGTCCACGAGCTGGCGCTCCAGGATGAACGACTCGCACGGGGTACAGTACCAGCCTTCGTACGTTCCGAGGTAGATGTCGCCTTGGTCGAGCAGCTGCCGGAAGATTTTCTGGACGGCTTCCTTGTGCCGCGGCTCGGTCGTGCGGATGAAATCATCATAGGAAATGTCGAGCTTGCTCCACAGCTCCTTGATGCCCGCCACGATCCGGTCCACGAACTGCTGCGGGGTTTCGCCTTTCTCCTCCGCCTTCTCCTGAATTTTCTGCCCGTGCTCGTCGGTTCCCGTCAAATACATAACGTCGTAACCGCGAAGCCTTTTGTACCGGGCCATGGCATCTCCCGCCACCGTCGAATAGGCATGGCCGATATGCAGCTTGTCGCTCGGGTAATAGATCGGAGTGGTGATGTAGAACGTTGGTTTCGTCTGACTCATGGGAGCGTTCCCTCCTGCTTAATCAATTTTGGAATGCAAAAAAAGCCCTTCGTCCGTCTTGGGACGAGAGCTTCGGCTCACGCGGTACCACCCAGGTTCCCCCGCTGCTCGCACATCGGGGCTCTGCCAGTCTTGCGACTGCTTCTTTAACGCAGAAGGTACGTCGTCCTCTTACCCTCAGGCTCGAAGACAAGCTCTCCGGGACCATCTTCCGTGTGCTCTCCTGTACCGGTTCTCAGCTTCCCCGGCTCTCTGGCGACAGTGCGCTGCACGTACTTATCCGTTCATTGAAAACTGCCTATTCGGTTTCTACTTGTATTCCCTCAATATAACGAAACGCACGGCCCCGTGTCAAGCCGGCGGCGGGGAATCGGGCGGTGTCCCTCCGTCTTTCTTGGGCGGGACCGGATCCAGCCCTCCCGGATGAAACGGATGACACTTGCATAGACGAATCACCGTTAGAACCGACCCCTTCCAGGCTCCGTGAACATCGATGGCTTCCAGCGCGTACTGGGAGCATGTCGGGTAGAACCGGCAGGTCGGAGGCTTCAGCGGCGACACGAATTTCCGGTAGACGTGCACGGGGGCTTTGACCGCTTGGCGGAGAAAGCTCATGACGGGGTGTCCCGGCGGGCCGCACAATCTTCGCAAAGCCCGTAGATTTCGAATTTATGCTTAACGACTTGGAACCCCTCCGGAAGCCCGGATACGGCATCCATGGGGCAGTAAGTCACAGAGTACGTCTTGTCGCAGTTCATACAGATGATGTGATGGTGGTGGTGATTCTCGCCGCAGCTGACCCGGAACTTGATCCCGTCCTCCAGCACGAACTGCTCGAGAACGCCCATTTCGTGCATCAGCCTCAGGTTCCGGTAGACGGTGTCGAAGCTTAATCCGGGATACAGACGTCCCATATACTCATATACGGCTTTGGGGGTCAGGGCGCTCCCCTCTTCAGCAAAAAGACCGGCAAGCGTCTTTCTCTGGTCCGTAATGCGCATGCCCTGCTTCACCATCTCCTGAATGATTTCCTCGGCTGTCACTTTCATTCCCTCCAAACTTTGGCTTAGGACCCACCCCATCGTTCCAGGCATTTCGGAAGTTGGGGTCTTGTTTCATGATGCCTAAATTAGGCGGGGCTGTCAATTCGGCGGGGCTGTGTCATTGAGAATGAATATCAAACTCATTGACAGCCTTCCGGCCGTCCCCTACAATTTGAATATATCATCAAACGAACGGACCGGAGGAGCTTAGACATGAGCTTAAGCATCGAAGAGCGGACTTATTTGGAGAAGATCTTCCACCTGCGCTTCCGCATAGAATCCGGCTCTCAGCCTCAGCCGGATTCCGGCGGGACGCCTGTAACCGAGAGCAGCCGGCTGCAGCAGGAAGAGGGGCTGGAGGAAACGATCTCCCTTTTCGCTAAGATTAGGGAGATCGATCGGCTGCCAATCGCGGCTTCGCAGTTCACCAAATTCTACAGCCGCATGCTTTGCGGCGTTCTTTACGCCATGAGCGTATACCGCATCGGGTTGGACGCCTCTCTTCCCTCCCTCTCTGTCGCTTGGGACAAGGAGCAGCCTTTCACCTTGATTCTCGCTCCGCAAGGGACCTCCGATCCGGAAACTCTCGCTTCCGGCGGTGACCGAAACACTTGGAGAGCCCACACCCTTGCCGCCCTGTTCACCGGAAACCTGCAGCGTCTCTTCTGTCTTCTAAGCGGGCGGTACCGCCTGAGCCCGCAGATGCTGTGGGAGAACGCCGCCGTCTATGTGCATCACTTCTACGGCGAGATGATCGCCGGGGCGGCCGCCGGTTCGGACCGGGAACGCATCACCGGAGATTACTGCTTTCTGCTAAGCGAAGAAGCCGCCTGGTTGACCGGGGGATCAAGCTTCAATCCGCTCGGCGTGGAAGGCCGGTGCATTCCCCACCCCGCCCAGCCCGGTGTCTCGTTTCGCGTACGCAAAACCTGCTGTCTCAAATACCAGCTTCCGGGCAGCGGCAGCTGCACGACTTGTCCTCTTATCACCGATGAGGAACGCAGCGGCAAGCTGACAGCCGGTAAACCGAAGTAAAACGAGAACGGGACTTCCCTGGAGGGAGGTCCCGTTTCTTTTACGCTCCAATGGATGGCTTCATTCGGAAACCGGCTTAGGCCGGTTCCGTCTTGGCACCGAGCTCGGCGATCAGGTCTTCCAGGCTGATCTCGCTCATGGAGCCTAGGGTCCGGTCCACCTCTCCGAAGACAAGCCGGCACGTCAAGGGGTTCGGAACCGTTACGACCTTCATGCCCGCCCGTTTGGCGGCAAGCGCCCCGTTCGGCGAATCCTCGAAGGCAAGGGCCCGTTCCGGAGCCACGCCCAGCTGCTCCAGTACTTGGCGGTAAAGAGCAGGATCGGGCTTGACCTTCTCCACATGATCGGCCGTCTGAATGCATTCGAAATAAGAAGTCAGGCCGAAGCGGTCCAAGTACCCGGTGACCCAAGCCAGCCGGGAGCTGGAAGCCAGCCCGATTCTCAGCCCCATCCGCCGGGCCGACTCCAGATACTCGCGCACGCCCGGCCGGATGTCCTCCGCCTCCATCAGCGACTGGAACCTTTCCTTTCTTCTGGCCCTCGCCGTCTCCCGGTCCACCGGTCGTCCTACACACTCGTCAAGATGGGCGTAGGTGTCAAAGCCGTTCGTGCCCACCACGCTCCCCCACACTTCGAGCGTCAGCTCCGCTCCGTGCTCTTTAAACAGCTCCTGAAAGGAAGCGAACTCATTCGTTTCCGTATCGAGAATTAGCCCGTCAAAATCAAAAACCACCGCTTCGATCATCCGTCCTGCTCCTTTATCCGTCGTTTTCGGCCAAGTGATCTGCCTGCCTCTTCAGCATACCATTCCCGCCCCGCTGCGTCATTCTGGTGCCTTCTCCGTAAAAAGTTCTGCTTCCCTATTGATTAGGGTGCCGGATAAGGCACTTGAACGCAAAAAAGCTGCCTTTCCTCTTAAAAGGAAGGCAGCCGTGATTGTCTTAGTGGTAGTATTTCTTAATAGGCATTACGGCAAGAATGCTGTTGTTCCGGAAAAGTTTGGCCTCCTGGCGGTCAAAGCAATAAGCGACACAACATTGGGCACCGGTAGTCAAAATATCGATCTTGTGCTGGACCGTTCGGTTGTCGCTGTCCAGGTAGATGATGTTTACCGGTTCTCCCATGAATTGATCCAATGCTAGATCCATTTGCCTGTTCCTCGCTTTCTGTTGCTTAATAAGAAGCTCGTAACGGTGCGAAATGGCGTTATCTATTCCAAACCCAAAGGGAAATATTTCCTGTCTGCTGGTTCGTGCAACAACAGTATATAATTCGTTACATCAAACAGTATATCACAGGTTGTCCTATTAGGGAAGGAATGAACTGGAATTTTGTCGATTGCTGCCTTGCGTCTTACCGTGAACACAGTCGATTCGGCACTAAATCGAATGGATCATGTGGTGGTGATAATGAACGGTCCCCTGATAGGGCGGGAAAGCTTCTCCTACTTCCCAGGATTCAACCACACGATGGGCGTCGGCATAGCTGTAGCCCATCCCCATTAAATAAGAGATGGCGGCCACCTCATACATAGCATGGGCGGGAGAGGTCAGGGGGAGTTCATGAAGTCCGTAACCGACTACTGGCCGGACCGCGGACAATACCTGTCTGCGCAAGGGCATTTTCTATCCTTCCTTTCGGTATTGGGTTCCTACCCTTCCACTATATGCCCGCTTCCGGCCAAATTCTCAAGGCAACTACCCATTTCCCTGCCTCAGCCGCAGACAAAGTCTTGATTCTCCCCTGCCTTTAGGCCGACCCCTTCCGGAAGGATATGCTCCACACTTCGGCGTACTTCGTCCTTTTCCCACAAGGTCTTGCTCAAGAGGGAGACCAGCCCGTGGTCGGTACCGGTGCGGATCAGCCGGCCGATTCCCTGCCGCAGCCGGAGCAGCATATAGGGCAGATCCACTTCCTCGAAGGGCGCCGCGGATGCCTGTCTTCTTTTGGCCTCGTAAACCGGGTCCTGCGGAGGAAAAGGCAGCTCCCAAATCATAACGTGGGACAGGGACGGACCCGGAATATCCAAGCCTTCCCACAGGCTCACGGCACACAGTACACTGGTTTCCTCCCGTTGGAAGGAGGAGATCAAGTGGCTGATTTCCCCGTCTCCTTCATAGTAGAACGTTCCCGCCCCGGCCAGGGGATAGCTCCCCAGCTCCGCTTTGAACCGGGCCAGCTCCTCCTTCGCCGGGAACAGGATAAGGGCGCGTCCCCCTGTTCGTGCCAGCAGCCGGAGAGCCGTCTCTTTCTTCTCCTCAAAGCTCCCCCCCGACTGCCAGCGTGGGGCGATTACCTCCATCTGTTCGGCGTAGCGGTAAGGAGAAGGGGTGGAAAAAGATAGGAAAGCCTCCATGCCGAGACTGTCGGCCACGTACCGGAAGGACCCGCCGACGGATAAGGTGGCCGAGGAGAAGACAAGGGGCATCGCCTGGGAGAAGACATGCTCCCTCAGCACTTCCTTAACGGCTTTCGGCATGATGGTCAGGGTGGCCCCTTCCCCTTCCCCGTCCAGCCAGCAGATCAGGCGGTCTGAATGACGGAAGAGGCCGAGGGCCTTCTGGATCATCTCGATATGCTCTTCCACAATCCGCAGCTGGTAGTCGTTCAGCGTATAAAGCTCGCTTTCGAACACCAGCTCCTCTTCAATCTCTGTGAGGAGCGAACGAAACCGGCTTACTTCGCGAAGCAGGGAATCATCCTGCCGGATTTTTTTGCGGTCGGATCCGTGCACCTTCTCGGAATGTCCCGCCAACGCCTCGAAGAGCACCTCGCTCTGAAGAATCGCCTCGTCGATGAGAACGGCGAGCTTCTCCCGAATTTCCCCTTGAAGCAGCCGGGTGACCAGCTCTTCGAATACCGCATGCTTCAGCTTATAGGTGAGAGCCTTCTGAGCGGCGGTTTCCAGCAGGTGACCCTCATCGAATACCACGGAGCTGTGCTCCGGCAGCAGAGGCAGCTGGCCTTCCCGTTTGCGGGCCTCGTAAGTCCACACATGCTCCATATAGAAATCATGCGAGCAGATGATGAGATCGGCCGATTTGCGGTAATGGTCCCTCGACAGGGTCTGTCCGCACCGGTGCCGCTGCTCGCAGGCGAAGCAGTCCTGGAAGGAATCCCAGTTGACCCGGCTCCACTGCTCGTCATTCAAGCCCGGATAATGCTTGCGGTCCCCATAAGGATGAAAGGCCTGCAGGGTCTCGTAGGAATGGACAAAGTCCGGGAGTTCCTCGTAAAGCTCCTGCCAGGCGAGGCCGTCCGGCCCCGTCCGGGCTTTATCCAATTTGTTCAGACAGAGATATTGATCCATCGATTTGCCCAGACGCGCGTCAATCCGCAGCCCCAGGTGGCGGGCCAGCTTCGCCACGTCCCCTTCCGGCTTCACGAGCTGTTCGATCAGCGATTCGTCGGCGCAGGCAATTACGGCAGGCTTGCGGGTATAGCGGGCATAGCCGGCCGCGTACAGCAAATAAACGAGCGTTTTCCCCGTTCCCACCCCCGCCTCGGCCAGGATGGTCTTCTTCTCCGCATACGCCCTTTCGAGCTGGAAGGCCATATAAATTTGTTCGTCCCGAACTTCAAAGCCTGCTTCCGGAAGCAGGTCATAGAAAACATCCGATACCCAGTCGCTCAACTGCCCGACGAACGGCTGGGACGGATCGTATGCAAACGGATAACGTTCCACTCCATTTTCCCCCATCTTGTCATGGTACGGTAAACTTTAATTATCTCATGAAATCATTCTCTTGGCAAAGAAAAAAAGGCCAGCCGGCTCCAACCGACTGGCTTGCCCCTTCCCATCCGCCCGGAAGCAGGCTGATCCGCTCCCCTTCCCTGTCCTTACCCGGTGCCGAGCACTTTGCGGCCTCTCGGCTGGGTCCCGCCCGCATCAGGCTCTAAGGTAACCCCAATCCCGTCAAAGCTCAGGTTCTCCTGCTTGACCGGGTAGGTAAGGATTCCGCTGCCTTTCTCATCCGTTACCAGGGTTCCGCAGTTGTAGCGCACTCCGTTCTTCAGAAGCCAAACCTGGTAGGCCTGATCGCCTTGGGTGGGCGGCATCCCTTGGAGCTCCACCACGATTTCGTTCCCCCCGTCCCGCTTCATGACCGTTGCCCGGCCTCCCGCGTTATGCAAGCCGTCCACCGGTTTCAGCGTGTAGCTCTTTACGATTTCGGCGGGTCCGGCGATCCTGGCGGCCGGCTTCCCCGATTCTTTCGCAGGGCCTAGGGCATAAAGGGCAAGGAGGACGGCTGCAGCGGCCGCGGCACCGGCCAAGGCGGAATAAAGCGGACGCATGCCGCTTCTCCGCACCGGGACCTGCACCGGGACGAAACGGGAAGGGGCCTCTCTGGGTTCGGGGGAAACCGAGGAATCCCCAAAAATCCCAAGCATGACCTCTTCCTTCAAATCGGCCGGAACGTCCTGCTCGTCGTCCTGAAGGCCGATGGCCGTCCAAGTTTCTTTCAGCTCGCTCAGCTCCTGCGCGCAGGAGGGGCAGACGGACAAGTGACGTTCAAAGACCTGGCGCTCTTCCTGGTTGCCCTCTCCCATCAAATAAGGGATAAGCTGCTCACATGGGGTCTGACCGTTTTCTTGCACGTTTATCCCTCCCTCTGCTTCTGTATGGACTGGCGCAGCAGCTTCAGCGTTTGGTGAAGCCGGCTTTTGATGGTACCGAGCGGTTCGTTGGCTTCGCTTGCCACCTCGCTTAAGGTGTAGCCCTCCCAATAAACCCTCTCGAGAAGACGGATTTGATTGGAGGAGAGGTGCCGGTAAGCCTGCCGGATCTCTTCCCGTGTTAAAGCCCGGGTTATGACCGCTTCCGGTCCCTGATCCGTAGGTGCCTCGAACCGCTCCCATTCTTCCGCCTCCAGGGGCACCTCCCGGGAGGAGCGCTGCTCCTTGCGGACATGGTCAATGGCCATATTTCTTGTAACCGTCAGCAGCCAGCTGACGAACTGCCCTTTGTCCGGATCGTATCCCTTTCGTGTGGTCCAGATCCGGGTAAATACCCCTTGAACGATTTCTCTGGCCCCCTGCTCCTCCTTAACGGATTTCAGGGCAAAGGAATACACCAGCCTGACATAGCGATCATACACTTCCTCCAGCGCCGGACGATGCCGGGCGCGAACGAGCTCCATCAATTCCGCATCCGTTTTGCCGCGCATCCCGTTACCCCTTGCCTCAAAATGAAGTTCCCTTCCGTCTGGCTGCGCCGCATGCTGTGCTTCTATTGTCCTATATCCCCTGCCTGGGCGCAACGGGTTTCTGAGGCAAAAAAGCCCGGTTCGTCGGGGACGAAACCGGGCATAGGGACCAAGCTATTTGACGATGATCCGCCCCTTCATGCTGCTCTTATGGGGCTCGCATACGTAATCATAAACGCCCGGCTTGTCGAGTTGAATCGTGGCCGACTCCCCCTTGGACAGGAGAGGGGTGGCAAAGGATCCGTCCACCGCGGCGGCATTGTGGCGGACACTGTCCAAATTGGTGAAGGTGACTGTAGAGCCGGCCTCTACGGTCAGCTCGGGGATGCCGAAGGCGAAGCCGCTGATGTCCACCTGGTAGCTTTTCCCGGCGGGTTTGGCCGTTCCGGCAAAGGAGAAGGGATCCACAGCATGCCAGATGTTGTTGACATTCTGCCCGAGTGTGTCGCCCCGGTTACCATCTTTACTGAACCTATAAAGAGGAGCTCCCTTGTAGGCCGTCTGCTTCGAGCCGTCCGCCCTTGTCATGGTGGTGAAATCCGCCTGGTCCGTACCGGTAGGGGCTTGAACCGCCTCCTCGTAATAGACCGGCCAGTTCGTTTCACAAGTGCCGCTGCAGGCGCTCTTCTCGTAGCTGTCCTTATCAAAGGTATACAGGGTTCTTCCGTAGGAATCGGTTAAATAGAGGCCGATCCCTTCCTTCTGCCCGATGGCGGCAAACGAAGGCGCTTCCACCACGTACCAGATTTTGTTCACCGCCTCCCCGAACGTATCCCCCGGCGCCTTATCGCCGATATAATAATAAAGCGGCCAGCCTTTGTAGGTCGTTTGCTTTGTCCCATCGGCTCTAGTCAGCGTCCCGAAGTCTTCTTTCTTCAGCCCGGCGGGCACTTTTAATTTCTCGCTGTAGTAAACCGGCCAGTTCTCCAAACATTTGCCTTGGCAGGAGTTGAGGTTCGCCGAGTCCTTGCTGAAGTAGTAGAGCGTCCGTCCTTTGCTGTCCGCGAGATAGGTTCCGAGCTCCGGCTTCGCTGCATAGGATAGAAAATCATAAGAGAGCGCCCTCAAAGCGTCCGGCTTAATCACCCGCTTCTCGGTCAGTACCTCCGCCAGCGTCTTTCCCGTTCCTTTGACCTTGGCGGACAAGCTCTCCACCAGCACGGAGGCCATGTTGACATTGCGGAAGGGCTTGGCGGCCGCCTCTTTGCCGAGACCTGCCAACCGGGCGGCCTCCAGTACCTTGTCATAGGTGAAATATTGGTCCTGCTTGTAGCCCACCGCCTCCAGCATAACTTTGTAAACCTGCTCCGAGGTAATCCCGGACAGCGGGTCGAACTTCCCTCCTCCGATTCCGGTCCACCCCAGCTCGGGATGATGCTTCAAGTAGGCCAGAATGTTTCTCCCCTCTGGCCATACCAGAACGGCGTCACTAAAGGTTTCCCTATCCGGCATGGAGAAGGCCGCCGCTTCCCCTTCCAGCCCCTTCATCCGCAGGTATAAAATAGCGGCCTGCAGGCGGGTCGTCGGCTTGCTTAAATAAGCGTCCGTCAGTCCGCTTCCTTCTCCCTGCAGAATGCCAAGCTCCGCCGCCAGGTCCGTGTCGGATACGACCTGGGCGGCCGTTCCCGCTGCTCCGTCCGCGGATGCCTGAGCGGCTGGAAGGACCGCCGCGGCCGCCACGATGCCGGCCAGCATCCAGTGATGGGTTTTCGATTTAAGGTTCATACGTCTCCTCCTCATGATTTCCTCGTTATTTCTGTTGGGACAGCCAGGATGCCAGAATGTCGATCTGTTCCTTGGACAGCTTGCCGCCAAAGCCGGGCATGTCGCCGCCCCCCTGCTCGATCTGGCGGATGATTTGGTCCTTCGTCTTGCGTGAGCCCACCTGCTGCAGGTTCGGCCCGAAGCCGCCCTTCAGCTCGGCGGCGTGGCACCCGATGCAGCTGCCGCGGTACAGCTCTTCGGCTTTGGCGGCCGGAGACGGCGAAGCGGCCGGCGGGGCCGCAGCGGGCTTCGCGGTCGGCTCAGCCGAAGCGACCGGCGTCACCGCCGGAGACGGCACCGCCGGCGGAGCGGCCGAAGGCGCGGCCGTGCCCGCGGCGGCTGAGGGGGACGAGGCCGCCAAAGCCGACGGAGCCGCCGCTCCCTCCGGCGTGACTTTGCCGCAGCCGGCGAGACCTATCGCGGCTGCAGCAATCCATAGCGCTGCACAGCCTTTTTGCATGAGGCATCGGTCTCCTTTCGGGTAAATTCTTCCTTCCTCTAAGGAAACGACAGGGTCGCCCAAACGGTTCGCCCCTTTCATAAAAAAATAAAAGCCCCCTGTTATAGGGAGCTTTGCTGCCATGTTATAGGTTCCTACTGTCTTACTCGGGACGAAGAATGTATTCCGCCCGGTCCGTCCGAATGAGTAGCGACTGGGCCTCCTGCCGGCTTTCCAGCTTGTCGTTGAACGGAATTTCATACAGGTTCTGCGGGAGAGGGGCCTCTTCCTCCGGGACACCTTCTACCTTGCCTTCTCCTTGAAGAATAAGAGAACGCTCCGAAATATAATCATCAGGATGCGTTTCATTGCGAACCGCCACCACGACCTCGTTCAGCTGCAGCGTCACGCTGTCCAGATCTCCGTCCTCTTTCTTATCTATGACGAGAGGCCGGTCTTTGCAGGATTCCAGCCATTCCTTAATGCTTTTCAGCGTCTGTTCCATCTTCGTCAGCCTCCAATCGGAATCGTTATGCTATACCTTACCCGATTCGGCTTGGCTTTAATCAACAGCCTTTCGCGTCCTGTTCATTAATGTTAAGAAAAAATTCAGTAGCGCCCCGCTCCGTTACCCCCTATAATCGATAGGAGCGGAAAAATTCACGAATTGTTTACAAACTCACAGGAGAGTGACCCAAACTGGACCAGCACCCAACCCGTCCCAAAAGCATTTTGCTCTACATCTTATCGCGTCTGCCGCTGCTTATTCTGCCCGCCCTCTTGGTTGGATTGACGGAATTTTGCAACCGCGGGCATGTCAAAGCCACCATCAAATGGGTCCTCCAGCGCCCCCATGAATTTGCGCTCAATTACCTTCTGGTGTTCGGTCTCTACTTCCTGTTCGTGGCTTTGACCAGCCGCATGCGCACTTCTTATTGGATCGTTACCTTTATTCTGCTGACGACCTCTCTTGTCAGCGGCATTAAATTTAAAATTCTCGGTCTGCCCATGCTTCCCTGGGACCTTGTCCTGAGCAGCGAAGGAGCGGATGTCGCACAGTACGCGGGGGACCTGCTCCGCTGGGAGCTGGTCGGCGGGGTCGCCGCCTTCTTCCTTATCAGCTATTTAGTGCTTCATCGGGTTCCCCGTACAGCCCGCAAAAGCAACTGGCCCGAAAGAGCCGTTCTGCTTCTGCTTTCCGCCTTCCTTCTGTACGGAACCTACACGAACAAGCCGTATAAATTTCAAAACGCTTTCAAAATCAGTACCATTCCTTGGGATCAGGCGGAGAATTACTTGCAGAACGGTTTTCTGCTGACCTCCATGCTTAATATGGATCTCGTGTTCATTCCCGAACCGGAGGGTTACACCGCAACCGCCATCGAGAATTACATCAAAGAGATCCCCCGCCGAACGAATACCGACGGCGCCGTTAAGCCGAATATAATCGTCATGCTGAGCGAATCGTTCTGGGATCCGACTCTCATGAAAGATGTCAAGTTCAGCGAAGATCCGATTCCGTTCTTTCATTCACTCCAGCAGACTTACACAAGTGGTACGCTGCTCTCCCCCCAATTCGGAGGAGGTACGGCCAATGTGGAATTCGAAGTGCTGTCCGGCAATTCCATTCGTTTTCTGCCCCAGGGATCGCTCGCTTACATTCAATATGTAAACCATGAAGTAGACTCGCTTGCGAGCATTTTGGACCGGCAGGATTACAACACCGTTTCGGTTAATCCGTTTCATAACTGGTTTTTTGACAGCAACAAGGTTTACAAGGATTTCGGTTTCGGGAAGTTTATCTCCAGCGAATTCTTTGACTCGGGCGTGAACGGTCTGTATATCCCGGACACGAAGGTCTCGGAAGTCATTATTAACGAGGCGCAGAAATCGAAAGGGCCGGACTTTATTTTTGCCAACACGATGGAAAATCACTGGCCTTACGAGCCTTGGAAATTCGGCAACAACAACCATTTCAAGGTGCTCAACAACTATTCGGAGGAAACCAAGGGCATCATCGAGACTTACGCTCAGGGAGTCCACAATGCGGAGCAGTCGTTCAAAATGATGGTGGACCATTTCAGCAAGACGAAGGAACCGACCATCATCGTATTCTTTGGGGACCACCTGCCGCTGCTAGGCAATGAGTACGGGGTATATAAGGAAACCGGTTACCTTACGGAGAACGATCCGGACTTTCTCAAGAAAATGTACAGCACCCCGTTCGTAGTATGGAACAACTACCTGCCGGAGAAGAAGGAAACACTGAACATCAATCCTTCGTTCCTTGGTCCTTACGTTCTTAATTTGGCGGAGCGTAAAGGCTCTTATTACACGGACTACCTCTACCAGCTGTCCAAGAAGATGCCGATCATCCCGCCGAAGAATCACTACGAGGAAATGAACATCAAGGAAGAAGATCTGACGGAATACAAGCTTCTCCAGCATGACATCCTTTTCGGTTCCCGCTACGGGTACAAGGATATTTCGGAGCCTATTATTCATAAGGACTACGTGCTGGGCTTCGGAGATATGAAGATTGAGAGCGTCGATTCGGAAGTTCTCGCTTCTCCGGACTCTCAAGGGGAATCCGATACCCCGGTGGAGATTCACGGCCATTTCTTTGTTCCGGGAAGCATAGTCTACTTGGGAGACAAGCCGCTCAAAACAACTTATCACGACGAGTCCCATCTGACAGCCTCCATCCCCAAAGCGCTGATGGCCAAGAAGGGGAAAAAGACGCTGCAGGTGGAAGTGTACGATTCCAAAAAGATCGCCATTGCCAAGTCCAACCCCTTTGAGCTTGCTGCCAAGTAGCCCGGGTGAAATCGACTTCGTATGCTCATAAAGGTGAGGAAAGGCCCCGCGGATGCGGGGCCTTTTTTGCGGACATACTGGGCAGGAAGACGAAGAGACAGGCGGAAAAGTGTCTTTGCAACGAATGATGTGTTACTATTAAAAAGATAGCCAATCATTTTTATATAGAGACAAAGAGGAGGATGAGGAATGAGCCAACTGTTTACCCCCTTTCCCGTCAGAGGCGTTACCCTGAAGAACCGGATCGTTATGTCCCCTATGTGTATGTATTCGAGTACGAACAAGGATGGACGGATCACCAACTGGCACCGTACCCACTACACGAGCCGGGCGGTCGGCCAAGTCGGCCTGATTGTCGTGGAAGCGAGTGCGGTGACACCCCAGGGGAGAATCTCCGAACAGGACCTGGGCATTTGGAGCGATGATCATCTCGAAGGGCTGAAGGAGCTGGTCGACCTGGTCCACGAGCAGGACGCCCATATCGGCATTCAGCTCGCCCATGCCGGGCGCAAAGCCGTGCTGCCGGGCGAAATCGTGGCTCCCTCCGCTGTGGCTTTCGGCGATATGAAGGCACCGGTGGAAATGACGATCGGGCAGATCCAGGAAACCAAACGGGCTTTCAAGGACGCCGCCGTCCGGGCGAAGACTGCCGGCTTCGATGTGATCGAGCTTCATGCCGCCCACGGCTATCTTCTGAATGAATTCCTGTCCCCTCTTGCCAACAAAAGAACGGATGCCTACGGAGGAAATGCGGATAACCGCTACCGCCTGCTCAGCGAGATTATCGATGAGGTGCGTCAGGTCTGGGAGGGCCCGTTGTTCGTCAGAATCTCCGCTCATGAATATTTGCCGGAGGGCTTGACCCCAGAGGACTATATTCCTCTGGCCATCAAGATGAAGGAGCAGGGCGTCGATCTTATTGACTGCAGCTCCGGAGGCGTAGCGCCTGCCAAGATTGATTCCTATCCGGGGTACCAGGTTCCCTTTGCCGAAACGCTGAAACGGGAAGCGGGAGTGGCCACCGGAGCGGTAGGCTTGATCACGAGCCCGATTCAGGCGGAGGAAATTCTGAAGAACGGACGGGCCGACCTGATTTTCCTGGCGCGGGAGCTGCTTCGCGATCCGTATTGGCCGCGCACCGCGGCCAAAGAGCTCCGTACCGAGCTTAAGCCCCCCGTTCCTTACGAAAGAGGCTGGTAAAGACCAGCCTCTTTCTCTAGACAAAGGCCCTGGACCTCAACTGGTCCAGGGCCTTTCTAAGTTGGGTTCCCTTACCCGGAAACTATGATCAGGTTCGCGTAGGGAGTCGTATCCCCCGTCCGGATCACGGCCCGGGACTCCGGACAGATTTCCTTGAACCGTGCATGACTGACGACAATCAGCTTATCCGCAAACCGGCTCTGCAGTTCACCGAACCGGGCGGGGCTCGCCTCCCGCATTTCTTCCGTCACGATGAGAGCATCCAGAATAAATTCCTTCTCCACGGCGTGGAGGACGTCCAGAACCGTCGGCAGGTCGTCGACCAGAGCCAAATCGAGCCTCTCGACGCCAAGCGGAACCGGGAATCCCCTGTCGCATATGGTGAGAAGGTCCGTATGGCCCGTCTCCGCCAGTATCCGGTTCAGCTGGGGATGAAGGATCCCTTGCTTCTTCATAAAGAACTCCCTCCCCCTGCTTCCAGAGCCCGCCGCCGCTGGGAAAGCGTAAGCTCCTCCCGGATGGAGGGGCAGGGGCGCTTGAAGTAGAAGCATTCCTTCCCTTCCACCATGGTGACGGCCGTCAGCTCCCAGCCTTCCGTGCCCTTCTCGGGAAGCTCCTCCCGGCTCGTGCCGACGTAATACTCCCAGCGTACCTTGACCATGCTTCTTCCCTCCCGTGTCTTATCGCTCCATATGATCGTCCGGCTGGGCGGCTTTCACCGTCAGACCGCCATCGACCATGAGGAGGTGGCCGTTGATCTGCTCGGCCTCGTCGGAGGCGAGAAACACGACGGCGTCTCCGATCTGGCGGGCGGTGCCGAGGCGCTTCATCGGATTGGCCTCCACTTCCTTGCGGCGGATTTCGTCATCCGCCAGGTAGTCGGTGCACATATCCGTGTCGACGGTGCTTGGCCCGACGGCGTTTACGTTAATCCCATATCGGCCCAGCTCGATGGCCATCGATTTGGTCAGCATATGGGCCGCCGCTTTCGAAGATTGATAGTGCGGAATCACGGGGCTTGTGACCACCAGGCTCGCCGTCGAGAGCACGTTGATGATTTTGCCGTAGCCGCGTTCGATCATGCCTTTGGCCGCCAGCTGGGATCCAAGGAAAATGGCCTTGACGTTCGTATTGTACGTCCGGTCCCAGGTTTCTTCCGTTACGTGAAGGAACGACTCAAAGGGAGCCACGCCGGCATTGTTGACCAGAATCTCGATGGAACCGAGCTCCTTCTCCACCGTTTCGAACATGGCCTGGACCTGCTCCTTGCGTCCGACATCTCCCTGAACGATCACCGCCCTGCCGCCTAGCTCCTCTACCTTTCTGCGGACGCTCTCGGCCTTCTCCCTCGAGGAATCCGAAGTGAAGTTAATGGCAACGTTAGCCCCTTCTTCCGCAAGACGCAGGACGATGGCTTCGCCGATCCCCCGGCTGCCTCCCGTTACAAGAGCGGTGCGGTTGTGCAATCTTTTCATGGAAATTCTCCTTCTCTATTGGTTAGTCGGTTCCCGCCCTTTAGAGGCTCGGACCGATCCGGTTGATGCTGAACTCCTGATGCCCGAGAATTTCGGCTTTGGTCAGCTTTCCGTCGGCCACCTCGCGGATTTCTTGCCAGATCAGCTCTCCGGCTTCCTCCACATTCATGGAGCCTTCGAGCATCGGTCCGACATTCACGTCCATGTTGTCGGCCATCCGTTCATACATCCGGCCGTTACCGGTAATTTTGATGACGGGAATAACCGCGGATCCGGTCGGTGTTCCCCTTCCCGTGGTGAAGCAGACCAGGTGGACGCCGCTCGCGGCCATGCCGGAGACGCATTCGATGTCATTTCCCGGGGAGTCCATGAAATATAGCCCTTTGCCGGGAATTTTCTCCGCATATTCGATAACGCCTTCAAAAGGAGCCGTCCCGCATTTGCTGATGCATCCGAGCGACTTCTCTTCGATCGTGGAGAGCCCTCCCGCGATATTGCCGGGACTTGGATTCCCTCCTCGCATGTCCTCGCCCATCCGCTCCACTTCTTTCTCGAAGCGGTCTACGATGTGATAAAGCTTATCCGAGATTTCCGGCGTCCGGCAGCGGGCGGCCAGAATGTGCTCGGCTCCGATGATCTCCGTCGTTTCTCCGATTACGATGCCGCCGCCTTCCGCAATCAACCGGTCCGCGGCGTTGCCTAGAGCCGGATTGGATGCAAGGCCGGACGTGGCATCCGATCCACCGCACTTGACCCCGACGATCAGCTCGCTTAAGGACAGCTCCACCCGCTCCGCTTTATCGAGCTCCGCCCGGAGGCGATTCGCGATCTCGGTCCCCTGCTGAATAGCCTTCACCGACCCTCCGGCTTCCTGGATATCCAGTACTTCCACCGGTTTACCCGTAACGCGGATGGCGTCCGCGAGCTCGTAAGGGTTCACGACCTCGCAGCCAAGGCTTACGACAAGCACCGCCCCCACATTCGGATTACGGCCGGTTCCGGCCAAGGTCTCGAAGGTGCGGGACTTGTCGGCACCGATCTGGCTGCAGCCGTGCTGGTGCGGAATGGCAACGGTTTCAGGAACCATCTGAACGATCCGGCTGCAAACCTGGTTGGCGCAAATAACGGTAGGGATGACCAGCAAATGATTGCGTATGCCCGTATCCCCGTTTGCTCTTTTGTATCCCATAAGGGTCCCCATGATTGGTCCTCCTCTATTTTCTTCGGCAGCTGGTCCTGCCCCTACTTGCCCGCCTGGTCGCCGCGTCCGCGGATGCCTTCCAGGTTATGAACATGCACATGCCGGCCGACTTGGATGTCGGTCGTTGCCCGGCCGATCACTTCCCCGTATTTCAGAACATCCTGGCCGCTGCGAATCTCTACAATCGCCACTTTATGGCCGAACGGAATCGGGTCGGCTGCGGTGAATGGCTTCACCTCATCCTGAATACGGCAATAAAAAGTCTGTCCTTCCGCCAAGTCCTTTAAAGCCGTGGCGACATGGTCCTTAACGTCCATTACGATGACGTCGGAGCCGCTCTTTATGGTTTCCGCCATGAAGTCATCTCCTCATTAATCGATGGGTTACCGATAACCCTACCTTACCAACAGTCCTCCTTGCTGTCAAATATTTTTTTGGTTACAATGGGTACCAGACCGGGTGCCGAATGACCCGCCACCTCTCCGTCTAAATGGCGGAAAATCCTTGCAAAAACAGGTACAAGCAAAGGAAGTAGACCATGATTACCATTTACGATATAGCGAAGAAAGCCAATGTCTCGGCCATGACCGTATCCAGGGTTATCAATAACACGGGAAGGATCAGCGAGAAAACGAGGGTAAGGGTCAGGCAGGTGATGGAGGAGCTTCACTATGTGCCGAACTCGGCCGCAAGGAGCCTTGTCCTTCAGGAGACCCGCATTCTTTCCCTCCTCATTACGGACATTACCAATCCATTCTATACGACCTTGGCCCGGGGAGCGGAGGACGCCGCGATGAAACGGGGCTATCGCCTGCTGTTCAGCAACAGCGATGAGGATGTGGGGAAGGAGAAGGAGTACCTGGAGATGGTGCTTTCCACCCGCGTGGACGGCGTGCTCTTCTCCCCCGCGGGAGACAACTCCCTCCCCCAGCTGGAGAAGCTGCACAAGCATGGCATCCCCTTCGTCCTGATCGACCGGGAGGTTCCCGGGGTCGAGTGCGACACGGTGCTCGGCGACAGCCGCCTCGGTGCCCGCCTGCTGGTGGAGCATCTGTTTCAGCTGGGTCATAGGCGGGTAGCCCTTCTGAACGGCTCCATGAAGGTTTCGACGGCCCGCGAACGCTTCACGGGATATGCCGAAGCCCTGAAGCTGCATGATCTTCCCTGGGACGACCGCCTGGTGTTTGAAGCAGGATACGGGAGGGCCTCGCTCGGAACGATCGAGGAGGCCGTAGAGAGGATGCTGGCGCTTCCCGAACGGCCTACGGCTGTTTTTGCGGCGAACAATTTCCTCGCTCTGGATGCCGTTAAAGCCTTCCGCCGCCGGGGGCTGGATGTGCCGCATGACCTGTCCGTCGTTTGCTTTGACGATCTGGATCCCAACTCCGTTCTGGATCCGTTCCTAACCGTAGCGGCCCAGCCGGCTTACGAATTCGGGAGCATGGGGATCCGCCTTCTGATCGACCGCATTCATGGGGTGGAAGCAGGCTCCCCCCGCAAGAAGATCGTGCTTCCTCCTAAGCTGACCGTGCGGCAATCTTCCGCGCCGCCCCGTTCTTAGCAGGGATACTATCCGCCCATGTCAAAAAGCCAAGCAGACGTCCCTTAGGGACGTGACCTGCTTGGCTTTTTTTGGAGCTTGATTCTCGACTGTGCCGGGTAAGAAAGCGGGCCGACGGGAGCCGGCGGTTAGGAAACAAAGCGCACAAAGAAAGGAGAGCGAAGCTGTCCGCTTCCGGTCCAGCCCCGGGCTTTGACGGTGGCGCGGATTTCCGGAGCCAGGTAGACATAATGCTCGTCCTCCCCGACCGCAAGAGAGCGGGACCTGCGGTAAAAGGCCATTTTATCCGCCGCCCTCGCCCCGTCGCCGATCACACCTACCGGGCGGACCGCTCCGGCGGGGGAAGGAACGGAAGCCAGCCAGCCCCGGTCCCGCTTGCGTATGCCGGTAATGGCGACTTCCGTCTCCTGCCAGAAGATGACCTTCCGCCACGCCTCGCTCCGCCCGCTGATATACATGCTCGAAAGCTTCTTCGCCACCATGCCTTCCCAGCATCTCCGGCGGATCTCCTCATACAGAAGATCCCCGTGCTCCTCCATAAACGGAATAACGCCGATGGCGGGCGAGCCGCTGAAATCAATGGAGGCCAATATCTCCTTACGCTTCGCCAGAGGCAGTCCCCGCAAATCCCTGCCCCGGTATTGCAGGATATCAAAGACTATGTATTGGGCCGGGTACCGGACCGCCAGGCCGGCCGCTTCAGCCGGAGCCGCCCGCCTTCGCTTCATGACCGTTTCAAAGCAGATCGACCTTCCGTCCTCGCCTACAGCCGCCGCTTCCCCGTCAAGGATCATGCCTTCTTCCATCCCCATCGTCCACTCCGGGTATAAGGCATTAAGAGGTTGGCCGCTTCCGTCATAGAGCCGCGTTCCGTCCCTTCCGGAATAGAGAAGAAGACGGTGCCCGTCGATTTTGGGCTCGAAAAGATAATGCTCGTCCGCAAAAGGAACGTCCTCGGCGGCGCATTGCATGGGATTAATCCATTTGTCCATCCTGATCACCATCTCTCATTGTAACAAGGATGCCGGGATTGCCTAGCGGGAAATACTGGGCTTCCCTCGGATGGACCAGGACGGAACGGCCCATTTATGCGGGAAGGTAGACGTCTACGATCGTGCCGGCTCCGAGGGAGCTCGAGATCGTAATTCGGCCTTTGTGGGCCTCGATAATTTTGAAGCACATCATCAGGCCAAGCCCGGTTCCTTTTTCTTTGGTGGTATAGAACGGCTCTCCCAGCTTCGGGAGCCTTTCCCCGGGGATTCCTTCCCCCTCATCCTCCACCCGTATGCGGATTTGACGGGAGTCAGGACGGGTGACTTCCACCCGGATAACCCCACCGGCGGGCATAGCCTCCATGGAATTTTTTAGAATGTTGATAAACACCTGCTTAAGCTTGTTTTCCTCGCATTGGACCCAAGCGGCCCCTTCCGGCTGAAAGCGAATTTCAATGTTTGAAAGAATGGCCTGAGTATCTAGAAGGGTTATCACATCCTTCAGCAGATGGCAGACGTCATTCTTCCCGCTTCCGGAAATTTGAGGCTTCGCAAGGAAGAGAAATTCATTGACAATCACATTGATCCGCTCCAGCTCGGAAAGCATGATATCGTAGTAGTTTTGGTTCTCTTTGGCGCTTCCGCGAAGCAGCTGGAGAAAGCCTTTCAGGGAGGTGAGAGGGTTGCGGATTTCATGGGCGACTCCGGCCGCCAGCTGGCCCACCACCGAGAGCTTGTCGGATTTGCGGAGCAGCTCATCCGTCCTTTTATGCTCCGTGATATCCCTCGACAAGGAGGCGAACGCCACGATTTTTCCTTGGGCATCATGGATGGGCGAAACGGTTTCGCTCACGGTAAGCAGATGGCCGCTGCGGTGCGTCCGGACCGTTTCCCGGCCGACTACGGGTTCTCCGCTTATCACGCGGGTGAGCGTCTCCCGAAACTCGTCATCCTGACCGGGCGGAATGACCGGAAGCCGCATCCCTTCCGCTTCCTCCTTCGCCCAGCCGTAGATGCGCTCGAAGGCCCGGTTGATCTGGATGATCGTCCGGTCGAGGTCAAGCAGACAGATGGCTTCATCGATGTTCTCCACGAACGATTCCAGCAACTCCTTCGTGGAACGGAGTTCCTCCTGCATCTTTTTCTGCGCGGAAATATCCTTGATGATGGAGTAGACGCCGACGACCTCCTGGTTCACGATGGTGGGGATATAGGTCACGTGGGCGTGAATAGGGTGTCCATTCTTATGCCGGATGCGCAGCTCCCCGTTCTGCGGCTCGCCGCCAAGGGTACGCGTGAAGAATTCGATTCCCGCCTGTTGATCCTCCTCTTCCATCTGGGTCAGAAGGGTTTGATGAACCAACTCTTCCGGCTTATACCCGGTGATCAGTTCATTGACCGGGTTCAAGCTTATGAAATGACCCGACCGGTCGGTGAACACGACGGCGTCCGGATTGTAATGAAACAGCGAACGGTACCGCTGTTCGCTTTCCGACAGCTTGCGTGCGATCCATTTGCGCTCGGTAATATCCACACACGAGACGATGACCTCCTTAACCGCATCGCCCTCTTTAAGCGGGCGAAGCGAGGCCAGGTAATCGATTTCGGCATACCGGCCTTCAAACTGCACGTTCTCTTCTCCCGCCAAAGCCCGGCGAAAAGCCTCTTCGCGCTCCTCTCCCTGCCAATCCAGAACCTCTTGAAGCGGACGTCCGACAACGGCTTCCGGCGTCAGGCCCATCCGGTAAAGCAGCTCACCGTCGCAGAGGGTAAGAACAAGCCGGCCGCCGGCCGCCTTGAATTTGTAGGTCAGTCCCTGCTGCTGGCGGACAGCGTCCTTCAGCTCCTGTTCGGCTTTACGGAGGGATTGCTGGTCCTTTCTTTGATCGGTGATGTCTTTGGCGATGATGTAGAAGCCGACAATCTTGTCGTTAACGTAGATGGGCACATCCTTGGCTCCCCATTCCAAGATGTGTCCCTCCTTGTGGCACACCGAAATGAGGTTGTTAAACGTCTCGTTAACGAAACCGTTGCGGTAATGGCTCAGCCGGAGCTCCCCTTCTTCCTGTTTGATGAGCGTCTTGAAGGAACGCCCGAGAAGCTCCTGCTCGGAGTAGCCGATGGCCTTCTCGGCGGCCGGGTTGGCCCCGACAACCTCACCCTGCAAATCCAAGCTCAGAATAACCGCAGGGTTATATTCGATGAGAGAGGAGTAACGCTGTTCGCTTTCAAAGTTAGTGCGCTCCATTTTCTTGTAGGAGGTGATATCCTGAACGTCCAACAGCAGGACAGGGTCTCCCTCGTCCTTCAGGCCGGTAGACGTTACCCTCCATTGGAGCCACAGGAAGCTCCCGCCGGTATGGCGAAGCCTGAATTCTCCTTCCTCCATCCCGCCCAAACGCTTAAGCCTGCGCAGCGCCCGGTAGAACGGGGGAAGATCCTCCCGAACCAAGAAAGAAGAGAGCGACGAGCGAAAGAGTGCCTCGGCGGAAAGGCCGATCAGCTCGGCAAACCGGCGGTTCACGTCAAGCAGCAGCCCCCTGGAGCTAAATAAGGCCATGCCCGAAACAGCGTGCTCAAAAGCAAACCGGTACAAGGCAGGGTTCGTGTGTGAGCCGCCGGCATCCGTTTCCGCTCCGTTCAAGAATGGTCCTTCGGAACAAGTATGCGGATTTCCCATCATCCATCCATCACCTTTGGTTCTATGTATTGGTAACCTTATCTGCTTACTTCTGTATCTCCCTGTAAATCTCCTCTAATAAGAACCAAATAAAACGGGAATAAAAGGAAATAACAATAACAAAAAGGAGCTTACGTCCATGTCCAACTCTTCTGCTTCGAAGCTCAGGCGCGGGCTGAAAGCCCGGCACCTGACCATGATCTCCCTGGGCGGCTCCATTGGAACCGGCTTGTTTCTGGCGAGCGGCACCGCCATAAGCGGCGCGGGCCCCGGAGGAGCCATCGCCGCTTATGCCGCCATCGGCCTCATGGTCTATTTTCTTATGACCAGTCTGGGGGAACTCGCGGCGTTCCTTCCGGTTTCGGGCTCGTTCAGCACCTACGCTTCCCGGTTCGTCGATCCCTCCCTCGGTTTTGCTCTCGGCTGGAACTACTGGTATAACTGGGCCATTACGATAGCAGCCGAGCTTTCGGCGGGCATTGTCATTATGAAATTCTGGTTTCCGGATAGCCCCGCTCTGCTGTGGAGTTCCTTGTTCCTTGCCTTGATGCTGCTCATCAACTTTGTCTCGGTCCGCAGCTTTGGGGAAAGCGAATACTGGTTTTCTTTCATTAAGGTAGCTACGGTCATTTTGTTCATTGGAGCCGGCCTTCTGATGATCTTCGGCATTCTGGGAGGAGAAGCGGTCGGATTCCGCAACTTTACGGCGGGGGACGCCCCCTTCAACGGCGGATTCATGGCGGCCCTCGGCGTCTTCCTGGTCGCCGGGTTTTCCTTTCAAGGAACCGAGCTGATCGGCGTGGCGGCGGGCGAAAGCGAGGACCCGGCGCGGAACATCCCGAAAGCCATCCGGCAGATCTTCTGGCGTGTTCTGCTCTTCTACATTCTCGCCATCCTCGTGATCGGCCTCCTCATCCCTTATTCCAGCCCGGAGCTATCGGTGGGGACGGTGGAGGTCAGCCCCTTCACCCTGGTCTTTCAGAAAGCGGGGCTCGCGGTGGCGGCTTCCGTCATGAACGCCGTTATTTTGACAGCTGTTCTATCCGCAGGCAACTCGGGCATGTACGCCTCTACGCGCATCTTGTGGGCGCTGGCCAAGGACGGCAAAGCCCCCCGGGTATTCGGCAGGCTGAACAAGAGGGGAGTCCCGGTGGCGGCCCTCGTTCTCACTGCCCTGACAGGGGCGCTTGCCTTTCTTTCCTCTATCTTCGGGGAAGGCGTCGTCTACATTTGGCTGTTGAATGCCTCCGGGCTGTCGGGGTTCATCGCCTGGCTCGGAATATCGGTTTCCCATTACCGGTTCCGCAAGGCCTATGTGGCCCAAGGACGGAGCCTGGGCGAGCTGCCTTACCGGGCCAAATGGTTCCCTTTCGGCCCTCTCTTCGCCTTCGTGCTGTGCCTAATCGTGATCCTCGGGCAAAATTACGGGGCCTTCACCGGAGGGCATCCGGATTGGCACGGCATCCTCGTTTCCTACGTCGGGCTTCCTCTTTTTCTGCTTCTGTGGTTCGGGTACAAAGGCATCAAGAGGACGAAGGTCATTCCCTTGATGGAGTGCCGGTTCGACCCGGAGGATAGAGGATAAGGCATGCTGGAACAAACCAAAAGACCGGTTCCTGAGAACCGGTCTTTTGGTTTGTCGGCTATCCCTTGGCAGGCGGCAAGGGCTCACAGCTGGAGATCAAAGCGCTCCTGATTCTGGCGCACCTTGATCAGGTAAGCATTGTTGTTGATCCCATAGGTTTGATCATAATAGCGGCATCCGCCGATTCCGCGGTTGTACGAAACGATCATATAATTCTCCAGTCTTTCCCCGGTCAACCCCTGCTTCTCCCAATAATTCCGGGCGAACTTCAGAAAGGCGATGGCCAAGTCGATACTGTGATAATCGTTCATCGGATCCACTTCCTGGATCCGGGCCAGCCCCGCAAGCCAATCCAGGCTGCTGGAATTCACCTGCATGATCCCCTTGTCTACGGTGCCGTTGGTGTTGACATTGATCTTGTCCTGCCCCAGATTGCTTTCCTGCTTGGCCATAGCCAGCAGTAGGCTGAAGGACAGTCCACTCTCGCGGGAGCGGTCCCACAGATAATCCAGCAGCTGGTCTGGAAGGGGCAGGTTCGGCAGCGGTGGACGCTTCGGCTCCTTCGG
Organism: Paenibacillus aurantius; assembly: GCF_032268605.1. Classification (NCBI taxonomy): domain Bacteria; kingdom Bacillati; phylum Bacillota; class Bacilli; order Caryophanales; family Paenibacillaceae; genus Paenibacillus; species Paenibacillus aurantius. Next base: position 3,892,674 of record NZ_CP130318.1, read on the forward strand.
CCCCTGCGCTTCTTTCGGCGCTTCTTTCTGGGCTTCTGCCTGCTTTCCCCCCGCATCGGGGACCGAATCCGTATGTACCGCTGACATGATATGTACTTCATTTACCGGCTTCCGGTCTATCGGAGCCTTGAAGACCATCGGTTTCAGGAGCCTGTGTTCTTCTGTCTGACTTTGCTGCTCTTGCTCTCTGGCGCTAACGTTCTCTTGGACGAATAACCTGCCGACCGACAACAGTCCCATAATAATGACCAGCGCCAGAGAAAGGAAAGGAAATTTCCCCATCTCTGCCTCCTTGCGTCTTATTATCCACCTGGTTTATTACCGCAATCGGACAAGAATTAAACATCCTTTTTCTTCCATCCCCAATAAAAAAGCCCGGAACCCAGGCCGGATAAGGCTCCTGAGTTCCAAGCTCATTATTTTTTGCTGCGGTTTACGGCCTTATCCGGAGATTCAGGCTCGTCCGTCCCAAGGGCTACCCCGTTCGCGGGGAAGCTCCCGCTGCAGAGGGCATGGGCTCGCCGGACGCTTCGGCCACCCGCTTGTCCAGGCGGTTCAGCTTGATGAGGGCGGCGGTAAGCAGAAGCGCTACTCCATTGATGACGAAAATCGTTCGAATCGAGACCAAGCCCCCAAGAAAGCCTCCGACGACAGGCCCAAGCATCATGGCGAGCTGATTCGCCGACTGGTTCAAGCTGAATGCCCTCCCCCGGAATTCACTTGGGGTCACCTTAACGATCATGGCGTTGACCGAAGGATAGACCCCCGCCCAGAACAACCCGTACATAAAACGCAGCGCTCCAAAGCCGAAGAGGTGATGAACGAACACCTGCAGCAGGTTCCCGATTCCCCCGCCGATCAGCCCGATAAACAGGATTCGTGAGAAGCCCGTCTTCGCCCCCAGCTTGCCCCAGCGGGGGGCCGCCAGTACCGTAGCGATGCCGACCGCGGAGAAGATAATGCCCGAGCTGAGGGAGGCATCCTGCTTGGAAGCGCCCAGCTCCAGCACATAGACGGTGATGAGCGGCTCGAGAATCATGATCGAGAACGTCCCCATCATCACGAGGCCGAGCAAAGTCATGAAGGTCCGGTTGGAAGCGGCCGTTCTCAGGTCCTCCCGGATGTTGGAGCGGACCCCCGTGCGGTTGATCTTCTCTTCCTTCGCGAAGAAAGTGGCAATCAGGGCGGCAATTAGAACGATGAAGCCCGAGAACAAGAAAGCCTCGCGGTTGCCGAACCAGTGGCTGACAAAACCGCCGACCAGCGGGCCGACGATGCCTCCCGTCGCTCCGGCCGTGGCCATTATTCCCAGGGCATACCCTACATGCTTCTCCGGGGTATTGGTGGCGACCAGCGCGATGGAAGCGGGGACAAATCCGGCGAGGAGTCCCTGCAGAATGCGCAGAACGAGTAGCTCGTAGGGATTATGCACCCAGAAATTAATAAAATAAAGCGCCGCCAGGCTGTAGCCCGAGCGGATCAGCATCGGCTTTCTCCCGTACTTGTCCGCAAGCGAACCCCAATACGGCGATATCAAGGCGCTCGCCAGAAAGGTTATGCCGAAAGCGGCTCCCGACCAGGCACCCAGCTCGCTTTCTCCTACGCCAAGCTCCGTGTGAAGGAAGATGGGCAGGAACGGGATAGATACCGAGTAAGCCGTACTGCAGAAAAAAACGCCGATCCACAGGACGGCGAGATTGCGTTTCCAAGAAAAGGTCATGTCCGGTCTCTCCTCCCTCCATTCATTGTACCACCGGGAGGAAGACACTTCCACGAAACTTCCTGGAGAACGGGAAGAGCCGGGCGTTCCGTCTTGTCTTCCCCGCCGTTCTAGGCACGTCAACCGGCTTGCCAAACCGCTGTCCTTCGATGTACAATGACCACAGTCATTTATGACTACGGTCATTTTTTGGTGTAGGAGGAGTGATCCATCGTGTCTAGAGAAACCCGAAAAGCCCGGACCCGGGAAGACATTGTCCGCCGCGCGGTCGAGCTGTTCAAGCGGAAAGGCTATGATCAGGTAACCGTAGAGGAGATCACAACGGCCTGCGGAATTGCCAAAGGAACCTTTTTCAATTATTTTCCGAGAAAAGAGCACCTTCTTCTGCACCTCTCCGAAACCTACCTGCCTCTTATGACCGCCATCATCGAGCGGCATGCGGAGGGCGATTGGAAGGACCGCCTTCAGAGAATCTTTAGCGATCTGACGGAGCTGTACTTCCGGCATTACGATCTGCTTCGCCGGGTGCTGGCCGAAACGGTGCGCTCGGCCCTTGAAGCCGGGGAGGAATCGGCGAATCTGGCCGTCTTTCGGAACAAGCTCGCTTCCCTTCTCGAAGAGGGCAAGAAGACCGGGCAGGTGCGTTCCGAAGGAGATGCCGGTAGTGCCGCATCCGTTCTTCTCGCCCTTTACATGAGCTCTCTTCTGCAGGGTAAAGATCGGGATAGCGTGATGGCAAGCATGAGGGCCCAGCTGAATACCGTATGGGAGGGAATCGGCGGTGGGAAGAGCTCGTAAGCTGCTTCGGAGCAAGGCGCTCCGGTTATTGGCCGTACTGGTCGTTATCGTTTACTTGATGAATACCAGCCTGCTGGCGCCCAAGCCGGACGGCCCCCCTCAGCTTCTCGCCCACCGGGGCCTGGCCCAAACCTTCCCCATGGAGGGTATCGGGAACGACACGTGCACGGCGGAGCGGATCTATCCGCCGGAGCACCCTTATCTCGAGAATACCCTCGCTTCGATGGAGGCGGCCTTCGAGGCCGGAGCGGGCATGGTGGAATTCGACGTCCACTGGACGAAGGACGACCAGTTTGCGGTCTTTCACGATTGGACGCTGGATTGCCGTACCGATCTCAAGGGCGTTACCCGCGACTATACGATGGCCGAGCTGAAGAAGGCCGATATCGGGTACGGATACACGGCGGACGAGGGCCGGACCTATCCTTTCCGCGGAAAAGGGATCGGGTTAATGCCAACGCTTACGGAGGTGCTGGACCGGTTCCCGGACCGCTACCTTCTGCTTCACATCAAGAGCAACGATCCCCGGGAAGGAGAACGGCTTGCTTCTATCCTGGCGGAGCTGCCGGCCGGGCGCCGGGAGAAGCTGACGGTGTATGGCGGAGATCAGCCGGTAGCCGAGCTCAAGAAGAAGCTTCCTTCCCTAAGGGTAATGTCTAAGGAAACCTTAAAGGGCTGCCTTCTTTCCTACCTGGCGGTCGGCTGGACGGGCTATATGCCCGAAGCGTGCCGCCACACCCAGCTCCAGCTTCCCGAGAAGCTCGCTCCCCTGCTGTGGGGATGGCCGTACCAATTCCTGAACCGCATGGAGCGCGCCGATACGAGGGTAATCGTCGTGGGCGGCGACGGCAGCGAATTTTCCAGCGGGTTTGACACCCCGGAAGACCTAAAGCGGCTGCCGGACGGCTTCACGGGGTGGATCTGGACGAACCGGATCGACCGGGTGGCCAAGGCCGTTCTCCCCGATACTCCCTGACGGTACCGGCTCTGGCCGGCGTCTGCCCTCAACCGGCGGCGGATAGGGAACAACCGGTGTTCCGTCCATCCTCCTCGGCTTGCGAGTCTGCCGGGGCGTTGGAGCCGCTCCTCTTTTCAGTAGACTCCCTCCCATGCGCAAAAAAGCTGCCCACCTGGGCAGCTTTTTGCGATCCTTTAGCCGGCTGTCGTTGCGCTTGTTCCCGTTGCTCCACTCGATGGAGCCGGTGTGGCCGGTGCGGCCGTCTTGCCGTCAGCTCCGCGCTGCGGCCGATCCGTTCCTTTTCTTTCCACGAAGGTTTTGATATCCTCCGTCATCGATTCTTTGATCTTGGCGATGAGGTCATCCTCGCTAATGCCTTTGGCTTGGGCGATTTCGGCGAGTGACTTGCCGGATTCCAGCTCCGTCTTCAGCTCGTCGTCCGTCAGCCCGACCAGAGGAGCGAGCTTGTCAGGATGCAGCCCGAAGCCTCCATGTCCGCCGGGTCCGCCATGTCCCCCCCGACCGGGACCGCCCTTGCCGAAGTCAGCCGGGAACGTGCCGGTGATCTCCTGCGTCAGATGCTCCGTGAGCCCCGCTTTCTGCTCATCCGCCTGCGCCTGCGTCAGCTTGCCTGCCGCTACGGCGTCATCGATGCTCTTCGTTTCGGCCGCCGTCAGCTTCTCGAGGAACGCCTCCTGCGTCAGGCCCGCCTTTTCCTGGGCTACCTGTGCCAGCGTCTTGCCTGCCTTAAGCTCCGTCATCAGGGCGGAGGTATCGATTCCTAAGAGATCGGACGTTTCTTGAAGCACATTCCCACCGCGGAAGCCTTTCTCTCCGAAGCCGCCGCCCCGCTTGCCATGGCCGCCGCCGGGGAAGGAATCGTTCGTTCCGGTCTGCGCCTTCGTTCCCGGTGCCGTCTGGGCTTGTCCCGAATCCGTCGTATCCGCGAACACTTGACTTTGAGAGAGGGCTGCGATGCCGCCGCCTAGAATAACGCCTGCCGCCAACGTGCTTTTGAGGAGTTTGCCTTTGAACGAATTCATTCTTCATTCCACCTTTTCTTCTCTATTTGCCTTACACTTAGTACTATAGCCCCCTTAGCTGAAGGGCGTCTGAGTGCTAGCTGAGAGTTTTCTGAAAAGGCAGAGATCTTTCTATAGAATAGGAGAAAGCAGCCGGGTACAGGATTCCCGGAGCTTGTACAGAGCCGACCGGTTGCGGTAGATGTCATAGGTCAGCTGCAGGCTGTGCTCCATATCCTCTTCGAAGATGGCCTGAAGCCGGGAAGCGGTAGCCGTATCGTAAAGGAAAGCATTGATCTCGAAATTCAGCTTGAAGCTGCGGATGTCCATATTCGCGGTGCCGACCGAGGCGACCCGGCCGTCGATGACGACCATTTTGGCATGAAGAAAGCCTTTCTCATAGAGGAAGCACTTCATGCCCGCCTCCAGAAGCTCCCCCAGGTAGGACCAGGAGGCCCAATACACCATCCGGTGATCCGGACGGCTCGGGATCATCATCCGCACGTCCACTCCTGACCAGATGGCCAGTTTCAGCGCATTTAAGAGACTTTCGTCCGGAATGAAGTACGGGGATTGGATGTAGATGCTTTCCTTCGCGTCGTTGATCATCTTGATATAGGCGTTCTTGATCTGCTCCATCTCGTTATCCGGTCCGCTTGCCACAATCTGTACCCCTACCTGGCCCACGCCCGGACGATAGAGCGGAAAGAAGGAGGTCTCCTCCTTCAGCTTGTGAACGGAGGCCAGGTTCCAGTCCATCAGAAAGTGGGCTTGCAGCTGAAGCACGGTCGTTCCCTGCAGCCGCAGATGGGTGTCCCGCCAGAAGCCGTATCTCGGGTTCAGGCCCAAGTATTCGTCTCCTACGTTGAAGCCGCCGATATAGCCGAATTCCCCGTCAATAACGGCCACCTTGCGGTGGTTGCGGTAATTCACCCGGAAATTCAAATAAGGAATGCGGGACGGAAAGAAAGCCGCCACCTGCCCCCCCGCCCGGATGAGCCCGTCAAAAAAATGGCGCGGCAGCCTATTGCTGCCAATGTCGTCATAAAGCAGCCTTACCTGCACTCCCTCTTGGGCTTTGCGGGCCAGGAGCTCCACGAGCCTCTTCCCCAACCCGTCCGCGTTCAGAATATAATATTGAAGATGAATATGATGCCGGGCCGCCTCCAGGTCGGCGAACAGTCTGTCGAATTTGGAAGGGCCGTCGGTGAACACCTCCACCGCATTGTTCTGGGTAAAGAGGGCGTGGCCGCTTCTCAGGTTCATATAGATCAGATCCTGGTAGATAACCATCTCGGGATCGTTATAGTGGATTTGGTGGCGGCGGAAGCTCTCGCGCTGGCTTTCGATCAAGGAGTCCAGCTTCCGCTGGTCCTCTTCCCGGATCTTGTACAGCTTGCGCCGGGATAAATTCTGGCCCAGAATCAGATAGAGCACAAAGCCGAGGCCGGGCAGAAACAGCAGCACCATGAGCCAGGCCCAGGTGACGCCTACATTCCGCCGCTCCAGGAAGACAATGGCCAGGGCCAGCAAAAGATTCAGCACAAGCAAAAAAGTCGATACGTCTTTCAGCCATCCCATGGCCTTCCCTCCCCTCTAAGCCGCATTACTAAAATATAACGGATTCTGGTAAAAACAACAAACCTCGTGCCTTATCCGGTAACTTTGTTGGCGGGAACCCCCCGTATGGGGCACGAAATTCAATAGGAAAGCAGAACAACACTCACGGATAAGGCACTCCGACGTCAAAAAGCGGAAGCTCCGAAGAGCTTCCGCCGAAAGGAAAGAAAAGACGGGACCGGTGATCCCAATATAGCAAGAAAGAATTGCCAGCCGGGTTAGCCGCTAATGCAGAAGCGAGTCCGCTCCATCGATATAGATCGCCGTTCCGGACACGTGGGAGGCTTCTTCCGAAGCGAGGAAGAGCACCAGATCGGCCACCTGCCGGATGTTCCCCGGCCCTCCCTGAAGCGGGTTGGCGCCCTCCGGAAACTCGACCGGAATGGCGATCTTCTCCACCTCCTCCGTGCGGTTCGTGTTCTCATCGATATTCGTCTCAATCGCTCCCGGGCAGATGGCGTTTACGCGAATTTTGAACTTCGCCAGCTCGAGAGCGGCCATTTTCATGAAGGCTACCTGGCCCGCCTTGCTTGAGCTGTACGCGCTCGCCCCGAAGTTGTTGAACACCCGGTTGCCGTTCACCGAGCTCGTAATGATGACGCTTCCCCCGTTCTTCTTCAGATGGGGAATCGCATATTTCAAGGTCAGGAAGGTTCCCTTGAGGTTGATATCGAGGGTCTGATCCCATTCCTCTACGGATAAGTCTTCAATCGGGGTCCAGGTGCCGTTAATGCCGGCGTTGGCAAATAGAATATCGATCTTCCCGTAATGCTCGACGGCCCGGCGGATGCCTTCCTCCACCATCTCCGGCTTGGAAATATCGGTCTCCACGACCAGTGCCTCTCCGCCTGCCCTTTCAATCTCCTGCTTGACCCGGTCGGCTTCCTCTACCGTCCGGTCCAACAGGCAGATCTTCGCTCCCTGCTCCGCCAGCCTAAGGGCGGCTCCTTTTCCGATTCCCGATCCGCCGCCCGTAATGACGGCCACTTTCCCGGCAACCCGTTTCTCTCCCATTACCCTCATCTCCTAACGGTTAAAGTATGGAAACTCCTCATCCTCCACTATTTAACCGTCGCGGGTTCTTGCTGAATCAAGCGCCTTCCAGGTTTTTGAACTGGTTGTGGAACATCCGGGAATAGGTGCCGCCCTTTCCCAAAAGCTCCTCGTGGCTGCCCTTCTCCGCAATGCTTCCCTGATCGATCACCATGATCGTGTCCGCATCGCGGATCGTGTTGAGCCGGTGGGCAATGACAAAGCTCGTTCTCCCCTGCATCATCGTTAGCAGAGCATCCTGAATATGCTGCTCCGTACGGGTATCGATGCTGCTAGTCGCCTCGTCCAGGATGAGCAGGGACGGCTCGGCCAGCATCACCCGGGCGATGGCGAGAAGCTGCCGCTGCCCTTGGCTCAGATTGCCGCCGTTCTCGCTAAGCAGCGTATCGTACCCTTTGGGCAGCTTCCGGATGAAGGCTTCCGCATTCGCCATCGCCGCCGCTTCTTCCATTTCCTTATCGGTTGCCTCCGGCCGGCCGTATTTGATGTTGTCCCGGATGGTTCCCGAGAACAGGTACGTGTCCTGAAGCACGATTCCGAAGCAGCGGCGAAGGCTGTCCCTCGTATACCGGCGGATATCTTTGCCGTCGAGATAGATGGTTCCGCCCGTCACATCGTAGAACCTCGTCACAAGATTAACGATCGTCGTCTTGCCCGCTCCCGTCGGACCGACGAGGGCGAGACTCGTACCCGCCTCGGCCTCGAAGCTGACGTTCTGCAGGATGGGCCGGTCCGGCCGGTACCCGAAGGTAACGTTGTCGAACACCACCCGGCCCTGCGGGTGGACAAGCGGAACCGCTCCCGGCGGATCCTCGGGCTCTTCCTGTTCGTCCAGCACCTCGAAGGCCCGCTCGGCCCCTGCCACGCCCGACTGCAGAAGGTTGTAGGTATTGGCGATTTCGTTAAGCGGCCGGACAAACTGCCGGGAATAGCTCAGGAAGCTCGCGATAATGCCGACCGTGATGCTGCCCTTGACGGCAAGCACCCCTCCGACAATGGCTACGGCGGCAAACCCGATGTTATTGATGACACTCAGAATGGGCATAAGAAAGCCGGAATAAATTTGCGCCTTCAAGCCGACCTCGTACAGCCTCGCGTTCACTTCCTCAAATTCCCGGATGGAGGATTCCTCATGATTAAAGGCTTTGACCATGGCAATGCCCGATACCGTTTCCTCGATATGCCCGTTGAGCTTGCCGAGCTCCGCCTGCTGGGCCTTAAAAAGGCTGCTCGTCTTGCGGGTGATCGAGCGGGCGAGCAGATAAACCAGCGGTACAGTAATAAGGCTGGCCAGCGTGAGCAGAGGGCTCAGGATGAGCATCATGACCAGCGAACCGACAATGGCGATGATTCCTGACATGAGCTGGGTGGTCGACTGCGAAATGGAATTGCTTACGTTGTCGATATCATTGGATAGACGGCTCATCACTTCCCCATGGGGGCGGGAATCGAAATAAGCGAGCGGCAGCTTCTGCAGCTTCGCGAACATGGTCCGGCGAAGACCCATGACGATTCGTTGGGACAAGCCTGCCATGATCCAGCTCTGGCTGAAGGTAAGGACGGCGTCGGCCAGATAAGCGGCCAGGAGCGCCACAAGCACGGTTTGGAGCAAGCGGAAGTCGACGGCGGTCCCGTTCACCGACATGGCGTCGACGGCGCGTCCGATCAGGTAGGGACCGGCCAAGGTAAGACCGGCGCTTAAGAGCAGGAACAGGAAGACGCAGGTAAGCAGCTTCCTCTCCGCGCCCAGGTACCTCCACAGGCGGGTCAGCGTAGCCCGGAACTGCTTCGGCTTGACGGCCTGGACCCTCCCTCCGCGGCCGATCATTCCGCCAGGCCGGCCCGGGCCACCCGGCATGCCCATCGGAGGAGCAGGGTCCGCCTGTCCCCTGTTTCTGCCCGGGCTTTCCTTATGCGTTGACATCGGCGTGCAGCTCCTTTCCGATTTGGGACCGGTAAATCTCCTGATACACCCGGCACTCCTTGATCAGCTCGTCGTGCGTGCCTATGCCGACTAGCTCTCCGTTGTCGAGCACGACAATTTTGTCGGCATCCATCACCGAAGTGATCCGCTGGGCGATCAGAAGGCAGGTCAGCCCGCGGGAATAGGCTTTCAAGGAAGCCTTGATCCGGGCTTCCGTCTCTACATCGACGGCGCTCGTGCAGTCGTCGAGAATGAGAATATCCGGCTCGCGGAGCAGTGCCCGGGCAATCGAGAGCCTCTGCTTCTGGCCACCCGACAGGTTGACGCCCTTCTGGCCGAGCTTTGTTTCATACCCTTCCGGAAGCTTCTCAATGAATTCCGCAGCCTCCGCAGCCTGTGCCGCTCTCTCCAGCTGTTCGCGGGTAGCGTCCTCTTTGCCCCATTTGAGGTTGGCGGCAATGCTGCCGGTAAACAGAACGGTCTTCTGCGGAACGACCGCCATGCTTTCCCGGAGCTGGTGCGGGTCCATTTCCCGGAGGTCCCGGCCGTTTACCCTAACGGTTCCCGAGTCGGCATCGTAGAACCGGGGGATAAGGTTCACCAGGGAGCTCTTGCCGGAACCCGTCGATCCGATCAGGCCGACGGTCTCTCCCGGGAGGCAGCTGAACGTAATCCCCTTAAGCACCGGCTCTCCCCCCTCTCCCTCGTAAGAGAACGTCACGTTCTCGAAATCGATCCTTCCTTTTGCCTCTGCTGAAGCGAAAGCCGCTTCCTCCTTCCACGTCATCGGATTCTCCTCGGCGAATACGTCACCGATGCGTGCGGTGGAAGCCCGGGCGCGGACGAACATGTTGAACACCATCGAAATGGTCATGAGCGAGAAGAGAATCTGCGTCATGTAGTTAATGAAGGCAATGATGCTGCCCACCTGCATCTGTCCTTGGTCCACGCGAATGCCGCCGAGCCAGATAACGGCCAGAATGCCGAGGTTGACCGTCAGCATAATGGCCGGGTTGAAGATCGACATGGCCCTCATGACGGCCACCGATCGGGTTTGATACTCCGCGTTAGCCTCTTGGAACTTCTCGGTTTCATAGTTGAACCGGTTGAAGGCTTTCACCACGCGGACCCCGGACAGGTATTCCCGCATGACCCGGTTGACCTGGTCCAGCGCTTTCTGAACCTTCAGAAACCGGGGAAAGCCCACCCTCATATTCATGAAGATGAGAAGGCCGACGAGGGGAACGACAACGGCAAGAATCAGGGAAAGCTCCGGCTCCAAGCGGGCCGCCATAATCAAGCTTCCGATGCAGAGCAGAGGAGCCTTCACGAAAATTCTCATCAGACCGTTCACGAAATTCTGAACCTGGGTTACGTCATTGGTAAGACGGGTCACCAGGGAAGCCCTTTCAAACTTGTCGATGCTGCGAAAGGACAAGCTTTGGATTTTACGGAACAGATCCGATCTCAGCTCCGTCCCGAACTTCTGGGAGACACGGCTTGAAATGATATTTCGCGCCGAAGCCCCTACCGCCCCGATCAGCGTAATAAGCAGCATCAGCCCGCCCATACGAAGAACATACCCCATGTCCCTTCCCGACACGCCCACGTCTATGATCTTGGCCATAATGGTCGGCTGCAGGAGATCTCCGAGAGCTTCAATAGTAAGGAAGAAAATTGCCGCCATAAACGATTTGCCGTACTTGCGTCTGTATTTAGCCAAATAGCCCAAGGCCCTGCCCCTTTCCTAAGTAATCGCTGTTGTCCTTACTAATCACAATACTCCTATCTTCTCAAAATGTCATCACCGAATGGTTTACCGCTAAACAAATTCCGCCATACCGGTTAGGCGCCCATTGTAAAATATTTGTATAAGATAAGTATAAGGTTTCGGTTCAAGCAGCGCTTTAACGGGTAAAAGGGTTGAAAAGGATCATGCGAAATGAGGGCACGTGATGGACCAGCTGACCGATATCTCTCTTATCCAAAGGCTCGCACAGGGCGACCGTACGGCCTTTTCTTCGCTTTATGACCGGTATGGGCTTAGCCTGTATCACCTGTCAGAACGTCTTGCCCTGGAGATGGAGGAGAGGGAAGAAATCATCGCGGCGGTCTTCTTGCGGATCGAGCAGTATGCCTCGGCCTATCAACCCGATCGAACTTCCGTAGGCGAATGGATGCTTCTTCACTGGAAACACTGCGCTTGCGCCCACCTGAACAATAGGCGCCGGGAACGGGCTGCTGTCCAATCATCAGGCAAGCAGAACCCATATCTTATGGTGTACGGATAATCTTACCAAGGGAGTTGATCCTGAATGTCTTACGGACTTTACGGCGGCGGTTACGGTTGCTACGGCGGCGGCTTTACTTCTGTCGGCGTTATCCTGGTGCTCTTCATCCTGCTGGTCATCATCACCCGCTCCATCCTGATCTGACGAACGACCGGCCTGTAACGGTAAAAAGCAGCCCCATCGGCTGCTTTTTTTATTTCCGGTCTATCAACCGGGTAACCAGGGAAGCCAGGATCAAGCCTAACGCCCGATTACGCATTTACGTCTTCTGCCGTCCATTCACGGTCAGGCGCTAAGCACAAATCGTTCAATCGCACGGGCTACTCCGTCTTCATTGTTCGAAGCGGTAATATAGCCAGCCGCCTTCTGGACATGCACTTCCGCGTTCCCCATCGCGACACCGAGTCCGGCTGAGGTCAGCAGCAGCAGATCATTGTCACTGTCCCCCACCGCCAGGACTTCCTCCATCCGGATGCCGAGCAGCCGGCACACCTCCCGCACTCCGCTCTCCTTGGTAATGCCTTCTACGGAAATTTCCAGATTTACCGGAGCCGAGCTCGTCACGTGGAGGGCGCCCCACGCCAGAATCTGCTCTTTGAGCGCAGACAGCGTGAAAGGATCTTCATGCTTGATTCCGAATTTCATCCAGTCGCGCCCGAACATCTCCTCGGACCAGTCCTTGGTTCCCGTCAAGCTTTCGACGCTGTATCCCCAGAAGCGCGCTCCGTACGAAACCGCCGCCTCATGAAGACGCCGGATGGTCTCCTTCGGAAGGAAGGTACGGCGGTGCAGCGCACCCGGACCCGCCCAGATTTCCGCGCCGTTAAGCAGAACCATCGGAGACTGCAGGCCAAGCTCCTGCCAGAAGGCTCCGGCCGTTTGAATCCCCCTTCCCGTAGCGAAAATGACATGAACCCCCTGAGCGACCGCCTCCTGTAAGCACAGCTTCGTCGCCGCGGAAACCGTCTTCTCATCGGTAAGAAGCGTCCCGTCCAAGTCCAGGGCAATTAATCTAAAGGGCCTCACCATGACCATCCTCTCTCTTCCGTCCCGTTACAAAGACAAGCTTTCCACGGGCACCTCGAACACTTTCTTGACGACCAGGCCGACAGCAAGCTCCGTTTCATCCGGCTTGTGCTGCAAGTGAATGATTTTCACGCCTCGGCAGGTCTCGGGCACATAATCCGGCAGCCGGCGGTGGAGCTCCGGAAGGAGGAGATCCCCCAACTTCTCTAGCACGCTACCCGTCACAAGCAGGTGATCCGGGTTAAGGAAGGTCACGACATTGCTTACCGCGAGACAAACCGCTTCGGCCATCCGCTCGTAGAGCGAGACCTTATCCGGTTCACCCGCCCGCACGCCATCCGCGAGCTCGTCAATGGACAAGCCCTCGTTCTTCATTAGCCCACTCTCCGAAACAAGAGTCGTTAGGCAGCCGTAACCGCCGCAGTGGCATTTCTTGGCATCCTTCCCGGTAAAGGCTTTGTAATGGCCGAACTCCCCGGCCACGAAGGAAGAGCCGGTGACGAGCTCCTTGCCGGCGCAGATTGCTCCCCCGATTCCGTAATCGAATTTCAGGGTGATGTTATGGACCGAATCGTTCAAGGAGCCGTTCATGTTTTCCCCTAGAGCCAGCAGATTGACGTCATTCTCCATATAGAAGGCAATGCCGTAAAGCTCCTCGAGTTTCTCCTTCAAAGGAAAGCTCCCCCAGCCGATGCCCGGCAGACGCAGCGCAACGCCCCGTCTGGAGTCGACCAGCCCCTGGATGCTCATGCCTGCGCCTTTGATCAGGACCGGATCCGGAACAAGGGCGATAAGCTCATCCATGACGGAGCGAAGCAGCGTGATCAGATGCTCCTCGCTTTCATAATGACTTACGCTTCGGGAGGCTGCACCGATCCGTTCCTGGCGGAAATCCATCAAGGTGCCCCTGATGAACTTACCGGCCACTTCAATGCCGATCGCATACAGCCGGGATCCGTTGATCGTCAAGGGAACTGGCTTGCGGCCTCCGCTGCTGACGACGGGCTCTCCCTCGCGCACCATATCCTGTTCAAGCAGACGGTTCACGATGTTGGTGACGGTCTGCTGGGTCAGGCCCGTTTTCTCCGCCAGCTCGACGCGGGAAATCGGCCCTTCCGAATGGATCAAATACATAACTTTATGCTGATTGATCGATTTAAGCAATTGATGGCTTTTCAGTCTTTCACCGGACATGGAATCTCAACCTTTTTTTCCAAAGTGCGGAGGGCTTCCGCCGATCTAATTTTAACATATTAGGGTTGGAACAGCTCCTTTCGTTTCCGGGGAAACCGGCTCTTGGTATCAGCCTTTCAGGGCACCGATCATCATCCCTTTGACGAAATAACGCTGCAGGAACGGATAGAGCATAAGAACCGGCAGGTTGGCGACGACCACGACCCCGTACTTGATGGACTCAGCCTCCATCATTTTGCGCATGAGGGTATCGTCATTCATGTCGACCATGTCCTGCGTCTGCCCTTGGATGAGAATTTCGCGCAGAATCAGCTGCAGGGGAAACTTAGTCCTGTCAGACAGATAGATAAGGGCGTTGAAGAAGGCGTTCCAGTGGGCCACCGAGTAGAAAAGCACCATGACGGCCAAGATCGGCATGGAAAGCGGCAGCACGACGCGGGTGAGAATGCGGAAGTTGTCGCAGCCGTCGATGGATGCCGCCTCCTGCATCTCGGAAGGGATGCTTGTCTGAAAATACGTTCTCATGATGATAACGTTATAAACGGCAATGGCATTCGGCAAAATCATCGCCCATATGGAGTCCAGAAGGCCCAAGTCCTTGACGATCAAATAGGTAGGAATCAAGCCGCCGGTGAAGAACATCGTAAACACGATGAGCACGGTGAGCACGTTGCGCCCCTTCAAATCCTTCCGGGACATGGGATAAGCGGCGCAAATCGTCAGAACGACGTTGACGGCCGTGCCTACGAACGTATACAGAATCGTGTTGCCGTAACCGGTCATAATGTCTTTGTTGGCAAAAATGCGCTTATACCCGTCAAACGTGATTTCCTTCGGCCACAGCCAAAGCTCTCCCGCGAAAACCTTGGCCGGGTTGCTGATCGAAGCGCTCAGCACAAACAGAAGGGGATAGATGACAAGGACAGTGATAATGCACAAGAATAGGATATTGACGATATCGAATGCGCGGTCTCCCCGGGTTTCTCCCATGAGGCCTACCTCCTTACCACAAACTGGTTTGATTCATCCGCCGCGCGATCAGGTTGACCAGCAGAAGCAGAACGAAGTTGACGACGGAATTGAACAAGCCGACGGCAGCGGAAAAGCTGTACTGGGCTCCCAGGATCCCGCTCCGGTACACGTACGTCGAGATGACGTCCGAGCTGTCCATGTTCAGGCTGTTCTGCATAAGAAAGACCTTCTCAAAGCCGACGCCCATCAGCGAGCCGATCTGCAGAATGAGCAGAATGATAATCGTCGGCATAATGCCGGGCAGGTTCACGTGCCGGATCCGCTGCAGGCGGGTAGCCCCATCCACCCGAGCCGCCTCATGCAGCTGGGGATCGATGCCCGAAAGAGCTGCCAGATAAATAATCGAGCTCCATCCCATCTGCTGCCACACACCGGAGAGAACGTAAATGCTCTTGAACCAGCCGGGCTCGGTCATGAAGGCAACCGGCTCCAGGCCGATCAGCTTAAGGAAATTGTTGACCAGTCCCGTATTCGGATTAAGAAAAATAAACAAGAGCCCCACCAGCACCACCGTGGACAAAAAATGGGGAGCATACGTGACGGTCTGGACGAACCGCCGAAACAGGGGCTTCCGAACTTCGTTGATCATAAGCGCCAACAGAATCGGGACGGGAAAGCCCACGGCCAGCTGATACAGGCTGATCCCAAGCGTATTAAGCAAGAGACGCCAGAAGAAATAGCTTTCGAAAAAACGTTCAAAATGCTTGAAGCCCACCCACGGACTTCCCCATATCCCCTTGCTTGCGAGGAAATTTTTGAAGGCGATCTGAACCCCGTACATCGGAACGTATTCAAAGACGACATAGTAGGCAATGACGGGGACAAGAAGCAGATAAAGCTGCCAGTTCCTGGCATAAGGCAGCAGCCGTTTACGCAATCGCATGGGCCTAGAGGCGGCCCCTGCGGTGTTTTCCAATCTGGCTTGCATAGGGAATTACTCCTTTTCCATAGCGGTTCGGATTTCACTCAACCGGTTTAGGATTGGCGGGGCGGGCGGCGTTCTTTCCCATCAGCTCCCGGCGAGGCATGCCTGAAACCTTCTCCAGCCAGGGGAGCGTCAGGCGGAACGCCCGGATCTCCTGGACGGTCAGCTTCCCCTGCCTGAAGACAGCCCGAGGGCTGCGGTCGGCATAGAACATGGCCTTCATGCCAAGGGCTTTCACAATGTATTTCATTCTCCGGATGTGGAAGGAGTTGGACACCACGAGACAGGTACGGAGACCCCTTTCCTCCATCAGGAGCCCGCAGTTTACCATGTTCTGGACGGTATTGCGGGACCAGCTCTCCTCCACAATTAAACGGGGAGGGATGCCCTGGCTCAGCAGGTACTGCTTCATGATCTCCGCCTCGCTCCGTTTGGAGGCAACCGAGCCCCCTGACACGATAACACACCGGTAGGAATGCCGGTTCATTAAGCCGATGGCGGTATCCAGCCTTTCCTTAAGAAGAGGATGGAGCGCATCGTTCTCGCAGCGGTAACCGAGAACAATAAGGGCATCCGCGGGCCGGCCGGACAGACGGCTCGAATGCATCCACACGAAATAAAGCAAAGGAACAGCGGCAACGGCAACAATTACGGTTAACAGGATGATCATGAGTAGATGGTTTCCTTTTCTCTCTATAGCTTGCTCGCTGGATTAATCCCGGCTTCCCTAAACCGAAAGATGTGAGAATCCGGAGGGGAAGCCGGGAGATTCTTGAACCTGCCGGATAAGCTTAAAGATAAAGCTGATTATTTTTCGGTTTTGGCCCGGACCACTAAGGCGGAAGGTTCCGTTTCCTTTCCTTCATAAGAGGCGGTGATCAGTGTTCGCCCCGGCGTACGGGCGGTCCAGACCCCGTTTTGAAGCTCCGCTGTTTCCGTCCTGCTCAAAAGGTACCGGGCGGACGCCGTCACGTCCTTATCCAAACCGTCGCTGTAGAAGGCGGTCACCTTGATAGGGATAACCGCTCCCCGGTCGACAGGGTGCTCCGGCACTTGAAGAGTAAGGGAATCGAGCCGGGGAATGACTTTTACCGTGCGCTCGGCCTTTCTTCCTTCGTATTCGGCCGTAATGACCGCCTCTCCTGGGCCTGTTGCCAGAAGGATTCCTTCCGGAGAGACCAAAGCTACAGCCGGATTGCTGGTTGTCAAGACGGATGGTTTGGTGACGTCGAAGGTGCCCTTCTCCCCGAGGGCATGCAGGACCTTCAGCGATGCGGCACTTCCGTGAACCATGGTTTCGTCCAGCCCCTGAATCGAAATTCCGTCATAAGCTTCCCAGGCGGCCAGATCCAAGCAGTGCACCTGATCGATCGGATAATACATGTAAGGGCTGAAGGTGCTGGCCCCGGATTCAAAGACCAGGCAGGCCTTGTTCCCGCGAACGGAGATTTCTTCCGCATAAGGAGGGATCATCATCTCGTCTTCTTTCTCCGCACTGTCCAGGAACCAGACCGGCACCTGCTTGCCGTCGATCTCGACGTAGGTGTGAGGAGCGTCCTTCATCGGGTTGCGGTACTTAAGCAGCGAGCTGTAGGCATTCTCGGCCGTATAGCTGAGCAGAATATGATCGCCGGCAAAGGCGGCTCCCTGGATCTTGTTCGGGATGGACAGAATGTAATCCGGGGTCACCGGGGTAGCGTCATCAAGCTTCCGCCCCGCCGGCAGGTTGTCGGTTTCGGGATCAAGCTTGTATCCGGTCATCCACGCGCCGTATTCGACTCCGTCCCGGTTAATCAGCTTTTGGTTGGCGGGTGTCTGGTAGCTTGGCGGGTAGTAATAATCCCCTGTCCAGAGCGTCCCGTCCGCATAGGTCGCGAAGGATGCATTGTTATACACCCGGAAACCTCCCGGGGTGAAGGTCAGGTTGGTGTTGTCCTGCTGGCGATATACATCCTCCAGGCTGTTCTGATACAGGAACCGGTTATTCGCCACCCAAGTGTGCTTCCCGCTGACGGTCACGCCTCCGGCATGGCCGTTATAAGGCGTTCCGTCGGGGTTGTACAGATGAAAGGACTTGACCAGCTTACCCGTTGCGTCGTCCAGAAAAGACAGCATGCTCGGCCGCTTGTCGGAGCGGTAAGCGCTGATGACCGTCCAATTCTTCTCCTTCACATAATCGATCCCTTGGGGAATCAGGTTCTGACGCAGTCCGGGGACGAACGCACCCGGCTCGCTTGTATCGAGATACTCTGTGAAGGGCTCGAACGGATCCGGCGCCTCGAAGCCCATATCCTCCTGGGTGATCGGCTGATGCTCGGGAACCGCCGTTTCCGATGCGGATTTCGCCGATTCGTTGTTGGACGAATCCAGAGCAGCCGTTTCAAACCGGTAGGCCGTTCCCCCTGTCAGGTTCGGAACGGTGGCGGAATAAGTCGAGCTGTCCACGGTCTGGCTCAGTTTGCCGTCGGTGTAGATCCGGTAAGCCATCACATCCCCTTCGGCATTCGGCTGCCAGCTCAGCTTGACTTCACCGGCTCCCGCCTCTGCTGTTACTCCTGCCGGAGCCGCTGGGGCCACACTGTCCTTAACCGCTGGAACCGGCGTCGATTTGACGCTGACGGGAAGGGAGATCTGGTTCTCTTGGTTCACCGCCCTCAAGGCTATGGAATAGGAGGTGTAGTTGTACAGCCCTTTCAAGGTGTAGGAGGTCCCGGTAATAAGGTCATCCGCCGGTTTGCCGTTCACCAGAAGCTGGTAGCGGTCATGGGCCGGGTCGGCCCCCACGCTCCAGCTCAAGGTGACCTGCCGGTCGCCGGCTGCAGCTTTCAGGCCGGCAGGGGCCGCTGGAGCGGCCGCAGACGGCGCCTGTCCCGGAAGCAGGACTCCGGGAGTCGGGGGCTGCTTGATCGCCGTCTGCCGCATAAGCGTGCTGCCGTTCAGCGGATAGGAGTAGACGATGGACGTGCTGTCCGCTGCGTCGTTGATCCCCACATACTCCGCCCGCGAGATTTCTATCCCGTCCGGGGTAGTCAGCAGCACCCGGCGCGAACCGGTGTTGGAGAAGCCGGCCGTGACAACCGGGTAGAATTGATCTTCCCGGATCGAGGAGCCGTAAGCCGCATTGAACTGGTCCGCCGTTACCGTCAGGTTGGGGGACTGAACCCAGAGAATCATGGAGCTCAGCGGCATCACCGATTTGTCCGCGTTCAGCGTCCAGGTCGCGTACGTCGAACTGGAATAGTACAAGATTTTGTACCCTTTAAGAGGAACCGGAACGTCGCTGTTGTTGTACACCTCGATGAATTCGTAGCCGTCCACCACCTTGCCTGCGTCATTGGTTTTGTTGGGTGAGTCGGGAGCGAGTTCGGTGATCAGGAGGGACGGTACCGGTCCGAGGACGTTATCCTCCGCCTTGACGGGTTTCGTCCCGCCTGGGAACGAAGAAGCGAGCAAAGCGGCGGCTAATCCGAAAGCGGCAAGCCTCGTGCTTTTACGAATGGTCATGCGAATTCCTCCTTATCATTTGGAAGATTGATAACGCTGGGCGGCTCCTTCATACAGCTTCATGTACTCGTCGACCTTCATTTTCTTAACGGTTGCCGTATAATTGTCCCACTCGCTGAACGGAGCGGCGCCGGTAATGAACTTGACCGTCATGCCGTCTATGTAGGTATTCAAATCCGTCCAGAGCGTTTTCATTTGATCGGATTCTTCCACGGTATAGGTAAACGCCGGCCAGTTCTCCTTCGGCAGCGAATCGCCGAGCACCTTATGCTGGTTGTTCGTCTCCTCGTCGACCGCCTTGAAGTATTTCTTCGTCACATAGCCCGGATAGCTCCCCCCCGGCCAGGTGAGATATTTCATGACGCCCTGCTCCATCCCTTTCGGGTTGTTCATGATCTCATCCGTATAATTCAGCTTGCCGTCTGCGGTTTTCTTAAAGGTAACGCCTTCGAAGCCCATGAAGAAATTTTGCTGCCCTTCGTCACTGAAGAAGTAATCGATCCAGCGCATGGTCGCTTCCGGATGCTTGTTTTTATCGGTGATGACGAAGGCTCCCGGCTGAACGAGCGGATTCTGGATGTTCGTGAACAGCTTATCCCCGTGCGGGCCTTCAAAAGGAGCCGGAATGACATACTGTTTCTGCCCCATCACAGTGGACGGAAAGGTCGTCACGAGAGAGCCGTATATGCCCTGGGACCCTTTGGCCGCGAACGCGGGATTCTTGATCGTGGTTATGTCTTTGTCGATCAGGCCTTCGGTGTACAGCTTGTTCAAGTACTGCAGCAATTCCTTGTACCTCGGGTCGGTCGGGATAAACCGCAGCTTGTTGGTCGCAGGATCCACATCCACGTTCCGGTGGTTCGTGCCCTTGTTCATCAGCCCGAAGGAACCCTTGAGCACCTCCAACAGGGAACCGGTGCCGACCCCGCCGTAAGGAATCTCGTCGGCCTTGCCGTTGCCGTTCAGGTCGGTGTTCTTGACGGCCTTCAAGTAGCTGTAATAATCGTCCAGCGTCTTAGGCACCGGCATCTTCAGCTTGGTCAGCCAATCGTTGTTGATCCACAGCTTCTGGCTGATCAGAACCGCGTAGAAGTCCGGCTCATACACGAGCGGAACGGAGTAGATGTTGCCGTCCGGCATCGTGATTCCCTTCTTGATGGCGGGATATTGATCCAGCAGCTTCTTGAAGTTCGGGGCATATTTGTCGATCATGCCGTTAAGCGGAATGAACATTCCTTGGGAGCCGTACTTTACAATGTCGTTGGTCGAGATCCGGGCGGTATGGAACGCATCGGGGTAATTGCCGCTCGACATGGCCAAGTTAAATTTCTCACTCAGGTTCTCGAAGTTGACGAGCTGAAAATCCACGTCAATCCCGGTTTTCTTCGCATACTCCTTCCAGAGCATACGCTCGTTAAAGTTCTCGGCTCCTCCGGAATTCCTTCCCGTAAAAAACTGCAGCTTGACCGGCTCCTTGACGATCGGATAACCGGTTTCATTCAGAACCGGATCCACGGGCTTGGCTCCTTGCCCTTCAGCGGCAGGAGCCTCCTTGCTGCAAGCGGAGGTTAACAGGCTGGAAGCCACAAAGGCGGCTGTCAAAACAGTCAAACTTTTCTTCATTTTTACACCGATTCCTCTCATTTTCGAGATAGTTAATCAAATCGATTTACTATTACAGGGTACCAGCCTTTTGTTTGCTGAATGTTTGCGCATTCCTAATGCTTTGTAAACGGCCATGCCCGGAAGTCTTTTGAATAACCGGATCGCAGCTGTTCCCTCGTGTCCCGGGGCATTTTCCTTGGCATTGCTTTATGTATCGGACGGCCTCTATCCCCCTAAGGTGGTAACGCCATCGCCGTTCACCGCGAGCTGCAGCTTCTTCTCCTGATTGGCCGACCTTTAACCCAACAGGTGGCTGGGTACCTTTAACATCGAACCCCTTCCATTCATTAGTTAATCAAATTGATTTATTATTAGAATACTTGGGGATGAAAGCCTTTGCAAGCATTATTTTTTGTATTTCTGCACTGGCCTCTCCGACCGCCCCCTTTGCTTCGTAAAAGGCGGACAAAAAAAGAAACGGCGTCCTTCCACGGCCGTTTCCCGATTCTTTTAATGACTATTTCCGAACAATACCCAAAATCCCGGCCAAGTGCTGTCCGATCCCCTCGGCCATCCTGGCAAAGCCCAGGTCTGTGGGATGTACGCCGTCCACCGTACATTCATCGAACCGCTCCCCCAGATGATTTCCTCCATCGCACCAGTAGAGGTTGGCATCCCCCTCGGCTGTTAAACGCTCTACGACTTCCCGGGCGAAGTCCCGCTTGCGGATTCGAAGCTCGGTGAGGCTGGGCTGAATGGCTTCCTTGGCGTACCGGATTTTGGTCGATACCAGAATCGGTGTCAGAGGGTTCTTCTCCCGGTACAGCCGGATAAACGGCTCAAGCGTGGACAGATAGCCTTCGAGCGTACAATTCGACTCATAGTCAAGCACAAGCGCATCCACCCGTTCGATCTCCCGGATGATCCGGGCGAGCTCAGGCTCTCCCTTCCCGTTGCCCGAGAACCCCAGGTTGATCACTTCCCGGCATAAACTCCTGCCGATCTGCTGGGGATAGCTCATGCCGGGACGGGACGCACATCCCCCTTGTGTGATAGAGGTACCATAGAACACAAGCCGTCCCGGCTGCGGGAAGACCGCCTCGGCCACCTCGGCCCCCGGGCTGAGCCCCACCTCGACCTCCTGCACGCTTTGGTACAGCGGGAAGTTGATGGTTACCGTGCGTAAGCCTTCGGGAGGGCTGCCGTCCACAAGCAGGCTGGCATAGGCGGCCTGATGGGGCTCAAAGCGGACGGTCCCCACATACCTTTCCTCCCCCGGCTCTCCGAGGTAAACATCAAACCCGTTCTGCCCCGTTCCGGGCATATGGTACATATTGGGGGATCCCCCCAATATGGCGCGGACGGCGATCCGGGAAGCGTTCGTCCGGAAGCGGATTTGTCCCCCTGCCGTGCAATCGGCCAGCATATCGACAGCCGGCGGAAGCGTCTCGGAAGGATGGGCCGGCAGCCGTCGGTAAAGCCCCTCGCTTTCCAGCCAGGCGAAGCCAAGAACCGCCATGGGCTTCTCTTTCGGGGAGTGCCATTCCCATTCGCCCTCCAGGGCGGTTACCGTCATATTCTTATCCAAGCTCCCGGGCCGGATCGTACTGCTCTTGTCCACTCCATCATCCCCAATCGGAAAAAGTTACCTTAAGGATAACATTGCCCGGTCAGCCCGACAATCGGTCAAGAATGAGGGAACTGATCAGCCCGCAGGCGGACAGCAGCCCGACGACCGGGCCTCCTTCCTCATACGCTTCCGGCATCATGGTAGAGGCGACCATCGCGGTAATGCCGCCTCCGGCAAAGGAGCCGATGACCGCCATCAGCTCGTCCGGCGCCCCCTCCAGAAACACGTAGCCCCCCAGGGAACAAAGTGCCGAAATAACCAGTACGGACAGCCAAAGCAGCAATATCTTTCCTCTGGAATAGCCGCCTGCCTTAAGCCCCACCGTACTGGACAGCCCTTCGGGAATATTGCTGATGAAGATGGCGACGACGAGCAGCCAGCTGACCGACCCGCTGAGGAGACTGGTCCCGATCATGATCGACTCGGGTACGGCATCCATGACGGTTCCGACGAAGATGGCGGCTCCTCCCTCTTTTCCTCCTCCGGCGCTGCCTTTCTTGGTCTTCTCGCTCTCTTTGGAGGATCGCTTGCGCCCCGCCCCGCCTTTGCGGGAGATGTACCAGTCGAACGCGGTGAACAAGATCGCTCCGATCGAGAAGCCGAGTACGGTCGGCCCCATTCCCCCCTGTTCCATGGAATCCCCCAGCAGTTCATAGGCCGCCGCCCCCATCAGAACGCCGGTGCCGAATGCCATGATCCAGCCCGTCAGCTTGACGGGAATCTTGAGGTAAAGGGCGGCCAGGGCGCCTAAGAAAACAGCGGAGCCTGACAGAGCCCCCCACAGCAAAGCCATACTCATCCCCCATTCCTCCCCTTCTTGTTGTTATTAAAGGATTGAAAAAGTTCACGGACGGGAAAATCCATTGCTGCCCCGCCTCCGGACCTGCACAGCTCTATACCATTGAAAGCAGAAGATCGTGATAAGCGCGACCTCGATAACGTCACCGCCGTAATACATGAGCTGCGCGCCCGCCTGCGCCTCCTCGACCGGCACCCCCGGCGGAGGGGAGAAGTAGACGATTTTCGATAGGATACTATGAGCGGCAGAGCTAAGTATGAGAACAACGGCTCGGAAGGAGAAGCTGAAACGGTGAGAGACCGGGTCCACGTACAGGATGGATGCCGCGGCAAGATATCCGCTTAGGAAGAAATGCAGGTGAACCAAAAAATAGACCATGCTGCTGCCATGCATAACCTCATATAAAGGAGTGGTGTATAACAACCACATTCCTCCGGTATTTAGAAAGGCGGCCGTCACCGGGTGCACCAGGATACGGATCAGCGGCAAATTCATAAAGTGCGTGACACGCCGTGCCCATTGGGTCGGCAGTAATCGTAAAGCCAAGGTTATCGGGGCAGCCATAACAATAAGCAGAGGGGCTATCATTCCAAGGAGCATGTGCTCCGTCATGTGGGCAACAAATCCCAGGTGTATAGGTCCTGCAGTAAAACCACCGGCCCCCAAGGCCACGCTCCCCACCCCGCCGCACCAGCAGAGGCTCCGGTAGACCGGCCATTTCCGAAAGCGGCCGTTGGATTTACCAGCCGCATCCAAATACATAACGGCAAAAGCAACAAAAAATAAAGCCGGCCAAAATTCAAACCATAAGCCTCCGGTATGGTCAGCGGCGCTAGTGTGCATGTCAGCTCCTTGACTCCCCTTGGAGAGATTCTTTATGGGTACGGGCGATCATGACCATCCCCAGGATAATCAGCAGAGCGGCTGCGACGTTCCAAATGACATCGTAGGGCAACAGGTCTACCTCATAGCGGATCTGGTGGAGCCTCATCCATTTATGCTGAACCATCCCGTCATACAGTTGAAACCCGCCGGCCCCCAGAAATACCCCACCCCACCAGCGCTTTAGGCGGAGAGCCTGCCGGCGCCGGAGATCGGCTAACATAAACAAGGAAGCAATCGTCGCGAAACAGCTGAAGGCATGGAAAAGACCATCGGAGACCAATCCGATTCCGGTTGTCGATTTATCGTAAAAGTGATGCCAGTGAAGCAGCTGGTGAAAAACGGCCTCATCAAAAAAGGCCACCAAGCCTAAACCGAACAAAATACCGGACCATAGGTTGCGCGCCGAAGCATGGACTTGCGCCTTTACTTTTTTGGGACTAGGCCTTGCGCTATTCATGACCTGCTCACGCCTCCACCTATTCAGATCTTTCTTCTATCTTTAACCTAACCCGCATTCCCTTAATCGCAGTATCCAAATAAAGGGGAACGGTTCCCGGCATAAAACAAAAGCCCGCCGTTTCAGGGAAACAGCGGGCTTTTCCATATGATACTACGGGTAGTCGGAAATTCGATTTCTTCTTAATCAAAATGCCCTAACGTTAAATGGCCGAACGGTTTTCTTCCTGCTTGCGGTAAACCACCGGAAAGCTGTCTCCCGACATCGGTTCTCCCGCCTTGACGTGAATGTGGGCCTCCATCACATGATTCCCCGTCGGGGCGTAGATCGTTTGGCCCGGCATGTAGTGAACGGCAATGGCCCGGCGCTTGCGCTCGGAGCGGTTGTTAGGGGAACCGTGCCAAGTGAGGCAGTGGTGATACCCGACCTGGCCCTTCTTGATTTCAAAAGGGACGGCTTCCGTGCTTACCCCGGCCGGCAGCAGCTCGGGAGAGCGGTGGACGGGCTTGAAATCTTCGCTGCTGCTCAAGTACTTCTGATGATTCCCCCATTTGTGGCTGCCGGGCACCATCCACATACATCCATTCTCGATCACCGCATCGTCTAACGCCACCCAGGCGCTGACCAGATCGGCGGGCTGAATGACAGGCCACAGCGGGTGGTCCTGATGCCAATAGGTCGGTCCCCCGGTGACAGGCGGCTTGTATTGAATCTGGTCATGCCAGATCCGCAGGGTATCGGTCCGGCATAGCTGGGCCACCTCTTCGCAAATCGTCCGGTTGGCGGCATGCTCCAGGTATACCTCGCTGGCCATCCAGATGTTCACAATCTGAATGACCGTTTCCTTCTTCGTGATTTTCATTCCGTAATGGGAATTATCGAGCAAATTGCGGTTATGAACCGGCTTCTTGACGGACTTTCCTTCCATCACCATTTCCAGCTCTTCCCGAAGCTTCTCGACCTCCGCATCGGACAGGACGATTCCACCCTTGATATAGCCTTTCTCGTCAAACTCCTGTATTTGCTCGTTGGTTAACATTTCGGGTTCCCCCTCGCGTAATGGTTTACGCTTACAGCATACCAAGTCCCTCCCCTGCCGGTCTTTAGAGAAAACCAAGTTGTTCTTGCACTTTTCCCAGATCCAGGTAAGAATAGGGAGTAACGGAAGCAGAGCAGGAGGAGGCGTGGTAATGTTAACCGAAGCGCCGAAGGAACAAGTGGGCCGCCTGGGCGATCTCCGTCCCACGGTCAATTTCGCCAATTACATCACGGTTCCGCCCGGAAGGGTGTGGGGGCCCCGAATCAATCCCGACTCCCAGCTCGTCTACATTGTGTCCGGCGGAGCCACCCTCGAGTTGGCGGGCCGTTTGATCGAGGCCGCCCCGGGTCATTGTCTTTTTTACGGATCGGAAACTCCCCACCGGTTATCGGCTCTGGCTAATGAACCGCTTACCCTGTCGAGCATTCACTTCAGCTGGAACGCCCCCTCTCTCGAACCCCGTCATCCGGTCCCCGGGATCCGGGACTGCCGGGAGGAGGATCTTTCTTTGCCCGCCAAAGCCTACGAGGTGGAAGTGGAAGGCAGCGGACCCGCCGTTATGCAGCATTTGTATGATCGCAAAGGACTGGAGCCTCTCTTCCATGAACTGGCCAAGGAGTTCATCGAAGAGGCTCCCGGTGCCGGAGCCGCGATGCGGGGATTGCTCGTGCAGCTTCTGGTCACCCTGCTGCGGTATCAGCTCGACAAGCGCTTCCGGGCCGCAAGCGGCAGCAGCAAAATCGCCGATGCCTTGGAAGCGGTGGAGAAGGACCCGGCTTATCCGTGGACGATTCCGGAGCTTGCTTCCTTGACGGGTTATCACCCGACTTACTTCGCGGAGTTATTTCGGGAGACGACCGGCCTGACGCCGAAGCATTATCTCATCCGGGAACGGATCCGGCAGGCTCAGCTCCTGCTTTCGAGAGAGCCGTCCATCGAAGAAGTCGCAGCCAAGCTTGGTTATTCGAGCATTCATTATTTCTGCCGCAATTTCAAAGCCGTCACCGGCTTGACTCCGAGCCAGTTCCGGCAGCGAAGCCGGATCTTCTGAAGAATTAAGCCGTTTAGCCCGCTTTTCGTCTACATTATTCGACAAATTCTTCCCTCCATCTGCTTTATACTGAAAGGGTAGTCAAGCTGAAGGAGGCGCTGATATGGGGGAACGTGCTATCATAGGAAACGCGAGCCACTCTTACCGGGTGGAGGAAGGCTGGGGAAAGCGGCCGGACGGCCAAGCGTACGGCTATACCCATGGCATCTGCGTGGATGCCGAGGACAATGTTTATGTGCATCATACGGGGAAGGACCCGGTACTTGTTTTTGATCCGAAGGGTAAGCTCCTCGCTTCTTGGGGAGAGGAATTTGAAGGGGGCGCCCACGGCTTCTATCTTCATCAAGAGCCCGATGGGAAACAGTTTCTGTACTTTACGGATACGAAAAGAAGCCTTCTGGTCAAAACCACGCTTGACGGCGAAGTGCTTCTCGAGATAGGCACTCCCGACCGGCCCGACCTGTACGGGGATGACCGGAGATACATACCGACCGATGTCTGCGTAGGGCCGAACGGCGATATTTATGTAGCCGACGGCTACGGGCAGTATTATGTGCACCAGTACGAAGCCTCCGGCCAATACATCCGCAGCTGGGGCGGACGGGGCTCCGAGCCGGGCAAGCTCATCGAGCCTCACGGCATTTCGGTCAATCCGAGAGGCCCGGAGCCGGAGCTGTATGTGGCCGACCGCCGGAACCACCGCATTCAGGTATTTACCATGGACGGCCAGCATAAGCGTTTCATGGATCATAACCTGGATCTTCCCTGCAGCTTCTACTTCTTCCGGGACGAGGTGTACATTCCCGATTTGGACAGCCGGATCACGATTCTGGATGCGGAGGACCGCTTGATCACCCATCTGGGTGAGGATCAGCAGGCCTACAAGCAGAAAGGCTGGCCCAATCTGCCGAAGGACTACTTCCGCCCGGACAAATTCAGCTCTCCTCACGGCGTCTGCGTCGATTCGCAAGGGAACGTTTACGTGGCCGAATGGATCTCGGACGGCCGGATCACGAAGCTCGTCCGCCAAGGGTAAAGTACTTGCCGCTGAACCGAGCTTCGCCAAAACCATAAGAAACAGGCTTCCTTCCGCGAGCGGATGGAAGCCTTTTCTTTGTTCGGAGCGTTGCGACGTTGCTGGTGTGCCGTTGCGGCAGTCCGGCGTTGCATCGGGGGTTGAGGCGTCTGCCTAACAGCACGGACCATTATCCTGCCAACCCAAAAAGCCCCTCAGGCCGGCATGCTTCCTGCCTATCTTAAGGAGCCCCGGTTCGGAAACCCACCCGTCCCCGCTTTATTTCTTGTGACCTTCCATCAATTGGTCCCGCATCCAGCTGGTCGAGACCAGCCCGTCGCCTTCCTTCAGAAGGATATCGTAGAGCCGCCTTCTCAGTTCCTGAACCCTCCTATGATTCTCCGGCATTCGAACGGCATTGTTCAGCTCATGCGGGTCGTTTTTTAAGTCGTACAGCTCATCCGTGTCCGTCGGATTCCAGACATATTTCCAGTCCCGGGTTCGAAGCATGCGCTGGGAAAAAAGCCCGAACTGCTGCCCGTTGTAGGTGGAGACGACCTCCTCCCGCCAACCTTCGGGAGAGGGCACGCCGGCCGGGTCTTCCTCTCCCGTCCATAACGGGAGAAGAGAGCGGCCGGCAAGAACAGCCCCTTCGGGAGGCGGCGCCCCTGCCAGGTCAAGCAGGGTAGGCGGCAGATCAAGGAACGGATAGACGAAGGCGTCGCTCCGGCTTCCCGGCGGAATCACCCCGGGCCACCGGACCAGGAAGGGCACGCGCACCACATCGTCATACATCACATAATGCTTGTCGATCATGCGGTGCCCGCCTGCCATGTCCCCGTGGTCCGATGTGAAGACCACCATCGTCTGCTCCTTCTGCCCGGCATCTTCCAATGCCTTCAGAACCCTTCCGACGGCCTCGTCCAGCTGGGTAATGACCGCGTAATACCGGGCCACGGCTGGCGCCCAGTCCTCCCAGGTAAACTCCTCAATTTTCCAATTTCGGAGCTGCTGGCCCTGAATGTAGGGCTTGCCTTCAAAGGTCTCCGCAAAGCTCTCCCACGGAGGAATCTCCTCCGGAGAATAGAGAGCGGCGAATTCCGAAGCGGGCCGGCAGGGCAGATGGGGCTCGGTAAAATTGACACGAAGCTGCCATGGCCCCGTCCCTTCCGTCAGCTTCTCCATGGCCTCGATGGCCAGAGCCGCGGTCCGGTGCGTCCGGGTTTCCTCTACCGGAAGGGGGTCGATTTCCCCCCAGAATCCTGCCGTGTAGGTAACAGCGGGCTCCCGGCTCTTCAGATAGTCCCGGTAGAGCCTTTCGCTGTCGATGTATTCCCCGTATCCGTAGGAAGTCGGGTCATGGTCCGGGTTTACGTCCCACTTGCCCAAGTACGTGTTCCGGTAACCTTCCATCTCCAACGAACGGGCCCAGGAAAACGAATCGGGCTCCAGCGCCTTTACCGGAAGGCCGAGGGAAGGATTCCACAGCCCGCCGTAGGTTTCCGGCCTTTGTCCGCATACGAACGCTTGGCGTGCCGGTCCGCATACGGGGATGGGCGAATAGGCCTGGCGGAAGTCCATCCCCTCCGACGCCAGCTGGTCCAGATGGGGGGTACGGACGGACCTCCCGCCGCTCCAACCTACACAGTCATGCCGGAGCTGGTCGGCGACGATGATCAGTAGATTCGGCTTTCGACCCTCCGCAGCGGAAATCCTTTCCATAGCGCTGGCTTCCTCCCTCCTCATACCTGCTGTTTCCACTGGCGGCTTGCTTCATCAAACCGCTCCCGCCGGGGGTCCTTCATCCAGTCCTCCCAGGTTAATCCGTAGGAAACCAGGATGTCGTGGATCCGGTTGCGGAAGGGCAGCCCCACCTCGAGCTGCTCTCTCATCGGATCCTCGCGCCCGTTCAGCACTTGCTCCACCCAGCTTCTCAGCTTTCCCTCCAGGTGGTCGGCAATCGCCGGGAAGCGTTCCGCCACGTTACTCGCCTCATCGGGATCCGTCGTCAACTGATACAGCTCACGCGGAGGACGCCGGAAGGGACCGGAATCGTAGGTACGGATAAACTTGTAATCCCGGGTGACCACCCCCCGGCTGGCCTGCCAGGCGCATTCGCTCAGGTAGATCTCCTCCCGCGTCCCCTCCTCCTTCCCTTCCATTGCCGGCCAGAGGCTTCGGCCGTCCAGTCCGGGCGGAACTTCCACTCCGGCAGCCTCGAGAAGGGTCGGCATCAAATCGACCTGCTGAACCAGCCCCTTTACCCGGAGACCTTCCGGAAGTTTGCCGGGATACCGGAGCAGAACGGGAACGTTCACCGTCGTTTCGTACAGGCCGCAGTGGTCCCAGTAAATGTCATGCTCGGTCAGGCTTTCCCCATGGTCGCCGAACAAGACGACCATCGTGTTCTCGTACAGCCCTTCCGCCCGGAGCCCTTCATCGAGCTCCTTCAACCGGTCGTCCAGATAACGGATTTCCGCGTCATAAAGCGCGCTTAAGTAATCCGCATCGGTCACCGGACCCAACTGGTCGTAATGATGATGCTTAAAGAACGGATAGGCCGCATGATTGTAGGCCGCCTCCATGCTCCGGTTGTGAGGATCGAACGGGTCCCGTCCTTCCTCGTAGAAGGGCCTCACCATCTCCGGCGGCGGGACATAGGGGGTGTGAGCGTCCCAATAATGAAGAAACAGGAAGAACTTTTCGTCCTTATGCTGCCGGATCCAAGGCAGGGCCAGCTCGTTCACGGTCCGCCCGTCGATATTCCGCTGGGCCCCCGAGGAATTGATGTAATACCGGAAGCCCCGGGCGAACCATTCCTTCAGCTGGTACAAATTATCCACCGCTGCCGTGGTATAGCCGGCATTCTTCAGAATCGAAGGCAGCCAGGCTTCTTTTTTGGGAAGCTGGGTCAAGGAAGAACCGTGTGACACGATACCGGTCCGGAGGCCGAGCTTTCCCGTGAAGACTCCCGTATGGGCGACCTCGGTCGGAATGTCGGCGGCATAAGCCCTTTCGAAGAGCACTCCTTCCGAAGCGAACTGGTCGAGATAAGGGGAAGTCGGCTTGCGGTAGCCGTAGCAGCCAAGACGGGAAGCGCGCAGGGTATCGAGGGAAATCATGACGATGTTCATACGGCTTCTCCCTGCCTGCGTCTGGCTTCCATATATTCCAGCACCAAAGAGACATTGTTTTCGACCGGATCGCGGTCCGTGCGCAGAACGAGATCCGGCTGCTCCGGTGATTCGTAGCTGTCTCCGATTCCGGTAAACGAGGGGATTTCGGCCCGGCGGGCTTTGGCATACAAGCCCTTCACATCCCTCCGCTCGCATTCCGCCAAGGGACAGTCCACGTAGATTTCGACATAGCCGGGAAGCTCCTCCCGGGCCATCTGCCTCATTTCCCGGTAAGGCGTAATGGCCGAAACGAGCACGGTGACCCCATTGCGGGAAAGCAGCCGGCTCAAGTAAACAATCCGGCGGATATTATCCAGCCGGTCCTCGCGAGAGAAGCCGAGCCCCTTCGAAATCGTGTTCCGGAGCTCATCCCCGTCGAGAAGCTCCACCTTATTCCCCGACGCCCGCAAGGCCTCCTGCAAAGCCTTTGCCGTTGTCGTTTTGCCGGCTCCCGACAGTCCTGTGAACCACAGCACCAAGCCCGCCTGTTCCATCCTAATTCCTCCTCTTGTGCCTTATCCGCCAAGAAAGCTCCGCTTCCCTTTCTTATCGCGCCTACCTGGGTTTTCTCCGTACCCGGT
This sequence comes from Paenibacillus aurantius, assembly GCF_032268605.1. Lineage (NCBI taxonomy): Bacteria > Bacillati > Bacillota > Bacilli > Caryophanales > Paenibacillaceae > Paenibacillus > Paenibacillus aurantius. Next base: position 3,923,979 of record NZ_CP130318.1, read on the forward strand.
TAAGGGCAAAGCCCTAGCTCCTTATCTCCGCAACCTCCACCGGACGGCCGCCTTCCTCATGGGAGCGGATGGCGGCTTCGATAGCCGCCTGGACCGCCAGCGCGTCCCGGCCTGACGCTTCAATGGCCTCCGGAGGAACCCCGTCCCGGATTTCCCGGATAAACGTCTCGAGCCGCACCCGGAACGTATCGTTGAAGCCCTTCAGCCCGCCGAAGATCGAATTGCGGAATACCTTAAGCTCCTCCTGGCGGCCCGGATATAGGGTCGCGGATTCGTACACGTTGTCGATGACAAACCGGCCCTTGTCTCCCGCCACTTCACAGCTCTCGATCGGATGGCCGCCGAATAGATCGTAGCTTCCGGTCAGATGCCCGACGGCCCCCGACTCGAACTCCAGATTAATGGAGGCCGTAGACCAAACCGTGCGTCCCGGGGCTTTGGTCAGGAAGGCTTGCACCCGGCGAATCTCCCCGCCGAAATAGCGGAGGACGTCGAAGGAATGAGGGTGGAGGGCCCGCAGATGAATCCACGGGCTCGTTTCGTTCGGATTGCCGATGGTCAGCCGCATGTTAAGGAACAGCGGAAGGCCGACCTCCCCGTTCTCCATCCACTGCTTCGCCCGGCGGGCGGCGGGGGTGAACCGGTGATTCAGGTTGCACGCCAATCTTACGTTCTGTTCCTCGGCTAGACGGATCATTTCCTTCGCTTCCCCGATGTCATTAGAGATCGGCTTCTCCACCAGCACATCCTTGCCCGCCTTCAACGCCGTCATCACCGGCCCGAAGTGGTGCGACCCGTTCTCGAAGCCCCCGGTGGCCACGCTTATAACATCGAGGTCCTCTTGCTCCAGCATGGTCTCCAGGTCGTAATAGGCTCTTACCCCGAACTGGGCCGCCACTGCGTCGGCGAGCTTCCGGTTCATGTCGCAAACCGCCTTCAATTCCACTTCCGCATGATCCTTGTAACACCCGCAATGAATCCGCCCGATATGGTTGACACCCACCACTGCTGCTTTAATCAATTCCGCTCTCCTCCTTTCCCTTCCGGCACCAATCAAAAAAGGGGGAAGGCTCCCCCATTTCCTTACTCTCTTCAGGCGGACGGGATCTCCGTCAAATCCTCCCCGGCGTCGTCCTGCTTCTTTTCTTTGCTCTGAAGGCTTTTCGCCGTCTTCGGAGAGCCGATATGCAGGCTGTCATACGCTTCCTGGGAGGACTCGAACGGTCCGGTGCCCAGTCCGTGCCAGTTGACGTTGACGTGGATGGGCGCCGACCGGCCCGTCTGCTTCTCGCGTTTCGCCACATGGGCTTCCAGCCGTGCTTTCAGAAGCTTTACCACCTCGGGCTCCTGCTCGGCCACGTTCACCAGCTCCTGCGGATCCCGGATCAGGTTATAGAGCTCGATCTCCGGCTTGAAGTGAAAATCTGGCTCCAGCGCCACGATAAGCTTCCATTCCGGCGTCCGCCAGCCGTGCTTCCGCATCCAGGTGCATTCCGTCAAATACATTTCGCTTTCGGGCACCCTCTCTTCGCCCCGTACGAGGGGGAGCAGGCTGCGTCCGTCGAACCGGATTGCGCTTTCAATGCCAAGAAGCTCGAGAACCGTAGGCATGACATCCTTGATCTGGGTCGGGCTCGAGACGCGGCGTCCGGCCGGCAGCTTGCCGGGATAGCGCAGAATCAACGGGATGCTGAGGTTCGTCTCATACAACCCATGGTGGTCATAGTAGCAGTCATGCTCATTCAGCGTCTCCCCGTGGTCGGACGTCACCACGACGAGGGTCTCTTCTTCGAGCCCCATCTTCTCGAGAGCGGTGAACAGCGTTTGAATGGAAGCGTCCATATAAGCGACAGCCCCGTCGTACTGGGCATCGATGTAGTCGCTGTCCGTACAGCCCTCCGGGAACCAGGAGGTGAAATAATCCACGAACGGCTTAAACGCATACAAGTCGTCAAGCGAGTGGTTATCCGGGTCGAACTCGTTGCCGTCATAGAACATCCGTTCGAACGGTTTCGGCGGCAGGTAAGGGGAGTGCGGGTCCATATGGCGGAGGAACAGGAAGAAGGGCTTGTCATCGGCCGCAAGTCTTCTCAGCTCCGGCAAGGCGACGGCATTCAGGTTATCGGCCTTCGGCGATCTCCCCGTTCCGTCCGGCCCCCAGCCTTCATAATCGAGGTAGGTCTGAAAGCCTCTGGCCGAAGGGTTGCCGGTAAAGCCGATACAGCTCGTGTTATAGCCCTTCTGCTCCAGGAGCTCGGCCAGCGTCGTCACATGACCGCCAAGCGGACCCCCGTGGCGGAGCGCTACCACATCGGTGCCGAAGCAGTCCATCCCTGTGAGCATGGAAGCATAGCCGGGAGTCGTCGGAATGCTTGGCGAGAAATGCTGCTCGAACAGGACGCCTCCTTCACTGAACTTGTCGAGATGCGGGGTGGTGAGCCGGTGATATCCGTAGCCGCTCATATGATCCCGCCGGAGGCTGTCGATTCCGAGGAGGAGCAGGTTTGGTTTGGTTTTGGTCAAGAGAATCCTCTCCTTTGGTAGATCCGATTATCGGGCGCCAAGGGATTTCAGCACCGCGTTCAAATAGCCGTAGCTTTCCGCCGCAACGATCGAAACCTGGGCGAGCGAATGGCCGCCTGCTCCAATAACCTCCAGGCAGACAGGACCGTCATACCCGTTATCCGCCAGCACCTTGCAGTACCCGATCAAATCGATATCCCCGCGGCCGCACGCCTGCAGCTCAATGGGGCCTGGTCCCGCCTGCCGGCCCCGGCAGTCACGGATATGGATATGGCGGACCCGGCCGATAACCTGGGGAAGGGCTTCCTCCGGATTCTCATTCGCCCGGTAAATATGGCTCGGGTCCATGTCGATACCGAAGGCCGGATTGGCAATCGCCTCTATGGCGCGCAAGGTGGTCGGCGTATTATAGATGGAGCCTCCCACGTGTGCCTTCACGCACAGGGTGACCCCGTGCTCGCCGGCGAGCTCCGCCATCCGGGTCAGCTTGTCGAGCGTGGCGGCCAAATCCTCCTCCACATCGGATTTGCCTCCCGGCCCTACGTTCACCACTGGAATGCCGAGGGCGGCAGCGGCGGCGAAGGCGGGCCGGAGCCTTCCTTCATCCAGCGCGGCCACCTCCATCGACAGAAGCTTCAGCCCGTTCTCCTCCGCGATCCGGCGGATGTCCGGAGCCTGCTCCTCCCACCGGTCCAGCTCGAGATGCTCGCACATCCCCTTAATGGCCGAAAGCTCAACCCCATCATAACCGGCGGCTTTGATGTGACGGGCCGCCGTCTCGAAATCAAATTCCTTGAACAGCACCGAATTGATCCCCAATTGAATCATGAATCGCACCTCCCGTGATTTTCCTGCCTTTGACTGTACCGGATGATGTACCGAATGAAGGCAAGCCCTACACTTCTACAATCGTGGACGTCTCAAAGGACCGGATGGCCGCTTCGATGATTTTCTGGGCTCTCAGTGCCTCTTCGCCGGAGCCGTTGATCCGGTCATGGGACACCCCGGCATCCAGCTGCTCGATCCAATCGCTGATCCGGCTTTTGAAGGTTTCGTTGAAGTTTCTCATGCCGCCAAGGTAGCTGTACGTTTCCGTCTCGATGCTGCGGCGCGGGTAGTAAGTCAGATGCTCGCAGGCATCATCCAGCACGAACCTTCCCTCGGAACCAACGACCTCGCACCGTTCCAGGCCATAGCTTGCCCCGGCATCGTAGCTGCCGACCAGGTTCCCGATGGCCCCGTTCTCGAACTCCATGATGATCTGCGCGTTGGACCAGATGGCCCGCCCCTCGCCCTTCATCATGAAGGCGGCGACCCGTTTCACATCCCCGCAGAAATAACGGATCACGTCGAAGGAATGCGGGTGCAGGGCGCGAAGATGAAACCAGGGGGACGTCTCGACCGGGTTGTTGATCCACATCTTCATGTTGATCATATGCAGCTTGCCGAGACGGCCGCCGTCCACCCATTCCTTGGCGCGGATTGCCGCCGGGGTGAAGCGGTGATTTAGGTTGACTCCGTACGGAATTCCCTTCTCTTTGGCCAGGGCCACCATCTGTTCCCCTTCCTCGATCCGGTTGGAGATCGGCTTCTCCCCCAGCACGGGAATGCCTGCGGCCAGGAGCTCCATCGTGGGCGTATAATGCTCTCCCCCGTTCTCCTCTCCCTTGGTCGCCATGCTGCAGGCGTCCAGCTTGATACCGCTGTCCAGCATCTCCCGGACGCTGTAGAACGCCCGGCAGCCGAAGCGCGCGGCGGCCGCGTCCGCTTTTTCCCGGTTAATGTCGCATACCGCGACGAGCTCCGTTTTAGGGTGATCCTTGTAAACCCCAGCGTGAATCGATCCGATGTTTCCCACTCCCACTACTCCAACCTGCAAAGCCATGGTTATCCCTCCCTAAGCTAATGAATGCCGTAATTGTTATCCTTCGACCAATTGTTCTCCTTCATCTTCTGCTGAGCGCCGTCGACCATCTGCTTCTTCAGCTCGCTAACGTAGCTGTCCAGGCTTTTGCTCCCTTCAAGAAACAGCTGGCCGAGCTTCTGGTTCATTTCGGTTACATTCTTATCCACTTCACCGGCGTAAATATTCAGCTTCATCTGCTCCCCGACAAACATAAAGCCCTTCAGCTTTTCCGGAAGCGCGGCATCGGCGGTTGCCGGAGTGCGGAACAGCTTCTCCCCGAGAAGTCCCTGGATAGGCGGCGACGAGACGTAAGCGATAAAATCAAGCGCCGGCTCCAGCTTCTGCTGGGCGATGCTCTTCGGAATCGCCAGATTCCCAGCAGGTACTCCGCCGATCTCCATAAGCTTGCCAGAGGCGGACGGATGGGTTTCCTTCGTCAGATAAGGAAGCGGGAAGGCCCCCACCTCGAACGTGCGGGCTTTGGATTCGTAGATGACCTTGCTCTGGCCGGAAGTGCGCATCACCATGGCCGCTTCCCCCCGCAGGAAGAGATCGGTGGACGAATCAAAATCCAGCCCGTTGTAGCCCTTGGCCCAATAACGGCTCCAGTCCTTGAGGAGGCCGAACACGTCGCGGAACGGCGCTTTCTCGATGTCAAGGATGCCTTGGTCGACTCCCTTGACATACTCGTTGATCTCGATAACCCCGTTCTTGTTGACGTCAAGGGTGTCATAGAGCCCCACCGTAAGCTCCTCGGTGAGAATGCGCGTCGCCCAGCTGTAGTTGTAATCGCCCGGCTTCGTATTGGGAAAAGCGAACGGAGTCACCTTCTGGGCGGCCAGCTTGGCTTGGGCATCCATAAATTGGGCCCAGGTCTTGGGAACCTCCTGAATACCGGCCTTGGCAAACAGCTCCTTGTTGTACAGAACCCGCACCGAGTTCACGAAGGTCGGGACGCTGGCATAGGTTCCCTGGTCTCCGGCCAGCTGGGCCATCACCGCTTTGGGAAAAGTCGCCTCCCAGGTCTTCCCCCCCGAATAAGCGGTCTCCTTCCGGTAATAAGGGGTGAGGTCCAGCAGCAGCCCCTTCTTCAAATCCTCCTGATCCCATATGTACCGGGTCGTCAGCACGTCCGGCGCGGTTCCGCCGATCAGCTGGGTCGTGACCCAGGTGCGGTGCTGCTCCACCCCCGGGAAGAACATCGTCTGAAGCTTGATGCGTGTACCGGCATGAGCTTCCTGATAGGAACGGACAATTTCGTTCCAGGCGTCGATTTCCGTCTGGTCCCCCTGGGTCTCCAGCATAACGGTGACGTTAAGCTCCGTCCCGTTCCCGCTCGGCCCCCCGGGGCTAGCCTCCGGGGAAGACGCCGTGCACCCTGCTCCCGCCGCCAGCACGAGTGCCGTACCCAGCAGGATTAGAGGCCTTCGGCCTGTTCGATTCGGTTTCATTCTCCACCTCCCATGGTCATTCCCGCCTTCCGCCTGCGTCTTCCTTCCTGCTACGCCTTAACCGCCCCCGAAGTCATGCCGTGAACGAACGCCTTCGTGGAGAACAGGAACAGCAGCAGCAGTGGAACGGAGGCCAGCACATACCCGGCCATCTGGATGCCCAGAATGCTGTCCATCGGCCCCGTCAGGGAAGACAGCCCCAGAATGACGGGCTTGGCCCGGTCTCCGGAGGTGACCACTAGGGGCCAAACGTAGTTGTTCCAGCCGAGCAGAGCGTTCATAACCGAAACCGCCGCTACGACGGGCAGGGATAAAGGAAGCATAATTTGCGTCAAAATCCTCAGCTCCCCCGCCCCCTCCACGGCGGCGGCATCCGTAAGGGAGCGCGGAATGCCTTCGAAGAACGTCCGGATCAGGAGAACGGCCAGGGAAGAAGCTCCCGCCATCGGCCCCAGAAATTGGGCGGACAGCGTATTAAGCAGGCCGAGGCTACGGAACAGCATGAATTGCGGAATAAGCAGCAGAAAGCCCGGAATAAGGACGAGAGACATCACAACGGCGAACAGCAGGCCTTTGCCGGCAAATTGAAAGCGGGCGAAGGCATAGCCGGCGGTTAACCCATTGATCAACACACACAGAATCAGGCAGAGGGTGATCCAGACGGAGTGCAGCAGGAAGGGCCATAGCTGCTTCAGGGCAATGCCGTAATGCTCCCAATGAAAGGGAGCAACGGGAGTCCAGAAGTGGCGGATGAGCTGCCCCTTATCTTTCCCTGACGAAATCAGCAGCAGGTAGAAGGGGAACAGCGTGAGAGCCAGCAGCAGTGCCGTGCAGCCGTAATGAATTCCCCTACCGGCCCGGCTTCCTTTCATTACGTTCTCCTCCCCTCTTGGCGGCCTTATTCCGAGCCCTCCGTGTTTCGCATGAACCTCTGCGTCAGCAGGGTAAAGATTAGCAGGCCGGCGAACAGCACGACTCCAATGGCGGAAGCATAGCCGAAATCGTTGTATTCGAAGCCTTTTTTGTACAGGTACAGGGCGGGTGTCATCGTAGCAAAGCCCGGTCCTCCGTTCGTCAGAACGAGAACGTTCTCAAAGCTCTGCACCTGATGAATGACGGCAAGAAGAAGCACAAGCCCAAGCGATCCCTTGAGAAGAGGCAGCTCGAGCTGCGTAAGCCTTCTCCATCTTCCTGCCCCTTCCAGGCGTGCCGCCTCGTAGAGCTCGGTGGGGATGGCCGTCAATCCCGCCAGGAAGAGCAGGAACGAGACGCCCCCAACCCAAGGGAAGCCCACGAAGAGAACCGAAGCCAGCGCTGTCGAGCTTTCTCCCAGCCAAGCATGCTTAAGACTGTCCCAGCCCAGGCTGCCGAGCAGGGTATTGATCACCCCGTTCGAAGCGTAGATCCACCGCCACAGCAAGTAAACGATGACCGAGGGAACGACCATCGGAAGAAGAAAAGCGGTTTGGCACAAGGCCCGCAGCCGTCTTCCCCGGAGATGATAGACCAGCAGGGCTCCGGCAAGGGGCATCACCAGCTGGATAAGGGCATAAGCCCCTGTCAGAACCGCCATGTTCCGCAGGGCGATATGAAACGTAGGGTCTGAGGCCAGGGCTTTGTAATGGGTTAGACCGGTCCAGCGGTTAAGATTAGCCCCGTTCCACTCATAGAACGATTTCAGAAGGGCAATGGCCAGCGGGTAAAATTTAAAGATGCCCATGGAAGCGAAGATGGGGATCAGGAACCCGTAGGGCATCAGCTTGCGGCTTAATCCGGCCGAACCCGGGCGGGTCCCGGACTGCTTCGTCTTGCCAGATACGGTCGGTTTCATCCTGCCCCTCCTTCGCTCCCCTGGTCGTTATCGTTTATTCATTCATGCTGCGGTAACGGCCGGGAGAGCAGCCGACCTTGCGCCGGAACAGCTGGGTAAAGAAGGCGGGGTCCTCGTAGCCGACTCGATGGGCCACGCTGATGACCTTTTCATCCCCCTCCTCCAAATATTGCTTGGCCCGGTCGATGCGGATGCTGTGAATGCGGTCGGTTACCGTTTCCCCCGTTTCCTGCTTGAAGATCCGATTGAGCTGCCGGGAGCTGATGCCGAACAGCTCGCACAGCTCGGGGATCGGAAGCTTCTTGTCGAAATGCCTTTCAAGAAACCCGGTGATCCGGCGGACAAGCAGCGTATGCTCCCCTTCCTTCGTTTTCCTGCTTTCCTTCACCAGCCGCATCGTATAGCAGCGGGACAACAGAACGAGCAGCTGCAGCATTTGAAGCTTCAGGATGGTCTGGAATCCCGAGCGGCGCGCCTCCCATTCGGCAATCATCCCCTCAAGCAGCGAAAGCACTTGAGCGGAGCTGTTACCGTTCAGGTTAAGCCGGTGGTGAAACCGCTCTCTTTTGTCAAGAAACGGATGCACGTAGAAGTAATCCATCGATTGGGAGATGCCGAGCTCCTTCAGCAGGGACTCGTGAATCAGCTCCGGGGTAAAGAGACAATTGATGATCTCCAGCCTCTCCCCGGGTTCGGTACGATAGGCATGCACTTCCCCCGGATTGATAATGAAAACGTCCCCCGCGTGGATCGGGTAGCTCTCCTCCTCGAACAGATGCTCACCGCTCCCGCTGACGAGATACACCAGCTCGATAAAATCATGGCTGTGCTCGGCCGGAAGGTTGTGCTCGTCGTGGAAGCAGCGGTTGATATAGAAGGGCAGCGGAAGCTCGTTCATGAATTGGGACCGTTTTAACTGCCTGACCATCCTCAACACCTCCTACTCCGGCGAATAGGCCATAGTGGTAAAAAGCGCCAATGCCTCCTGGCTCGTGTCCAGGCGGCTGTGCTGCACGACAACGGGCACGCTGCTCTCCACCTGAATGGCGTAGGGCACGCCCACCGGAACGGGGTTCCCCTCATCATCCGTCAGCCGGTCGAGCCGGATGTGATGCGTCCGCCTGGCCCCGCAGAACGAGCGGAAGCGGTCCATGGGCTCCCGGTCCTCAAAGTAAAACGTCAAGCGGATCGCGGCGTCCTCCTCACCCAGATTGAGAACGCAAACCGCTTCGTGGCTGATCTGCTCCCCGGTGCTGCGGGCGGGCAGGTAGCCGTCGGGAATAAGCCAGATGGTCTTGCCGATCATTCGCTTCCCTCCCTTTCCTTTGCTTTCCTTGTCTCCATCATACAGCTCCAAGCCCGCCAGATCATAGCCTTTTCGGCCATTTAACAAGTCATTTGCGCCATCTTTCGAGCGGAGAAGCAGGTTATCCGGCCAGGATGACCTCGATCGCTCTCCGCTGAAGGCTCTGAACATGGCCGGCAGGCGCCTGAGAGTCTGTAATGACCGAGTGAATTCCGTCCCAGCCGCTGATCATGGTAAAGGCCTGCACATCGAATTTGCTTCCGTCCGCAAGGACGAATACTTGATCCGCCATTGCCACCATTTTGCGTTTGACGCGGGCCTGAAGCTCATTGGATTCGCTTATTCCGCGCTCCAGATGGACGCCTTTGCAGGAGAGAAAGGCTTTGTTGACGTGATATTCCTCGAGAAACTGCTCGGCCAGCGGGCCGACATAGGATAGTGATTTGGGGACGAGGGTCCCCCCCGTTCCAATCACGGTTATGTTCTTTCTTTCGCTGAGCAGGAGGCTGATCCGGAGGGAATTGGTAAGCACGGTGAGCGGGATGTCCGGCAGCTGCACGGCCAGCTGGATGGCTGTAGTGCTCGCATCGAGGACGATCCGGTCGTTCGGCTCCAGCAGCCGGGCCGCAGCCGCGGCAATGCTCTGCTTCTCCCCGGCATGCACGGCCTCGCGCAGCTCGTGGGAGGTTTCCGTCGACTGGGCCTGAGCCCGGACCGCTCCTCCATAGCTGCGGAGAAGATGGCCCTCGCTTTCGAGACGGTCCAGATCCCGCCGGATGGTTTCGTCCGTCACCCGGCACAGCTGGCTGAGATCGGCCACCCTTACGCTTCCCCATTCGTTAACCAGCCTCAGAATATGCTGATACCTCTCCGCGGCAAGCATCTAGGTCCCCTCCTCCCCTATCGTATGGCCGACCGGATCATGCCCGGACGAGTAGCGGCTTCCGCTCCTTCCTGTACGATTATCCATCGTCACCTCATCCGGTCGAAGTTGAGCACCCGGTCTTTCACCTGAACGAAGTTATCTGGGTTGACATACTCCAAAATAAACGGGAGCCCTTCCGTATGCCGGTGATACAGCTCCAGAAAGGCCGGCCAGCGGATATCTCCGTCTCCGACGATCCGACCGTAAGCATCGTTTACCTTGCGGTCCTTTCCGTGAAAGTAAGCGATGTGGGGGGCCAGATAGGAGAACATGTCCTCCTCCGAGCTGTTCGCAATGAGGTTAGCCGGATCGAGCAGCACTTGAACGTGCTCCGAGCCGACCTGTTCCAGGAAATCCCTTGTCCGCTTGGCGCTCGGTACAACGTCGAGGACACATGGCTCAAGGGCGACCTTAACGCCATAATGACCCGCCCGTTCGGCGAGCCATCGGAAGGTGTCCACGAAGGCGGCAAAGACCGATTCATACGTTTCGGCTTGAATGCCTCTCTTCCCCGGGACGAAGCCGCATTCGGTGGCTACCACCGGAACTCCGCAGGACGCCGCCAGCTCCATATGGCGCTCGAAGTATGCGAGGTTGGCTTGCAGCTCTTCCTTATCCGGCTCCAGCAGATTGGTGAAGACGCCGAGGGAGGCCACTTCCACGCCGTGCCGGCGGTACGTTTCCACGATGTCCCGGCAGCGTTCGTTCGTCATGGCCGACAGATCCGAGCGTCCGTTATATTTCCAATAATTCGAATCCGTTTGGGAGAAGCACAGCTCCGTCCAGACGAACCCATTCGACGCCATCTTCTGCGCCGCTTCCTCGTTGGTGAGCTTAGGAAAGCTTCGGGATACGACTCCTATTTCCATATGGGTCACGATCCTTTCTTGGGGAGATGAAGAGCACGCGGCTCGCCGCGCCGCCAGGGAACGGCGAAGCCGGTCAGCAGAAGCGCCGCCAGGCCGGTCAGCGCGAGCCAAACCTCCCTGCCTCCGGCGGGTGCCGTTCCCAAAGCCATGGGGAGTCCCCGGCAAAGAAGCAGCAGCCACAGCTGGACGGCAAGGAGCCGGGCGGCGGCAGTCCAGCCCCGCCTGCGCATAATCCGGGTCCGTAAAAAGTGCTGACTGTAGAAAACATAGGCGAGCCACAAGATGCCGAACAGCAGAAAGGTCATGTTGTCGATACCTTTCCAGGAGAAGGGGTCCACCCGGTTATAAGCCAGCAGGCTCAGCACCAGGCTGCGGAGCTCGAGCCAATTCCAGAGGCCGAGGACGGAAGCGAGAGCGGCTCCCGCCAGGGAGAGAAGGGCCGCCGAATTCCGCCGGCGATGTTCCAGCAGGGGATCCATCATCCCGCCTCCCTTTCTTCCCGGGCTACCCTTTGCAGAACCTGCAAAGTGTGCCGGCGGGCCTCTTCGCTCTCTACAAGCGAAGTCCGTTTGACGAAATCGGCCAGGCGGGCAAGCTTGCGGGCGTAAGCTTGACGCGCCTTTTTCTGCAGCCTCTGCAGCTCATCGGTCCGGTTCTGCTCCTGGAGAGGAATCATTCTTCGGAGATAAGGAAGGGTCCACTCCTGCGGGACGGCTCCCGTGGCGGCGATCGTTTCCAGATCGGCCAGCTTGCTCCCGATCAACCGGCTCAGCCAGAAGCGCATATACCACAGAGAGGCCATCATGATAAGAGCCAGGAATAGGGCGAACAGAAGCAGGGTCAGCAGGATGGTGCTCATAGCCCGGCCGCCCCCCTCAGCTCCAGCTCTCCGGCAAAATGACAAGCCGCGTAGTGCCCGTCCCCGACCGCTTTCATCTCGGGAGCCTCCTGGCGGCATAGCTCTTTGGCATACGGGCAACGGGGGTGAAAGTAACAGCCGGTGGGAGGGTTGGCCGGGTTCGCCACCTCGCCCGAGAGGATAATCCGGTCCGATTTATGGCGCGGATCCGGGATGGGCTTCGCCGACAGAAGGGCTTCGGTGTACGGATGACGCGGGGAGGCGAACAGGGACTCGGTCTCCGCCGTCTCCACCATCTTGCCCACATACATGACCCCCACCCGGTCGGAAATATGCTGAATCACGCCGAGGTCGTGGGAAATGAACAAGTAGCTGAGGTTAAGATCGGCCTGCAGATCCTCCAGCAGATTGAGAATCTGCGCCTGAACCGACACGTCGAGGGCCGAAACCGCCTCGTCGCAGACGATGAAGGAAGGGTCCGTCGCCAGGGCGCGGGCGATCCCGATCCGCTGTCTCTGGCCTCCGCTGAAGGCGTGGGGATATCGCTCCAGGTGGCGGCTGTTCAGACCCACCATTTCCATCAGAGAAGAGACCCGCTGCTTCAGCTCCGAGCCGCCCATCAGGCCGTTGCACACAAGGGGCTCGGCAATGATGTTGAACACGGTCATTCGTGGATTCAACGAGGAGTATGGATCCTGAAAAATCAGCTGCATGTCGCGTCGGATCGCCCTCAGCTCGCGCCGGTCCAGCTCCAGAACATTGCGCATCATCCCCTTCCTGTCGCGGAACAGCACCTCGCCGGAGGATGGCTCCACGGCACGCAAAATGCAGCGCCCGAGCGTCGTCTTGCCGCAGCCCGATTCGCCGACGAGTCCGAAGGTTTCGCCGGGACGAATGGCAAACTGCACATCGTCTACTGCCTTCACATAGCCGGCGGTTCTCTGCAGAAAGCCCTTGCGGATCGGAAAATACTTCTTCACCGCCTTAACCTCCAGCACCGCCTGCTTGGCGTAACCCGCATCCGTTTTCATCGTACGGCCTCCTTTCTTGCGTCCTGTCCGCCGACAAGTACACAGCGGACGAAATGGCCTTCCTCGATCTCCGTAAGCGGAATGTCCTCCCGGTTGCACATCCCGTCGACCGCGTGCTTGCAGCGGGTGTAGAAGCCGCACCCCTTCGGCAGGTTCATCGGGAACGGTACCGTGCCTTCGATCGATTCGAGCCGGCGGTTCCCCCGGCCGATGGTCGGAATGGAATTCAGCAGGGCTTTCGTATACGGATGTTTGGGCGCGTGGAACAGGGTGTCGACGTCCGTATATTCGACGACCTTGCCCAGGTACATGACCGCCACATCGTCCGACATCTCGGCAATGACGCCCAGATCGTGCGTAATGAAGATGACCGAGGTGTCCCGGCTCTCCTTCAGGTCATTGATCAGCTGAAGCACCTGCGCCTGTACCGTCACGTCGAGGGCAGTCGTCGGCTCATCGGCAATGAGAACGGAGGGATGGCAGGACAGCGCCATGGCGATCATCGCCCGCTGCCTCATCCCGCCGGAGAGCTGGTGGGGATACTCCCCCATCCTCTGCTCGGGGTTAGACATGCCGACCTTGCGGAGGATCTCGACTCCGATCCGGTAAGCCTCCTCTTTGTCATCCGTTTCATGAAGGAGGATCGCCTCCATAATCTGATTTCCGATCGTATGGATCGGGGAGAAGGCCTTCATCGGCTCCTGAAAAATCATCGCGATCTCCCCGCCCCGGATGTCCCGGATTTCTTTGCCCCGGGGGTCCAGCCGGATCAGGTCCACCTCCTCGAGACCGCCCTCCGGCCGCATGCGCTTCAGCTTAATCTCCCCTTCCACCCGGCCGGGGGAAGGCACGATCCGGAGAAGCGCTTGGGAGGTAACGCTTTTGCCGCAGCCGCTTTCCCCGACGATGCCGAGCGTTTTGCCGCGCTTGATGCGCAGGTCAATGCCATCCACCGCCTTCAGGACTCCTTCGTCCAGATGAAAATGAACCTTGACGTCCTTCATTTCCAGAATGACGGCATCGGCTTCTGCCGTGTTTCCTTTCATAACGGGTTCACCTCGCTATTTGTAGGGATCCGCGGCGTCGCGCAGTCCATCTCCCAAAAAGTTGAACATCAGAACGGTCAGGATGATGAAGGCGGCCGGCCAGAGCAGCCATGGGTAATGGGCAAGCGTCTGCAGGTTCTGGGAATCCTGCAGCAGAACCCCCCAGCTGACAACCGGAGGCTGCAGGCCGATGCCGAGAAAGCTGAGCGCCGTTTCGCCGAGAATGGTTCCCGGGATCGACAAGGTGACGTTCACGATGATGTAGCTGGCGAAGGACGGGATCAGGTGCTTCCGGATGATCCGGAAGTCGCTCGCTCCCGCGAGCCGGGCCGCCAGCGTGAAGTCTTCCTCCCGAAGGGAAAGCATTTTGCCCCGGACCACACGGGCGAGCCCCGTCCAGCCGATAATCGAGAAGATGATGATCAGCCCGAAGTAGATCTGAAGCGCTGTCCAGCCCTTCGGCAGGGCGGCCGATAAAGCCATCCACAGCGGGATGGTCGGGATGCAGATGAGGAGGTCGATCGTGCGCTGGATGATGGTGTCGGTCACCCCGCCCAGGTAACCGGATATTCCTCCGAGCAGAAGGCCGAGAATCAAGGTCAGCACAATGCCTAGCAGACCGAACGAAAGCGAGATGCGGGCTCCGTACAGAATGCGGGAGAACAGGTCGTGGCCCAGTTTATCTGTCCCCATGAGAAGCAGCGGGCTGTCGGCATCCTTCAGACCGAACAAGTGGCGGTCCATCGGGATAAGGCCCCACATTTTGTAAGGCTCCCCCTTCACAAAGAGGGAAATGGAGTACTTCTTCTCCGGATCCTCCGAGAATGTCCGCCGGAAGGTCTGCGGATCCACCTTCTCGCTCATTCCGTAGACGAAGGGCTGCAAGGAGAAGCCTTTCTCGGGATCGACGAAGTGGATTTGGGAGGGCGGCGAATTTTTGTAAGCCGTGAACCGGGTTTCCGTTCCGTACGGACTAAGAAATTCACAGAAGAGCGCCACCAGATACAGCAGCAGAAGGACGATGGAGGAGAAGACCGCCAGCCGGTGCTTCTTGAACTTCCACCACATGAGCTGCCATTGGGAAGCGACCTCGAGGCTCGGATCCCGGGCTTCCTTCCGCCGGCGTCCCGCTCCCGTTCGTTTAAGCCGGTTCGCAATCGTGGTCATGGCGCTCATTCGCTAACCCCCCCGAAGCGGATTCTCGGATCGACGGCCGCGAGCAGAATATCGGAGAGCAGGGTTCCTATGACCGTCATAACACTCAGGATCAGAAGAAAGCTTCCCGTCAGATACATATCCTGGAACATCAGCGCCTTCAGCAGCATGGGTCCGGTGGTCTGGAGATTGAGGACGATCGAGACGATCGCCTCGCCGGAAATAAGGGCCGGCAGCGTCCAGCCGATGGTGCTGATCAGCGGATTAATCGCCATCCGGACGGGATATTTGAACAGGAGCTTCCTCTCGGCCACCCCTTTGGCCCGGGCCGTGATCACATACTGCTTAGACAGCTCATCGAGCAGCATCCCCCTCGTTACCCGGATGAGCGAAGCCGTTCCGGACATCCCGATCACGATAACCGGAAGAATCAGCCTCGGCAGCATGTTCATGATTTTGGCCGCATTCCAAGGGGCATCCACGAATTCAGGAGAGAACAGCCCGGTAATCGAGACCCCTGTCTGGACGAAGATGAAATAAACGAGGATGAGGGCGATCAGAAAGCCGGGAACGGCGAGGCCGATAAAGCCGATAAAGGTGAAGATGTAATCGAACACGGAATATTGATGAGTCGCCGAGTAGATGCCGATGGGAATGGCTACCGCCCAGACGAAGACCAGGGAGATGAGCGAGATCACCACGGTCAGCGCAAGGCGCGGGCCGATGACGTCGGCTACCGGCTGGTTCCATTGGAAGGAACGGCCCAAATCGCCATGCAGAATAATATTTTTGAGCCATATGAAATATTGCATGTACATCGATTTGTCGAGCCCGTATTCTGCCTGCAGATTGAGGATGGTGCTTTCCGAAACGGCATTGCCGGCCAGCTTCAGCTGCGCGATATAGGTGGTTAGGAAATCGCCGGGCGGCAGCTGGATGATGACGAAGACGATCATGCTGATGGCAATGAGCAGCGGGATCAGCTGCAGGACCCGGTAGGATATGTAATTCAACATAGGGATCCTCCTTTCCATAAGAAGCCGGGGGAGAGGGCTCCTCCCGCCCCGGCTCTGCTAACGGTCATTCTCATTTGCCGAAGAAAAATTGCTCCCCGCTGAAGTTGGCCGCGATCGCGAAGCTGGAGTCGCTCGGAATGTTGCGGAGCTTGGCGTTCACGATCAACGGCTGCTTCACCTCCGAAATCGGGATGAAATAGTACACCTTGTCTTTCATCTCCTGCTTAACCTGCTCGATGATCTTCTTCGCATCCGTCGGATTCGCCGCCGCCGCATTGTCGATCAACGTATACAGCTTTTTGACATCCGCAGGCGGTTCTTTCCCCTCCTTGCCTCCGGTCGTCCGCCATTTGTCCCACAGGGTTCCCCAGTTCGCCGTGCCCCAATCGCCCATGTACCATAGCGGAGTATGGGTCCAGATCATCGAGGCCTGCAGCTGATTGGCTTCGCGGCGTGTCGTATAGAGCGTCTGGTCGATCGTTTTCATCGTCACGTTCAGCCCGAGCTGCTTCCACATTTCCACCACCAGTTGGGTCATCGGAACAATGTCCGGCGCCTGGGCCCCCACCTCGAACGGAATGGTGAAGACTTTGCCGTCCGGACCCAGCCGCTTGCCGTCCGGTCCTTTCTTCAAGCCCATGTCGTCCAGCAGCTGGTTGGCCTTGGTCAGGTCAAAGGCCGGATCTTCGATGGTCCCCGGCTTGGCGAAGCCGTAATAGATTGTATCGATAATCTCCTTGCGGTTTAGAGCCAGATTCAACGCCTGCCGGAAGCGGACATCCTGCACCACCTTCTGCCAGGCCGGATCGTCGAACGTCTGGTTCAAGTAAATGTCCGTCGGCGTCACGTGCATGTTGGCGAGAAGGGCCTTGTAGCCGCTTTTCTCGTTCTCTTTGTAGAGGGGCATCTTCACAAGAGCCGCCGACTCCCGGGAGAAATCCACCTCGCCGGCAATGGTCTTCAAGCCGACCATCTCGATATCCTGAACGAGCGTGCTTTGGATCCGGTCAATGTAAGGCAGCTGGTTGCCGGCCGTATCGACCTTGAAGTAATAAGGATTCCGTTCGTAGCTTGCCATGTTCTCGGTGTATTTGGTCATCACCCACGGATAGAGGACGGGGAACCCGACGGCTTTCTGGTTGGCGAGCTCCCAGTTCGTGATGTCCTTGTCGTTGAAGAGGTTAACCCATTCCCCCGGCTGAAATCCGGCTTCCTTGATAGCGGGCTCCAGCTTCTCGAGAGGGGTGTATTTCTTGTGGAACTGCTTGAGGTAATGGGCCGGCTTCACGAGCTCGGTGTACCCCCGCCAGCCTTGAATGGCCAGCCGGATCAGAATGCCGCCGTACGGCCGGTCGAACGAAATCTTGAAATTGTACTCATCCGTTACCTCCAGCTTGAGCGGGGCTCCTTCGGCGACCCCGCCCGACCGCAGCCATACGGGGAAGATCGGCGTAAGCTCCGGGTTGTTCAACACATCCTCCACCGTAAACCGCACATCCTCGGTGGTCACCGGCTTGCCGTCCGACCATTTCAAGCCCTTGCGCATCTCAAAGGAAATGGTCTTCTGGTCGTCGCTCATCTTGTAGCCCTTCAGCACATTGCCGGTAATCTCCTCACCGAGAATCCCGGGCGTGTTCAGCAGAGGCTCGTTGTTCATGACGAATACGTCCGCATCCCAGTTTGGCGCCGAAGTAACCGTTCTCATGACTCCGCCGTACGTGCCGATCTCATACTTCATCTGGGAGGAGGGGATTTCATTGGTGATTTTGAAATCGGAGGGCAGCCGTTCCTTCACCGCGGCCAGATTCTTTCCGTCCAGGAAAGGAGATTGCTTGAAATCCGTCGGGATCGTTTGGGCTCCCGCCTGCCCTCCTCCTTCCGGCGCTTTCGTGGCTTCCGGAGGCTTGGCGGAGGCCGAGGGGGACGGGGACGTTGAAATGGCGGCGCTTTCACAACCGGTTAGAGCAACAGCCAAGCTGAGAGCGGAAACCAGGAGCAGGTTCCTTGATCTTCTCCATGACTTCATGAGCAACCCTCCGATTTTCTTGATTCTTGTTTGAGTTTTTTGGACTCCCCCCCATTTTTATTCCGAAGAACCAAATAATCAACAGCCAAGTCAGTAAATTGTCTGAAAATTCAAAAACAGAGCCAAATCCTCTACTCTCGTCTTTGAATCGACACCGAATACCCCACACGGATGGCGGAATCGCCTATTTTGAGGGCGCCCGTCCTCTCCTCCTGCCCCAAGAATACCGCTTCCCGTCTGGAGAAAACGCTTTTCCCGCGGCAAACTCCCACAAAAACAAAAAAAGTCCCACATGGGACTTTTGGGACCAACTCCAAGCCCGCCTGCCCGCGGCCCTGCAAGTCCTTAGCCCTGCTTCCTCATCTGCTGAGGAGTGAGGCCGAAGGCTTGCTTGAAGATGCGGTAGAATTGGGTTTTGTCCGGATATCCGACGCTTCGTCCGATGGCTTCCGCCGTTTCGTCCGTTTCGAGCAGAAGACGCTTGGCCTCCCGAAGCCGGATCTCCTGCACGTATTCGGTGAAGGTGGAGCCGAGCTGCTCTTTGAAGATCTTGCCGATGTAATAAGGGGAATAGAAGCTTTCCCGGGAAAGGTCCTGAAGCGTGATGCGGTCCGTATAATGCTCCTCGATATAGGTCAAGAGACCGGGCAATACGTTGCAGGCATCCCGGTGCTCGGTCCCCGCCAGGTTCTTCTGCATCATCCGGAAGGTTCGGGTCAGCAGAAGAGTCGTATAGCCGCGAAGCATGGAGCGGTATCCTTCTTTCTTGGCCGTGAACTCCTCCATCATCGCGTCCAGCAGGCCTTCCAGCTCAAGCATCGGCTTGCCGCGAAAGGAGACATGGCAGGCCGTTCCCGGAACCTTCCCTCCGAACTCCCGGAAGAGAGCGGGGGACAGCTCATAGGAAGCAGGCAAATCGGACACCGTTGTTCTTTCCTGCTCGCTTAGAAAATCCGGCTCGAACAGCAGATTGATGTACTGCATTTCCCCGGGGGAAGTAAACGAATGATAATCCCCCGGATTGATCCAAATCAGATCGCCCCGCTGGACGGGAAAGCCCTGTCCATTGATCAGCTGGGTGCCGGTTCCCCTCCAGATATAAACAAGCTCAATGAACGTATGCGTATGCTCCGGAAACGTTTCGTGAGGCTGACAGGACAGCTTCTGAAGGGCGACTTTCTCATCGTGCTCAATGTAATCTCCCGTGAGCAATACAATCATCTTCCACACTCCATTCTCATGGTCATGAAGGAATTCGATAGGCTGCTTCCCTTACGGTAATGTCACATGCACAAAGCTCCCTGTTTTATTCTATGCCGCGGGGACGAACACCTGCCTGCCCAAAAGAAAAAGAAACCGCGGGCGGGCGGTTTCCTTTGGTTGACGCTTTCTAAGTTTCTAAGGAAGAAGGCTTACGGAGAGGCCGTCTCCGGGGGGCGCGCTCCCCGTTTCAGCTCCCGGATCGAATAGCCGAAGTCCATCTGCAGGTGGGGATAATCCGGAAATCCGGACCAGTCTCCTCCCCAGGAGAACCCCAGGCCTTTGGCCAGGGCCACGACTTCCATCCAGTCCGCCTTGCCGTTCCGGTTGCCGTCGTATTTCAAATCCCAGAGGACTTTGCCGTCCTTGGTCTTCAGGGCAAAATCAACGGCCAGGCCGTAGTTATGATAGGAATCTCCACCCTGGACCTGGGTGACAACGGAGCCGCCGTCCTCCCTTCCCTTGCGGTAAAGGGCGTTCTGCTCCTCTACGGTGCGCAGGCCGTCGGTGATCAGAATCGGGATGCCCGCCTTGCGCGCGGCAGCTTCGAGCTCCGCCTGCTTGGCCGCAACGACCGGGTGAAGCTTGTCCACCGGAGGGACGTTCTTCTTGCTCTCTATGCCCCAATCGGGTAGAAGCTTATCGGCAAGAGGAAGCGGGCGAAGGAGCAGAATACCGGCGGCCGCCATGAGGGCCAGCAGGAAGATAGATCGTTTCTTGGCTTTGCGGGCAAGGGCCGGAGCGCTCTGCCTCGCGTAGGAATAGTTCGTTTTCATCCTCCTATCCTACCATGTCTGTTCTCGGAATGCAGCATCAAGGCAAAACGGCATGACCTGCCGGGATTCGGCTCCGGCTGACCGGAAGGATGATCTCGATGGTCGTGCCGCGGTTAACCCGGCTGGCGGCGCGAAACTCTCCGTGCAGGGACTCCACGATCTTGATGCTGACCATAAGACCAAGTCCGGTTCCGTTCTCCTTGGTGGTATAGAAGGGCTCGCCCAGACGGGAGATCCCTTCCTCGGGAATTCCGCATCCCTGATCCGTGAAGCGGATGCTGAGCTTTCCTTCGGGGAGCTCTTCCAGCTCCACCAGCAGCTTCCCG
Organism: Paenibacillus aurantius; assembly: GCF_032268605.1. Taxonomy (NCBI): domain Bacteria; kingdom Bacillati; phylum Bacillota; class Bacilli; order Caryophanales; family Paenibacillaceae; genus Paenibacillus; species Paenibacillus aurantius. The sequence continues at coordinate 3,944,285 of NZ_CP130318.1, forward strand.
CCGGACGGCATGGAGTCCATGGCGTTTTTGATCACGTTAACAAAGACCTGCTTAAGCTGATTCTCGTCGCAGTCCACCAGGGAGCACAGGCTTTTGAATTCCGTTTGAACATCGATGTTGTTCAGGATGGCCTGAGGCTCCAGCAGCTTGAGAATGCTCTGGAGCACGTGCCGGACGTTGTTAGGCTGGCAGCGCATGGCCTGGGGCTTGGCCACCACCATAAACTCATTGATGATGAAGTGAATCCGGTCGAGCTCCGCGAGCATAATTTCGTAGAACTCATGATGAACGGCATTCCGCGACTTCAGCAGCTGGGTGAACCCCTTCAGCGCGGTGAGCGGATTGCGGATCTCATGAGCAAGCCCCGCGGCCAGCTGGCCGACGACCGCGAGCTTCTCGGATTTGCGGACCATCTCCTCGGTCCTCTTCTTCTCCGTGATGTCATGCATGACCAGCTGAATAACCGGCCGGCAGTTTTTATAAATGTAAATACAGGAGGATTCCACATCTAGCACTTCTCCATCCAGCCGGCTGACCTTATGCTCGATAAACTCAAGCGGTTCTTGTCCGTTCGATACGGTAAGGAAGCGTTCCTCCATCAGCTTCCGATAATCCGGGTGAACCAGCTCAAGAATCGGCCGGCCCGTGAGTTCCTCCCGCGAACCGGCTCCCATCATCTTGACGGCGGCGTCGTTGGCGTAATTGATGATTCCCGCTTCATCGTGAACCAGGATGGCGGCCGGAAGAAGCTTGATCATCTTGTAGTTAAGCCGCAGGCTCTCCTTTAGGGACTGCTCCCTCTGCTTCCGTTCGGTAATGTCTATGGCCGAGCCGATGACCTCCACCACCCTTCCGCTTTGCTTGATGGGTCGGAGCGAGGCCAGAAAGTGAATGCCGGCCGATTCTCCTTCAAAGGTAACCTTTTCTTCCCCCTGCCAGGCCCGTTCGTAGTGGGCTGCCACATCCACGGCTTTATCCAAGGGCAGCAGGTCCTTAAGGTCCTTTCCCGCTATTTCCTCCTGACCCGGAAGCATACGGTCCATCAGTTCTCCATGGCAGATGGTATGGACAAACCGTCCGCTTTGCTTTTTGAATTTGAAGATCATTCCCTGCTGCACTCGGATCGTTTCTTCCCATTCGGAATTAACCGGCTCGAGCGCAAGCTGTCCATCCTCTGCCTGATTGCTTTCGATCCTGGTCACGGCAAGCCTCCGCCTCCATGTGAATATTTGGCAAACGAACCAAAGGAATCATAACCCGTGCCCGGCTTCCTTCCGCCTGTCCATCCTAAACGGAGAATGACCCGAAGAAACTGGATTTCAGTATGGCCAGGAAGTCGTCTATCTCAGGAGACACATAATACAGGCCGGGCCGTCTGATGGGAACCTGTTGTTTCATGATTCATTGTTACATAAGGGATAAGGGTACGATTCAATATGACAGCGTTTCCTTGATCGTTCATCCATAAGCTATGATACTACAGCCTTCCGGAAAAATTTGTCGATCCATGGGTATCGTTACGGCAAAAAAAATAAAACCTGACAGGTCTTGACTTTCCGCCTGTCAGATTTTATGAAAATCCCATTAAGAAGAGGACGGCTGGAAGGACAGCAGATCAATCTGCCGTTCGGTTACCTCGTCTATGAAATCCGTTTGTTTGTAGCGGAAGGGATCCCCCGAAATGGTGAGCTGACGCTCCTCCCACGGCATCGACCGGTAAACGTTCTTCACTTTGTCTTCGCCTCCCACCATACGGACACGAACCAGACCCGGCTGGATAAGAATGAGGGAGGCTTTGCCTTCTCCGTAAGGGACGGTAAACATGCTAACCCTCCCGTGCTGCTCCGCTTCCTCTGCGAGAACAGCGGGGTAGTCGAAGGCGGAGCCGAACGGAACCTGATGGCGGATCAGCCGTTCGCGGCTATTGGAATTACTGGAAGTCAACGCCTGCACCGCCTTTCTTCTTCAGGGAGCTCGTTGTCGTTAGATAGGATGTCCAGTGTGAATTCCCGGACGGGGATGACAAAGGTAAGAGTAGCTCCACGATCGGAGGCGGCCTCCGCCTGGAGAGACCCGCCCATCAGCTCGATAAGCCGTTTGCTGATGGCCAGATTAATGACGGCCCCGGAGTAGTTCTGCTCGGTTCCCGCCTGCTCCGGTTCCGACTGGAGATGAAACAGATCCCCGAGCCTATCGGGAAGGATGCCGATCCCCCCTCCCCGGACTTCAAATTTCAGCAGATAGCTTCCGGGCTCGCCGCTGTTCGGCAGAACACGGGCGCAAACGTCGATTCTTCCACGGCTCGTGAAGTCCAGGGCATTGCGTAAAATATTCGACAAAGCCTGACGAAGCTTTCGCTCATCTCCAACGATGACAGGCAAGCTTTCGAAGCGTGTGGCCAGCTCGAGCTGGATGTTTTTCTCCGCGGCTTCTGCTTGAAAATCCCGGATGACGGTATCCACGGCCGATACAAGATCGAAGGGCTCATGCTCGGCTTTCATGTCTTTCGCTTCCAGACGGCTGTAGTATAGGATGTTGTCCACCAGCGAAAGCAGAGAATGGTTGCTCATCTGGATAATTTCAATGTATTCCTGCTGATCAGGCAGAAGAGGAGTCTCGCCCAGCAGGTCCGTGGCTCCCATAATACTGGTGATAGGGGCCCGGATTTCCGAACCGATGGTCGCCAGCAGGTTGCTTTTTAACTGGACGGATCCTTCCACGGCCTGGTTCGCTTCCTTCAGCTTCTTCTCCGTCTTCTTAAGTTCCGAGACCGTATTCTCCAATTCGATGACATGGGCCAGAAAGACAGCCATTGATTGCAGGGCGGTAATATCGGTCTCCGAAAAACGGTAGGTCGTGGAGTCCAGGGCGCAAACCGTCCCGTAAGCGGTCCCGTTCTTGAGCAGGATCGGAACCCCGATAAAAGAACGGCTTCCGAGAGCCTGGGTTACCGCCATGGAGGAGGTGAGGGGACTCGAAGCCGTGTCGGGAATCAGAAGCGGCTTGCTGTCGTTATGAAGAACAAGGCTGCAGTAGCTCAGTTCAAAAGGAAGGCAGTCGTTCTCCTTCACCAGCTCTTCCCTGCGGTTAAACGCATTCATAATAACATTGGTTACCCCGTCATTGCTCGCCACGAAGATGGTATTGACTTCAAGCAAGCGGCTTAATAGCTCTATGACATGGGCCGCCGCATCATGGATGCCTGAATAGAAAGTTGCATTCTCTCTGTGAATTCCTTCCAACCGAATCGGACCTCCCGTAATGGTTGCTGCAAAACCCGTTTCGGCGGCGCCAGTCGGGCCCAAGCCGTTTCTGGAACGGATGGTTCCCCAGACGGCACACCGGGGCAGGCTTCAAGTTATCCTTAATAAATAACCTTACCCAAGCACTTAGCAAGTGAAACGGCGTCTTTACAACAAAGTACCGGTATCCATCTTATCAAGGTCATCTCCGCCTTGCAAATAGGGGTCCGTCCCCGGCTGGGCGGATGCCTGCTTCCGGTAGGTCCGGGCGGACATGCGGGATAATTTTTTGAACATTTTGCCGAAATGGGAGAAGCTTTCAAAGCCGACGCGGGCCGCTATTTCCGTCACCGGAAGACGGGTGCTGCGAAGAAGCCTTTGGGCCTCCTTAATCCGGGTCAGATTCAAATAATCGGTTAAAGCGAAGCCGCTGACCTCCTTGAAGCTTCTGCTTAAGTAATAAGGGCTGACGAAGAACGTTTCCGACAGCTTCGCCAAGGTGACCGGCTCCGCATAATGGCTGTTGAGGTAGCGGATCACCTCCGATATTTTCTTGTGCATGGGAGTGGCATAAGCCGTTTCAGGCGGCTCATTCCGCAGCAGGAAGCGTCCCGAGAGAAGAAGAAGATCCGTCACGATGTTCCGCACCGAGAGGTCGTAACCGGGCTCGCGCCTTCCGATCTCCTCCAAGAGACGGAGCACGAGCTTTTCCGCTTCCTTCTTCTGTTCCTCGGGAAGGCGCAGAACGGGCTGGCGGTGCCGGAAAGGACTTAGCAGAAGCTGCGCGTCCTGCCCCCCTGCCTCGTATAAGAACCGCTCATCGAAATAAATCACCATCCTTTCGTGAGACGGAATGCCGGAATGGATCGTCTTGTGGAGGGCATCTCTCGGCAGAAAGACCAGATCCCCGGGTTGGACCGCGTAGGAGGAGTCCCGGATGAAGTAAATGCGCTCCCCCTTCAGCAGGTAATATACCTCATAAGTAGGATGAAAATGATTGGCCGCCATGCTGTACCGGCCGTGCCGCTTGATATATTCCACGCACAGGGAATCGGTCATTTCCTGGTAACGCAGCATCGCTTCTTCCATGGTCATCTCTCTCCTATCATCGCAAAATAGGCGTGATTCCCTACCATTATCGCATAAAAAGAGGAGAAAATCCCTCTATCTTGCGATAATCTGAAGGAAGAAACGATAAACCATCCATCAGGAGGATGACCATGTCTACCAAAAAATACGTATTGGTCGGATCCGGCGGCCGTGCTGAATTTTTCTATTCCGCCATCGCCACGACTTACCGCGAAACCTCGGAGCTCTTGGCTTTTTGCGACATCAACCAAACCCGCATGGACTATGCCAACCGCAAGCTGACGGAGAAATACGACTATCCGGCCGTCCGCACCTACCCGGCCAGTGAATTCGACCGCATGATCGAGACCGAGAAGCCCGATGCCGTCATCGTGACGAGCGTAGACCGCACGCATCATACGTACATCATCCGGGCGCTGGAGCTCGGCTGTGACGTTATTACCGAGAAGCCCATGACGGTGGACGAAGAGAAATGCCAGGAAATTCTCGATGCCGTGGACCGCACCGGCAAAAAAGTGCGCGTCACGTTCAACTACCGGTACGCCCCGCATCATACGAAAGCCCGTGAGCTGATTGAAGACGGCGTGATCGGCCAAGTGACGTCCGTCCATTTCGAGTGGCTGCTCAATACGAAGCACGGAGCCGATTATTTCCGCCGCTGGCATCGCGACAAGAGGAACAGCGGAGGACTGCTCGTTCACAAATCCACACATCATTTCGACCTGGTTAATTTCTGGATCGGCTCCCAGCCGGAAACCGTCTTCGCCTTCGGAGACCTCCTCTTCTATGGAAGAGAGAATGCGGAGCTCAGAGGAGAGACCAAATTCTATGACCGGGCAACCGGGAACCCCAATGCCAAGGACGATCCGTTCGCTCTGCATCTCGACCAGAACGAGAACCTGAAAGCGATGTACCTGGATGCCGAGCACGAGGACGGCTACCGCCGGGACCAAAGCGTATTCGGAGACGGCATCAACATCGAAGACACGATGGGTGTCATGGTCCGTTACAAGAACAAGGCGATTCTGACCTACTCGCTGAATGCCTACATGCCTTGGGAAGGGTACCGGATTGCGTTCAACGGAACCAAAGGCCGCATCGAGATGTCGATCGTGGAGCAGTCTTACGTTAACTCCGGTGGAGAAAAAGCTCTGGAGGGTGCCCTGAAAGGAAAAGCGATGAGGGTATTCCCAATGTTCGGAGCGCCTTATGAAGTAGAGGTCGAGGAAGGAAAAGGCGGCCATGGCGGCGGAGATCCCGTTCTCCTCAACGACATCTTCGGCACGCCGCTTGAAGACCGCTTCCACCGCGCGGCCGATCATATCGACGGCGCCCGGTCGATCCTGACCGGCATTGCGGCCAACCGGGCCATCCGCACCGGACTGCCCGTGCAGATCAAGGACCTCGTCAAGTTTCATTAGAATAAGCAAGAAGCGTCTCCCGGGCTAAGGGGAGACGCTTTTTTGGGTTTTTTGGGCAGGCTGGCTATCGCTCTATCTTTCTATTCCTCGTAGTAAACGAACAACGGAGCAATCGGCTTGAAGAACAGATGGCCGTCCTCCCACGGCTGAAAGTGCAGATCCATCCGGGAATCCGCCCAGTTCCCGGGCGTCCCTTTGGTCTTCAGCCTGCCGGGGATAACCGGTTCTTCCAGCACCTTCGGAAGCTCCTGGTAACCGAACAGCAGGTTCTCATGAATGGCGATAATTTCGTATTTGTCGCCCGGGAACGCCCTTTCCTCCTGAAGCTGATAATGATAATAGATATAGCTCGCAATCTGCCCGGGCCGGAGATGGGCCACCCGGCCGATCCGCTGCTCCACCGGCGTCCTGCGGCGCCAATGCTCCACTCCCGCCGGTTCGTTGAAATGAAAGACATCCGCCATGGGCACCCATGGGCGCGGCTCCGCTTCCCCCGGCCACGGCATGAGAAAGGGGGCGGCTCCAGGAAGGAGCTCCTCCGGCAGAAGTGGCCTATCCACACTTTCGTAATACAGGAACAGGTTGTTTCGCCATTCGTAGCAGGCGGCGGTCATAATCTCCCCGGACTCGACAAGCTTCCTCGCCCGGGGCGATTCCATCAGAACCGGCAGGCCATCCTCTCTTCCCTCCGGCTTCCACTGGGCCCTGTAGATGCTCCTTAGCATAGCGGCTAGCCCGGAAAGGCCATCGTGGTCATCAGGCTGTTCTCCGCCTGGGTGGAATCGAGCCGGCTGTACTGAACGATCACCGGCCGGTCGCTTTCCACCTCCATGGCGTAGGGGACGCCTTTCGGGATGGACTCGCCGTCCCGGGACAGCGACGACGTGCGGATATGGTCGGTCCGTCGTCCAGGAACCGTCACTTCTATGTTTTCGATCGGATCCCGGTCCTCGAAATAAACGGTGACGGACAATCGGGCGGGTTCCTTATAACAATTCAGTACACAGATGGACTCGTGGCTTTCGAGCTCCCCGGAGCTCTCCGGGGGAATGTAGCCGTCTGGGATGAACCAGAGGATGTGTCCTTTGCTCATGGTCATGTTCCTTTCCTCCTTAAGTATCCTATCGCTTAGGAACTTACTTCAAATAGAGGTTCAACGGCTGTATTCGCAATTCCTTCAAGCCGTCCGCCGCCAGCTTGGCGATTTGAATGGCCCCCTGCTCCTGGAAATGAGTGTTGTCTTCCGTCCCGTCCGGGAAGTTTAGAAACTCTCCCGGAGCGAGCCACATGAAGAGCGATTTCGATCCTTCCGGCCCGAGCCGTTCATAGAGCTCCCGGCTTCGGGCGGCAAGGTCAAGCAGCGGCACCTTCTCCTCCTCCGCCAGCTCCCGGACTGCGGTCAAATAGTTGCCGTGGGTATCCCGAAGGGTCCCGTCCTCTTCAAAGAACCGGCGCTCCACCGGCGTCACGAGGATCGGGAACGCCTGGCGCTCCCGGGCACCGTCCAGATAGATCTTCAGCGTTTCCTTGTAGGTCGTAAAGGGCTCCGTATAACGCTCCTCCCCGTATTTCTGATCGTTGTGGCCGAACTGGATGAGCAGGTAATCCCACGGCTTCATCCGGCTCCAAATGGCATCGAGGTGCCCTTCCCGGATAAAGCTCTTGGAACTGCGGCCCGACAAGGCATAGTTCGCCACTGCGGCATCCGCTTTGACGAACTGGGGAAGCATCTGTCCCCATCCCGCGTAAGGATAACCGTCGGCCGGCTGATCGGTGACGGTGGAATCTCCCGCCAGAAAGATCGTGCAGGCCGAGGAGGACGGCCTAATCTCCATCGCATTGACCCGCGGGGCCCGCCCCGTGAAACTCAGAAGAAGCCGGCCGCCGGTCACCCATACGGCAAAGCTTACCCGGGCGAAATACCCCGGCTGGGTCCGCAGCTTGTGAAGCATCAGGCGGCCTTCGCCGGCTTTGATCGTTGTTTCCGTTGCGGCAAGCTCATCCCCCATTAAGACGGTCACGTGATACGTTCCGTCGGGAACATCCACAACAAACGAGGCGTCAAGCGGGATGCAGAAATCCCGCCGCAGCGGCTCTCCGCCTCTGTCTCTTGCATTAATGCGGCTGGTCTCCCCGAAGCCGTAGCCGACCGAAGGATCGTGCACGGTGTCGGGTTCTATCTTGGTATAGCCTTCCTGCGGACTTCCTTGGCCAAAATCAAATCGGTATGAAGGTGTCATGGGGTCCTCCCCTAATGAGTGTGAAGTGGCGCCTGTTTATAGGCAGGCTTGAGGCAGGGAGCCGGAATGCTCCGCCAAATGCTTCTCCAGCCGGATTCGTTCGATCCCGGCCAGGAGGACAATGCCGATCCCGTGGGTATCGTTAAGAAGCCAGGAGAGGCCGTCCTTGTAATAGTAAGGATTGAAGGAATAACCGGAGCCGCGGCACACTCCGTAAACATTCCCGTGCTTGTCGATGCACCGGCGGGTCAAGCCTTCCCAGCCCTTCCAGACCGCTTCCGCATAAGGCTCGGCATCGGCCAGCCAGCCGAATCTTATTCCCCGCGCGAAGCTGTAAAGGAACATGGAGGTGCAGGACGCTTCCTCATAGGAATCGGGGTCGGTCAACACCTGGTGCCATAATCCGCCCGTTCCCTGCAGCCGTAGGTAGCCCTCGCACAGCTCCCGGAAAAAAGAGAGGATCTCCTGCCGGCGCTTATGCTCCTGCGGCATAAGCGCCAGCAGCTCGGTTAAGGAAAACAGCACCCAGCCGTTCCCCCGGCCCCAAGGAACCCCGTTGCCTTTGCCGAATTTTGCGTCATAGACGTGATGCATGATCTGCCGGTCGGGCATAAACAGCTTGCTGCGGTAAAGCAGGAACTGTTCGGCCGCATCGTCCAGATAGGAAGCGTCCCCGGTTAGACGGGAATATTTGCTGAGAAAGGGGGTGCTCATGTACAGATCGTCGCACCAGACGGTATCCTTCATAAAATCCGTCGTTCCCCGCACCCGGTAAAGGGTGCCGTCCGGCAGACGATCCTGCTCCTCCGTTATGTAGCGGGCTATCCGCGCAGCAGCTTCGGGGGCGCCGTTAAGCGGCTTGACCCGATGGGCCTCCAGCAGGGCGGCGCCAAACGAGCCGCAGTCGTCCAAGCTGTCGATCAGCGAGAGCTGATGGTTGACGCCGGGCGAGCCGTACGTCTCCCGATCCCATTCGCTGTAGGCAAACAGGGAGCTGCACTGCCCGATATGGCTTGCCGCATAATCGGAGTAATGCGGCCGTCCAAGCTCCACGCCGGTGCGAAGGAGTCCGTAAAGGGTAACCCCGAGGGGGTAATTCCAGCGCCCGAACATGGGGTTCTCGAGGTAGGGCCGAATGCGGGCTCCCGGCCGGTCGGCCTGCCAAAAAGTTCGTTCCTCCCCTTCTCCGAATACCGTGTCCATCCGGCAAAGTCCGGTCTCGTCCGGAGCCGCAGAGAAGGGACCGAGGTAAAGCCAGGTGCCGGGGAGGCCCTGAACCGGATAAGGGGGAACCAGGCGGACCTTCTCCCCTTCCGCCTCCAAGGTGAACCCCCAGTGGGAGCCGGTCCCCATCGAGCGGACCAGCAGCTCGTGACAACCGCAAGGGACATTCAGCTCCAGAGAGACTTCCGCGGCGGGCTCCTCCGATCGAAAGACGGGGACACCGTTTAGGAAGACAGCCGCAGGTCCTTGGAAGGTTCCTTTCAAGCAAACACTCCGGCTGCCGGTTCCCCGGTTCTCCACCTTCGCCCAGGCATAGGCCAACTTGCCCGGATGGGAACCGAAGATTCGCGCGAAGCAGCCCCGCTCCCTCTGATCGGCCGTCCAATCCGCCTCCGGGTAGAGGAAGGCGGCATTTACCGCTTCCCCATCCTCCCCTCCGGGAATAACCGACAAGGGAAGAACCTGGGGAGCGCTGTACACCCATCCCTCCTGCCCTTCCCGGTCCAGGGTGGGCGCGAGCACGTGCAGCGGGAAGCCCTTGATGCTACCCGTTCCGAATTTCCCCCCGCAGCCAGTGCCTGTGCGCACGAATTCCAGCACAAGATGGTTCCAGCCCCGGCTGAGCTTGGTGCGGAAATAAGCGTTCCGGTCCGGAAAGACATCGTCATTCAGATTGGATTCATAGACCAGCGACCGGTTAACGTAGACTTTGGCGGGGCTGAAGCAGGACAAGCTGAACGGAACCTCGGCCTCCTGGTCGCTCCACACCCGGCTCCACGCATAGACGAATTGCCCGTCGGCCATCTCCGGCCACCTTGAAGTGAAATCCATGACGTACCGGTAATCCGCTCCCCTGGGAAATCCGTTGACGGAATGAACGCGATAGACCGGAGGGAGCGCGGGATGCGCTCCGATGAACCGGTTGGCCACCGCCTCCAACACGCCCTCCGGGCGTCCGGCCGTTCTCCCGGCGATGGAGTCGTTCTCATGAAAATATCCCCCAGCCGTCATCTCTCCGTCCCTCCCTTCAGCGGAATCTCTCCACCGGGATAGAGCGTCGAGCTCGACAGCCGCTTGGGCTGGGGAAGGGGTCCCGGAGCCCGGCTGTCCAGACGGGCCGGACGGCTTGCGTAGATCGACGCCCGTTCATCCGAGTAGACAATCACCTGCTCCGTTCCCCCGCCCCATAAATCGGCATGCACGGCATAACCTTCGGACGGAAACTCCACGACCCGTTTCATGGCGCTGTCGTACAGACCGGGATAGACTCCCCCGCCCCGGCGGAAGGCCAGGATATAATCCGGCGCTCCCTCCTCCCAGTTCGACAGAGGCTCGATGATCGTCAGCCAGCCGTCCGTCTGCCGGTCCTCCTTCCACAGTTCGCGGCCTTCGCTGTCGAGCAGGAACAAGGCATCCTTGCCCTTCAGCCCCTTCCCGTCGTCTTCCCGGACAAGACGGTCCAATCCGGCGATTTGGAGGCCAGGCTTATCCGGAAGGAAACGGCCTAACGCGATATGCTGGGATTCGACGGAGCCCTCGTACCGCCACAGCTCCCGTCCGTGCCGGTCATACATGACGGTAACGCTGCCTCCGATCACGAGCTCCGGCTCTCCGTCCCCGTTGACGTCGCCGACCCAGATGCAATCCGCGTGGTCCTCGAGATCCCGGCAGCTCCACAGAAGCGTTCCGTCGTGATCGAGCAGATCATACCCGGCCATCACTTCATCCCTGCCGTCCCCGTCCAAATCGTATACCCACGGAAAATGCCCGGGGTTTCCCTCGTGGGTCCATAACAGGTTAAACTGGTTGTCGAACGCCCACATCCGGTGATACCGGTCCTTCAGGATCAGATCGCCTGCAAACGGAGCGCCTGTCAGATTGGCCACCACGATGCAGTCATGGGCCTGCGGGTCAGGAAGCTCATGCACGGCTTTCCGTTCCCCGGTTCTTCCGTCCAGAATGATAAGACGGTCATTCATAACGCAGATCACCTCGAGATGCCCATCCCCGTCGATGTCGGCGATTTGGGCCGGATAATCCGAGCCCTGGCCCCCGGCTCCGGGGTCGGGGGTACCCGTTTGCCACAGAACCCGGCCTTCGAGGTCAAAGGCCGTCAGGCACTGTACCTGGTGAGGAATATAACGGACATCCTGGCGGTTGTCGGCTTGAACGAGAAGCAGCTCCATCCGCCCGTCGCCGTTTAGATCTCCGAGCAGCATTTTGCAGCGGGGGCCCGCCTGCCGAATGTCGATTTCGCCCAGCAGACAGGCTTCGTGATGAATCATTTGGCTCATGGTCTTCCCTCCACGAATATGGTAATCGGAAAAGGCGTCCGGCGCCCCGGACCCTGTTCCTTCTTCTAATGAGGAGCCTAGCGAAAATCCGTTCTCCGCACAATCGTACTTTTTTGCCCGGCTTGGAACGGGGCTTGGACTATCTTGACGGCCTGCCACTTTCTTGCGGATCCCCGGCAGGAGCCTTCGGTAATTTTTTCTTATTTACGGAAAAATGGGGTTGTCTTACTTTTAAAGGGTCACCCCGGAAGATTCAGGAAAGAACCGGCCGGTGAACCACTTTCCCTCAAGGAGGCAGTATGATGAAGAACAGGAAGCGGTCAAGGAACTGGAAGAAGAAAGCCGGCCTCACCGGCGTCAGTCTGCTCGCGGCACTGCAGCTCGTTTCATCCGGCTCATCTTTGAAAGCGGTTGCGGCGGAAGGAAATCCCCCTTCGGCAGCCACAGAAGGAAAACGGCAAATGGAATTTCTGGACAGGGGACTGGTCGCCGTCCAAACCCCGGAAGGCAACTTCGTCAGCTGGCGTCTGCTTGGAACGGACCCGGAAGACGTAGCCTTTCATCTATACCGGGATGGCCGCAGGCTCACGGACCAGCCCCTGACCTCTTCGACCAATTACTTGGATGCCGCGGGAACGCCCTCTTCCCGCTATACCGTTAAGCCGGTTGTAAACGGCAAGGAACAGGAAACCTCGGAGCCGGCCGGCGTCTGGGGGCAGCAGTATCGCGACATTCCTCTGAAGAAGCCGGCGGACGGCGTTAACCCCGACGGCTCCGTGTACACATACAGCGCGAACGACGCTTCGCTCGGCGATGTGGACGGGGATGGCTTGCTGGAGCTTATCTTGAAATGGGATCCGTCCAACTCCAAGGACAATTCCCAGAACGGGGTGACCGGCCCCGTCTATGTGGATGCCTACCGCATGGACGGAACCTTCCTGTGGAGAATCGATCTCGGCCGCAACATCCGGGCCGGCGCCCATTATACCCAGCTGATGGTCTATGACCTGGACGGGGATGGCAAAGCGGAAGTGGCCTGCAAGACGGCGGACGGAACGGTCGATGGAACCGGTAAGGTGATCGGAGATCCGGCTGCCGATTACCGGAACAGCGAAGGACGCATCCTAGCCGGACCTGAATTCCTTACCATCTTCGAAGGGGCTACGGGCAAGGAGCTGACCAGCGTTCCATATGAGCCTCCGCGCGGCACGGTCACCGATTGGGGCGACGGCTACGGCAACCGGGTGGACCGGTTCCTCGCCGGGATCGCCTATCTGGACGGAGAGCGTCCAAGCCTCATCATGGCCCGCGGCTACTACACCCGGGCCGTCCTCGCCGCCTATAACTGGCGGGACGGCGAGCTTAGCCAGGTGTGGACCTTCGATTCCAATGACCCCGGCAACGAAGGCTACCGCGGCCAGGGCAACCATAACCTGAGTGTGGCCGATGTGGATGGCGACGGCAAGGATGAGATCATCTACGGAGCCGCCGCCATCGATCATAACGGCAAAGGGCTGTATACGACCGGCCTGGGCCACGGGGATGCCCTTCATGTCGGGGACCTCGATCCGACTCGCCCGGGTCTCGAAGTGGTGCAGGTGCATGAGGATAAGAAATCCCCTTACGGCCTGGAGTTCCGCGATGCCGCTACCGGAGAATCCCTCTGGGGCGTCTATACCGGTAAGGACACCGGCCGGGGCATGTCGGCCGATCTCGACCCGAGATACCCGGGCGAGGAAGCCTGGGCAGCCGGCATAAGCGGCTTGTTCAGCGCCACTGGCCAGAAGATCAGCGAGACGACGCCTTCCTCGATTAACTTCGGCATTTGGTGGGACGGCGACCTTCAGCGGGAGCTCCTGGATCATACGTGGAACGGAACCACAGCTACCGGCGTCGGCAAAATTGACAAATGGGATTACGAGAACAGCAAGCCCGTTCGTCTCTTAACTGCGGACGGCACGTTGTCCAACAATTACACGAAGGGAACACCCGTGCTTCAGGCGGACCTCATCGGCGACTGGCGGGAGGAGGTCATCTGGCGGACGGAGGACAGCACCGCTCTGCGCCTCTACACCACCACGAGTATGACCGAGCACCGTCTCCCCACCCTGCTTCACGATTCCGTTTACCGGCTGGGAATCGCCTGGCAGAACGTCGCCTATAACCAGCCTCCACACACGAGTTACTTCCTGGGAGCCGGGATGACGCAGCCTCCTCATCCGTCCCTCTATGTCAATCGGCCAGCTGAAGCGGAAATCGCTCCCCGGACGTTAGACCGGAAGAGCTCGGGCCAGTCGGTTACCATTAAGGTTACCCTGTCCTCCTACCTGGGCGGCGCTTCCGGCGATGCCTCCTCCCTCTCCTTGCTTGTGGCGGGTAAAGAACTCAGCGCCGAATCTGTGAAAGCCGAGGGCACTTCCGGGGACAACGGCTTCAGCCTAATGGCCAAGGTCGACCGGAGCAAGCTGATCGAAGCTCTCGGCGACCGGTCGGGAGAGCAAACGGTGGAGGTAACCGGGCAGCTGGAGGATGGAACAAGATTCCATGGAACAGCATCTCTTACCGTAAACTAACCGGCGGCTCCGGCCAAAAAAACTTGCCCCATCTTCTTCAAAAGGGCCTTCCCTTCGTCCTGGCTAGGACGAAGGGAGGCCCTTTTGACTGGACCGGACGAAGAAAGGCCCTTTCGACTGGAAATCGAGCCGTACGGTCCGGCTGCCCTGACCTGGCTGCTGTTCTTACCAGGCTTGCCTAGCCCGCCTCAGTCATGGACACCTGCCGGCCCGGACCGACCTCCGTGATCCGGCCGTCAACGCCAAGCCATACGCTCAAGGCCGTCGGATTGTAAACAAAATCAAGAGAAGCGGAAAATTGGAGCTGCTCGAACGCTTTTACGTAATCGGCGATCTCGATGTTCGTGGCGTACCAGATTTCGGGCCGCCCGCCGGCGAAAGCACAGAACTCCTCCATGAGCTCCCAGTTGCCGTCAAGATCAAATTCATAGCTGTGTCCCCACACATACATCAAATAGAGATACTGGGCTTTGTGGAGGGAAACGAACGTTTCCGCCTGCTTCATCAGGTTGTGCTTGTGATGACACGTCGGCTGCCATTCGTGCCAATCGTCCGGCATGGAGAAGTTCCCTGTCGAGGCCACCACCCGGGAATACTCGATGCCAAGGGACGGCAGCATGCTCTTGATCCGGCGGTTGTAGGAGCCGTTCGGATAGGACATGCCGCGGACTGTATACCCGGCGATCCGCTCCAGCCTCTTCCGGTCCTCCATCACCTCATGAACAATCATCTCGTCGGGGCAGCGGGCAATGGTCGGGTGGGTAAGGGTAAGGGCGGCTATTTCATGCCCTTCGTAAAGGGCCCGGATTTCCGCTTCGGGGATGCGGTCCTCCGCCTCAAAAAGCCCCCCGTTCAGATGAAAGGTTCCTTTGATTCCGTTCCGGTTGAAGATGTCCACGAGACGCTTGTCGGCCGTTCTTCCGTCATCGTAGCTCATGGTTAAAGCCTTGTGCCTTCCTCCCGGAAAGCACAGGACGATTTTCGGCATGCCCTTTCCTCCATTCTGGATTATTTTCCGTATACGCACAGCTCGGAATACTCCGCGATCAGCGGGGCCATCTGACGGAAGCCGATCTTTCCTCCCGCAAGGAGCGGACCGTAGGTATGGCCGTCGTCCTCCCAAGTGAACAGGACCAACCCGTTGACGGAGAAAAAGAGCCGGCTGCCCTGCCGGACCGCCAGCATCCGGTAATCCCCTTCGGCGTCCGCCGTGCCGGGGATCGGGTCCGCTCCCTGGGCCACCAGATGAAAGCCGTAGCTTTTGCGGAGATTGCACGTGTGAAACGCCCTCTCCTCCGCCCAGCGGCGGCGGAAATACGAGATATGGAACGCCTGGATGTCCCCATGGTGATACTGGTCGTATACGCCGGTCCGCGGGGAAAGCCCCGGATCAAAAAGATCCTGGCCTTTCCTTCCTTGGGCGCATAAGAACAGGATGGCGAGCCCCGGCTCGCGGACCGGCCGGAACCGCCAGGACACGGCCAAGTCCGGAGGAAATTCCTCCGGACACCAGAACACCAGGTTCGCGGCTTGGCCTTCCCCGGGATCCCGGGTGCTTTCAAGCCTCATCCTCTTCATGGGGAAGGTGACCGCCCCGTCCCCTTCCATCCGGAAGGAGCTTATATCCCGCTCGCTTTCCAGAGGATTGGAATACAGCCGCTCCCATCCTGCCGGAATCAGGCTCTCTTCCGTTCGTTCCATTCCTTCAGCTCCTTCGGCAGCGTGTCGGCAATCAGGTCCAGGCTGATGATCGTGTTCAAGGACCACTGCGCCGCTTCATTCGTATTCATCCAGTCGATCTCCTGCAGCCGGTCTACATGAGTAACGGGAACGGCGTCGTCCTGAAGATGGACGCGGGCGAACGGATTCTCCGCCAAGATGGCCCAGCATAAGCGTCCGGTTCTCTCGTCCTTCGTATAATAAGCGCCGAAGGCCGCGATCGCGACGCTGAGGACCGGATGCTCGAACCGGCTCGTGCTGACCGCTCCCTTGGTCAGAAGATCCTTTTCCTCCTGGGACTTGTTGTAATAGACGCCGAGCTCGGCCATCATGTCCTCCCACTCGGCATCCTTCAGCATCCGGGCCAGCTCGAACCATACCTGCGGCCCTCCCATGCAGATCGCCAGGTGACGGCCGTAATTGTCATCCCCCATCGGCACCAGCTTGCCGGTTTCGGGGTAATAGCCATACGTCGGACCGGAGATCAGCCGGTAATTGGCCTGCTTGATGCAGTCGATACCCGCCACAATTTTATCCCGGTATGCCGTATCCTCATACCGCTCCCAGCGCGTCATCCAGTTGGAGCTGAAGGCCGCCCAATCCGGGCCCACCCGCACATGGGTCGGATGCTCGTCCTTCGGAAAGTAAGCCCGCATCGGGTCCAAGTTGACGGTAGAGAAATCGGAATCCTTGACCTCATCCAGAATATCCCCGATGCGCCCGTCGGCGGTCAGATAAAAGTAGTAGCGGTGAAGGCCCGCCATGGCGATCCGGGCTTCCTTGCAGCCGCAGCCCCAATGAACCACATTATGCCGGGAGCCAAGCCCCGCGTACTCCCCGAAGTGATAGACATCCACCTCGCTCGTGTGCCGGGTCATGGCCTCGGCCATCCGGAAGATATCGGCGCGCCCCGTACGGAGAAACATGACCCACAGCCACATGTTGGGGGCAAGCTCGGTGTTCTGCCAGGCGCATCCGCCCAGGTCGTAATTCCACACATGACGGACCGGGTCGTAGCTGTGCATAAAATCGCCGAAGTCCCAGAATCCGTACCACTTGCGCTGCTCCACTTCTCTCTGGTAGAAGGAAACGATGCCCTCCAGCCGGTCCTCGAGAAGGGCCTTTACCGGATGGCTCCGGTCGGGAAGGCTCCAATAACCGAAGGCCCCCGTCTCGTGATAGTATTCCGGCTCACAGACGAGAAGGGAAGGAGATTGGGCTTCCTCCCGCATACGCTCCAGAAGCGCCGGGTCCGGGGTGCTCCCGGTCGCCCAAATCGTCAGCTCGCTCGTATGGCCGATTCCATACGGGGTAGCCCGGAGCTCCTCCGCTCCTTCATAGGACGATTCTACATGCGTCTCGGTGTCGTAATGGCGCAGGTCCATGGGAGCGGCGTCCGGGCTCCAGAACCATACGGTGAGAGCGGCCACTCTCCCGTCCGCCCCCTGGACCTCGAAGCCGGCGGGATGCATTTCCCAGAAGCCGCGCAGCCCGGCGGCCAGACCGCCCTGGGTTCCGCCGACATAAGCAAGTCCGCCCGCCCGGCGGCCTTCCGCCGCTTTCACCCAGGAGCAGCCTTCCTTCGTCCGCTTGGACAGGCGGTAATGCTCCGAGGAATCCTGCACCAGCTTGAAGCTGCCCCAGGTGGCGGAATCCTCCAGCAGGCCGAGGAAGTAAGCGTCCTCCTCTTCGTGGAAGATAACCTTCTCCCCTCTCGTCTGCTTTTCGAAGAGCTCGCGGTACTTTCCTTTGGTACGGCGCGTGTGCAGGGTTTTGGGAGACTCGCTGAAGAAGCCCTGGTCGCCGGCGAGGCGGATGTGCCGGTTATACAGAGGACCGTTCATCGGTACGTCCAACCGGATCCCGAGCCCTTTAATAAAGTCCGAATCCTCCCGCCCGTCGTAGAAAAAGGTATAGACCAGCCGGATCGAATCCAAGCCGGCATAGAAAGAGAATCTTAGGACGAAGGGGAGCCATTCCCCGTTCCCCGATTGGGAACGGTGCCTTCCCTCCAGCTTAAGCACGGCACGGACCGGACCGTCCTGCTCCACCACGGCCTTGTCGAGCACGCTTCCGAAGGCCGTTTCGGTAACCGTCCGGATACCCGGGCCTTCGTTTCTTTCTTCCTTAAGGCAGACGAGATCCCCTCCGCTGCAGATCCGGTCGTCCTTCCGCCATACCTCGCGGAGCCAGTTCTCTCCCGAGCGCCCGACAGCGAAACGGATCACGCCGGTATCGATCGCAATCTCCTCGTCGGTTTCCGTGACCTTCACCCTGGAAGCAGATTCGGGTGCGGCCCCCCTCGCCAGGAAGAAGCCTCCCTCCCCCTCTGGAATCACCGCCGCATGCGCCGACCATTTGACGCTGCCATCCGGCCAGAAGGCGGCGGGCCAGCTTTGCACCGGCAGGAGCCCTCCCTCCTTCTCTCCGGCCAGATGCAGAGTCTCCTGCCGGCCGAGCTCTCCTTCCTTCCACGGTACTCCCCAGGCTACGCCGGCCGGCAGGGATCCGGCTTGGTTCAAGCGATTCAGTTTAATCTCGGTTGCCACGCCACTTCATCTCCCTTTATGGTTTCCTTCATTCTAGAAAGGGAGGCGGTTTGCCGGCAATCGAACATTTTTGGCGGGAGCTTGCACTTTTTTATCGGACTTGCACATTTAGGAGTGGCGGCTCAATTCGCGGTAACGCGTTGGGGTCATCCCCTCCAGCTTCTTGAAGATCCGGTTAAAATAGCTGTGCTGGTACCCCACCTGCTCGGCCACCTCGCTGATCTTCATTTCGGATTCCCGCAGAAGCTCCTTCGCCTTCTCCATGCGGAGCTCGGTCAGGTAATCGATAAAATTTTTGCCGGTCACCTGCTTGAAGGATTTACTCAGGAAGAAAGGATTCGTCCCGATGTGATCGGCACAGTTGTCGAGTGAGATGTCGTTCTGGTAATGGTTTTGGAGATAGATCATGGCTTCCTCGATATATCGCTTCACCTGTGCGTCGGTCCGGCCTCCCATTTCCTCCAGGAAAGGGGTGATGACCTTCTCCCGGAACCACGTCATGATGAGCTCGGGCTCGCGGATCTGGGAAAGCTGCTCATACCGATTGGCTCCCCCGAACAGGCGGTTGGGGTGAATGCCCGACACGAGGATAGCATGCTGAATGCTTCCGAGCAGCTGAAGCATGCCCTGCTGCACGTCGATTTCCTTGGCCCCTTTGCAGGTAAGCGCCTCCAAGAACGCTTGAAGAAGTTCTTCGGCTTCCGGCTGTCTGCCGGTTCGGAGGGCTTGAACGAGCTCTCTCTCCAGGGCAAAGGGATAGACGACCTCTGCCGGGCTTCCCTCTGTAACCTCCTCCGTCAGATCGATCAGCTGGTTCTCATTCTCGAAATTGCGGTGAGAGACCGCATGCTTGACCCGCTCGAAAGCAAGCGGAATGTCGGTGACCTGCGTCACCGCCGGCGAGATCGCAAGCGTAACCCGCATGGTCAGAATCTGGTTGATGCCCTGCATCAGCTCCTGGCCGAACCGGTGCACCTTCTCCGCATGGGGCTCCTCCCCCGGAACCATCAGGAGCACACCCGCCGTGAGATCATGAAAATTGATGGTATTGCTCTCGCCAAAATGCTCCGCGGCCAGCTCGTCAATCATATTGACGGCAGCGAAGGTCACGAGGCCCTCATCCCCGTAACGGAATTTCCCTCCCATGCTGGTAATTCCGGTTAATTGCAAATACAGGATGATGAACTTCCGGCCTTCAACCGGCCACTTGAAGCGCTCCATTCGCTTGCGGAGGTCTTCTTCCGAATAGGCATACAGGTAGCCTTGAAGCAGCTGATGCAGGAAGCCCTCCTTCACATGGGGAAGCTGCTCCGCAAGCCGTGTGTTCAGCTCCCGGCTTTCCCGGTTCAGGTTGTGCCAATGAGATTCGATCAGAGCGAACTCGTCTTCCCTTTCCCGGGAGGCAGGCGGCTTGCCGGCAAAGAGCACCTGAACGAGCCGGTTGACAGGTGAGTAAATTTGCCGGGAGGCGAGCCAGGCCAGCAGGGCGGCCAGCAGCAGCGCACACAAGCTTACGGCGACAATCAGCTTGGACAGGAAGACGACCGGCGCCGTGATCTGGGTAATCGGGGAGGCGGACACTAACGTCCAATCTTCCGAAATGCGCGAAAGCTTCCCGTACGAAACCGTGTAGGTCGTCCCCTTCCAATTATAGAAGAACGACCCTTTCGAAGCCGGCAGGGTGCCGACCTTCTTCTTCAGCTCCATAACCAAGGGCGAATTGGAAGCGCTTGCTGAAGACGAAACGAACAGATCGCCCGAATCCTGCGACAGAAAGGTCTCACCGTCATTATAGGGAGTAAGCGTGCTCAGCAGGCTGGCGACCTTCGCTCCATCGAAACGCAGCAGCAGAACGCCAAACGGCTGGAACGTGCCGCCCGGGATTTGATGGACGAGGATAAGATCCCGTTTGCCCTTCCCCTCCGCATCAAAGGCCTTCTGGGCCCAATAGGTCACCTGCTTGGTCCGGATCAGCGGTTCATACACGGCGGATGCCGTCTGGTTGTCCAGCACGGTGTATTCCGGATTGAAGAGCACGCGGCGCTCCCCGCCTAAATACAGCTCCACCTTTTTGACCATGGAATTGGACCCTTCCATCACGAGCAAGGTTTTGGTGATGTCATTCGTTTTCTCATAATTTTGCACAAAATTGGTTTCGATCAGATTGGTATCGAACTTGCTGTCAAACGCCCAGTGGGAAAGAAGCAGCTCCAGGTTGCCGAGCTGGTCGTCGATATTATGCGAGCGCTGTTCAATCTGACGGTAATGCAGCTGAAGAAGCTCGCTCTTTACCCGCCCTCCGGCCATTCCGTACAGGAGACCACCGATAATGAGGCCGGGGACCCCAGCCACGACGAAGATCATGATAAGGCTTTTTCTATAGAATCGTCCTGCCGAGCCCGGCTTTTTGGTCCGTTCGCGGAACCACCCCGCTCCCATCGCTTTCAGCATCGTCTCACCAACCTGATCGATTATTTGTCTCGCGGTTCTAATCTTAGTATGAGGATACCCTTCGGGATAAGCCGCCACAAGCAAATTTTCAGAGGATTTCGATTACTTTTCCGACTTTTCCGCGCCAAACGTCAAGAAAGCCATGCCCGGGAGGGCACAGCTGACTGACGAAGCTCGGCTAGTTATTTTTTGGGGGCTGCGGCATAGAGCTCGTTCATTTCCTTCACCAGGTCGTCTCCCCCGCTCTTCTTCCAGGTTTCGAAGGCCGCCTTCAAGCCGGCTTCATCCAGCTGCCCGACGATAAATTTAATCCGGGCGTCGTTGACGATATTATCCAGCTGCTGGCCTTTCTGGGAGTAAACCGTGGAAATGAACGGTTCCGCCGGGTTAGCCACGATATACTTTTCCGCTTCCTTCTGAATCTTGGTCGTCTGCAAACGCAATGGGGTTTGCTTAACCTTCAGCCCCTGATCCTCCGGAATGAAAGTCAGCATCTGGTTCAGGCCTTCCACCTCGGATTCCAGCAAAGCCGAATCCTTGCTCGGCTCGACAAATTCACCGGCTTTGGTGTAATGCTTGCCTTCGATCCCGTAGCCGGCCAGCGTCTGAAGCTCCGGCTCGTTCATCTTGTCGATGAAGGTCAGCACTTTCTTCAGATCCTCTTCATTCTTAACCGTTGATTTAGGGATGGCCAGCATGCCGGCAAAGCCGGATGTGGGAAGCGCCCGAAGGCCCTGGCTGCCGGTCACGCCGATGATGTTATCGACATAATGCTTGTCAGGCTGGTCCTTGCCTTCCTTGGCAAGAGCGGCGTGGATCTTGTCATCGAGGCGTGCCGCATTGTCGGTTACGTCTACGATTACTCCGGCTTGGTTGTTAACGACCGGATCGTTCCATTTGGCGCTGTCGAAGACGGCAAAATCCTGGTTGATGAGCTTCTCGTCATACAGCTTCTTCATGAATTTCAAAGCTTCCAAGTATTCGGCTGTCTGGTGTTCGGGAACCAGCTTGCCGTCCACTACTCCCCATTTGTTCGGAGCGCCAAACCACAGCTTGATCGTATCGAAGCCGCTCGCCCACTGCCCCGTCCACTTGACCAGCACCATGCCGTACGTGTCGTTCTTTCCGTTTCCATCCGGATCCTTCTCTTTAAACGCTTTCAACATATTGTAGAAATCATCGATCGTCTTCGGCGTCTGCATGCCCACCGCGTCAAGCCAATCCTTGCGGTAGTTGATGCCGTTGCGTCCGAGAGCCCGCCCCCGGTATATTCCGTAGTTTTTGCCTTCGATGGAGGAATTGTTCAGGATAACCGGATTGGCCTTGCTCAAGTTCGGATAATCCTTCAAATATTTGCCCACTTCCCAGAAAGCGCCCGTCTTGGCTGCGTTCACGAAGCTCGGCGATTTCACATCCGGCACGTAGATGATGGTCGGAAGCTTGCCGGAAGCCATAGTGATGTTGAACTTGTCTCCGTAGGAGGAATTCGGAACCCACTCAAAATGCAGATTGGTGTTCGTTTTCTTCTCGATCTCAAGCGCGACGGGGCTGTCGTCCTTCGGGTAGTTCGTCTTGAATATGGGGATCATGATGCTGATGTCGTAAGGCGCCTGCGCCTGCTGGTTGTTTCCGCTTGAGCCGGCGGATGCGGACGGAGACGGAGCCGCCGATTGGCCTCCGCATCCCGCCAAGCTCGTGACGGCCAGCGTTCCGGCTGCCGCCATTGTCATCCAACGCTTCGTTCTCTTGTTTGCTTTCATTGGAATGCCTCCCTTAATTGGTTGTGCTTATATCGCAAATCCGTTTACCCCTTGACCGAGCCGATCAAGACTCCCTTGGCAAAATGTTTCTGAAGGAACGGATAGACGAGCAGAATGGGAATCGTGCCG
Organism: Paenibacillus aurantius; assembly: GCF_032268605.1. Classification (NCBI taxonomy): domain Bacteria; kingdom Bacillati; phylum Bacillota; class Bacilli; order Caryophanales; family Paenibacillaceae; genus Paenibacillus; species Paenibacillus aurantius. The sequence continues at coordinate 3,966,976 of NZ_CP130318.1, forward strand.
ACGACGATAACGGCGAGCTTGATGGATTGCTCCGGCGGTTTGACGAAATTCGGGTCCATGTTGTTGAGGTCGCCTGCCGCCGCCTGGGAAAGGAGAACGATCTGGCGCAGCATGACCTGCAGAGGCCACTTGGACGGGTCGTTGATGTAGAGCAGAGCCGAGAAGAAATTGTTCCAATGGCCGACGGCATAGAACAGAGTGAAGGTAGCAAGCACCGGCATGGACAGCGGCAGAACGATTTTCCACAGCAGAGCGAGTTCGGTGCAGCCATCGATTTTGGCCGCTTCCTCAAGCTCGGGAGGGAGCTCCTGAAAGAAATTTTTGACGATGATCAGGTTGAACGCGCTGATGGCACCGGGCAGGATTAACGCCCAGAAGGAATCGAGCAGATGAAGCTCGCGGACCACAAGGTAGGTGGGAATCATCCCTCCGCCGAACAGCATCGAGAAGATGATCAGGTTAAGCAGCGTATTGCGGCCCATCAGTCCTTTGCGGGCCAGCGGATAGGCCATCGTCACCGTGAAGAGAAGGTTGACGATCGTCCCCACCACGGTTACATAGACGGAAACCCAGATGCTTCGGATGATCGTATCGGTCGAGAAGATAAATTTATAGGCCGCGAGGGAGAATGTCTCCGGAATCAGGAAGACAGCCCGCTTGGTCAGCTCCGCATCGGAGGCAAAGGAGCCTGCGATGACATAGAGAAAGGGAAGCACGGAAACGAGCGCAAACAAGCCGAGAAACAGATAGTTGGTCACATCGAACGCGACGCCCGCCGGGGTTTTGTATTGTTTGGCCATGGATGGTCTCCTCCTTTACGTTTGGATGGATAGGATTAGGCAGGATAGTTGACGGGCCGGCGTTAATACAAGCCGGACTGGCCGAAACGCTTGGCCAGCCAGTTGGAGCCGAACACGAGGATGACCCCCACCACCGCCTTGAACAAGCCGACCGCCGTGCTGTAGCTGAACGCCCCTTGGGTAATCCCCACCATGTACACGTAGGTATCGAACACCTCCGCCACTTCGCGGTTCAACGGGTTCAGCAGCAGGTAGATCTGCTCGAAGCCGTTGTCGAGAACATGGCCCATGCGCAGAATGAGCAGGATGACAATCGTGCTTCGGATGGAAGGCAGTGTAATGTGCCACGTCTGCTTCCAGCGGTTTGCTCCATCCATGATGGCGGCCTCGTACTGTTCCACGTCCACTCCCGCCAGGGCGGCGAGGAAGATGATCGTCCCCCATCCGCATTCCTTCCAGATCGTCTGAATGATAATCATGGGCCGGAACCAGTCGGGACTGGAGAGGAAATCGATTTTGGTGCCGATGTATTTGTTCAGCAGCTCGTTGATCACTCCGCCTTCCGTCGTTAGGAAGACATACGTCAAGCTCGCCACGATAACCATCGAGATAAAATGCGGAATGTAAATCAGCGTTTGGATAGAGCGTTTGAAGATGGAGATCCGGACTTCGTTCAGAAGCAGAGCCAGGATGATCGGTGCCGGAAAGAAGAACAGCAGATTGTACAAGGAAAGCAGCAATGTATTGCGGAACAGCATGAAAAACTCGGGATTTTCAAAGAAAACACGGAAATGCTCGAAGCCGACCCACTCGCTTTTCCAGAAGCCGAGAAACGGCTGGTAATTCTGAAACGCGAGAAGCACGCCCCACATGGGCACGTATTTAAAAATGATAAAGTAGAGAACGCCCGGTGTCAGAAGCAAATACATCCATTTGTCCTTGCGCAGTCGCCCCAGCACACTTGGCCGGCGGACCGAAGTCTTATGCGAGATTTCCCTATGATGAGAAGCTGCTGCCTGCTTCATTCCTTCACCTCCAAGTGATTGCCGCCTTTGCGGTGTTAGCCCTGATTATGCCGCCGCTTTGTTTTTCCGGCAATTGGATATTCTTGACGGCTCCCGCCCCGCCTGGAATGGCATCCGTTCAATAAAGTGCAAACCCGGCAAAAGGAGTGAAAGCCCTTTCTCCCCTGCGGGAGACGGGCTTTCCTCGGCATTTCTAATCCTTTTTACGTAAAGCGGACGACCCTATACTCGTAACGTCCTACCTCCAGCCGGCCCGGCGTGATCGCCGCTCCGCTCAGCGCATCCACTGCCTTCGAAGGAAGAGTTACGGCCCCTCCCTGTCCGTCCATATTGATGACGAACCAGACGTCCCCGTCTTCTCCTCTTCTTGGAGCGACGATCGTCCCCGGGGAGACATCTGTCCGCAGGGTGACCTGAGCCTCCCGGGCATAATGGTCGACGAGCTTTCTCAGAAGCTGGTCGCCCTCCTCTCCTTCCGGCATGGACCCGAGCAGGACGATTTTACCTTTGCCGTGCTTGCGCTCGGTAAGAAAGGAAAGGCCCGGCGTGAGTCCCTGCTCCACGATCCCCGCCGACTGGGCCTCAAGAGGCCGGAAGACGGCGCTCCACAACGAGAGAGGAGCGGATACGCCAAACGCCTGCCCGACCGAACCGGTCCCCTCCATGGGATAGGTGAAGACCGTCTCCACGCCGGCCAGCGCCTCCAAGGGGCCAAGGGCACAGTCGGCAGGAACGGTGTGCTCCTCCGTGCGACCGCCGGAAAGAGGTCCGACGACCCAGATCCCTCCCTTTTCCGCCATTCTCATGGCACGCTCCGTCAATTCGGGAGACACATAAGGTAGGAAGGGGGTGAACAACAGCTTGTAGCCCTCGAGCTCCCCTCCTTCGGGGACAAGGTCCCGGTGAATGCCCATCGCGAGCAGTCTTTCATAGAAGCCGGTCATCAGCCCCCGGTGATTCAACTTCCGGTGGGGCTCCGTCTTGAGGAACGCCTTGGCGCGGTCCGAATAGGTGACGGCCGTCTCCGCCTGCACAGGACGGGTGCCAAGAATTACTTCCTCGATAGCCTGGCGGGCTTCCTCCACCTCCCGCACATTGGCGTAGCCGACCGTCGGCTGGCCCCACGCGCTCAGCACCGACCCGTGCGGCTGCTCGCAGCCGGAGCGCTGCTGCCTCCACAACCAGTAGCAGAACGCTTCCGCGCCGAGCGCATAAGCCGCCACTGCCTCCGCCTTAAGGTAGCCGTTCGGATGCGGGGAAGCGTAGCTCTCAAGCGATGCGGCATAGGACGGGCTGGTTTCCATAATCCAGTAATCCCTTCCCCTCTTGAAGTTGCGCCATAGGTCGCAGTTGATCAGATAGGCCGGAAGGTTGTCCGAAGTGGCATACGTATCGAAGGAAGCAAAATCCAGATTCCGGAACAGCCTTTCGTTATCCACGTGAAAGGCCACACTGCTGTTATGGGTAATGGGGGCATCCGAATGAAGACGGATGACAGCCGCCTGCTCGTCCGAGAACTCGGCTATCTTCTCCATGGAGAAGAGCTGGTACATCGTGCTGAGCGAGGAGTTGTGCAGGAACGGCGCCGGTCCGGGCTGGGGAACCTGCTCGAAGGCCTCGTACCGTTCGCTCCAGATTTGGGCCCCCCAAGCGTCATTAAGCCTTTCCACCGTTCCGTATCGTTTCTCCAGCCACCCGTGCCATTCGCCAAGGCACGTCGCGCACATGCACTCCGACACGTGAGCCTTGAATTCGTTGTCGATCTGCCACCCGACGAGGCCCTGCTGCCTGCCTACCGCCTTCGCGATCTGTTCCGTGATCAAGGCCGCCTTCTCCCGGAAAACGGGATGGTTCGTGCAGGCATGCTGACGGGACCCGTGTCCCATCACCTTGCCCTCGCGGTCCACATACATCCTCTCCGGATGGCCGTGGGTATACCAGATCGGCGGCGTGGGGGTCGGGGTGCACATCACCGTATCGATCCCGTTCTCCTTCAGCCATCCGATAACTTTGACGAACAGGCTGAGGTCGAACTGCCCTTCCTTCGGCTCCATCGTCGACCAGGCGAATTCCCCGATCCGCGCCACATTGATGCCCGCTTCCTTCATCATCCGGATGTCCTGCCTTAGTACCTCTTCTTCCCACAGCTCGGGATACCAGGCTGCCCCATGATACAATTTACCGCTCATTCTAACCCCTCCGTTAGTCGAATAGACTGCACAAAAATCCCGCCATTTGGCCGATCGTCCACCGATCGCCAAATGAAACGGGATTCCCCTTGCTTTGCTCTTAACACCCGTTTCCGAACCGGTTCTGGGTGGAGTTCAGCACTTCTGCCAGAAAAACAAGCGCCAAGCCCTGCCCCCATCCCTGAATGCGTTTATCCGGTACTCCCTTATAGCCGTCCGCGTCCTTCATAACGGCCGTACCGGCGGAAACTCCCGTAACGGTTCCGTCTGCGGTAATTTGGGAAAGGATGCCGTTAATGGATTTCTGCGTGTATTTGTTGTAGAGCCTTCCCCGCGTAAGCAGGGCGGCCGCAATGCCGGCCGAGCCGGACGTCTCGAGCGGCGCCGACGGGTCCGTGAGCACCGTATGCCAAAGACCCGAATCATCCTGAAGGCGGACAAGAGTGCTTAGCTGGTCGCGAAGCGACCCGTCGATAATCATAAACGACGGATGCGTGACGGGAATAAGCTGTAACGCCCGGGCCATCGTCAAGGCCGCCCAGGAGTTGCCCCGCGCCCAATAAATGCCCGACATGTGATTCTGGGCAAGATTGTCCCACCCGTGATAATACAGATTCGTCACCGGGTCCTGCAGGACGTTCTCATGCCCGTGGTACTGCTTCAGCCCGTCCTCAAAGTAATCTTCCCGGTTAAGGAGGGCTCCGATTCGCAGCAGGAAGTAGCCAGCCATGAACATCGTATCAACCCAGGCCTGCTCCGGAAAGTTATACGATTCCGAGTTCACCGTATGCTGGAAAATTCCGTCCCCGAACCGCTCGGCCTCATGGGTCAAATACTCCGCCATTTCGGTAGCCGTGGCGAGGTATTTCTCGTCCCTCGTCACCTCATAGAGCGTAAGCAGAGCGTGACCGATGGACACCCCGTTAACGGACAGCTTGGGAAGGCCGTCCTCCATGTTCTCGTCCACCCAGGCCTTCAAGCCGTTCAGGTATTCTTCCTTCCCCGTGGCCGCATAGGCCTCGCACACCCCGTAGAACGCGACCCCGCCGGGCCAATCCCAGCTGAAATCCATCCGGTACGTGCGCTCCACCACCCGGTCGATGGCGGAACGGATCTCCTGTTCGTCAAAAACTAGCTTAGGCATCTCTTCGTTATCTCCTCTCATGCGGTTATCCCTTCAATCCGCTGGTGCTGATTCCTTCTACGATATAACGCTGGAACACAAAGAATACGATGAAGATCGGAATCAGGGACAGCGACGCCATGGCGAACATTCCGCCCCAGTTGTTGAGCGATTCCCCGTCGAGGAACAGCTTCAGGGCAAGCGAGACCGGATAGAGCTCCGGCTTGTTCAAGTAAAGCAGCGGATTGATGAAGTCATCCCATCTCCAGTAGAAGGAGAAGATGGTGGCGGTAATCAGCGCCGGGACAATCAACGGCACAATCACCCGGAAAAAGATGCCGTATTTGCTGCAGCCGTCCATCTTGGCGGCCTCGTCCAGCTCGGCCGGCACCGTCCGGATAAACTGCATGATCAGGAAGATGAAGAACGGAACCGCAAAAAACTGCGGCACGATAACCGGCTTGAACGAAGACAGCCAGCCCATCTTCGAGAACATAACGTATTGGGGAATGATCGTCACGTCATGCGGCAGCATCATCGTCATCATCATGCAGGAGAACCAGAACCCCTTGCCCTTGAACGGAATCCGGGCGAAGGCGTAGGCGACAAGGGCGGAAGAGACCACCGCTCCGACCGTCGAAACCGTCACAATAAAGAAAGAATTGCGGAAGAAGGTGGAGAAGGAATTCCCGGCGAAGCCCCGCCAGCCGCTGGCGTAGTTCTCCCACGCAAGCCTCGAGGGGATAAGGCTGTAAGCTTGGGTAAAGATTTCATCGTTCGGTTTAAGCGAGCTGGTCAGAAGCCATAGAATCGGGTAGATCATGAACAGAGCCAAGCCGCCAATAAGGAGATGATACACAACGGGCTTCCACGCATGGCGGAATGTCCGGGAAGAAGCCGCCGCCTGGGACGGCGGGTTGATCACAAGCTTGCCGGCTGCCATGTTAACGGCCTCCTTTCGTTTCATAATGAACCCAGTATTTGGAGGTCTGGAAGAGCACAAGCGCAATCAATCCGATCAGGATAAGCATCACCCAGGCCATGGCGGAGGCGTAGCCCATCTCGTAAAATTGGAACGCCCGGCGGTACAGGTAAAGCGAATAAAGCAGCGTACTGTCCAGCGGTCCGCCCTCCCCCCGGGAGATAATGTAGGCCGGCGTAAAGGTCATGAAGGCGGAAATCGTCTGCATGATCAGATTGAAGAGTATGATCGGGCTGAGAAGCGGAAGCGTGATCTGAAAAAACTTCCGGACTCCGCCGGCTCCGTCCACACTCGCCGCCTCATAATAGGAGGCGGGGATATTCTTCAGCCCGGCCAAGAAGATCAGCATGGAAGAGCCGAACTGCCAAACCGAAAGCGCTATCAGCGTCCAGATCGCCGTTCCGGGACTGCCGATCCAGGAAGTCTCCGTGTGGATACCGATCAAGCCGAGCGCCGAGTTCAGCAGTCCTTTGTCTCCGAAAATCTGGGTCCACATGATGGACACCGCTACGCTTCCTCCAATAAGAGACGGAAGGTAATAGGCCGACCGGTAAAGACCGATTCCCTTTACCGCTTTGTTCAGCATCATGGCCACAGCCAGTGCGAAGGCGAGCCGGAGGGGAACGCTGCCCAGAACATACGTAAAGGTGACTTTAATCGACTTCCAGTACTTGTCGTCGCCTGTAAACATCTTGTCGTAATTGTCGAACCCGATCCATCTCGGGGCTTCGAACAGGTTGTAATCCGTAAACGAATAATAAAGCGACGAGAAGATCGGATAGACCGTAAAGATGAGAAACCCTAGAATAAACGGGGAGGCAAAAACATACCCGACCAGGTTGTCGTTCTCCCGAAGCTTTGTCATGGCGCTCAACCCCTTTCTTTCCTTAAGTGTAAACCGCCGCCCCCTATCGAAGAAGGCAAAAAACCGTCATTTTTGTTCAAATAGCCGAGGCTCAGCCAAGCCGCTTGCTCCCTGCCCGCATGAGAAAAAGCTCCCTGGAACGGGAACCGCCTGAAGGCACTTCCGGTCATTCCAAAGGAGCTTTTCGTAAGGTTTATTTTTTGTTCTTCGCGAGAATGGCGTTCGCTTCCTTGCGGAATTTGGCGGCGCCTTCCTCTACGGAAATCTTCTTGTACAGAATTTGCTCCACGGTATCCTTCAAGAGCTTATCCACTTCCACCGCCCCTACCGGGTTAGGGGGATCCATCGGGGAGCTGTTCTTCTCGGCCCAGGAGACATATTCGAATACTTTCTTCTGCTCCGGGGTCAGATCCGGCATAAGCGCTTCTTTGACCTTGGAGGAAACGGGCACCCCGCGCTCCCCTTTAATGATTTTGTTCGCTTCGATATCGTTCAGGAAGAAATCGATGAACTTCGCCGCCTCTTCCTTCTGCTTGGAGGATTTGGCTACAGAGAAATACATACTCGGCTTCAGGAAGAGAGCCTTGTTCTGGCTCCAGCCCGGTACCGGAACGAGGTCCACCGGTCGTTTGGCCGCTGCCGCTTCCAGAATGTACTGGTTGGACCAGCCGTTCGACGAAGCGGCGTTCCCCATAACCAGCTCGCTGTCCTCCGGCGTCCCCTTCTTCTGGGAAAGCTTATCCAGAGGGAGCAGGTACCCGGAATCGTACCACTTTTTGTACATGGTATAGAATTCCACGAACGGCTTGTCGTCGGAGTAACCGAGGGAAGTGCCGTCGGCGGCGTACATCTTCTGTCCTTTTCCTCTCAGGTAGAAAGGAAAGTATACGTCATGACGAAGGTCCGCCGCGATCATTTTCCCTTTGGCTTTCAGCTTGGCGCCGATCTCTTCCCAATCCGCGAACGTCCAGTCCTGCTTAAGCGTTACCCCCGCATCCTTCAGCATTTGCGGGTCCACGGTAGCCTGCAGGGCATTGGAGCCGAGGTTCAGGGCCACCAGCTTTCCGTCTACCTTGCCGCCCGAGAGGCTGTTCTCGTTGATGTCCCCGGTGTGGATCGTCCCCTTCTTGATATAGGGATCGAGATCCTCCAGCTGCCCTCTTCCCCCGTACTGGGTCAGGTAGGAAATGTCCATCTGGATGACGTCGGGCAGTCCGCCTGCCGCCGCCTGCGGGGCCAGCTTCTTCCAGTAATCGTCGAACGCCGCGTATTCCGTTTCAATTTTGACGTTCGGGTTCTTCTTCATGTACAAGTCAATCACTTTAAGCGTATAGTCGTGGCGGGATTGTCCCCCCCACCAGGCGACGCGGAGCGTGACCGGATCCTTGCTGCTCCCCGACGTTGCGGCCGGTGTGGAACCGGACGTGGAACCGGAAGATGAGCTGGCGCCCCCGCCGCACGCGGTTAACAGCAGGGCTGCGGACAAGGCTGAAGATAATGCTGCGGTAATCGCTTTTTTCAATGAAACTACCTCCCCGATCGGATTCGCTCTCTAATGATAAGGCTTACATCTGTTATTATCCGTCAGAAGGGCGTTTCCCGTTAATCCAAAATACCGACCTCGTTGTTTAAAAAGCAGAGATATCCGTCGATTTAAGATACTCCGAGGGCGTACTTCCCGTATATTTCTTGAACACCTGGGAAAAGTACTGGGGATTGTCCCCAAAGCCGAGGCGTTCGGCCAGCTCAAAGATTTTCAGGTCCTTCTCCTCCGCCATCCATTCCGTGGCTTGGCGAATTCTCGCTTTCATGACGTAGTTGGAGAACTTCTCCCCCGTCTCCTTCTTGAACAGCTTGCCAAGATAATCGGCGTTCATATACAGCATTTCATGAGCGACCCAGTTAAGCGACAGCTCCTGGTTGCCCAGATGCTCGTGGATGACCTCGATGGCCCGCCGGATCACCGCGCTGTGCTTCCGGACCTGATTCTCGTAAAACTTCTCGGTCAGCTCCTCGACTGTTTTCTCAAGAAACGCCCCGACGGCCTGCAGCGTCGTCATCTCGACAAGGTGAGAAATGCGGCGGTAATACTCCCCCATTTGGTCGGGCTCGCAGTGCCGGATAATCGAGACGAACTGTTGAATGACATAGGATTTTGTGACCGCTATGTCCAGCTGTGCTTCCTTAAGCCCATCCAACAGGGCGGTCAGCGCGGCTTCGGCTTCCTCCCGGTGCCCGGACTTTACCGCCATCGGTAGCCGCTCTTCGTCGAACACGAACTCCCGGGCCGGCTCTGCCGGAAGCGGAGCGGTATCTTTGCGGGTAATGAGGCTGCCTTCCTCCAGATAGAAGCGATAGGTCAGGCACTGAAGCGTTTCCTTGTACAGGCTTCGGGCGTTCGTGAGGCGATCCGGCTCGCTTAAGGCGATCGTCGGGTCTTTTTTGTAATAGCTCTGAAAGATATCCCGGATTTCGTAGATGCGTTCGTGAAGCTTCCCTTCCCCGTCCCCTTCCCCATCTTCCAGAAGGATAAGCACGTGGTCGCCTATCGTGGTGCTTAATAAGGGATGGTCGAGCAGATCATACGCGATATTCTTGATGGCAAAAAGGTGCTCGTATTCAAAGCTTCCCTCCAGCTGAAAGAGCAGGAGACGGACCCGGTAATCGGGGCCAAGGCCGAAAAGCTTCCGGTACTCCTCCCAGTCGCGGGTTCCGTAGGTTTTGTTGGTAACAAACTCCTTAAGAAACTGTTCCTTCACATGAGGCTTGACCTTCTCCAGCTCCTCCTTCATCGATTCGACGAAGGTCTCCTTCTGCCGCTCCTGATCGAGCTCTCCGGTCACCTCAGCCAGCGTGCTTCCGATCTTCTCCTCATTGGTCGGCTTAAGCAGGTAATGCTTAACCCCGAACTGCATCGCCCGGCTCGCGTAATCAAATTCACCGAAGCCCGATAGAAGAATGAAGCGGATTTCCGGATAATCCGCATGAACCCTCTCGACCAGCTCGAGCCCATCCATGCCGGGCATGCGGATATCGCTGATGACAATATCCGGCGGAGCTTCGGAAATCCTCTTCATGGCCTCGATGCCATTGCGGGCGGTCCCGGCCAGCTCGGTGCCGTAGGAAGCCCAATCCACCATGCTGGAAATTCCTTCGAGAATAATCCGTTCGTCATCCACCAGAAGCACTTTGTACATGCCGGTTATTCCTCCTTGTCCCGGGGAAGAGCCAGAATGACGCGGGCTCCTCCACCTTCCGTGTTCTCCAGGCGGATTCCATACTCTTCGCCGAAGGCGATCTTGATCCGCTCGTCAATATTGAGCAGCCCGATGCCTTTGCCCTTGGTCAGCAGCTCTCCGCTCTTCAGCCTCTCGAGCGTGCCGGCAGGAATTCCGGGGCCGGTATCCTCCACGGCCAATCGAATGTCCGAATCCGTTTCCCAAGCACGGAGGGTAATCCGGCAGGGCTCTATCGTCGGCTCCAGGGCATAATGGATGGCATTCTCCAGAAGCGGCTGCAGGGTCAGCTTCGGAAGCGCAAGCCGGAAGAACCTTTCCGGTACGTCCATTCGGAAGTCCAACCGCTCCTCGAAGCGGATCGTCTGGATAGTCACATAGCTGCGTACGATGTCCAGCTCCTCTTCGAGCGTGATCATCGGCCGCTTCATATCGACGGATTGGCGAAGCAGAAACGCAAGCGCTTCCACCATCGTCGAAATCCGGTCCTGCTTGTTCACCTTGGCCATCCAGTTGATGGATTCCAGGGTATTGTACAGAAAATGCGGGTTAATCTGGGCCTGGAGCGCTTTAAACTCCGTTTCCTTGATTAAGAGACGGTTGGAATAATTCTCCTTGATGAGCCTATTGATCCTTTCGATCATCAGGCGGAACGTGCGCTGCAGCAGCCCGATTTCGTTCATCACCACCGGACCCTCGCCCGCCGGAGCGAAATTCGCCTCCTCAAAATTCCCCTTCTCCGCCAGCTTCATCCGCCCTATCAGATCGTAAATCGGATGGGTAATGTTGCGCGAGAAGCGCAGGACAAGCACGATCACCACCAGAAAAATGCCGACAAATACGAACACGACCAGCTCTTTGATGAACAGAATCTGTTCAAAAATTTGCCGGAACGGGGTCAGGTTAAGATAGGTCCAGCCCGAGTCGGGGGAACGCCGGTAGGCGACAAAATACTGTTCGCCGCCGAGCTCCGTAATGACGTATCCCCGCTGTTTCCCGGTAGACAGAGGCAGGTTCTCGAGATTCGGCGTCGGCTTGTCCGCATAAATGACCCCTTCCTCGGAGACAATCATCAAATCCCCTTCGCCGGAAGCAAGGTCGTGAGCGATTCTCTTGAGGTTGATCCGCAGGACAAGCGTGCCCAGATTGCGAAGATCGAACTGCGTGTTCGTGAACGAGCGGATCTCCCTTGCCGCAATCAGTGCATCATCGCTGCTGTCCGGGAAAATCCAGCGGTTCTCTCCTTGCGCCTCGTTCGCAATCCGTGTAATCTCCTTGAACTTGCCTAGAGAGAACGGACGGATATTTCCCCCGGCATGCTCCCCTCCCCCCGCATCGAAGATCTGGATGGAATAGACGTAGGACTCCGAGCCCGAATAGCTGAACAGCCGGTCCGTCAGCTGCTGGCGGACGAGCAGGGTATCGTAGCCGGACGGGTTGTCCTTAAGCGAGGTCAGCCACTTCTGGATCTGAGCGTCCGCCACCAGATTATAGGAGAGCTGCTCGAGCCGTTTCAGCTCCGTTTCGATAGCGGTCGAAGACAGGTTGAGCACACGGGAGGATTTCTCGTAGATCTGCCCGTCATACAGGGAAAAGGCGTACCGCTGCACGGCAATCGTAAAGGCAAGCGACACGAGAACAACCGAGGTAAGAAGCAGGGAAAGCTTGTTGCGAATGTTCATATGCCGGTAGGCATCGATGATAGCGCTTACCTTCATGGCCGGAAACTCCCTGCTGTTGGAATGGTATTATGATTATGTCACCGGCCTGCCCAAAGGTCAATCCTCCTGATCTTTCCGGAAACTTACGCCGGCGGAACAGGATCCCATCCCAAATCGGGAGTTGCCTGCACCTATCAAAAAAACCAGCCTCCCGTCTGAGGCTGGTCATCGAGCAGCAGAACGGCATGGCCGGCTCTTGCTGCAGGGCTACTTGCGTATGGTCAGAGGCGGCCGGCCGAGAAGCTCCCGGCGGACAAAGCCCCAGGCCAAGTCCAGCAGTCCTTGGATTTCATAGGAGCGGCTGCCCATCGCGGACAGCACCAGCCCGTGCTTGTACGTCTGGCTGATGCCGTAATCCAAAGGTCGGGGAACGTCCTCTTCCGGCGGGACCTCTATCCGGAGAGTATCGGCGCCATGCTCCAGCGCCTGGCGCAATCCTTCCACGAAGGAAGCATCCACGCGATCGCTGAATACATAGAGGGAGCCCGTATGGGTGTATCGGCCCCAGCTTCCCAGCCGGTCGGCCCTCCGCCGGCCAGGCTCCAGCTGCTGGCGCGAGCTGTAGATGAGCTCACCCGCATAGTTGACCGAGAAGGAGCTGCGGTATTTCTCAAACCGGAAGACCTCCCCCCGAAGCGTCCGGCCGGGCGTCACCACATCGCTAAAGAGCAGCACCGCTCCTTCTTCCATGGTCACCTCGGTCCGGCTCTCGAACACGGCGTCCCCATACAGCATCAGAGGCTCCGGCATATACTCGACGCAGCTGTTCCGCCCAAGGGCAAAAGTCTGGATCTGGCTGCTTGGCAAAGCCTCCTCGTTCGGGGACTTCCGGGCCGGGTGAACCTTCGTATAGGACTGGTTGGTGATCAAGACTTGCGCGCCCTCCCCCACCCTCCAATCCATAACGTACCGGTCCCCGGCCAGAATCCCCGGCGAGGCGTCCATCACATAGACCCCGAGCTGGCCGTCTTCCAAGGGAAAGGGCTTGGCGATCTTCAGCGGATACTGGTGATGCTTGCCGGCAAGCCTCGTTTGGCCTTCCATATGGCAAAAGACCGCGGAGAGACAGCCGGTTAGGCTAGGCATGGCGGTGTTCCGTCTTCACCCATTCCACAATGGTATCCAGGCCTTGGCCGCTGAACAAATTGGAGAAGACAAACGGACGATCCCCCCGCATCCGGAGCGTATCCTCCTCCATCACCGCAAGGCTTGCCCCTACGTGCGGGGCGAGATCGATTTTGTTAATGATGAGCATATCCGACCGCATGATGCCCGGTCCGCCCTTGCGTGGAATTTTCTCGCCCTGGGCCACGTCGATAATATAAATGAACCGGTCGACGAGCTCCGGGCTGAAGGCCGCGGCCAGATTATCCCCGCCGCTTTCGATGAAGATGATGTCGAGATCCCCGAATCGGCTTTCCAGCTCTTCGACCGCCTCGAAATTCATCGATGCATCCTCGCGGATCGCCGTATGCGGGCAGCCTCCCGTTTCCACGCCGATAATCCGCTCCTCGGGAAGAGCCTCGGAATGAACCAGGATGCGGGCATCCTCCTTTGTGTAAATATCGTTGGTAATAACAGCGACGCTGTACGGGCCTTGCAGTCTTCTCGCCAGCCTTTCGACAAGAGCGGTTTTGCCCGAACCGACCGGGCCCCCTATCCCGATTCTCATCGGACGGTCCAGTTTCTGTTCGTTAGGAGTTTCCCAGGTATGGTGATGATGATGGCTTCCTTGGCACATGGTGTGTGGCCTCCTTTAATGGTTAGGTTTATAAAAGGTTAAGACATAAACAGCCGCGAATACAGGGACTCGTGGCGGATCATGGCCAAATCGGCCTGGGGAACGCTGCCGAAGCCGTCCTCCGCCGGATCAAGCCCTTCCGCCTCTTTCCAGGCTTCCGTAATGACGGGGAGCAGGGAGGCGAGCAGCCTCTGCCCCTCCGTCTGTCCGATCGCCATGAGCCTCAACCCGCTGTTGATGCAGGTCTGCACACACGTGTACAGGTAGCCTTCGACGGCCATAGCAAGCGGAACGTCGAGGTGAAAGCTGACCCATCCATGAATCAGAGGATGGGTTCCCGGGCAGCGCGAATCCTGTATCGCCTGGTGAAGGGGCTCCCAGGGCAGCGCGGGATAAAGCGAACGGGTCAAGCTGTAGAGCCGGCGTCCCATCTTGGCGACCCCGTCGCGCGTTTCGGATGCGGTTCTCTGGACGTGCAGCCGGTGGTCGACCCGCCACAGAACGCCCCATTCCTGCCGGGGGACATACGCATAGACGGCTTTTACCGCCATGGCATCTACCGGCGCCCAGCTGTGGTGAAGCATGGTCTCGATGTATTCCCTAAGCTGCCCGGCCCGGCTGACGGCGCCCGTCTGCACTAGCGTCTCCAGCCCGAAGGAATGGCTGAAGCCCCCGATGGGGAGGGCGGAATCCAGCAGCTGCAGGTAGGACAGCCAGGCGGGACCGGCGCTGTTTTCCATGCGCTTCTCCTCCTTCCGGTTGGGTTGGGGACCATGATGGACCGGCTCCTGCCGGCTCGCGGTCAAAAAAGAAAATACCGCTGGGCCATGGGAAGCACGGACGCCGGCTCACAGCCCACCGGCTCTCCATCCACCTTGACTTCGTAGGTTTCGGGATTGACCTCTATTTGCGGGGTGGCCCCATTATGGATCATGTCCCGCTTTGACACGTTCCGGCAGTTTCGCACGGGCTCGATTCTTTTCTTCAGCCCGAGCTCCCGGTGAACGCCCGCCTCGTAGGCCGCTTGGGACACGAAGGTGATGCTGTGCCGGAGGGCCTTACCGAAGGCGCCGAACATGGGCCGGCCAAATACAGGCTGGGGGGTCGGAATGGAGGCGTTCGGATCCCCCATCTGGGCGTAGGCAATCATCCCCCCCTTGAGAACCATGTCGGGTTTTACCCCGAAGAACATGGGATGCCAGACCACCAGGTCCGCCAGCTTACCGACCTCCACGGAACCGACCAGATGGGAGACTCCATGGGTAATGGCCGGGTTGATCGTATATTTAGCAATATAGCGTTTAATGCGGAAGTTATCGTTCTCCTCCCCCGGTGAGGGACCCGACTCCTTCGGTGCGGAAGGATCCGGCAGAGGGCCGCGCTGCTTCTTCATTTTATCCGCGGTTTGCCAAGTCCGGAGGATCACTTCCCCGACCCGGCCCATCGCCTGGGAATCCGAGCTGATCATGCTGAACACGCCGAGGTCGTGCAGAATGTCTTCGGCCGCAATCGTCTCGGGACGGATCCGCGAATCGGCGAAGGCGACGTCCTCCGGTATGCGGCTGTCCAGATGATGGCACACCATGAGCATATCGAGATGCTCTTCTATCGTATTGACCGTGTAGGGCCGGGTCGGATTGGTCGAAGACGGCAGCACGTTCGGCTCGGAGGCGATCTTGATGATATCCGGCGCGTGTCCGCCTCCCGCCCCTTCCGTATGGTAGGTGTGAATCGTCCTTCCCCCGATCGCCGCCGTCGTATCCTCCACGAAGCCGGATTCATTAAGCGTATCCGTGTGAATCGCCACTTGAACATCATACGCGTCGGCCACGCTCAGGCAGGCATCGATCGCGGCGGGGGTCGTTCCCCAGTCCTCATGCAGCTTAAGCCCGATGGCTCCCGCCTTCACCTGCTCCACGAGGGGCTCCGGGAAGGAGGCGTTGCCCTTGCCGGTGAAGCCCAGGTTCATGGGAAACGCCTCGGCCGCCTCCAGCATCCGGTGCATGTGCCAAGCCCCGGGGGTGCAGGTCGTGGCGCTGGTGCCGGCGGCCGGACCCGTTCCCCCGCCGATCATGGTGGTGACGCCCGAGGCAAGAGCAGTCTCAATCTGCTGGGGGCAGATATAATGGATATGCGAATCCATTCCTCCCGCGGTGATGATCCGCCCTTCCCCTGCAACGACCTCCGTTCCCGCGCCCACGATCATGTTGGGCTGGACCCGGTCCATCAGGTCGGGGTTGCCCGCCTTGCCGATCCCGGCAATCTTCCCGTCCTTGATGCCGATATCCGCCTTGATGATCCCCCAGTGATCGATCAGCATCGCATTGGTTATGACGGTGTCCAGCACGCCTTGATCGCGTGTGTGTCGGCCCGACTGGCCCATCCCGTCCCGCAGCACTTTGCCTCCCCCGAATTTGCATTCCTCGCCGTAAACGGTGTAATCATATTCGATCTCCGCCCACAGCTCGGTATCGGCGAGCCGGACGGCATCTCCGACGGTCGGCCCGAACATTTGCGCATAGGCTTTCTTATCCATTCGCGCCATCGCCTCGGCCTCCTTTCTGCCATTCCCTAAGACGCCGCTCCGCCTGCTCCGTAATGGAGCCGGGCAGGGCTCTTCCCCCAGTCAGGCCGTTAAGCCCGTAGGAGAGCTTCGCGCCGCCTAGTTCCACGAGACGGACCGGTTTCTCTTCCCCCGGCTCAAAGCGAACGGCCGTGCCCGAAGGAATGTCGAGCCGCATCCCGAAGGCCCGGTCCCGGGTGAAGACCAAGGCCCGGTTCACCTCGAAGAAATGATAATGAGACCCGACCTGGATCGGCCGGTCGCCGCGGTTGGTGACCAGGAGGGCGAGTGTCTTCCTGCCGGCGTTCAACTCGATCTCCCCGGGACCTATCCGGTATTCCCCCGGAATCATGGCGTCACCCCCATACCGGCAGGCCCGATGGGTTGATGAACCGTCACCAGCTTGGTGCCGTCCGGGAAGGTCGCTTCCACCTGAACCTCGTGAATCATCTCGGGAATGCCCTCCATCACCTGCTCTGAAGTTAGAATTCGGGTGCCGAGACTCATAAGCTCCGCAACCGATAAACCGTCCCGGGCTCCTTCCATAATCTCGGAAGTAAGGAGAGCGATGCACTCGGGATAGTTAAGCTTGACTCCCCGGGCCAGGCGCCGTTTGGCAAGCTCGGCCGCGACGGTAATCATCAATTTCTCTTTTTCCCTCTCGGTTAAATTCATAAGACTTGCCCTCCCTTTATGTTAGTTAATATTACACAAACAACGAAATAGAAAGCTTGAAACTGATTATAGAGCCACAAAGTTCACTTGTAAATCCTTCACAGTATATTTTTTTACACGAAAACCTCTAAAATAGCTGATCCACTATATTTTTATGTCATGTATATTGACATTAAATCGATCACTCGCTTAAGATCGAAGGGGAAACGGAAAATAATCACAAAGGGAGTGGTTGGATGAGAAACCAAAAAGGAATGCGTGTTATGCTGGCGGCCTGCCTGTCTCTTACCGCTCTTATGGCTGGATGCGGAGCCCAAACGGCTGGTCCTTCGGAATCGCCGGCATCCGCAGCCGCCGCCTCACCGTCCGGGACATCGGCGGGAGGAAAGGAGGACGCGGTTCCCGTGGGCATTTTGCATTCGCTGACCGGAACCATGTCCATCAGCGAGGTATCGGTTAAGGATGCGGAAATGATGGCCATTGAAGAGATCAATAAGGCCGGAGGGGTTCTCGGCAAGCAGCTGAAGCCGATCGTGGAGGATGGGGCATCGGACTGGCCGACCTTCGCGGAGAAGACGAAGAAGCTCCTTCAGAAGGATAAGGCGGCGGTTATCTTTGGCGGATGGACGTCATCAAGCCGCAAGGCCGTTCTCCCCGTCGTAGAGCAGAACAAAGGGCTCTTCTTCTATCCCGTGCAGTACGAAGGCTTGGAATCCTCTCCCTACATATTCTATACGGGGGCCACGACGAACCAGCAGATCGTGCCGGCCGTCACCTGGCTGCTTCAGAACAAAGGCAAGAAGTTCTTCCTTCTCGGTTCCGACTATGTCTTTCCCCGTACCGCCAACAAAATCATCAAGGAACAGCTCAAAGCCGAGGGCGGCCAGCTGATCGCGGAAGAATACACTCCGCTCGGTCATACCGACTACAACACCATCATCAGCAAGATTAAAAAAGATAAACCTGACGTCATCTTCAATACGCTGAACGGGGACAGCAACGTGGCTTTCTTCAAGCAGCTTAAGGATGCGGGCATCTCCTCCAAGGACTTGACCACCCTGTCCGTCAGCATCGCCGAGGAAGAGATCCGGGGAATCGGGGCGTCCGTCCTGGAAGGCCATTACGCAGCCTGGAACTATTTCCAGACGACCGACACGCCGGAGAACAAGAAGTTCGTCGAGGCCTACAAAGCCAAATACGGCAAGGACCGGGTAACCGACGATCCGATTGAAGCGGGTTATTTCGGCGTCTACCTCTGGGCCGAGGCGGTTAAGAAGGCCGGCTCCTTCGAGGTCGAGAAGGTAAAAGCGGCCGCTAAGGAATTGGAATTCCAGGCGCCTGGCGGGAAAGTCAAGATCGACGGGGAGAACCAGCACGTCTACAAGACCGTGCGCATCGGACAGGTGCAGGCGGACGGCCAGTTCAAGGAAGTGTGGAACTCCGGCCAGCCGGTTAAGCCCGACCCCTTCCTCAAAACCTATCCTTGGGGAAGCGAAGTAACGAAAAAGTAAGAGCACCGGACGCTCCGTTGCCGGAAGCTTCACGGGACTGCTCTTTCGGGCAGTCCCCTAATTCCTTAGGTACCTCTGGAGGTGAACCCGATGGCTCTGCTGCTCCTGCAGCTTTTCAACGGAATCAGCTTAAGCTCCATCCTGCTTCTGATCGGGCTTGGACTCGCCATCACCTTCGGCCTGATGAATGTCATCAACATGGCCCACGGCGAATTCATCATGATCGGAGCTTATATGGCCTATACCATCCAGCAGCTGTTTCAGAAGCTGCTCCCGGCATCCGCCTTCGGGTGGTACTTCATCCTGTCGCTTGGAGCCGCGTTCGCCGCCGCCTTTGCGGTCGGATGGCTGCTCGAAATCACGCTTATCCGTCACTTGTACGGGCGGCCTCTCGACAGCCTGCTCGCCACCTGGGGGGTAAGCCTCGTCCTGCAGCAGCTGGCGAGACAGCTGTTCGGAGCCCCTAACGTGGCGGTGAAAGCCCCCGAATGGCTGGAGGGCGGGCTGGTCCTGAGCGCGGACCTTATCCTGCCTTACAAAAGGCTGTTCATTCTCGCCCTCGCCCTCGTCTGTCTCGCCGTCATCTATTTCTATCAATATCACACGCGGGGAGGCCGGCGCATGCAGGCCGTCATGCAGAATCGTCCGATGGCTTCGAGCCTCGGCATCTCCACCCGGCGTGTCGATGCGCAGGCCTTCGCCTTCGGTTCCGGCATGGCGGGCATCGCCGGATGCGCCCTGACGCTCGTCGGCCCGATCGGCCCCACGATCGGCACGTACTACATCGTCGATGCGTTCATGGTGGTCGTGCTCGGCGGCATCGGCAAGCTGATCGGCACCGTGGCCGGTGCCCTTGGCATCGGCGTGCTCAACACCGCCTTCGAGTACACCACAAGCGCTACGCTCGGCAAAGTCATTGTCTTCAGCCTGATCATCGCCTTCCTTCAGTGGAGACCGTCCGGTTTCGTCTCCTGGAAGGCGCGGGCGCTGGATTAACCGCCGAACGAGCCCATTCCCGCCGCCTTGGTTCCCGGCGGCCGTTAGGAGGGATTCACCCTATGATCCAATCGTTTCGTCCTTCCCTGAGCCTTAACCGGAAGCTCCTGCTCTCTCTGCTGCTTCTTGCCGCGATGCTGGCGGCTCCGATGGTCCTGTCCGAATTCCGCCTTTCCCTGCTTGGTAAATTTCTGGCTTACGCGGTTCTCGCGGTCGGCCTGGATCTCATCTGGGGCTATACCGGCATCCTTAGTCTCGGTCACGGAGTCTATTTCGGACTAGGGGCTTACTGCATGGCCATGCATCTCAAGCTGGCGGCCGCCCCCGGCGAGCTTCCGGATTTCATGTCCTGGAGCGGCGTGGAAAAACTTCCCTGGTTCTGGGTTCCCTTCGAATCCGCCGGCTTTGCCTTTGCGGCAGCTATCCTGCTGCCGGTGGCCGTCGCCGCCGTTCTGGGCTATCTGACCTTCCGCAACCGGATCAAGGGAACGTTCTTCTCCATTCTGTCGCAAGCCTTGGTCGTGATCACCGTCACGCTGTTTGTCGGCCAGCAGGGCTACACCGGCGGCACCAACGGCTTGACCAGCTTCAATACGTTTCTGGGCATGCCCGTTGGCGACGCCTCCTCCAAGCGAATCTTCTACTATGTCACCGTGGCCGCCGTTGTCGCGACCTTGCTGATCAGCCGGTGGCTGGTAAACAGCCGGTTCGGCAAAATTCTGGTCGCCATCCGCGACGGGGAGAACCGGGTCCGGTTTATCGGCTACAATCCCGTTGTTTACAAGGTCTTCATCTACAGCTTCTCGGCCGCTCTCGCCGGAATAGCCGGGGTTTTGTTCGTCCTGCAGGAAGGGATCATCTCCCCGGCCCAGATGGGCATCGTCCCCTCGATCGAGATGGTCCTTTGGGTGGCCATAGGAGGAAGAGGGACGGTTATCGGGGCCCTGATCGGAGCCGTTCTCACCAACGCCGCCAAAACGACCTTCAGCGAGGCCTATCCCGAATGGTGGCCGATCATCCTTGGAGCCATGTTCATCCTTGTCGTGCTCTTCCTGCCCAAAGGCATCGTCGGCACCCTAAGGGATAAGTTCGCCAGAGGCGAGCCCGGTTTAGCCGGGTCCGCTCCCGAGCCCGTGGGCAG
Source organism: Paenibacillus aurantius (assembly GCF_032268605.1). Classification (NCBI taxonomy): domain Bacteria; kingdom Bacillati; phylum Bacillota; class Bacilli; order Caryophanales; family Paenibacillaceae; genus Paenibacillus; species Paenibacillus aurantius. The sequence continues at coordinate 3,987,544 of NZ_CP130318.1, forward strand.
GGGAGCGGGCCATCCGGCAGCCGGAACGCCGGTAGCGGCCTCGTCAGGTGCCGCCATGGGAAAAGCCGCAGCGGCCTCTCCGAAAAGGAACGGACTCTAGTGCCTAATCCGCAAATGAAGTTAAGATTTTCAAGGGGGGGCTGATCCACAATGAATGAACCGTCACCAAGCCTGGCCGCTGAAGGAGAACTTATCCGAGTGGAGGATGTGGAGGTTGCCTTCGACGGCTTTAAAGCCCTCCGGGGCCTCTCCTTCACCTTGATGCCCGCGGAGCTCCGCTTTCTCATCGGTCCGAACGGAGCGGGCAAAACGACCCTGCTGGACGTTCTGTGCGGCAAGGTTAAGCCTACCCGCGGTACGGTCCGCTACCAGGGCCATATCGATTTGACCAGACAGCAGGAGCATCAGATTGTCCAGCTGGGCATCGGCCGCAAGTTTCAGGCTCCCTCTATCTTCTCCACCTTGACGGTGGAAGAGAATCTGCTGCTCTCCATGCGGCAGCGGCGGGGCCTGCTCAGCTCCCTCACCGCCCGGACGACTTCCGCCCAGCGCAGCAAAATGCGGGAGCATCTGGAGCTCATCGGGCTTGCCGGCAAAGCCCTTCATAAAGCGGGTTCCCTCTCCCATGGAGAAAAGCAGTGGCTGGAAATCGGGATGCTCCTCATTCAGGAGCCCGAGCTGCTGCTCCTTGACGAACCCGCTGCCGGCATGACGGACAGCGAAACGGAGAAGACCGGAGAACTGCTGCACAAAATCAACGACCGCCAAACGGTCCTTGTCGTGGTGCACGACATGGAGTTCGTCCGCAGGTTCGCCAAAACCGTGACGGTGATGCATGAGGGTTCCGTCCTCTGTGAAGGAACCATGGATGAAATTCAGGCCGACGACAAAGTGGCGGAGGTCTATTTGGGCCGAAGGGGGGAACGGGATGCTTAGCATGCAGGGAGTGGAATCCGGGTACGGGGAAAGCATGGTGCTGCGGGGAATCCGGCTGCGGGTGGAGCCGGGACAGGTCGTCTGTTTGATGGGCCGCAACGGAGTCGGTAAAACCACCCTGCTCAAAACCATCATGGGCCTTATTCGGCCCAAGCGGGGGGAGATCCGGTTCGGGGAGCAGGACATGACCGCGGCACAAACCGAAAAGAGGGCGAGGCTCGGCATTGGCTACGTCCCGCAGGGAAGGGAAATCTTTCCCCGGCTGACGGTGAAGGAAAATCTGCTCCTAGGCCTGGAGGCCTCCCGCACCCGCCAAGACGGAATTCCCGACTCCATTTATGAGCAGTTCCCGGTCCTTCACGAAATGGCCGACCGCAAAGGCGGGGACCTGAGCGGCGGCCAGCAGCAGCAGCTCGCCATCGCCCGGGCCCTTGTCTCCCGGCCCAAGCTGCTTCTGCTCGACGAGCCTATGGAAGGCATTCAGCCCTCCGTCGTCCTGCAGATTGAGCGGGTCATCGAGTCGATCAAGGCCGAGCGAAGTCTTTCCGTTCTCCTCGTCGAGCAAAGCCTGAGCTTTGCGGCGGGCATCGCGGATTATTGCTACGTCCTGGATAAAGGAGCCGTCGCGGCAGAGGGCCCTCCCTCCGAGCTCGGGGAGGAGCTGCTCCGTAAGCATTTGGCCGTTTGACACTGCGGCCTGCCGGTTCCTCCCCGCTCCTTCCCTCTTGGAGCCCCGCTATTCCTCCTTCTTCCAAACAAAAGACGCCGTCCTCACGCGGCGTCTTTCGTTCCTTATTTGGATCCAGCGGGCTTCTCTCTTACAGCACGGTCCCCGTTACGATTATCTTACTCCCGGAAAGCCTTCAGCGCGATGACCGCATTGTGCCCGCCGAACCCGAAGGAATTGGATATCCCGAACCGAAGCGGATGGTCCCCGCTATCCCTTGCTTTCCCGGGAACATAATCCAAATCGCATTCCGGGTCCTCATTCTCCAGGTTGATCGTAGGAGGAATGAGGCTATCCTGCAGCGTCTTCACCAGGGCAATGGCCTCCACGGCGCTCGAGGCCCCGAGCAGGTGGCCCGTCATGGACTTGTTCGCCGTCACCGGGATCCGGTATGCCTCTTTACCGAAGAGCTTCTTGATCGCCATCGTTTCCGACCGGTCCCCGATTTCTGTGCCGGTGGCATGAGCGCTGATCACGTCGACGTCCTGCGGGGAGAGGCCTGCCTCCCCGAGAGCCTGCTTCATCGCTTGGTAAGCCCCCGCTCCTTCCGGATGGGTTGCTACCATATGGTAGGCGTCCGAGCTCGCGCCGTAGCCGATGACCTCCGCATAGGGCCGCGCTCCCCGGCGCCGGGCATGGGTCAGCGATTCCAGAAGGAGCACGCCGGCTCCCTCTGCCATGACGAAGCCGTCCCGCCCGGCATCGAACGGCCGGCTGGCCCGCTGCGGCTCCTCATTGCGGGTGGACAAGGCCGCCGCATTGCCGAAGCCGGCAAGGGCGATTTCGGTAACGGCGGCCTCCGCCCCTCCTGCGGCAACGGCGTCCAAGGCTCCCGCCCGGATCAGCCGGTAAGCTTCGCCGATGGAGGTGTTCCCGATGGAACAGGCCGTAACCGGGGAGAGGGACGGTCCCTTTGCCCCCCACTTCATGCTGATCATGGCGGCGGCCATATTGGAGATCATCATGGGCACGAGCAGCGGGCTGACCCGCTCGGGTCCCCTCTCACGGAGTATGCCGTCCTGATCCACCAGCGTTTGCAGTCCTCCCACTCCCGAGCCGACAAAGACGCCGAGCCGTTCCCGGTCCATCGCCCCCAGATCGATCCCCGAATCCTCGCGTGCCTGCTCGGCTGCCGCCAGAGCGAATTGGCAGAAGCGGTCCATTCGCCGGGCTTCCTTACGGCTAAATAACCCTTCCCCGTCGAAATTCCGTACCAGGCCGGCTATTTTCGTTTTGTGCCTCGAGACATCAAAGGTATCGATCCTCGTGACCCCCGACTCCCCGCGAACCAGCTTCCTCCAATACTCCTCCACAGTATGGCCTAGCGGAGAAATCACACCCATTCCCGTAATGACGACTCGTTCCATGGCTTCTTCCTCCCTTATCTTTCGTAAGAATAATTCTAGTTTGTCATCCTCTTTATCCTATTACAAGGAATAGGTTATCCTAGTATTAGGAACACCCTGATAACCGGTAATAAGGAGAGTGCCTTGCCCATGGATCGCGAAACGAGACGCCAAGCCCTGTCAGCCTTTTTGAAAGCCAAGCGGGATAAGCTGTCCCCCGAGGAAGCGGGATTCCTTCGGGGGACGCGCAGGCGTACCCCCGGCCTGCGCCGAGAGGAGGTCGCCCAGCTGGCGGGTGTCAGCCCTACCTGGTACACGTGGCTCGAGCAAGGAAGAGACATCCGGATGTCCCCGGAGGTGCTGGATTGTATAGCCGTGGCCCTGCGCCTCACCAACGATGAGCGCAAATACTTGCTGTCCCTCGCCCAGGATACAGGACCGGGTGCGGCCGTTCCGAAGGAGGCTCCCCCGGTGATCGGTCCCTCCCTGCGCAAGATTATGGATGAGCTCCGCTACTGCCCGACTATTTTGACGGACCGGCGGTTTTCCATCCTTAGCTGGAACGAGGCGGCTTCCCATGTTTTCCTGGACTTTGACCAGATCCCACCCGGGCAGCGCAACATGATCCGTCTGCTTTTTACAAGAAAGGAGCTGCGGCGCCTGGCTGTTAATTGGGAGCAATTCACGAAGGCCTACCTGTCCATCTTCCGGGCTTATTACGGCCAGTATCTGGAAGACCCGTGGTACGGCCGCTTTCTGGCGGAGATGAAGGAAACGCATCCCGAATTTGGGCTTCTGTGGGAGCAGAGCGAGGTCCGATCCGCCCCTGAGGTCCTTCTCGAGTTCCGGCATGCCAAGGCCGGAAAAATGCTGTTTGCCCTGACCTCCCTTCAAGTTCAAGGGGATTCCGATTTGCGTTGCAGCATATACACCCCGGCCCCCGACTCCACGACCGAAGGCAAGCTTCAGAAGCTGATGGAACGAGTGAATTCGTGAGGAGATCGGTCCCTCCGGTGGAGTGACCCGGGTGACCTGTTTTATAAAACGGCAAAGAAGCCCTCACCGTTATGACGAGGGCTCTTCCGTTCTCCGCTGCTTTCCTTACAAAGTAAACCGGTCAATCATCCGCTGGAGCTTCTCGGCCATGCCGGACAGGTGAGCGGAGGAGGAGGTCAGCTCCTCCATGGAAGCAAGCTGCTCCTCGGAAGCGGCGGACACGCTTTGAATGTGGCTCGCGGCCTGCTGGGCGGACGACGAAATCTCCTCCATGGCAGCCGCCACCTCTTCGGCATTGGCGGACATCTGCTCGGCAACCGCCGTCACGTCGTGAATCTGTCCCACTATCCGTTCGGTGGATTCCTCCATGTCCCGGAAGGCGCTTCCAACCTTGAGGGTAACCTCCGACCCCTTGTCCATTTCCTTCGCCACCTTCTCGGACATCCCGCCTGCCGCTGCGTCGATCAGCCCGGCCATCTGGAGAATCACGTCCTGGATGTTATCCGCCGTCCGCTTGGACTGGTCGGCCAGCTTGCGGATTTCCTCCGCCACGACGGCAAACCCTCTGCCGTGTTCTCCCGCACGCGCCGCCTCAATGGAGGCGTTCAACGAGAGAATGTTGGTTTGTCCCGCCATATTGGCGATGGCATCATTCATATCGCGAATTTGCGCCGACAGCCTGGACAGTCCGGCTATCGTGTCCGCCGATTCGTCCACCGCTTGACGGATGCTCATCATCTGACCGCTCAATTCCTGTACGGCCGCACCGCCGGCCTGGGCATGCCGTTCGCTTTGGGCGGCGGAAGCCGCCATCTCTCCGGCGGCCGAAGCGACCTTCTGAATCCCTTCCGCCATTTCCTGAGCCGCAAGCGACGTTTCCCCGGCAGCCCGGGATTGAATTTCGCCCGCCCCCGCCACCTGCTGAATGGATTCCGTCACATGCTGGACGGAATCGGCCGTCTGTTCGGTAATGGCGGTCATTTGCTGCGAGGAGGCGGCCAGCTGCCCGGACGTATCGGCCATTTCCCGGACGAGGGCGGACAAGGAAGCCGCCATCTCGTTAAAGCTTCCCCCGAGTGCGCCGAATTCGTCCCGGCGGGTGAGGCGGATCCGTCCTCCGAGGTCGCCTGCTTTGATGCGGTCCGCTCCCTGCTGAAGCTCCCGAAGAGGACCAAGAATGGTGCGTAGGAACAACCAGGCCATCAGGGAGAAAACCAGGATCGAGCCGGCCACCACCTCCACCGTTCTTATCAGAATAGGCCTCGCGGCCTCGCTGTATTCCGCCACCTCCATGGTCCCCGCTATCTTCCAGCCTGTAAGCGCATTCGTCGCAAAGAGCGCTTCCTTCGGTTTACCATTCAACCGATAGGCAATCGTTCCGCTGTCGTTCTTCAGCATGTACTCGTATTGGCTGCCCGCAGCGGCGGTCCCCGGAGGGTTTTTGGGATGGACGATATACTTGCTGTCGCCATCAAGCAGGTACACATAACCCTGCTGCCCGATTTTGACCTCGTGCAGCATTTCACTTAGCTTCTGCAAATCCAGGTTGAACCCGACCGCTCCTTTGCCGTCCGGGAAAGTTTGGGCGATCGTAATAACCGGCTTTTTCGTCGTGGTCGAAGGGTAGGGCTTGGAGATGGTAATGCGGCCCGGACTGCTCATGGCCTGGATATACCAGTCTCTTTGCCGGGGATCATACTCGAGCTTGCCGGGATCCGGCGCCTTCATCCACGCCCCGTTATGGTTCCCGATCGTAACAAGCTCGATCTCCGGGTGCTTGGCTATCCATTGGTCCAGCCGCTTGCGCACTTCCCGGTCCTGGTTATCGACCGAATCCGTCGACAGCTGCTCCGAGAGAAGCTCGGTCTCCTTAACCACCGGCTGGATATACTGCTCAATCATCTGGTTAACGGCCCTTACATTCGTTTCGGCGGAAGAATGAATCTGGTCCCGGAGGGTGTCCCTCGCACTATCAAAAGAAAAGTACCCGATTCCGAAGCTCGGAATCAACAGGATAAGCAAGAAAGAAGCCATCAGCCGAAAGCGGACGGATGTCATCCTCCCTGGTCGGAACAGAATGTTGGTCTGCCGGGCTTTTTGTTTTTGTATGTTTGTCATGGCGGTCCCCCGATTGTCATTTTTGGTTGATAAAATAGTTATCGGAATTCCGCAGCATTTCGATGAATCCAATTCTTACCATAAGCCCCATGCAAAAAGACTTCGGACCCGAACCAAATTCGTTCGTTAATCCGAAGCCTTCTTATTCAGCCACAACCGATTTCGATTGGCCGCCCTTCATTCCCGGTAATAACGGAGCAGATAGCTCACGCCCTCCACAAAGCCCGGCAGCCAAACCGATTCGGTATGTCCCCCCTTGACGATTCGAAGCTCAGCCGGGCTTGCCGGCACTTCCCCTCCTTTTGGATAGAAGCGGTTATACAAGTTCTTCCGGTGCAGCTCAAAGTATAAACGAACAGCCTGAACCTCCATATTATAACGCCAAGCGTCCTCTGGGAGGTCCTCCTTCTCGCTTAAGTGATTCCAATCCTCGTCACCGGCAAGGATAAAGATAGGGACCTGCCAAGGCTGGGCGGCGTAGCTCGCCAAAGCCGCCGGGTAATTCAGTCGGTCCCACGCCTTCCGGTCGAACGGCTCGCCAAAGGCTCCCCCCGTCACAGCCCGTGAAGTCGCCGGGGGCTCCTCCGCCTGAACGGCGGGACTCAGCAGCACCGCTCCCCCAAACATTCCCGGATAGGTTAACGCATATCGGAGGGCCCCGTATCCGCCCATGGAGACTCCTGCAAGAAACCGGCCTTCCCGCCCGGGAACGGTGTTATACCTCCGATCGATCTCCGGAACGAGCCGGTGGATGACGGCGGTTTCGTAGGGACCGTATTTGGGGGAATCAATCCAGAAGCTGTTCCCGCCGGAAGGGGCCACGGCTATCATGGCTTCCGGAGAGCCGCTGCCGGTTCTTCCATTCAGGAAAGGCAGGAAGTTGTCCCAGCTGGTTTCGTCCCCTCCGCTGCCGTGCAGCAAATACAGCACCGGATACCCGTTCTCCCTCCCGGCGTCATAGCCCTCCGGCAAATAAACCTTGTAGCGGAAAGAAACGGGAACCGGATCCTCCCCGAAGGAGTGCAGCTCGTGGGTTTCGGTTCTCCCGAAGCAAGCCCGGCCGGAAAATGCCTCTTCTTTCATCTTAGACTCACTCCCGAGCTAAACCGACTTCCGACAGGAGGGGGATGGAGGTCTGAGCACCTAAACGCGTCACAGTGATGGACGAAGCATACTGGGCGACATCCACCGCTTCATCCATCGATTTGCCGGATGTGATCATGGCAGCGAGCGTACCGGAGAAGGTATCCCCGGCAGCCGTTGTGTCGATCGCCTCTACCTTGCGCCCTTCCTTGTACACGTTATCCGTTCCGTTGTAATACACGAGCCCTCTTTCGCCTAGCGTGACCACCGGATAGCGGATCCCCTTCTCCTTCAGGATCGTCAGCGCTCGGAACGCATCCGCTACCGTATGGATGCTCACCCCGGTGTACGTGCGGCATTCGATCTCGTTGGGTGTAAAATAATCCACCCCGCGAAGAAGCTCGTCAGCCAAGGGCACGGCGGGAGCTGGATTCAGAAAGATCGGAACCTTCCCTTTGACCAGACGGACGGCTTCGGTTACGGCATCGAGCGGAATCTCCAGCTGCAGCATGACCGCTGTGGCAGCAAGCAATTCTTTCTGAAACGCTTGAATATAAGCGGGAGTCATTCTGCCGTTGGCGCCCGAATCCAGAATGATGCGGTTGTCTCCCTCGCAGACGGTAATGGCGGCTACACCTGTCGTAACCCCCTTCTCGACGGCCACGTATTCGGTATGCACCCCAAAGCCCGTAAGGCTCTCCAGAATGGATCGTCCGAACAGGTCATCTCCAACTTTCCCCAGAAACCACGTATCCGCCCCCATCTTGGAGCAGGACACCGCCTGGTTGGCCCCTTTCCCGCCGCCGGACAAGAAGAAGCCTCGGCCGCTAATCGTCTCTCCAGCCTCTGGAATCCGGCTCGTCTGCATCACCATATCCATGTTGGCGCTGCCGATGACGATGATCTTCATAGCTCCTCCACCTTCAACGTCTTGAAGAAGGTGCGTGCCGCCCCTAAGGTGCTCACTCCATACATGCCGTAACCGAACCGGCTGTCCTCGGTGCGCAGGACCTCTTCGCCGTCAATATGCAGAGTGATGACCGAGCCGGCGGCGGTAAGCTTCAGCTCGTAATCGCGGTCGAAGGTCCACTCATAGGGACAGCTTGCCAGCTTATGGAACCCGAAATCGTTAACATAGAGCGAAACCCCGTTCTCCCCGTCCAAACCGGCATGGTACCCCCGCATGGCTCCTTGGGCGCGGACCGCCAGCATATGGGAATAACCGTTTTGCGGATTAACCGTTACCGTCAAGGAATAATCGTCGGAGAAGTAATTACCGGCATAAGCCTCGCTCTGCTCGGCCGTCATCAGATACATCGAGCCGTCTGTCAAGCTCCAGGCCCCGTGGTTATGGGAGAAGGGCGTCACGCAGCCGAAGCTCATCTGCTGCTTGCCGAAATCGATGGAGTACTGGGCTTTTCCGTAAATACGGAATTCGTCGAGGAAGAGGCGGCCCAAGCTCTTCGGCTTACGGGTGGAGTAGGCTTCCAGAACGATGCCCACCTCGTCGATCAGCTCTCCATCCGTATCCGGGATCGTAAACTCCACCTCCAGCCACTCTCCGTTAATGAGCTTGCGGTAGCCTTGGAGAACCTCTTTTTTGCTTTTGGCCAGCCGGATATAAGGGGCGAAGCCCATCGTCTCGTTACCGCTCCACTGGTCGAGATATAGCTTCATGGATACCGTTTGACCGGAATAGACCCGGGGAGAGAAGGTCGGTGTGTACCGTTCGTCGCTGAAGTCGTCTCTTGTGTAGAACGGCTTGTAGTAGATTTTCGACTGTTCTCCGCGGGTCATGCGGTCGAACAGGATTTCCAACGAGCCCGTTCCTTTGTAAGCTTTTTCCGTGGAATGCTTGGCCCGGCAGAAGAACGGATCCGAAATCCGGATGTTATGGGTCGAGCCCGGCAGCTCAAAGTCAAAATAAAGATCACGCTCGGTAAAGCTGTCCAGCAATTCGGAAGGACAGGGCTCCCCTGCGAGCCGGTAACCTAGAATCGCCAGCTCTTTCGCATAAGTCGGAATGTCCAATAGGTTAAGGAAGCCAGAGATGCCCGACATCACGATGGCATCATTGATGGGACCGCGGTATTTCTCCGCGATTCCCTTGAGCCCGCAGGCTACCCCCAGGACCGTGCCGACATTCCCGGCATTGCAATCCGTATCCCAGCCGCACATGGTCGCAATCTCCACCGTCCGGTTGAAATCTCCCTGCCCGTAAATCATGGCCAAGATGCAGACACCGGCATTGGGAATCATGTGGCAGACGCCTTTGTATTTGTCATAGCCCCATTTCCGCTCCAGCATGTCCCGGCACGCCCGCCAGTCGTCCGGATGCTCCGCATGAAAGGCGAGCACGGCCTCCGCTACTTTTTTGTACAGCGAGTCCGGGGGCACTTGAGCCAACCCAGCCTCCAGAATTTCCCCAATGTCGGGCGTTTCAAAGGCTTTGGAAATGGCGGCACAGAAGAAGCGCGCGCCCCAAACCCCTTCCCCGTCATGCGATACCCTCGCGGCCGCCTCGCCATAATCAGCCGCTTTCTTCGGGTTACCCGGGTTCACCAAGCCCCAGGTATCGATAAAAATTTGGCCGCCGATCTGCTCCGCAATGATCCTCCCGTTTTGCTGGATGGAGCCGGACTGGGGAGCCGGGATGCCGTTCTTCAGGTTGATATAAGCCGTATGCTCCGTGCTGACCCCGTACCCGCCCCACCAGAACATCCCGATGCCTTCGCGCGCATAATTCAGCCAGGCTCGCGCCACGTCGTTCGGGGTCACGTCCCGGTCCTTAGCATCATCATATAGGGCACGCAGGAAATAGTACGGCCCGTTCGCATCATCGTCCGCCGCAAAATTTTTGAATTCCTTCACATAGTCCGTAATCTCGCCGTAGGTTTGCTGTATTCTTTCATAAGTCCAGATGGTCGGTTCCACCGGAGCCCCCAGCCTTATGCCAATATTCATCCCCAGGTAACCTGCATAAATCTTTTCCAAGTATTGGTCAGGAATCAATCTTCTCTCCGCCCTTCCTCTTCTATATTCAGCTGCCGGCCTCTCACAGCGCTTCTCTCGAGATCCTTGCGGATAATGGCAGCCGCCGTCTCGGCAAAGCGGCTGCTGTGCCTCTCCAGGTCTTGCCTGCTCGCCATCTCCAGCTGCTCCTTCTCTTCGCGCGGAATGGCCTCACCACCGTGCATCGCCCCCAGAATGGCCCCGATCATGACCCCGATCGAGTCCGTATCCCGTCCGGAGCTTACGCCGTCCTTGACACTTTCCATAAAGTCCCCCTCATGCAGAACCAAATAACCAAGAGCAAGAGGAAGCTCTTCAATCGAGAACAAGCGGCTCGGGGTGTAATGATTGGACGGAATACCGACTTTGTCCAGACTCCGGTTAACATCGTCCCCCATCGGTGAATAGCGGGCAATCCCCTCATGAAACCTACGGACCACTTCTTCCCGGTCTTCCTTCCCGCCCCGCAGGCTTAACGCTATCTCGCAAATGTCCTGGATGGCCCTCTTGGTGCCGTCCTTGGCAAACTCCCAAGCGGTATTCGCAATATCCTCCACCGTGACATCCGGCTCGAATGCTTTGGCCACACAGCAGGCCATAACCCCCGCCGCCTCCAGCCCGTAGCTCACCTGGTGGCCGGACGCAAACAAAATCGCTTCGTCATAAGCACCCTTCGGATTGCCGGCATTCACGATGCCGATTGGAGCCATATACATGGCCGCACCGCAGTTTACCATATTTCCGTAGCCGCCCTCCCGCGGCTCGCAGTTGGCGAGAACATGCCGGTTGAACAGGTGCTTCTCGGGATAGAACAGCCGGTCCAGAATGAGCGCTTCCTTACCCATTTCCGGGATGTAGCAAGGCCGGAAGGCGATTTCCTTCATGAATTCATTCGCCAAGTCATAAGCGTCCAGGTGTCTTCTTTCTGTTTCATACACCCTCATCAGCGCGAGCGTCATCAAGGTATCGTCCGTGACAATGCCGTTGCCTCTCATTCGGCCCAGTCTTTTATCCTCTGGCCAATCGGCCTTCCACCACCTCGTATTGACCGTTTCCACTCTTCCGTACGTGTCCCTGATTTCCCGGTAAGGCATTTTCTCCACAACAGCTCCAAGCGCATCTCCGAAGGCTGTACCGAAGACCACTCCCCTTACCCTCTCTGCAAAAGAAACCACACCGTTCCCTCCTGTCACCATCCCCGCAAAAGGCGTAACCCGGACTCCCGGTTGAATCCTTTGCGGGGACGGTAGTTTGCGGAAAGTCTTTACTTAATCGTTTTGTTCGCGTAATCCGTAACGTCCTTGCCGCCAGCCGCATTCCAGTCGGCTACGAACTTGTCGAAGTCGGCGGCCGTTTTCTTTCCGGTGACCATGTTGGCCGCAAATTCCTTGTAAACGGCATTTGCCGCATCCCACTTGGAGGCAAGGTCAGACGGTATGACGAACGAATTGTCCTTCGTGGACATGGAGGTAAACATCTCCAGCGATTTCATCGCCGGCTCGGTCAGATAGGGCGTGGACGGATCCATAGGGGCTTTGAAATTCGTAATCGACTCGACGAAATTAGGATACCAGGCGGCGAATTTGTCCGTCAGCTTGATTTTGCCGTTAGCCATCGTATATTCCGACCCCTCGATGCCGATCTTGTCGATAATCTGGCCTTTCTCCCCTGCCATGTATTCCAGCACGGCGAAGGCCATGTCCTTGTTCTTGGACGTTTTGGAAACGGCCCACCCGCGGCTTTCCTTCGAGACATCAACCGGGGTATAGCCCTGCGCCTTGCCCTTGGCGGGAGGAAGCGGAACGACCTTGGCTCCTGCGCCGTTCTGGCTTATCGCTTTGGTATTGTAGACGTCGATGACCTTACCTTGGCTGCCCGCAATAATGCCGGCCTGGCCGTCATAAAACGCTTTTTCCTTCGTGTCCCACTTCTTGGTCAGGAATTCGGGATCGAGCAGGCCTTCCTTGTACAGCTTCGCATAGAAGTCGAGCTTCTCCTTCTCCGCCTGCGTCGTTTTGCCGTACGAGTATTTCCCGTCTGCTCCTTTGATCCAAGTGGACGTCAATCCGAAGGACTGCCCGAACATCGAATCCAGCTCGTCGATCGTGCCTGCCGTGGTATAGGCGTATTTCACGCCGGCCTTCTCCTTCAACTCCTTGAAGAACTTATAGTAATTATCGGTGGTCGGGTTCGCTATCGCTTCTTTGCCGGAAGGGGCTTTGTCAAGAATATCCTGCCGGACGACCGGAACAGCGCTGATCGGCGGCGACAGCCACAGCAGATAAGGGTAATTCTTCATCCGCTCTTTGTTGTAGTCGTTAAGGGAAGCCTTGATGTTGGTCGACTTGTCGACGTAAGGGGTCAGGTCCTCCAGAATCTTCTGCGTGATGGCGAAGTTGTAGTCTCCCCCCTGGAAGTAGATCAAATCCGGAATGTTTCCGCTTTGGAGAATGAGACCGAGCTTCTCGGAATAAGTGCCGCTTTGAACAGGCAGAACCTGCAGCTTCACGTTCTTTCCGTCCGCCTTCATAGCCTCCTCAATCGCTTTCACCTTACGCTGGACGTTAGCATCCTCCGGCTGGAAGTCCTTGCTCACGATCGTAAGGGTAACCGGCTGGCTGCCGCCTGTGGCCGCTGCCGATCCGCCCGGTGCCGGAGAAGCGCCCCCGCTCGTTTTGTTTCCCCCCGTGCTGCAAGCCGTGGTCACCGTCATGAGAATCGCGGCGAGCGTGACAAGCTTTTTGTTCATCTTTGTTTCCTCCCTTTTGTGGTTGCTTTATTCTTTAACGCCGCCATCCATAACCCCTTTGGTGTAATACTTCAGGATAATGGGATAGAGCATAAGAATCGGAATCATGGCTATCACGATCGTAGCCGCTTTCAGGGAACCGAAGTCGAGCTGGGCGATCCCGCTGTTCTTAAGCAGCTCGGCGGCATCAATCATCGCCGTCGTGTCCCTCTCTACAATGAACTGGCGCAGAAGCACCTGCAGCACCGTGTGATCCCGGCTGGACAGGAAGATGCTCGATTTGAAGAACTCGTTCCAGCGGGCTACGGCATAAAACATACCGATGGTTAATAGCGGGATCCTCGACAGGGGGAGCACGATCCGGGTAAAGAGCTTGACATGGCCGGCCCCGTCGATTTTGGCCGCTTCCAGCAGGGAATCCGGGATCTCCTCGATAAATCTCATCATGATGATCAAGTAAAAGACGTTAATCGTCCGGTACAGCACCATCGCCCACAGGTTGTCGAGCAGCCCCAGCGATTTGATGACCATATACTCCGGAACGATTCCCGGCTCGAAAATCATGATGACAATCAGGAAGACCATCAGGGGCGTCTTGCCGACGAGCTTTTTTCGGGTCAGCACATAGGCCGACATCGTGGTAAACAGAAGACTCAACAGGGTGCCCGTCACGGTAATGAACAAGGAATTCATCACGGCGCGGACAATGATCGGATTATGAAGCACCACCTCGAAATTGATGAGCGAGAATCCCCTCGGCAGGACCTCGTATCCGCGAAGCAGATGCACCTGATTCGGATGGGAAAGCGATTTGGCGAAGAGATTGACGATCGGCACGAACATGGATAGCGTCATAAGGCTCAGAAGGAGCGCAAGGAACGTCTTGGAAACGGTAATTTTTTTTCCTGTCATAGCATCCTCCTACCAGGCGCCTTTGGAAGTCAGCTTCTTGGAAATAAAATGGGTCGAAAGCACCAGGATGACCCCAATCACGCTCTTGAACAGATTGGCAGCGGTTGCAAAAGAGTACTGGCTGTTGATCAAGCCGATGCGGTATACGTAGGTATCGATAACGTCGATGCTGGAATTCACGGAGTCGTTCGTAAAGTTCAGAATCTGATCCAGTCCGGCGTTCATGATGAACCCGACATTCAGGGTAAAGATCGTAACCATGGGGATATACAGGTGAGGCAGAATGATGCGGGTCATGATGTGCCACCGGTTGGCTCCATCGACATAGGCCGCCTCGTACAGGCTCGGGTTGATGCCCATAATCGCCGCAAAGAAAATGATGGAATCCCAGCCGGCGCTCCTCCAGGCCTCACTTGCCACCAGTACCCAGCGGATGGATTCTTTATCCGTAAGAAAGTCATGAGGAGGCAGCCCGATGGCCTTCAGCCCTTCATTGACCGCTCCGGTGGAAGGAGACAGAAACTCAAACCAGATTCCGGCTATGACCACCCAGGACAAGAAGTGGGGCAAATAAGCCACCACCTGCACCATCTTACGGAACACTCCGTTCCGGAACTCATTCAGCATGAGAGCGAAAAGAATGGGAATGGGAAAAATAATAATCAGCTTCATGGCGCTGATGATCAGAGTATTCTTGATAATGTTCGAAAAAATAGGAGTACTGAAGAGCTCGCGGAAATACTTTAATCCGACATATTCGTGATCGCCGAGAATGCGGTAATCGTAAAAGGCCAGCTTCATCCCGTAAATCGGCCACACATGAAAGATGGCAAAATAGGCGATCGCCGGAACAAGCATGACATACAGCACCTTATCGCTCCACACCTGTTTCCATCGCGAGCTTCCTCTTATCTGGGCAGGTGCCGTCGTTCTCACCGCCTTCATACGTCCACCTCCAGTTCCATTAGAGGAGCCGCCTGCTGCGCTCCGTACACATCCCGGTCTAGAAATGTGCCTGAGGATATTTGTCTTGCAAACGTAATCTTGAACCCGAGCGCCTGATCGAAAAAGACGATATGAGTGATGGCGTCTTCCGGAAGGCGGTAAAGCTTGGAGATGAGCGGTTTGCTGATGATGCCGGAGTCTTTAATTTTGTGGTACAAGAGCGGATCAGTGAAAAGGGCGTCAAGGGTAATTTCGAACGGTCCGCTGTTCTTGCTTCGGAGAACCGACGCCGCTTCGTATAATTTCATGGAAGCACCTCTTCATAGTCGATGGGGAATAGGCATCGTCCATCCTTCACTTCCATCAGATGATAGACGGAGAACTCGTAGACGGCCCCGAAGGGCACATCGCTCGGAGCGAATGGAAAGGCGAGATTGCCCGCCGTGGACTTCCTTCCTTCGTAGCCATAGTGCAGGAAGGTGGAGCGTACCGAGCTGCAGACGGCACTTGCGAGCTCCTGGGTTTCGGCCACGACCTCGTACACGACGCCGAGCTCATGGGAAGGGGCCAGATGAGGCTCCAGGTTCCCCATCACCCCGTTCAACCCGTAATTGATGAAATGGATGGCATAGGTATCCGGCGGGATTTCGCTGTAATACTCGCGGACCTGGTCCTTGACCAGCTCCTCCACCTGTTCGATTTGGCGGATGAGGAGGGGGTCGCGCACCCCCGCGATGCCGAAGGTGCGGTATGCCACCTTCATGGCTCCCTCCAGCTTGATCCGGTAAACAGGCGTTTCCTCCAGGCGGCTGCCCCGCACTTCAACGGCTCCGTCTCCCGTCTCCTGGAAGGTACAGTGCTCGAGGTTAAGAACGAAGCCGGGCCCGTGAAGAAGATACGGATGATCCTTCTCATAAAAGGTATGGGCGGCAACCGAGACGGCCGTACACTTCCGCTTCTCATTCAGCGGCTTGACAAGGAAAGAATCCTCCCGGAGAATGCCCAGCATGCAGTCTTTGGTTGTACCCGGGTCGGCGCACAGAGCGGCGCATTCCAAAATTTTCCCCAGGTGGTAGGAAAGAGCGGGATCGAAGCCCTGCCTCATGGCGACTGCTGCGAAAGGAGAAGGATCATAGGCCCTCCCGCATAGGATAATGTCGGCGCCGGCATCCAAGGCGGCGATTATCGGCTCATGTCCCATCTGGGCGACAATCCCGTTCGTCGCCTTAAGCCTTTCGCTTGTTAGCGGTTTCACAGAAGAGCCGAGAGGCTCGCATTTTCCTTCGGCCAGCTTACTCTCCACCATTTCCGGTGGAATATCCGCCCAGATGATGGCGAGCTTAAGCCCCCTCAGGTTGTGCTCCTCAAGAATCTCCATGATGATGGCACGCGTCCATTCCACGTGCACCCTTGCTCCGCTTCCACCGGCCGACCCGATGATGACTGGAATTTTGGCTGCGGCGCCCCCCGTGAGAATCAGCTCCAGATCTTTCTTGCACGCCTGTTTGCTGACAATCGCCGTTCCGGCCCCGAGCTTGTGGGGACCCGCATCCGTCGATCCGGCGTCAACGACAATGGCATCCGGCCCCGCTTCCATTCCTTTCAGAAAAGACGCTTTCGGAAAGCCGTAGCCGAGCATTCCGCATGGCGCCAAAATGGTGAACTCATTCATGGTGAAGTCCCCTCTCACATATACATGCGGATCGTCTCGTAATCGGGAAGCGACGGCTGCGCGCCTTCCCGGCTCACCGTAATGCCGGCGGCCAGGCTCGCAAACCGGATCGCATCCGCCAGTTCCTTGCCGTCGGCTAGCGCTACGGCAAGCCCGCTGATAAACGAATCTCCCGCTCCCGTCGTATCCACAGCCTTGAACTTGGCGGCCGGAAAGTACTCCTTGCCCCTGTCGTTGACGAGCAGGCAGCCCTTCTCTCCAAGTGTGACAATCACGTTCTGGAAGCCTTTGGCGAGCAGCCTCTCGGCCTTCTCTTCGATGGAAGCCTCGCCTGGGATCATCCGCTCGATCTCGGTTTCGTTCGGGACAATCAGAAAGCCGTCTTGGAAGTACTGGTAATTCAGCTCCCGGGCGGGGGCCGGATTCAGGATCAGCTTCACCTTTTTCTCCCGGCATATAGCCGCCACGTATTCAATCGTGTCCATGGGAATTTCCATCTGAATCAGACAGTAGGAAACCTGGTCAAAGATCATTTCGAACGATTGAACCTGCTCCACACTGAGCCGTGAATTGGCTCCCGGGTTCACCACGATGTTGTTGTCCCCGTTTTCCGAAACGTAAATATAAGCATTGCCGGTCGGGAGCAGGTCGTCAAACACGATGCCGTTCGCGTCCACTCCATTCTTGATCAGGCTGTTATAAAGCTCCCGGCCATAGAGATCGTTTCCGACCCGGCCGATCATATACACCCGGCCGCCAAGCTTTCCGGCGCCGACCGCCTGGTTCGCTCCCTTTCCTCCCGCCGCATTTTTGATGTCCGAGGTAAGGATGGTCTCCCCGACCCGGGGGATATGCGAAACCCTCATGATGATGTCCATATTCAAGCTGCCGACAATGACCATTTTCTCTCTCGCAGCGGAGTCTTTAAGCTGGGGAGGCGAAGTACTTTGTCTTTCGGTCAGATACGGCTCATAAACAAGCTTCCGATCCACGGTTTCCCCTTGGATTTGAGCAATCAGCGAAGAGCAGGCTTGGAAGCCGATCTCGTAAGCGGGAAACCCAACCGACGTCAGGGAAGGAGTCAGCAGGCTGCATAGACTGGAATCCCCGCAGCCGATAACGGATACATCCTTCGGTATGTGCACACCGGCTTCGTTTAGCGCAAGATAGACACCGCTTGCCAGAATATCGCTCGCCGTGATGATAGCCGTCACCCCTTGAGACAGAAGGAGACGGCCCCCTTCGTATCCCGCCTGCTTACCCTCCTGTTCCCCGGCTTCATAAACGAAGATCCGGTTAAAGGCAATGCCATGGTCATACAGGGCCTTCTTGTAACCTTCGAACCGGCCGGCCTCGTCCTGATGGGTTAGCGGACCTCCGATATAACCGATTTTCTCGTGCTTCATACGCAGGAGGCATTCCGTCGCCAGATAAGCTGCCTGCCGATGGTCAAGCAGGATGCGGGTGGCCGCCTCGTTATCCTCCCCTTGGCCAACCAGGAGACACGGAACTCCTTCCTGCTGTAAGGGATTCAGGTCTTGGGAGATAAACCCTGCAGAAGGAATCATCAGCACCCCTTCCGCGTTACGCTGCAAAAGAGTATCCAGATGCTTCTTCTCTTTGGCCGGATCCCCGTCCGTCATTCCGAGAATAACGCTCCTTTTTTCCCGGTAGGCGCACTCTTCCACACCGCGGATGAACGCCTGACTGAAAGAATCCGTTACACCGGGAAGAACAAGACCGATGGCCCCCGTCTTGGCCGCCATGCGCTGGATAACCTTCTGATAAGGAACGTAGTTGGTTTCCTGAACAATTTTGATGATTTTCTGCTTGGTCTCCTCCCCGATGTCCTGGTCTTTCTGGTTAAGGACCTTCGAAACGGTTGCGGTGGAAACGCCCGCCAGCCTGGCGATATCTTTAATGGAAAGAGCCTTGGTCATAAGCGTACCTCTTGTCATTTCATTGGGATAGCGTGTACGAAAACATTTTACTAAAACGGTTTCCCCCTCAAAAGTAACACAGCCTCCGCGAGGGTGTCAACGAAAATTTGTAAGCGATTACAGCTAAAAGAATACAAAAATACACCCCTTAGAATTCACGGAAAAATACCCAGACGGTTTTTCCAATGACTATTCTAAGGGGTGCACTTCATCATTCGCCTCGGCGGTTCCTCCTGACGGCCACTCTCTTCTTCGAATCCTTCGCTCCCGCTAAGCCTCCACCATATCAATCCCCGCCTGGC
Organism: Paenibacillus aurantius; assembly: GCF_032268605.1. NCBI lineage: Bacteria > Bacillati > Bacillota > Bacilli > Caryophanales > Paenibacillaceae > Paenibacillus > Paenibacillus aurantius. The sequence goes on from NZ_CP130318.1 coordinate 4,006,282, forward strand.
GGCAGGCTTCCAGGAAAGAAGGATCCGGCAGCCTGTCCGTGATCACCCGCTGAACATCGTCCAGACGGGCAAAGGAAAAGAGATCCGCCCCGCCGAATTTCGAATGATCCAACAGGATGTTAACCTCCGAGGCTTTGCGGATCGCGGCCTTCTTGATCTCCGTTTCGTACATGTTCGAATTGCTGAAGCCATGCTGGGGCGATACCCCTGTCGAGCCGAGGAACACTCTGGAGAAGGCCATGGATTCTACCAGACTCTCGGCAAAAGGCCCGATCAAGGTAGAGGTCGCTTCAAGAATCATTCCGCCGGAGACGATGGCGGCAATCCTTTTAGTCTGAAGCTCGTTCGCGATGTTGAGGGCATTGGTCACCACCGTAATGTCGAGACCGGGCTTCAGAGCCCGGACCAGCTCGAACGTGGTGGACCCGCCGTCGATGAACAGACAGTCACCCGGAAGGATGAGCGAGGCCGCCTTCCGTCCGATCCGCGCCTTCTCCTCGGCCATTACCCCGGTCCGGTCCTTCAAGGCGATATCGGTTCCGGCCCGGATGGCCCCTCCGAAGGTTCGCCTGAGCAGCCCCGCCTGCTCCAGCTTTTCGAGGTCGCGGCGGATGGTCATCTCCGTTACCTCGAACATTTCCTTCAGATCATGAAGCCGAATCTCTCCTTCGGCCTCCAGCCTATCCATAATCACTTGCTGTCTATCGTTTAACCGGCTTGCCATGGTCTGCCACTCCCGCTCCCGTATTCCGTTCCATTAGCTCTATTATAGCCGTCTTCTCCCGGAAGTCATCTCCTATTCCGGCAAGGGGATGATCCCACAGGGGAGCGAAAAGGGGAATCCTTTCTGATCCGATGGATTAGAGAGGAATCGTCCCGCCGGTCCGGTTGGATTCCAAGGCGGCCGTGAACAAGCGGTGACTGAACTCCGCCTCTTCCGGCGTCGCGCAGTGGAAAGGCTGGAGCATGCGTCCCGTTCCGTTTGCGATTTCATCGCAGAAGGCCGCCCACATCTGCAGGATGGAGTCCGAGAACCCGAATTCAAAAATGCCTCCCGTAATCGTTCCGTAGGCCGACTTATAAGGGACATCCATCACGTGCCAAGCCTGCTTTCCTCCCGCTTCATAGGGAAGCCAGGCAAGCTGCTTCGGATTTTTGGTCGTAAATTCCGCGGAGAAGGCCGTGCCCTGAATGCGGATGAACCAGGTATTGGCGTGGCCGGGAGCGATCCGCTTGGTCGAGAGCAGCATCGGGAACGCCTGATCCTTCGTCTGGACCTCGCAAGCCAAAATGGCGTTGTCCCACGTTTCGCAAGGAGCTGTACCGCCTTTGCCGTCCGGCCGTTCCTCGATGATCTGGCTCAGCAGGGAGCGAACGTTGGCCGGCTTCCAGCCGAAGCGCATCGGCAGGTGCAGCACGTGCATGCCGAGATCGCCCATGCAGCCGTATTCCCCGTTCGTGGCGATCCTTCTCTTCCAATTGATCGGCTTCTGCGGATCGAGATCGCTCGAGTGCCAGAAGCCCGCCTCCACCTCGATGATTTTGCCGAAGCGCCCTTCCTCCACCCATTTTGCGATCTGCAGGGCTCCCGGAAAGAAAGGAAACTCCGAGGAGCAGCGCACGAGGACCTCCGGATTCTCGGCAATGGCCTTTTGAATGTCCGCGTTCGCCTCCCGGTCGATGCCAAAAGGCTTCTCTCCGAGCAGATGCTTGCCGGACCGGATAATATCCACATACAGCTGGGCATGCAGGTTATGGGGAACCGCACAGTAGACGGCATCGATGTCCGGGTCGGCGAGAAGGTCGCGGTAATCGGTAAACGTCTTCTCCACGCTCGGGACCGCCTGTTTGAACCAACCGATGGCATCAGGATTGGCGTCACAAACAGCCGTAATAACGGGAATGAAATTTACATCGGTCAGATGGCACCAGCGGGCGGCCGCACTGGCAAACTCCTTGCCCATCAAGCCGCAGCCGATTACGCCGAAACGAATCGTTCGTTGGGTCATGCCTGCTCGCCTCCCTGCAGGATGGATAGAGCCGTTTCCGCGCTGTCCCCCCGATGGACAATCCCCATAAGTGCCCGGGTCATCCTCTCCGGCTCCGGGTGCTGGATGACGTTCCGGCCGTACACAATGCCGGAGGCGCCTTGTTCCATCAGCTTGACCGTACGGGTGACGATCTCTTCATCGGACGCCCGGCCTCCGCCGCGTACCAGGACGGGAACTCCCGAAGCCACCTCGATAACCCGGTGGTACTCTTCCACCTCGTCGCAGGGGTCGGCTTTGATCACGTCGGCCCCCAGCTCGACAGCCTGGCGGACGAGCGGCATGATTTTGTGAAGGTCGCCGTCCACCATATAGCCGCCTTTCGTTTCATTCGGAAGCATAACGAGCGGCTCCACCATGAGCACCATGCCGTACCGTTCACAGTCGCTTTTCAGCTTCATGACGTTCTTCACGCATTGGTAATGAAGCTCCGGCTGCCCCGGCAGCAGAAGCAGATTCACGCACACCGCCACGGCGTCAAGACGTACGGCATGTTCAATGGCTCCGTCGATAATCTCGCTGAATAGGTAGGACGGCAGGGACGTGCCGTAAATGTTGGCCGCGTCGGTGCGCAGCACCAGACCCGGCTTCTGTTTGCCGGGCAGCTCCTGCAGGTGCTTCGCCTGTCCGATGCTGAGCTGGATGCAATCGGGATTGGCTTTGACCACGGTTTCGACGGCTTGCTTCATGTCTTCAATGGAAGAAAGAAAAGAAAACTCATTAAAAAATCCATGATCGATGGCCACATCGAAGCATTTGCCTTCGGGACTAAACATCCGGTTCATTCTTGCGCTCGCTGACATGAACATTCACCCCATTTGTTATATTCGAACATTATGTATTCATTTCAAACATAATTATAGGTTCGATTGTTCGGAATGTCTATCCCTATTCTTGCCTTCCCCCGGCAACCTTCCGATTGGCAAGCATAAAAAAGGACCCTAGTCGGGACCTTTCCATGAAGCGGCATGACCATGCCGTCAAGCTGCTTCCGCTGCTGAGCAGCCTTAAGAACACGGGAGAGCCCCCTTTTCTTCCAGCCTGCCCTTCCGTGCTCATAACCCCAATCCCCTATCGTCGAATCTCCACATACAGCTCGGTCTGCACTTTTTCGCGGGGGGCGAGCCGGACCAGACTCCCCTTCTCCCTCTCCGCCGCCCGGCCCTTTACAAAACAGTTGGAGGGTTCGATGCCCAAGACATGCTCTCCCGCTCCCGCCATTTTCCATTGGATCAGGTTCGGCAGCGTCCCGGTGTGCCAACCGAGCTCTACCGTCAGCGGGAATGTCCCCCCACCGGCTTGCGGAAAAGCAGGCTGCTCGATCCGCACACGCGCCCATCCTTGGCCGTCCGGTTCCGGCCGCCGGTAATACACCCGTTCCTGGAATAAGGGATCCGGCTGCTGCCAGGTGTCCATCCCGTCGATAGGCGTTCCAGGCTCCCGCGGCCGGACGGGACCTTCCGGAAACACGATGCGGGTCCCCTCATCCAGGAGAGGAAATCCAAAGTTGAAATGGTAAAGCAGCATAAAAGGGGCCTCCCGGAACCCCATATTCTCCACCTCGTCGGTTATCTGAATCCGGTTATCCCCGAGACGGCTTCGAATGACTCGTTTTAAGCGCAGGCAGTCGCCAAAGATGGATGTCTCTTCTACAACACCCCGTACCTCCATCCGGTATTCGTCCTGCACCCAATCGGACACCGCCGACACTTGGCGGGCGGGGATGTGGTGGGCACGTCCGTGCTGCCCGTAGCTTCCTTCCTTATCGGCGCCGGGCGATCCCACCTGGGTCAGGCCGCATGTCATGAGCAAGCCCCCTGACGCTGTCCGGACCCATTCGGCTTCCCGGCTGTCGTAATAGGCTGGGTGGGCGTCTCCGTTGGGGCTTTGCCAGGAAATCGGCACATCACCGAACGCAGCCAGGGAGATATCCATGCCCTTGGAGGGGGTCACGGCGTAGGCCAGACCGGCTCCGGTCCTCACCCAGATCTGTTCCGTGCCTGTTTCGACTCCTTCTTCGAGGCGGACCCTGCGGATTCCGCCCAGCTGTTCGATCCGCCCCACCCGGGCTTCCAGTTCATCGCGTGTCCAGCTTCTTCCGAATAGCTTCATGGTCCTTTCCACCTGTCAGCCTTCCTCGACTTGCGGTTCCCTCACAATTCGGGGATCCGTAAAGATATCCGCTTCGTCCCGGCTCGTGCTGGAGAATTCGGAGACGACCGCGCCTTCCGGTCCGGCCTGAAACCAGTGAAGGGTATCCGGCGGAATCGTAAACTGCCGGCCGGGAGTCAGCACGATTTCCCGGTAGACCGTATAGTAAGCCTCGCTGCCCTGGGGTACCGCCGCTTGAACGGATGGAGCGGCCTCCCCCTCGACATACAAATAAACAAGCCCCGCCCGGCAGCGGAACGTCTCCCGCTTCCCCGGCGTTCCGTTGACCGGAGGGTGGCGGTGCTCCGGACAGGTCTGCCCCGGAAGAAGAACCAGCTCCTTGGCACAGTAAGGATCCGTATTGATATACGTGACAAGCCCAAGGCCCTGCTTCTCGAACTCCCCCAGTCCGAAATCCGCGATTTCGATCCCCGCTTCTTCTTCCGGGGTAAGCACAATCCCGGCCCGGTTTAGAGAACCGGCTGTCTGCTCCTGATAATGCTGAAGCTCTCTCTTGTTCAACATGAAACCAGCCTCCTCACTTTAGATCCTTCACTTGCCCGGCATCCAGCGGACTGCGATAGAGCAGCAACTCCTGCTGATACCTCCACCCCTCGAGTCGGATGACCGAGGGAAGCTGAGGCCACGCGCCCGCCAGACGTTCGTTCACGCACTCCCACGGGGGAATACCCGAGAGGGCGTCCGTTTCCTCCACATTGCAGGCTCCTACGGCTACGGCCCGGAGCAAGGCATCCTCCAGGGAAAGCCCTTTCAGCATCCCGCCCAGAAAGCCGGCGATCGTACAATCGCCCGCTCCCGTCGTTCCCTTCACCGGCACCTGAAAGCATGGAGCGAGAAGCTCCCTTCCCCTCCAACTGGAGGGATCGGCGGGAGCCGCAGCCCCCATCCGTGCCGGTGACAGCCGGGCGGCCTCCTCCGTCGTACGAAGATAAAGCCCACCGGTGCCCAGCTTTACTCCGGCGACGGCCGCTCCGCCACCCAGCAGCTCCGCCGTTAACTCTCTAAGCAGTTCCGTCTCCACGTGCGGGAGCAGGTCATGGCCGTACTGCCGCTTCATTTCCATAAATTGCTCCCGCCGCAGCAGGAAGAGCAGTTCTTCAAAGCTCGGGAGAAAGATATCGGTATAAGGCAGCGCCCTTGCCAGAATAGCCCTCCAATCCTGCCGGGCGGCTTCCGAGGAAGGGTCGGGCTCCGCCAGATCCAGGGACACCGTTATTCCCTGCTCCTTCACCCTTCGCAATAGCTGCTCCAGCTCCCGCCCCTCGTTCCGGTAAAGCCTCTTCATGAGAGTAGGGTACCCGAGATGGAAAAGCCGCAGGCCTTGCAAGCTTTCGGGAGCCAGGTCATCCTCCCCGAAGGTGTCGTTCGTTCCCGAGTAATGCCAGAAGCAGCGGTCCGCCCCCGGCGGACTTACCACGACCGTGTACGAGCTGTGTTCCCCGGCGGAGACGATCATGCCGTCGGCCAGCTCCTTGCCGTATTGCCCTACTATGGCCAGGATTGACTTGCCGAACAAGTCGTCGCCCACTTTGCCGAGCAGCCGGGTGCGGAACCCGAGCCGGTGAAGGGCAAGCCCCGTATTGGACACCGCTCCTCCTGTGGACGTGACGGCGGGTCCCACGGCCAGAAGCTTGCCGGGTATAACGGCGGTTTCCCCGAGGAGGGCAGGAATGAGGTCCAAGCAAATATGACCGGCCACGGCTACCTCCGGAGATGACGGTTGAGACAGCTTCATGAAACACCTCACTAAAAATGGGATAAAAGGAACTCTTACCTGCCAGTATGCTAACAAAAGGACATAAAATGTTATTTTGTAACATCCCTTTTTGTTAGTTTACCAAAAATCCCGAAAGTTTGGGTTCATTTCTCACAAATATTCTTTCGAACAAAGCCCCGTCCGGGGAAGAGGTGATGCCTCGGCCGGGATACAGGGGAATGCTGTATCAGATAACTTCGAGATCGTCCTTGGACGGCAGCGGCGGATAAGACCCATGAGGCTCCGCCTGGTACCAGAAAGCGACGGACGCGATATCGTCCTTAAGAGGTAGGTACCGGCCGTGCGACCTCCATCCGAGTGCCTGGATGGTTACCTTTAAGTCTTCCTCGAACCGGATAGGATCCATGATATGCCAGCGGTACATCCCGAAGCGCTGATTGGCCCGGTAGAGGCCGTCCGGCTTGATCACCTGGTGCATGCCGAGGAAAGCGGTCGAATAAGTCGTATACTGGTTGTTCATGTCCCAGTTCCACGCGCCTCCGAAGTAATCCTCGGTCCCCGTCCCCGCGATCGTCGGATATTCCCGGTCCCCGTCCATATAGAACTTGATCTCCCCTTCGCCGAACCAGTTGTTGCTGTTGGCCTGCCACGCGAGATAGGTTCCCACGTAATGCCCTTTTCCCTCGATGCCGTCGATAATCGTATGTACTTCTTTGTAGGGAAGCGGGTTGCTCCTGCGCCACTGGGCATGGAAGTACGCCAGATCTTCCGGAATTTCCGTCAAGGTGTAATCAATCTGGTAGTAGAGCACGGCATTTTCGTGAGAAAGATTTTTCATGGTAACGCGGGCCTTCTTGCGGAAGGGCATTTCCCAGTAGCTGTTGAATCCCCCGGCGGGATTCACGGCGATAGGCAGGGAGTTGACGTTGGTCCTCTCGCACCAGCCGTTGCAGAAGAAATCACCCACGGGCACCTGCACCGATGGCTCGGTCTCGTCGTCCCAATACACTGTAAAAATCAAGGAACGCCAAACCTCCGGGGCGCAGGTGAGCCAGATGTGCTGGATCATGCCGGGACCGGTGATTTCGCCCATGGTGAACTCCGTGTTCCCTTCCACCAAGACGGACGGAGAGACCTTCCATCCCTGCCCCAAATCCCGGGATGGCCCCGATCCGGTTCCTTCCGTGGCCATGGCACCCTTGCCTTTTTCGCCGGTGAAATTCTCCGGAGAGATAGAGCGTGTCTGGGCGTTGGAGAGACGGGAGAGACTGCCGATTCCCATGCCGATTCCATTGAATGGTATCATACTAAACATCCTCCTCAATTCATTCGTTTGGATTGGTGACGTTGAACAGGACCTTGTCTGGAGGCGCGACCTCTTCCGGGAAGGGATGGCCCGACACTTGGGTCTCCGGACATTCCGGTCTTTAAGATCGGGACATTCGATGCCCCGTTCCCGGCTACTTATACAGCGGCCCGTACGCCGCGCATGCCCGGTAGTCGGCCCCTTCGGCGTCTCCGGTGCCGAAAGCGTTCCAGGCGCTCGGCCGGAAAATGCGGTCGTCCGGCACGTTGTGCATGCATACGGGAATCCGCAGCATGGAGGCCAACGTGATCAGCTCGCCTCCGATATGCCCGAAGCTGACCGCGCAGTGGTTGGAGCCCCAGCTGTTCATCACCGTATAGACGTCGCGGAACGCCCCTTCCCCGGTCAGGCGGGGGACGAACCAGGTCGTCGGCCAGGTCGGGTTCGAACGGAGGTCGAGCTTGTCGTGCACTTCGCCGGGAAGCTCAACCGTATAGCCCTCGGCCAGCTGCAGCACCGGCCCCAGTCCCTTGACCAGGTTAAGACGGGCCATGGTAACGGGCATGCCTTCCCGTGTCGTATAATCGGTCGAAAACCCGCCTCCGCGGAAAAAGTCGACGGCCGGGCGCCACTCCACCGCCTCTAAACAAGCTTTGGTTTCCTCTGTGCTAATTTCCCAAAACGGCTTCATGGCCGGCTTTCCCTCACGGCTTTGGCGGCCCGTCCCATCCAGGGCGGCCGGTCCGGAATTGATAAGATGAATGATTCCGTCCTTCGCCATCCCCTCCAGCTCATAGCCCGCTGCCTTTTGTACCGCATCCGGACTCCAGTAGGTTCGTACGTCGGCAAAGATTTGCGCGGCATTCGTCAGCAGATGGCCGAAGATCATGGTCATTCCGTTAAGAGCGTCATTCTCGGTAGAGAGCATATACGGCTGGCGGATGCCGTTCCAGTCAAAGGAAGACGTGAGGATCGCTTCCATGACATCCCCGTTCGGCTTGAAATCGGTCCACATGCGCTGGCCCTGAAAGCCGGCCGCCAAGGCATTATGACCGAGGGCCTCCTCGCCATATCCCATCGAATCCAGCTTCGGGTTCCCGGTCATCAGGTCCCGCGCGATCAGGGTCATTCGGACGGAGACGGCCCAATCCTCGTCCTTCTGCTCCCGGGTGCGCTGCCCGTCAACCGGATTGACGTCCTCTCCTTCCCGGCAGTTCTCCTTCACCCAGGCCATCGCGGCTTCGAACTCTTCCTTGTCATAAATGCCGAGCTCCATCCGGCGCAGGAATTCGCTCATATCCACATACTCGTTCCTCATGTCCAGATAATCCTGGAAGAAGCTTTCGTCTATGATGCAGCCCGCAATGCCCATGGAAACCGAGCCCATGGAAAGGTAGGATTTGCCCCTCATGACAGCCACGGCCAGAGCGGGCTTCGCGAACTGAAGCAGCTTCGCTTTCACATCGTCCGGCAGGGTGGTGTCCGTGATGTCCTGAACGTCCCGGCCGTAAATGCTGAACGCCGGAAGCCCCTTCTGGTTATGCGCCGCCAGAGCCGCAGCGAGGTACACGGCGCCCGGACGCTCCGTTCCATTAAAGCCATAGATGGCCTGGGGCCGGAAAGGATCCGTGTCCATCGTTTCCGTTGGGTAGCACCAGGAAGGCGTGACGGAAATCGTTACCCCGACATTCTCACCCGCGAACCGTTGCGCCGTGCGGGCCGCTTCCGCGACCCCGCCGATGCAGGTTTCGGCTAGGATGCACTCCACCGGATCCCCATTGGCGTGACGCAGGTTAGCGGTTAAAAAGTCCGCCACCGTCTCAGCCATTTTCATCGTGACTTCCTCGAGCGATTCCCGAATCCCACCTCGCCTGCCATCAATGATGGGGCGTATTCCGATCTTCGGCATGCTTCCTTTCCAGCGGTTCCATGCGCTTCCTTCCATCCCTCAGTCTCCTCCCATAATTCGGATAGGTAAACGTTAACCTATCGGCTAACAAAAAAGAGGGTTTCCCCTCTCTTCACCATTTGCGTACCAGTGTGGGCACGAAGGTGCGACTCTCGGTTCCTTCCCCTTTCTCCGCATGAGCAAGCCGCCGGATCAACAATTCCGCCGCCGCTTGGCCTACTTCGTCCGGACACTGCTCCACAATCGAAAGCCTATGACCGAACAATCCCGAAAATTCCAGATCGCCAAAGGAGGCCACCTCGATGGAATCCAGCGCTTTTCCTGCTTCCCGGAGACCGAGATAGAGGCCGAAGGTCATTTCGTTGTTAACGCTGAAGACCGCAGTCGGCGGCTTCGGAAGCTGCAGGAAGGTCAGAATTCCCTCCCTGCCGGATTCCCTGGTCAAGTCTCCGGCGAATACATAAGACGCGGGGAGCGCCACGCCTGCTTCCCTCAAGGCGGCGGCGGCTCCGTCCAGCCGTTCCCGGGCGGTGCTGATCCAGTCCGGCCCGGCCAGTATCCCGATTGCTTCGTGCCTTTGCGCCAGCTCGGCAGCCGCTTCATGGGCCGCCGCCTCGTTCTCTTCCGCCGCGAGATCGGCCGCGACGCCCGGAAGTTTCCGGTCTACGAGAACAAACGGAATGCCAGAGCCGCGGACCATCTTGCGAATAGCGGGAACATTCCGCCCGGTTCCGGCTAAGACGACGGCTTCTACTCTCATCATCATCAACCCGTTCAGAGCTTCCAGCTCCATGTCCGGATCCCCGTAGGTATCCATAAACATGCCGTGAAGCCCGCTCTGCCGGAGCCTTTTCTGAAGGGAACGGGAAAGCTTCATGAAGTAGGGATTGGTCATGTCCGGCAATACGATGCCGACCATCCGGGATCTGTCCTGCTTGAGGCTGCGGGCGATGGCATTCGGCCGGTAATTCAGGCGCTCGATCGTTTCCAGGATGGTGCGGCGCGCCCCTTCACTCACATAGCCCGTGTTGTTAAGAACCCGGGAGATTGTGGCCGTAGATACGCCCGCTTCCTGGGCTACGTCTTTAATGGTGATTTTCTTCATCTGCGTCTCCTGTTATGTTAACGTTTACACATTGAGTCTAGCAGAGTCGGATATCTTTGCCAATGGGGTTTTGGCCAAACAAAATTTTATGCCGTAACGAAAAAAGAGCATTGACACGGACGCATCATTCGCTTACCATCTAATTTAACAATCATCTAATTAGACATTCATTAAATTATAAATCACAAAAAGGCGGTGTTCTTCGTGCAATTAGAAAAAGTCGTCCAGTATCACAAAGCTCTAGCCGATCCTACCCGAATCAAACTGCTGATCCTGCTGGCGGACGGGGAGCGGAACGGGCAGGTACTGGCGGAGAAGCTCGGTGTCACCCCCGCTACCATCACCCACCACGCGGCGAAGCTGCGGGAAGCCAGCCTGCTTAACGAACGGCGGGAGAAGAATACCATATATTTTTCCTTAAACCATTATTTCATCAAGAGCTATGCCACGGCTACGGAAAGCCTGATTTACCGCAAAACCAAAGGAGGAAACGAGATGGCGCAGGACAACGAGAACCGGTTGAGGGACTCGGTCATTAAGAACTTCTTCACCAAAGAGGGTAAGCTGAAGAGCATCCCCGTTCAGCTTAAGAAGAAGCTTATGGTGCTGGAGGTTTTGATTTCAAAATTGGAAATGGGCAGAACTTATACCGAGAAGGAAATCAACGAGTTTATAACCGGTTTTCATGACGATTTTGCCACAATCCGAAGGGAATTCATTATGCACCAGTTCATGTTCAGGGAGAATCAGATTTATGAGCTGAACCCTCCCGAGATGTGGGCTAACTGGAAGACCCTTTCCTGATCAAGCGATCAGGAAGAGAAGCGGGTCAGCCGGAAGCTTTCGCTAAAAAAAGCGGGGCAAGCTTTCGCCTGCCCCGCCATTCTTTTTGCAAATATACACTTATTTTCCGATACAAGCGTTAATGCATCGAATTCATCGCTGAATGAGTAACGGCAACCCGGCGGATAAAAAACGCCATCGCAAGACCGATTAACGTTACGACGAAGGCGAATAGAAAGACATGCTGGGATCCGGCCGTCATTGCATGGGCCAGCGGGTTCTGAACAGCCTTCGCCGGAGCGCCGCTCATATACCTCTCCATCCCGCCGGTAAGGATACTGATGGCGATCGCCGTGCCGATGGCTCCCGCCACCTGCTGCAGGGTGTTCATGATCGCCGTCCCGTGCGGATAGAGCTCAGGCGGCAATTGATTCAGTCCGTTCGTTTGCGCAGGCATCCATACCATCGAAATGCCCACCATCAACCCGATGTGCAGCGCTACGATGAAACCCACAGAAGACACGGGCGTTAAGGTGGAGAAAAGCCACAGCATGATCCCCACCAGGATCAGGCCGGGAATAACGAGCCACCTCGGTCCGTATTTGTCGAACAATTTCCCCATTCGGGGAGACAGGATACCGTTCAAAGCACTGCCCGGCAGTAGCATGAGACCGGCGGTGAAGGCCGTCAGGTTCATCCCCTTCTGCAGAAACATGGGCAGGATAATCATGCTCGACAGGATGATCATCATACACGACAGCACCATGGCCAGTCCTACGAGATACATGGGATACTTGAATACCCCAAGATTCATCATCGGCTCGCTCATCGTCTTCTGCCGCAGCGAGAACAGGAGTAGAGCGGCCGCCCCCACGAGAATGGACGTCAGGACGATGGGACTGGTCCATCCCTCCGAGCCTTCCCCCGCTTTACTAAAGCCGAACACAACCCCGCCGAAGCCGATCGTGGACAAGGCGACCGACAGCAGATCAACCCGCGACTTCGTCACCTCGGTGACGTTATCCAGATACTTCAGCCCAACCAAGAGGCCAAGGATCAGGAAAGGCAGGGATAACCAGAAAATATAATGCCAGGTGAAATATTCGATTAACAACCCCGCTACCGTTGGACCGGTGGCCGGCGCGAACATAATGACGAGCCCGACGAAGCCCATGGCCGCCCCGCGCTTCTCCGGCGGGTATACCACTAGAATCGTATTGAACATGAGGGGAATGAGCAGCCCCATGCCCACCGCCTGCAGAACGCGGGCGGCCATCAGCATTTCAAAACTGTAAGAAACGGCGGCGAGCAACGTACCCGCGATGGAGCTGGCAAGTGAGCCGATAAACAGCTGCCTTGTGGAGAATCGCTGCAGGAGCCAGCCGGTCAGAGGCATCAGAATGCCAAGCGTAAGCAAGAACCCCGTCGTTAACCACTGCGCCGTGGCGGCCGTAATCTGGAAGATCTCCATCAAATTGCTGATCGCGATGTTGAGCGCCGTTTCACTGAACATGCCGACGAAACCGCAGATAAGCAGCGAGGCCATAATGGCCCGCGTATTGTATTTCTTCATGATCGCACTCCATCCTTTTTCCGAGTATACTCTCTCTCTTTTTCTCTTTACTCTGTCTTGTCCATCCGGTCTCTATATCATAACGGGAAACGGGGACGGAATCTATTTTTTTCTCGCGAGTCTGCCCGGCCTTCCCCTCCGCTTCGGAATCCATTTATATCAAAATGTTTGTTTCTAACAAAACGGTCCAGGAAAATATTACCTTCTTCTGCAAATAAGTGACCATTCGAACAGCCAATCATGATATAATCGCACAAAAGAGAATGGAATGGAGAATTCCGTTATGTCCGGAGGAACGGCCACCATGAAGCCTGTCAGGCTGCAGACGTTATCCATCAAAACCAAATTGATCGTGCTGGTTCTCTGCCTTCTGTGCGCCCCCTTTCTAGTGCTTGGCATCCTTTGGTACGAGCAGGCCACCAAGACGATCCGCGACAATGCCGAGCAGGCCAATATCCAGCTGGTGGAACGGCTCAGCAGCCAGCTCGATTCCTATTTCAGCGATGTGGAGAATGTGACGTTCCCTCTCGTTACCCATCCCCTGATTATTCAATTTATGAAAACGGATCCTTCCGATCAATACGGGATGTTCGAGATCTCCGGTAAAATAGAAAAAGAGCTGCTGCCCAACATGGTTAACAGCCGGCCCGATCTATACGGCTTCTCCATCATCACCAAGAACGGAGCCGTCACAAGCTATGGGAACTACGGGGCACGGGAGCGTAACGTGGGGTATTTGATGAACGCCACCGGAACGGAAACCTTTAAGGTCGCTGGAATCAACAAGCTTTCGGGCAATAATGCGATTACCGTGCTCCGCTATTTCCGCGATGCCCAGACTTACCAGACGATGGGCCTTCTAGCCGTCGACCTTAAGCTCAACAAAATTTCCTCCATGCTGTCCCGTATTAAGCTCGGGGAAACCGGTAAGGTATGGCTGATGGATGCGGAAGGGCGCATTGTTTATGATCCCGACTGGTCCACGCTCGGCCGGCCTGCCCCTGCCTTTTATCTTCAAACGGCTGACCGTCAAGCGGTCTACCGCAAAGTGGACGGGGTCAACAAGCTGATCTATATGCAGAAATCGGAGCGTACCGGATGGACGATGATTTCGGAGGTCCCTTTGAACGAGCTGAACGGCCGCTTGAACCGGCTGCGCAATACCACCATCTGGATAGGATCCGGCTTGGTTCTGTTCGTGCTTCTCGTCATCAGTGCGTTCTCCTTCAACCTGACCTTGTCACTATCGAACCTTCAGCGTCTTATGAAGAAAGCCGAGAACGGGGACCTTACGGTACATGCTCCGGAGAGACGGCTGGATGAAATCGGAATGTTGAACCGCAGCTTCAACAAGATGGTGGCGGAGCTCCGCCGGCTCATTGAGTTCGTTCATACCTCCGAGCTCAGGGAGAAGGAGATGCAGATACGGCAAAGGGAATCCTCCCTTCAAGCCATGCAGTCGCAGATTAACCCCCACTTCCTATACAATACGCTCGAGGTCATCAATTCCTATGCGATTCTTGAGGGAGTTACGCCGATTTCCCGGATGGCTTCCTCGCTTGCCGACATCTTCCGGTACAGCGTGGGCGATGCGAGACAGGTGGTGACCCTGGCGGAAGAGATGCATCATATCACCACCTATTTCTCCATCCAGTCCGAACGCTTCCGGCACCTGGCCATTGATTTGGACGTCGACCCGGAGACGGCCGCAAGGGTGCTGGGGGTCCGGCTTATGCTTCAGCCCCTGGTGGAGAATGCTTTTATCCATGCTTATGAGAAACATAAACAGAGGCCGGACTATATCGGAATAAAGGGAATCCCTCTTGCCGACGGATATCTGGTGCAGATCTCGGACAAAGGGGGCGGGATGGAACCGGAGCTCATCGAAAGATACAACCGCCTGTTCCTGGAAAATGCAAAAGAAGAGCCGGATGAACCGGCATCTTCTCGCAAAAGGATCGGATTGATGAATGTGCATGAGCGCCTTCGCCTGACCTTCGGCGAGCCGTACGGCCTGCATATCCTTCGGACAGAAGGACCCGGTACCCTTATCGAGATCAGGCTTCCTTACGACAAGACGGATTAGGGGGAATAGCTGGAGGTGAAACCTATGTACAGAGTAGTGGTGGCAGACGACGAAATGCTGATCAAGCGCACCCTTAAGAAATTGATCGAGTACGAGAACAGCCCGTTCACCGTGATTGGGGAAGCCGAAGACGGCGGAGAGGCGCTGGAGTGGATAAGCGTTCACCGGCCGGAGCTGGTCATTACCGATATTCGCATGCCGGTTCTGGATGGACTTGAATTGATCAGTGAGGCCCGGTCCAGGGCTCCCGAAACGATATTCGTCATCATCTCCGGACACGACGACTTCTCTTATGCCCAGCAGGCCCTGCGCTTCGGAGTGGCGGATTACCTGCTCAAGCCGATTAAACCGGACCAGCTGAGAGAGGTTCTGGATAAGGTGGAGGCCAGCCTTGATCAGATTAACCGTTCCGAGCTGGAACGCCGGGATAGGCTTTGGTTCATCAAAAGCCGGGCGGAGGTTCTCGCCGAAGCTCTTTGGCTGCTGAATGGGGAATCTTTATCCGGCCTGCTGGATGACCTTCACCGGGAATTCTCCTCTTCCACTCCCGGTCTAGAGGGGCGGGCCAAAGGATTCTGGCTTGACCTGCTTTCCTTCGTTAACGGAGCCTTGGAGGAGAAGAGCAGCGGCACGATCCTACTCTTCGGGGATAAGGGAGCCGACCTTTCGGAGGACCCTGACGCCCTTCGCGGGGAAATCGAAAGCTTATTTACCCGGAAGGCGGACGAAATCCGCCAGAGCCGTAACTGGCAGAGCCATCATAACATGAAACGGACGGCGGATTTCCTCAAGGAGAATTATTCGAATGAGAAGCTTTCCCTTCAGGATGCCGCCGATTATGCGGGAATCTCTCCCTCTTATTTCAGCCGGATGTTCAAAGAGGAGTTTGGCATCAGCTTTATTCATTATCTGACCCGGCTGCGGATGGAACGGGCTTGCGAGCTTCTTCGCGATCCTTTAGCCAAAACGTATGAAATCGCTTATGCCGTCGGCTACCAGGACTACCCCCATTTTGCCAAGGTGTTCAAAAAGCTGTACGGGGTGAGCCCCAGCTACTACCGCAAAGCCATGGGATTGGACGCGCCTTCGTCAGACTAGGACACGGACGGCTTCGTCCGCTTCCAGAGAAGCCCGGGAAGCGGTCAACAGATCCCCATGGGTGAGGAGGGAGCCTTTCCCTTCGATTCGGACGAGGAAATCGGCCGTTACCGTTCCTGCGGGCTCCCGTAAGGGAACGGTTCGAAGCTTATTCCGATTGGTGACAAGCAGGAGCAGCTCGGGGGCGGATTGAAGCGGATCTCCCTCCAGCCGGAGCTCGGCCGTTCCTTCCGTTCCGGTTACGAACAAGCGGCCGTCCCCCCAGGTCCAGCTCGCCTCCGGAGTATGCCAATCGGTGTACAGGCTGGCCGACATCCGGCTGCTGAGCTGCACTTCAAGAGAAGCCCAGTCGTAGAAGGAGGGCTTGTCGGGGTGGCTTTTCTTGCCTTTGTAGCCTTGGAAGCTGACACATTCGGCCCCTGTCAGCCACCGGAGCAGGTCAAAGTCATGAATAAGCAGGTCAACAACCAGCCCGCCGTTCCGCTCCTTCTCATAGAACCAGGCAGGCCGACTGGCAGGTGAGAGCCGGTGGGGCTTGCGCATGCCAATATGCACGAGCTCGCCAAGCTGCCCTTCCTCGATCAGATGCTTCAAGGTGACGAGAGACGGCCGGAATCTCTCCGTCAGAAGCATGCCCACCTGGATCCTGCCCCGGTTCAAGACCCCTTCCAACCTATTCAGCCCCTCACGGGAAATGACAGCCGGCTTGTCCAGCATGACAGGCTTGCCATACTTCTCGCACAGCTCCACGATATCGATTTTCTCCCGGTTCACGGCGGCACAGCCGATCACATCCGCCCGCTCCAGCAGAGGGACGGGATCGGCGGACAAGGGAACCTGAAACCGGGCGGCTAACGTTCGGGCAAGGTAGTCCGGCTCCGAATCGTAGATTCCGACACATTCATGCCCGAGTGCCTGCATTTCCTCCAGAAACAAGGCTATGTGACCGTGCTGGCAGCCGATGATCGCATACCGGTACTCCATTGCCTATCCCTCCCTTTCATAAACAAGATATCCTCCGGGCGCGAGCTCCCGCTCTTCCCAGCTTCCGCCCTCTTCCCTCTCGCCTCCTGCGGGCTGCAACCGGAGCTTCACCATTTGCGATCCGTGATTGAGCAGAAGCAGCCGGTTCCCGTGCAAGCTCCATTCCAGGTCCGTTTGCGGGCCGGCCTCCAGCTCCATTCGGTACCGGGCTTTATAATAGCCCGCCGTTAAGGGCTCCACTTTATTCCTCCAATTCCACTTACCGGATGCCAGCCTGCCGTTCCCTTCATAAACGGACAACACGCAGCGGCCTTGGGCTTGCTTCTGTGCTCTCGCTTCTACCGGAATGCTTCCATGATAGGCATAAACCAGATAACCGCCTGTTTCCAGCAGAGCGGGGCCTGCCTCTTCACCGGATGATAACAGGGCGGATTGGCGGTATGCCTCCGCCGTTTGTTCTCTGGTGCGGTTGGGAAGCGAGACGGCGACGAATGGCTCCAGGGCACCCGGTCCCGATTCCGATAGCTCCAAGGGCTCCCGATAATTGAGCGTCAGAATATCCTCTACGCCTTTCCACTTGGGATATTCATGCTTGTTAAGGTAACGGACCTCTTGGGAACCGTAGAGCAGATAGCCGATTTCGTTATCCACATTCAAATACGGGATGGAGCCGAAAGAAACTATGCGGTTGGGCTCCTTTCCATAGAACCCTTGGAAAACAGCCTCCCCTTCCGGAAGGTAAACGGTTCGGGTTCCCGGGGCAAGCTCGGGCATAGCGGAATACGAATCGTTTCGTACGCCTATCAGCCCCGTGCTGATTTCCTTTACCCGGCAGCTGCGCAGAACTTCCCAATTCTCGAAGTACACGCTCGAACCGTCCGGAAGCGCTACGAAAGCCGCATGCTGAAGAAGCTCGCGGTCCCCCCGGGAGATGGAGACGGCCGCTCCGAACCCGTCGTTAAGCAGGGAAATCCGGCTGCGGTCCACATCGCGGATAATGTGCTCGTTCGATAGTCCCTGCACTCCCCTGCTTACTTCAAACTCCACAGTGCCGGTGTAGCTTGCATACAAGGGGGTGACCGTCCAAAGCCCTTTTCGCGGAAGGGTCAGGGCCATTACGTTATTCCGCCAGCTGAAGCTGGTGAAGGCTTCCGGAGTCCGGTAGACCGTTGTGCAACCGTACGGATAATGATGGACCCCCGACATTCGCCAGGCGAACTCCTGACGTCCGGACGGCTCAGCCCCAAGGCCGCCAAAGGTATGAAGCAGAAAGGAGGTCGCCAGGTCCAAGGCCGAGCCCGGCTCCAGGTCTTTGGCGTATTGGGCGTGGGCGGCATTGATGACGCAGGTTTCTCCATTCTCCTCCAGCAGACAACCACGAGGGTTGCTCGCCTGGATCCTCTCAATGGACCCGAGGGCCGCCCTCTCCAAGAGAGCCGCGTCACGGTGCCCATGAAGGACATTCAGCACCGTATGGGTCAGCTGTCGTTCATGCTGCCGGTTGTACCACCAATCCTGTCCCTGCACCGGCACCGCCAACCCGTCGAACTGGGACCAGACCCGAACGGTCCGTTCATAAAGCTCCACGTTGTTATGGAGCGCCGTTTCGATAATGGGCTGTCCGCCAAGCAGCGAGAACGTGGCATGAAGCGCACGAAGGTTGGTTCCCGCGCATAGATAGCTCGGATGAACAAAGGCATGGTTTTCGGTCGTCATGTCCGGATGAAAGGTTACCGTTTTGACCCGGTTGGCAAGAGGGGTATCAATGAGCCCCGAAGGATCGGCCAGCCGGTCGCGGAAGGTCGTTACCGAGCTGATGGACCACTGCATAAACCCTTTGACCCATTCCGCATGGTGCGGGTGACCGGGGAGAAGCGCCACAGCCGCCGCAATCCCCATGGAGGTCCAGGCATTCTCCTCACACTGCGTATCGTAGTACGCCCCATTCCTCGGCTCCTCCCCGCTCCACCGGTCGGCATAGCTGACGGCGACATTCTGCACGATCAGCCTGGTCTCGTCATCCAGCTCCTCCCAGAGCAGCCATGCGGCATGGCAAAGCGAAGCCACCGAGCGGCCGTTCTGGCTCGCCATGAAGAAGTTATCCCCGCGGCCCCCCCATTTCTTGCCGCTTGTGTAAGAGAGAACCCCTTCGACCCGGACACAATCCTCCGGCCCCGTATCATGGGTGAAGCCAGCGTAACGGATTCCCCGGATCGCCCTGGCCTGGATTTCTTCCCGGGGGATCCCCGTTACGCCTTCGTCATAATTCCCCAGCTTGGCCATAATGGCATAGACGAGCGAGACGGAAGTCGTATCCGAGCAGTACCAGAAGTGCCCCCCGAAAAAATGCCCGCATTCCGGACGGCCGTCCCATTCTCCGAACTGTTCGTTGGCGAAAGGAAGCCAGCGCAGCAGAATCCGGTAAATCCGCGAAGCCAGCTCGTTATCCCCGGCATTCTCCCATCGGACGGGAGGAACCGGCAGCACTTCGGTGACCGGTGTAAACTCCATGGATACCATCCCTTTTCTTTGAAATAAATTCTGGTAAGGCGGATCGAGCGCAAACGATTTTCCCTTCTCTTATCGTCTGATATCCGCATACCGCCTTTCTACGCTTCTTCTATGGCCGGGGCCGCCTGACGGCACCAGACCCCAAATCGTTGGGTAAGTCCCTCAGCCTCTCCGGCTGACTGCTCTTCCGCCGATACGGGAATCCACACGACTGGCTTCTTGCCCTGCCAATGGGAATTTCCTTTCGAATCCATAACGGAGAACCGTCCGTCCTCTGGTGTTGCCTTGATCGTAAGCTCACGGCGCCAGCGTTCCCATTCTTCGATCTCCCGGATCGTCCAGAAGGCAAAGCCCCGTTTCCTCGCTTCGGCCACGATCCGTCTCATCGAGTCCCGAACCTCTTCCCGCCGGTAAATGTGATACTGGTGAACGACAAAATGCGCCGCCCCCCGAACCTTCCTCACTTCCTCCAAATAAGGGACGATAACGCTGCTGTCCGCCCATTTCCCATGGTCCAGGTCCTGGGTAAGGAAGCCGATTTGAAGCACATTGTAGAGCCGGTTGCTTTCATCCGACCAGGAGATAGGGAAATACGGATGACAGGTCCCGTACAGAAACCCGCTGTTTCCTTTCTTGCTGGGTCCCCTGGACTGGTCGCAAGTAATGCCGGCCCCTTCGCACCACCGGAAAAATTCTCCCCATCCCTCGGTTCGGGTCAGGTGGTTCTTGTTAGTCAGCGGTCCCTCTTCTCCGATCGCCTTCCTCAGCCACTCCAGCTGCCGCCGGAATTCCGACTCGTCCCAAAAGCCCTCATCCGGTTCCACGGCATTGTAGTGAAACGCCAACTCGTGCCCCGCCTCGCGGATCCGGCTATAGATCTCGGCGCTGTAGCCAGGCTCGAGCATGCACCAGGTTGACTGAATCCCGCATTCCTCGAGAAGCTCCAGCGCGGCCTGCGCTTCCTCCTCCAGATTTCCGTCGCTGTCATGGGAAAGAACCGCCGTATAGGAGACTCCCTCCGGCCAGTAGTCGACGAAGGGAACCGTAAGCTCCATCCCGAGCGCACGCTGCAGCAGGTGACCGATCAGCTCCTCCCGCCACAAGTCGGCGTAGGCCGTGCTGAAATACGGCTGTCCCGTTTCGGTCTTCTTCCGATCCCACTCCCAATCCAGCTCGAACACATCATCGGCCTTCAGAAAGCCGTCATTGAGTTCGGCGGTTCCGTCCGGAGCCGGTGCCCCATCCTCCGTCACCGGCCCGGCTCCCTGCTGAAGCTGAACGACGGTGGAGGGAATATCCACCGCCCAGCGGTCGATAAAGCCGGTGCCGATCGTAAACTGCTGGAACGCCGCTCCGGCCGTATGGTCCTCCGGTGCTCCCGGGATGAGGATTCCCCGCTCCCTCATGGGATAAGCGGGGGCTCCCCCCGAAGCACGCCAAGGGACAGCTGTCAGGAAGCGGAGGGTCTGTCCCGTCCCTTCCCCCGAATACTGGATGAGATAGCCCGGTCCACATTCCTGTCCCCGGCAAAACCCGAGACGGGAAGCCAGGCGTCCGTTCAGCCCTCCGTAGGACAGGATGCCTCCTCCTTGTTCCGCAAAGCGGAGAAGGGCTTCGGCCGTTGCCTTGTCCTCCCCGGCCAGGGCGACCAGAACGAGGTCGAAGCTGTCCCTGTTCAGCTCATCGGCCGAATCCAGCCAACGGAACCCGATTCCCGCGTGTGCCAGAATTTCACCGAGATAAGCCTGAAAAACATTTTGTCCAAGCCCATGCAGCCGGGAGGCGGCTTGCCGGTCAAGCAAAATTCCAATTCGGGCTAGTTTCATCGTTTCACCGACTCCTTTCATCGAGCTCTTGCCCATTCGGCCACTTTGCGCACGGCCTCCGCGATGTCCTGCATGTCCGAGTCCCCGGCCAGCAGGACATTCTGGTGAAGCCACATGCCCAACCGGTCGCTGAACCTCTCGCTGACCGGGCAGGTCACCTCCCTTTCCTGTCCCGTCAGCCTGGTTACCGCGGCCCGGACGGCCTTATTCCGGTTAAGCGATACATAGCCGGGATGCACCGGGATGCCCTCCGCCTGAACTTTGGCGATAAAGTCCGCCTTGCCGATTCTCTCTTCCAGCTCCGGCTGCAGCCCGAACAAGAAGAGATGGTAAGCATGTCGGGTCACCCGGGGATCCCTTGGCAGCACGCGGATGCCTTCGATTCCGTTCAGAAGTTCCGTCAGCCGGCGGGCATTGCGTTCCCTCTTCTGGAACTGCTCCTCAAAGCGGGACAGCTGGCCAAGAAGAACCGCCGCCTGGAATTCCGTCATGCGCAAATTCCATCCGATCCTCTCGTGCTGGTACCAGCCTCCCTGTTTGATCCGGCCCACATTCACCAGCGACCAGACCGCATCCATCCGCTTATCGTCGCTGCCAAGGATAATCCCTCCCTCCCCGGAGGTGACGTTCTTGCCCAGCTGAAAGCTGAAGGAGGCCAAGTCACCCAAGGAGCCGGCCGGCCGCCCGTCCCAGGAAGCCCCGACCGCCTGAGCGGCATCCTCGATCACGGCTAGCCCGTGCTTGCGGGCTATCGCGGTGATCTTGTCCATGTTGGCCGGTGCCCCGGCGAGATGCACCGCCACGACCGCTTTGGTGCGCGGGGTGATGACCTCCTCCAGCCGGTCCGCATCCAGATTCATCGAATCCGGTTCCACATCGGCAAACACCGGCACGGCACCGAACAGAAGCGCGGAGGAAGCCGTGGCGATGAAGGTATAAGGAGGCATGATCACCTCATCTCCGGGTCCTACTCCTGCCGCCTGCAGCGCTACGGTCAAGCCAAGCGTTCCGTTAACGAGAGTTACCGCATGCTTCGCCCCGTGCATGGCGGCAAACTTCTCCTCCAGTTCCGGCAGCTTGATCCGCGTGCCCGAGCCGCCCCATTTGCCGGAGCGGACCACTTCCAGCACCAGGCGTTCTTCCTCTTCCCCGGTTACCGGCCATACGGGAAAAGCTTCCGTACGGACCGGTTTCCCGCCATCTGCAGCCAAACGTTCCATTCTCGATCTCTCCTTTACCTTTCCATCGGTTCTTCGATCAGCGATACTTCTTCCATGGTCCGTTCCAAGGTTCGAATCCGGTAAGTTTTGATTTCAAAAGGCTTCAGGCTTACCGTCTGCCCGATCCCGAGAGAAGGCAGCTCCACGCTCGTGGATCTTGCGGTTCCGGTTGGTTCGAACAGACGCAGAATGTAATGCTTTTCCTCATCCTCCGCCTGTTTAAAAGCCGTCATGAGCACCGTTTCGTCACCCAGCCTAACGAGGGGTTCCGGCTTGTCTCCTGCTCCCGGCGGAAAATACGTAAGAGCATAGGGCTTCTCGTTATGAGACAAGGCTTCCCGGTCCACGGAGTTCATTCTCTCCTCGAGAGGGCCGGCATTCAGCCAGAACGAATAGGTCCGCTCTCCTTGGTCCATCCGGTCGGAGAACCGGTCACGCGGCATGGGAAATGGCAACTTTCCTCCGGGGAGAACCGAATACCCGGGAGACCGGAGAAGGGTCAGCCGAATTTCCCCGTCCGCCATGTCGGAGCCATAGATTCCGTCATTGATGCAGGTGAAGGCCACTCCATCCTCCTTCGATACGGCGGCCGTCCATTTCTGGGCAACGGCTTCCTTCCCTTCAGATGGAAGTCGGTCCGCTCCATAAGCGACCTGCCCCCAATATTCGGGCGCGGACAAGGCGGTGGGAACCGACAGCTTAAGCAGGCTCCTTTTCTCGTTCCAATGAACGGTCAGATCCACCCGGACCTCTGTCCCTCTCTTGGGAAGGCCGTACCGCAGGCAGAGCATGGAATCCCCATATTCGAACAACGCCTCCACCACCGTTCGGGCCGCCCCATCCTCGATGACGCGAACCGCTTCGATCGGCTTGCCTCTAAGACCGGAATACCGGGCCGCTTTGGCTTTGGACATCCGCTTGAAGCGTCCTTTCAGCTTGCGGAAGCTATGGACTTGTCCCCAGGAATCATCCGCGTCTTCCAGGACAAGCGGACAAAACGCTCCGCTTTTCAGAACCGAAACTCCCTCAACTCTATATTCCTCCACCAATCCCGTTTCCGTGCTGATCACCACCAGAAGCTCCGGGGTTTCGAACCGGATCCGTCCGCCGCTCTCCTGAAGGGCAGGCTTCGGCTTCTCCGGCATGAACTCCACGGTACAGTCAAACCGGTTCATCGAGGACGCTTCGAGCTCCGCGTAGAAGACGACCCTTTTGCGCCAATCGATATAGAGGCTGCTCAGCTCTTTCTCCACCTGGCTGGGGAGCTTCACGCCGCTGCGCAGCACCACCGGGTAGGCAAACTCCCCTTTGGAGGATTTCGGGAGCTGGAATTCGCATTCGAACATTCCCTTAACCTTATAAGGGTGGGGATTGTACAGAAACAGCGGGACCGTTCCCTCCTCCGCCTTCTCCTGCCCCTGGGTCAGGGCAAAAAAAGCTTTGGCCTTCAGGCGCGAGAGAATTTCCAGGCCATGGTCCATTAACCGGAGGGAGTCCTCCTCAACCGGACGGATGGACGTTCCCGGCAGAATGTCGTGGAATTCCGCGGTGAGCAGATCCTGCTGCGCGTCCTTGAGCTCCCGGCCGGGGTAAGGAAGGAGCCCCTGCAGGGCCGCGTGGGAAACCATCTTCTCCACAAAGTACAGCTCGTTCTCCAGCTTGCGGTGCTTCTGCTTGATGCGGATCTGCGAGGTGTAGCAGCCGACCGCCCACGGATTCAGATCTTTCTCATGACGGGGAAGCTCCACACCGGTCTGCTTCAGCTCCGCAAAATAGTTTTCCGGAGTGGAATGAAGAAGGGTCCGGTCCTTGGTGCGGGCTTTCAGCTCCTGCAAATTATCGAGATCGAGCTTGGAAGGGCCACCCCCGTGGTTGCCGATCCCCCACAGCACCATTCCGGTCTCCTTCTCCGGATGATCGGCGAGAAAGCCCTCTACCTTCAGGTGGGCTTTCCCGCGACCGGACAGGTACGCCTTATAGGCTCGGTGCCCGATCACCTCCGAGCCGTCGTAGCCGACCCAGACGAACTCGTCACCCGGCAGCGGGCAATCGTTGTCCCCCGGCCGGCAGACGATATACGAATCGTAGCCCGCCTTGCTCATGATTTGAACGAGCCCCCGCGTATGGCCGAACGGATCGAAATTGATCGCCGTGGTCGGGCGGGCCCCGAACTTCTCTTGGAAATAGCGCCGCCCCGTCAAAATTTGCCGGACGAACGATTCGCCGCTCGGCATGTTACAGTCGGGCTGCAGGTACCACCCGCCCATAATGTGCCATTTGCCTTCGGCCACGAGCTTCCGGATTCTTTGGAACAAAGCCGGATCGTATTCCTCGATCCATTGATAGAGAATCACTTCATTATGGTTAAAGACGAACCCGTCGTAAGCTTCGCAAAAATCGGCCGCGATGCGGAAGGTGGAAAGAGCCTCTCCCGCCCCCTCTTCGATTTGCCACAGCCAGGCGGGGTCCAGGTGGGCATTGCAGATCAGGTGTACGTTTCTCATAGGGGCATCGACTCCTCTTCGCGGTAAGCAAAACCCCCGAAAAGATTCGGGGGCCGGCTGCACGCGTCGTTTACTTTTTATGCGTTTGGTTGTACCAGTCCGTCGCTTCCTTGATGACCTGGTCGCCGCCGCGCTTCTTCCAGTCCGCCACGAAATCATTGAACTTGTCTACCGATTCCTTGCCGGTTACTACTTTGGCCGCAAACTCCAGCCACAGCCCGTCATACTTCAGCTCAGGTCTGGCCTGCATGGTCGGCAGCGAAGGCATTCCCACTCCGGCATCCTCAAAGCCTTCGGCCTTGGCCACCTGAAGGGATTTTACAATCAGATCTCCGTTCGGCTTGCCTTTCAGGAACGCTTCATCGGTTAAATGGCGCTTCGGACCGGTGAAGTGAATCCACTCCTGGAACATGACCTGCTGGCCGATGGCTTCGTTGGTGGTAGGGTATTTATACTGAATTTGCCCGTTCTGCTCCGTGTAATTGACATCCTTCAGGCCATACATGAAGAAATTGTCCTTTTCCTTGTCTCCTTCCGCGTAGAACCAGTCCAGAAACTTGATAATGGCTTCCGGGTTCTTGGCGTTCTTAGGAATCGTCCACACAAAATCGGAGACGGTCGACCCAAGCGGATAGACCCCGCCCGGCTTGCCGCTCGGTCCTACCGGAGAAGGAATGAGGGCAATCTCGGCTGTAGGCACGTTCGCTTTAATGGCGGCCAGAACTCCGTCCGGTGCGGCGGAGGTCGTTGCCCACATGCCTACGGTTCCCGCACCCTTGATTTTGGCATCCCAATCTTTGCCCTGGTTTACGAGAAATTCATTGTCGATCAGCTTCTGATCGTATAATGTTTTGTAAACTTTAAGCGCTTCTACCATACCCGGACGGATAAAATTCGGTACGAGCTGGTTGTTCTCAAATGTCCACGTTTGTGGATGGACGTCGTAAGCCGAGAAGAACTGGAAGCCGAAAGAGAACTTGGCCCGTGCCGAGAACGGAATTTCATCCTTCTTGCCGTTGCCGTTCGGGTCGTTGTCCCGGAAGGACGTCAGCACCTTGATGTATTCGTCAACGGTTTTGGGAGGCTGAAGACCGAGCTTGTCCAGCCAATCCTTGCGCATGTAGGTTACTGCACTGTTGCGGATCGGATTCTCCTGCGGAATTCCGTAGATTTTCCCGTCCTTGCTGACGGCGGCATTGGCCCAGGATTCTTTCGGAATGTGCTTCTTCAGGTTAGGACCATACTTGTCGATCAGTTCGTCAAGAGGAAGCAGCACGCCGGCATCGATGGCAGGCGCCACCTCCGGCTTGTTGATCCCTTGGGTTTGAAGCAGATCAGGAAGCTCTCCCCCGGCAAAAAGCAGCTGCATATTCTGGCTGTAGTTCTGGTGTTGAATAAGCTGGAGATCCATATCCACATTGGCCATTTTCTCTACCGCTTTTACATACGGATCGTTGTTAAGGTCCGGTGAACCCTCTACATAGGAAAGCCCTCCGGTTTCAAGCGCGACCTTGATCTTGGCCGGACCTGCCTGGCTGGAATCGCCTCCCCCGTTCCCGGCTTTCGCCTGGTCATTCGCTCCTCCGCAGCCGGCAAGGGATGTCCCCAGAACGCCTGTCATCAGGGCAAGCATAATCTTTTTGTTTGACACTCGAACCCTCTCCTTTATGGATTGCTGGAAATCTTTATCCTTTCACGGACCCGAGCATCGCGCCTTTAACGAAATGCTTCTGGATCAACGGGTAGATAACCAAGATCGGTACGGTCGCCACAATAATGGAGGCAGCCTTGATCCCCTCTAACGATTGAATCGTCACGACGGCGCTTCGCATCATCTGCTCCGCATCGCTTTCGACGATGAGCCGTCTCAGAACGATCTGCAGGGGCTGAAGCTTCGGATTGCGGACGTATATGAGCGCCGCCGTATACGAATTCCAGTGGCTGACGGCGTAAAACAATCCGATGGTCGTAAGAGACGGCAGGGATAGCGGGAGAACGATTCTCCATAGCGTGCGGTATTCCCCGCAGCCGTCCATTTTGGCGGATTCGACCAGTCCCTCGGGGAAAGAACGGAAGAAGGAAATCATGATGATAAGGTTGAAGGCACTGATCAAGCCCGGAATCATGAGGGCCCAAATGGTGTTGAGCATCCCCAAATATTTAACAAGCAAGTACGAAGGAATAAGCGGCGCCTGGAAAATCATCGTGAAGAGGATGAGCAGCATGATCGCCTTGCGGCCTCGAAGATCCGGCTTGGATAAGCCATAGGCCATCAACAGAGTAAACACCAGGTTCAACAGGGTTCCCAGCACCGTCACGACAGCCGTTACCCCAAAAGCGTTCCAGATCGGGCGGTTGTTCAGCACCGCTTTGTAGTTCTCCAGGTTAAACTCCACCGGCAGTACGGTCACCTGCCCCGTAATCAGGGCATGTCCGCTGCTGAACGAGCCGGCCACGATATGCAGAAAGGGCAGCAGCATAACGATACCGCAAAGCGTCATGACGAGATAGTTCAGCACGCTGAAGGCTTGGCGGGAAAATAGGGCATTCATCCGTCCCCCTCCTAATAGATCGATTCGCCGGTCGCCCGCCTGCTGAGCTGGTTAGCTCCCATAAGCAGGATGAACCCGACAACGGATTTAAAGATTCCGATGGCCGTCGTGTAGCTGTATTGGGCCCCGAGAAGACCGACTCGGTAGATATAGGTGTCGAAAACCTCCGAGTTTACGGTGTTCAGCGGGTTCATGAACATGTACACCTGCTCGAAGCCCGTATCGAGAATGCTTCCTATTCTTAGCAGCAGAAGGACGACAATCGTCGGCAGCAGGCTCGGCAGGGTAATGCTCCACGTTTGCCGGAGGCGCCCGGCCCCATCCACCTCCGCCGCTTCATACAGCTCGGGATTTATTCCCGCCAGAGCGGCCAAGTAGAGAATGGTTCCCCAGCCTACTTCTTTCCATATGCCCGAGACGACAATGATGCTTCGGATATAAGCGGGTTCCTGCATGAAGAACACCGGCGTCCCCCCGAAAGCTTTTACCACCTCGTTCAGCAGTCCCGTGGAAGGCGAAAGGAAGCTGATGAACAACCCGCCGACGATAACCCAGGAAAGAAAGTGCGGCAGGTAGAGCACCGTCTGCAGCAATCTCTTGAACACGAGCTTGCGCATTTCATTCAGCAGCAGAGCGAGAATAATCGGTGCCGGGAAGCCGAAAACGAGCTGGTACAAGCTCAAGAGCAAGGTGTTCTTGATTATCCGCATTAGATCCGGGTAAGCGAACAAATTCTCAAAATGCTTCAGGCCGACGTATCGGCTGTGCAGCACCCCGTTGAAGATGTTGTAATCCTGAAAGGCGATGATGCTTCCGCCTATCGGGATATACCGAAACAGAACGAAGTAAGCGAGTCCCGGCAGGATCATGGAATAAATGGCCCAATGCTTGAGGAAGTAATTCTTCTTTCTACGCCGGTGCACCGGGTGGACAGCATCGGCACTTAGCGGTTGTTCCAACATGGCGGCCGCTCCCCTCCTCGGTTAAGTAATGTAGTCTTTACTATAAGGGGAAGGGGCGGAAGGAGACATGGTTTTTTTTGCGAAATGTTGTGATATTTTGTGTAAGCGCTGTCGGGGTGGGTCCTAGAGGGGAAAAGGAAAAACCTTGAAGGATAAATCCCTCAAGGTCTTAGTTAACTCCTATCATGCTGCAAAGGAACCATTTTAATCTGCGTATCGTAATCGGTCCAATGGGTATAGCTGCCGTGCATCCAGAACAACAAGCCGTTTCGGCCGGAATGCCCCCTGGACACGAAGGGCCTTACATTATGCCTCGCCGATTTCTCCGTGACAGCTTCCTTCGCCCAGGTTTCCCCGTGATCCGGCGTGTACCAGTGTTCAATCTCGAAGACCCCCTCGACGCATCGGGATAGATACACATGGGAGGGATCATGATGATCAAGGATAAGGCCTCCTGAGTAGTAAGGCTCCGTCTCAATCGCTCCCGGAGGCGTCTCGGGAAACCAAGGGCCGGCCTCACAGATTTCTACGTGCCTCCATTCCGCCCCGTCCCACCGGGAGTACCAGTACCGATGGTCCTCCTCCTTATTAAAGACAACGTACACGACGACAGGCTGGTTGTGGCTGTCTAACGCTATATCCCATATCCACGTTTTCCGTCCTAGCTGTTTGGCGTCATAAACGGCGTGCACCTCGGCAGGGTTCAAAGGCAGGTGCGAGATATCCTTTATGGGGGTTCCGTCCACTTGATAAATAGAGCCCTTGGCTGTAATACGCACAGTAAATGCTGTTGGCTGGTTCTACGTTCGGATGGCCGTCGGTAAAGGCAAAGTAGATTTTCTCGTTAGAGTCTGTCGCATATTTAATATAGGGTCTTGCCCCGCTTCCCTGGATAAGGGTCCGGGCCGGCTCCCACTCTCCCTCATGGCTGCACTGGGAATAATTCGGCTTAAAGTCACCGCCCCTCCAAAACAGGAACTGCTTTGCTTCGGATAGCAGGTAAACCGGATTGGGATAGGTAAAACCGAAACGGCCTTCGGTGTTCACGACAAGCTTCCGTTCCGGCCCCCATCCCGAGATATCTTCCGGGGATAACGACTTCCGGTAATACATGTGGTCCCCGTTATGCGCCGAATAATAAACGGTCACAAACCCCTCTGCGTCTATATGGATGGCAGGATTCGCGTGATCGTCCTTCTGTAAGCCATGCTTTAGCATCACCGACGCGATTTGCCCCGTTTGGTGATCATAGCTTCCGGCCATCACGTGTCCTTCCCGGGTCAACCATCCGATGTAAGTTTTTTGATACTCCCCTTCCCAATAAACGGCTCGAGGGTCCGCAAAAAAACACCAAGCTCCGTCCTCCGTTAAAGCAGGGAAGCTTTCTCCAGCTAAATCATGGGTCAGGCGGGCCTCTTTCATGCTCTTATCCCCCTTCTTACTTCAAACGATCATAAGCGGCCTGGGTGATCTTAGCCAGCTCATCCCGATTCCCCTGTATAAGATTTTAAGCTGCTAAGACCATTATACTTCTTAAATCCAGTTAGCGGACGACAGGGCAAATAAAAAGCCTCCGGGCTTTTATGCCAGAGGCATGAAAATTTATGGTGTCTGTTCTTCCATGACTTCCGATTCGAAAACGACGCCTTCCTCATTCGCAAAGCAGCTTACGATCGCCTGTCTGGCAAAATCGCCGCTGGCTTCCGACCATTGAAGCAGCATTTCGCGGAGTCTCTCCTTCGGTTCGGCATATCCGGGATCGTGGATTCGGTTCACCATTTCATCGGGGTCTTGCTCCAGATCGTACAGTTCATCCGTCTCATGGGCCCGGAAGACGTATTTGTAGCGGGCCGTTCTGACGGCGCGTACGCACTGCATGGCCGTGGTGCCATGGTGCTCCACGTACACGGCGTCACGTCCCGTTCCGTCTTTTCCGTAAAGACTGGGAAGAAAGGAAACGCTGTCAAGCTTCCCGTCCGCCTGCCCTCCCGCCACCTCCATAAGGGTATGGAACAAGTCCTGCAAACTGACCAGCTCGTCACGCATTCCCGGAATCAGCCTTCCCTTCCAATAAACAACCAGCGGGACCCGGATGAGATCGTCCAGCATGATGGCCGTCTTACCTACTAGACCATGACGTCCCATCATCTCGCCGTGATCGGAAGTAAAAATGATCATGGTATGGTCTATTAAACCGGTCTCCTCCAGCTTTTTTACTATGGAGCCGAACGCGTCGTCAACCATGGTCACCAAACCGAAATACTTGGCCAGTGCTTTCGCCATGACCGGCCACTGGTTCGGCAGACGGCAAAAATTGATATTGAGGTAATTTTTCCGATACGTCTCCGGTCTGCCTCTCCAATCATCGCGGTAGCTGGGCCATTCCAGGATCTGCTGAGGATCGTATAGGGACGCGTATGGCTCCGGAACGATCCAAGGAACGTGAGGTTTCCCGCATGAGGCGAAGAGGAAGAACGGCTCCTCGTCCTCCTGGTGAGCCTCCAGCCATCCATTCACGGCTTCGGCCAGCCGGAATTCATCGGTTTCGCTGGGGAGAGCATCGCTGCCGCCCGCCAGCACCTTTTCTCCGGTCCGGTCTTTCAGGACGACCTTGTCGCGGACCCGGCCGCATTCCGGATGATCGTGAGCAGCCCGCTTTTTCAACTCTTCGTCAAAGCCGTGTTCGGTGGGCAGCGAGCTCCCCACATGCCACTTGCCGGCATATACGGTGCGGTACCCCCTCTCCCGCAGAGTGGTGCCGATCGTTCGCGTTCCCTCGGACAAACGCTCCTGCAGGGTAAGCGCCGAATGTGCGTTCATCACAAGCCGATGCTCATGCGGGTATAAGCCGGTCATGACGGTTGCTCTGGATGGGGTGCACATCGGGCAGGCGGTGAAGGCCCGGCTAAACGTAACCCCTTCCTCCATTAGAGCATCCAGATGCGGAGTCCGGCAAACCCCTGCTGGTCCAATCGTATCCGCGTGCTGCTGATCCGTCATAAAAACGAGAATATGGGGTCGTTCCCTATGGTTCATTGCCGCTTCCTTTCTTCCCGCTGCTCCCGCCGCAAAGACTGGTCGCTTCTTGCCGCCAGATCGACCGCAGCTGTGTCGGCGATTGCGGCCAAGGCATGCTCGAGCTCCGTCCTTGCCGTCTGCCATTCGGGCTCACGGGAGAGGCTGCGCAACTCCTGCGGATCCTCCTCCAGATGGAAAAGCTCCGGTTCAAAGCCCTCGTAATGCACAAGCTTTAGCGGTCCGCGCCTGATCATAAACAAACCCGTCGACGCGCCGTGAGCATGATATTCGCTGAAGACCGCACGCTCCGGATCCGGCTGCTCCATCAGCTTGAGAAGCGAGGTTCCCCGCCACCCGGACGGTGCCTCGATACCGAACATATCCAGAATGGTCGCACTCAGATCGACAAGCGAAACGGGCGTGTCGTCCACAATCCCCGGTTCAATTGCCGGCCCGGATACCAAAAGCGGTACCCCGACGCTTGTCTCGTACATGGAGCCTTTCCACCAAAGCTCGTGATCTCCCAATTGATCGCCATGATCACTCGTATAAACGATCAGCGTGTTGTCCGCCTGGCCGGAAGCTTCCAAAGCGGCCATCACCCGGCCCACCTGGTCGTCGATCAAGGTGCACAATCCATAGTAAGCGCTTCTTGCCCGCCGTACCGTCGACTCGTCCAGATCGGTCATGTTGTAGTACTCCCTCATCTGTTGGACAACAGGATGCCTATCGGCCGCGGGCAAATCGAATGGCATATCCACCTTTTCCTCGGGATATAAGCGAGAATAGGGCTCCGGAGCAATGAGCGGAAAATGCGGCGGCAAATAATTGAGCCACAGCACCCATGGCCTGCTCTTGTGCGGCACTTCATTCATCAGGAAATAAATGGCCTCGGATGTTTCTCTTTCCACCCGTTCCGTCCAGAAGGAGCCGGTGCCGGAGTCGGCAAGCCTCTCCTTGCCCCTTGCCGCCGGCTTAGGCGGATGGCGATCGAAGGCCCCCCCGCCGGAATGCTCTTTCCGATAAGCGGGAAATCGCGCATCATCAAAACCGTGATCGTGGGTTCCGTCAAAATCGAGCTTGCCGATTGTCGTCACGTCTACCCCGTTTTCCTTCAGGAGCCGGCCCCAGGAGACCGGCTGCCCCTTGTAGGGTGCCGCATTGTCCCAGCACCCGGTTTCGTGCACATAACGTCCGGATGCGAAGCTCGCCCGGCTCGGCACACAAAGCGGGCTCGTGCAATAAGCGGACGTATAACGAACGCCCCCCGCCGCCAGCGCATCCAAATGCGGAGTCCGTACGACGGGGTGGCCGGCGCAGCCCATCGCATCCCGTCTATGCTCATCCGCCATAATCAATAAAAGATTCATCGGCAAGCTCCTAGAAATGTAATGGGTTCTACCATAATCCCGACCCGCCCATACGGCGCACAATGGTGTTGGTAAGCAGAATAAGAACCAGGCTGACGGCCGACTTGAACAGCCCCGCCGCCGCCGCGAGCGGGAAACGGCCCATCGATAATCCGACGCGGTACACGTATGTGTCCAGAATGTCGGCCACTTGGTAAACCAGCGCATGGTACAGTACAAAAATCTGATCGAAGCCGGCGTTCAGGATATGGCCCATTTTCAAAATAAGCAGGATAAGGATGGTCCCGCCGATGGAGGGCAGGGTAATTCTGAACATTTCCTGCCAGCGGCTTGCCCCGTCGATCTTAGCCGCCTCGTACAGCTCAGGATTAATTCCCGCGATGGCCGCCAAATAAATAACGGTTCCCCAGCCCGCTTCTTTCCAAATTTCCGTCGCGACCAGCATGCCGCGGAACATCTCCGGCTGCATCATGGGCGAAACGCTGATGCCGATCGCGCTTAATATGCCTGTCGAGGAAGAAAATAAGGCGTGCAGAATTCCCGCAAGGATAACCCAGGACACAAAGTGCGGGAAATAAATGATGGTCTGGATCCATCGCTTAAATCTCACATTCCATATTTCATTCAAAAACAAGGCGAGGACGATGGGAACCGGGAAGACGAAAAGCAGTTTGTAGCAGCTGATAATTAACGTATTGCGCAGAGCGATCCAGAAGTCCTGGGCCGAAAATAGCCGTTCGAACCATTTCAGCCCCGCCCAGGGACTGCCGAAAATGCCGTCGACAATTCGATACTCCTTGAACGCAATCACGATTCCGAACATCGGTGCATATTGGAAAACAAGAAAGTAGACCATAGCGGGCAGCAGCAGCAAATAATAATATTTGTAACGGTCCCACCGGTAATTCCGGCGGGACCTCGTTCGCATCGTTGTCTCTCTTGTCAATTCCATCAGCGCTTGCCCTTCTTCCACTCGGCGTTTGCCTCCTGCTCGATCTCCTTGCCGCCCTGGCTGTAATACTTCTGAACAAATTCATCCCATTTGTCCACCGAAAATTCTCCGGTTACGATCTTGATAAAATACTCTTCCCACAGCTTGCCGAGGTCGGGATAATCCAGCTGGGCGGGCAGCGTCGTCCACAAAGCGTTTTTCATCGTGTGCTCATTTGTTTTCTGCAGGGCGTCAAGCGTTACCTGGGGACTCCAGCGCCGGTCCACGACTTTGATGAATTGAACCGGGTTGGATAAGCCGCGGCCCGATAACGCAGTCGCATCCGTCGTTTGGGTAATGCGGTTGTTCGCCTTGTCGAACGTATAGTCCTTGCCTTCGATTCCGTACGCCGTCAGGAAAAATCCCCCCTCCGGCTGGTCATTGGTAATCCAGTCGAGCAGCTTGGCCAGGCGATCGGGATCCTTCACCTTGGCGGAAACCGCCTTCAAGCCGCCGCCTCCGGGACTTGCCTCCGGCCAGCCGCTTCCCCCCGGTCCGGTCGGGGGAACGATGACGCCGAGCTCGGCACCCGGTACCAGCTTCTGCAGGGCTTTGTAGCTTGCGCTGTTGGTCGGCTGAACCAGCCAGGCGTTTTTGCCGACGATTCCGACCTTCGAGTTCGTCATCTTCTCATCCAGCTGCTTATCCGTTGTGACCGGAAACTCCGGATCGATCAAGCCTTCCTTGTACCATTTCTGCAAAAGGGTAAGAGCCTGCTTCGTTTCCGGCAGCACCATCCCCATTTTGATCGTGCCGTTTCTTTCGTGCCAGAAGCTGGGCGCCACGCCGAATGCGCCGAAAATGCCGTCGAAGCCGGAGACAGATCCGAATGCGCCGGGCTTGGTGCCACCCAACCCGTACGTGTCCTTCTTGCCGTTGCCGTCCGGATCGTTCATCGTGAACGCTTTCAGGACATCGTACAGCTGATCCAATGTTTTCGGCTCGCCCGCTCCGATTTTTTTCAGCCAGTCGAGCCTTCCGACGAAGCCGTTTACATTCTGGCCGTTAAAAGGCTCCGGCCGAATGGCGTCCGGAAAAGCGTAAATTTTGCCGTTGACCATGCCGGCCTGCAAATCCTGCGGCTTGTAGTATTTGCTGGCATTGGGCATCTTTTTCAGCATGTCGTCCAGCGGCATGATCAAGCCTTCTCCGGCCAGTTTGGTCATCGTCGGCAAATCGACACTGAAGTAATCCGGAACATCGCCGGAAGCGATCATCAGGTTCAGCTTGGTGAAATATTCCTGGCCGCCCGTGAGCGATACTTTAAAATCGACTCCGCTAATTCCCGCTTTATTCAAGCCTTCGAGCATCAGCTTCTTGCCTTCCCCGCCGTCCTCCGGGTAATTGACCTCGCCCCGGTTCATATAAATTTTGTACGTCACCGGCTGTTTCGCATCCGTGCTCGATGAGGGAGCGGGATTCGAGGATTTGCTTTGGCACCCGGCCGCGAGAACGGGTCCGAGCATCAAGGTAAGCAGAACCGGAACGGTTCTCCGAACATGCTTCATGTTTCCAATACCCCCGCTAATTAAGATTTGATGGCGCCGATCATGACGCCTTTCGTGAAATACTTCTGCAAGAACGGATAGATGCACAGAATCGGAAGGATCGTTAGAATCACGGTTGCGGCGATGACCGAATCCGTTGACGTTTTCGAGAATTCGCCGCTTTGCATCGCCGCCTGCTGCCCGTTTATGATATCTCTAAGGAGCAGAGGCAGCGTATACAAGCTTTTATCATTCAGGTAAATCAGCGACTGGAGGAAATTGTTCCAGAGCCCCACTGCTTCCCAGAGCGCGATTGTGGCGAGGACCGGTGTGGACAGCGGCAAAATAATCAGGCAAAACGTCACGATAGGATTGGCCCCGTCCATCATCGCCGATTCCTCCAGCTCGTAAGGCAGCGTTTCAAAAAAACTGCGCATGACGAGCACGTTGTACGCCGAAATAGCGGATGGAATAATGACCGCCCACAGCGTATTGACCAGTCCCAGGCTTTTGACAAGCAGGTAGGCGGGAATCATGCCGCCGCTGAATAGCATCGTGAACAAAATGGCGAGAGTAATCGACCGTTTGGCGGGAAGTCCCCGAATGACAAGCGGGTACGCCGTACAAGCGGTAAGGAACGTGCTAAGGATCGTGCCCGTCATCGTGATAAAGGCGGAGTTCGTGTAGGCCCTCCAAATATACGGGGAATCCAGCACCGTCTGATAGGCTTCCCCGTTGATCTCCCTCGGCAAAAAAAAGAATCCTCCTCTTGCCGCGCCTTCCGGAGAGCTTAACGAAACCGAAATCTCATGCCAGAGCGGATAAAAAGTCGCCGTGGCGAACAGCAGAAAAAAGATCCCGTTGAACCAATGAAAAAGTCCCCATCTGTGCTTAGCGAAATTCATTGCCCCTCCTCGTAAGTTCAAGCATGTTTTGTTGAATGGACCGGTCTTCCTTCATTATCCGGCCCGGAAGGCTCCTTCTCAATCCGCAATTTCCGTCTTTCCATGCGGAAAATCCGCCTAAATCGTCTATCCGGACGGGACTGGTTAGAAATGACACATCCAAAACAAAAATCCGCCATTCCATCCGGTAGGCGGATTTGCTTTTATCAGGGTTTCATCTCCAGCTTGCGGAAGGTACCCGGTGTAACGGACTCGTATTTTTTAAAAAAGCGGATGAAGCTGTGCACGTCGGGGTAGCCAACCTGCTGGCTGATTTCCTTCAAGGTCAAATGCTTGGAAAAAAGCATCAGTTCTTTCGCCTTGTTAATCCGGTAGCGCGTCAAATAATCAAGCGGCGGCACCCCCGTCTCCTGCTTGAACAGGCGGCTGATGTAATTCGGGGTAAGCCCGAGCTCGCCGGCCAAATCGGCTATGGTGAGATTGTCCATATAGCGCTGTTCGATAATCGCGATGGTCCTCACGACATAGTCGTTCCCCGATTTGGGCGGCTCCTGGGGATTCATCCGATCGATGAGACGTCCGATCCGCGCATGGAGAAAGTTTTTGAGCTCCTGCCTGTCGCTGCAGTCCTGCCAGAACAAGAATGGAAGATCCTCCATATCCTCCAGGTCGTATCCTTCCTTAAGCAGCTCATTCATGAGGGCTCCCATCAAGACCATCATGGTTTCCTGCATTTTAGCCGGGGGGAATTTGCCATTATCGATATACTGGGTAAAAAACAGCTCCAAAGTCTCTTCTGCGCCGCTGCGGTCCCCCTTTAATACATGGCGGACGAGAAGATGCTGCAGGGAGACCGGAAATACGGGATGCTTGCGGCTTGCTTCCACCTCGCTGTCAAACAGGACTTCGGCTTTATAATACAGGGCCCGATAATTCAAAAGCCGTCGTGTCGCGGTGTAAGATTGGGAAATTCCGCTTACCTTATCCAGCAAACGGCTGAACGCGAAACGTACAGTTATGCCCATCTGCTCTTCGAGCATTATGTTAATACGCTGGCATTCGGCCCGGAGCCGGCCGTTCAAATCCTTCTCATCCGTTTCGGTCCCCACATTAAGAATAAAGGCGTACCGTCCGTCTTCCACCCAGGTCCCAATCGTATAATACAATCCGGCGAAGGCCGTCTCAATAATGCTGAACAAAAGGAGATTAAGCGATTCCGGCTCCTCATTCGGTTTCAAGTCGCCGGGTTCGTAGGAAGCGACGCCGATCATGTAGCGTTCCTCGGGAAATTCGATACCGTGTGTTTTGAGCATCTGGGGGATGGAGGAGTCCGAGCCCGCATAGCCGTTCAGCAGATCATAGACCAGCTTGCGCCTTAGCAGGGGTGACATCTGCTCCATGGTCGTGTAAATCCGGCTGTTCTCCGTCAGCAGACGCCTTACCCCCTCCCCGAACAGTGCGGATTCGTCGTAAATCCTGCTTGGGGACGATGGCATAAAGTGCGAGCCGTACTGCTTGAAGATGCGGCGCCAAGGGGAATAGACGATAAAGGAGAACAAAAAAGCGAAACCAAACCCGATCAGCAATAGGATCAGGTCCGTCAGCATAAGGGACTTCCGTTTGGCGGCAAATTCCGACCTATAGGACAGATCAGGTAAGGTTTTCACGAGAAGCCAGGAATCGTTGATGCTGCGGTAAGCGGTAAAGTGCCGCTCGCCGTTCAGCGTGACGAAATCGCTCATCTTGTGATAACGCTTCCAATTCGTCAGATGCCAGTCGCCATGCTCCCCCGAAAAATCGCCCTCTTTCAAAAAAACCCGGCCGGTGTTCGTGTCTATCAGAAAATACGAGCCGGAGTCGGACTTATTGACGCTGCGAAGGGCCTTTTCGAACCGGTTCAGGTCAATATTGATAATCATACGTCCAAGCTTTACCTGACCGGCTAGCGGAAGCTCCTGCTGGAACGTGATGACGGAACTCTCTTCTTTCGTCCGGTTCCCGAAATTATCGAAAGCAAGATTCCGGATCTGATAAGAGCCACTGGGCTGATTCTGTTGGATGATGCTCCTATCGA
This sequence comes from Paenibacillus aurantius, assembly GCF_032268605.1. Classification (NCBI taxonomy): domain Bacteria; kingdom Bacillati; phylum Bacillota; class Bacilli; order Caryophanales; family Paenibacillaceae; genus Paenibacillus; species Paenibacillus aurantius. The sequence continues at coordinate 4,044,483 of NZ_CP130318.1, forward strand.
AAAAATCCTGTAACGCATACAGCCCCTCATCCGTCGTTATCACTTTGCCGCTTACCCCAAAGTACACATATAGGGATTGTATGAATCCGCCTATCGAAGCTTGGTCCCTCATCGCCGTCTGCAGCTTCAAATAGTCGTACATGTTGGCCTTATCGGTGCGCAGCAAAAGATTGTCCAAACTGCTGGAGAAGGTCAGCTGCCACGACAGCCTCTCGATCGGTTTCATTAAAGCATCCAGCTGATCGGTCAGCCGGTCCGTTTCCATACTTAGTGAGCTGGAATAGCGGGACTGCAGCTCTTGAGAGAAGGTGAACAAATAAATGGAACTGATCGTGAGCATGGGGATACAAACCGTAAGGAAGAAAAAGAGCAGCGTTTTTCGAAACCAGAGCATCCTCCATATCTTTGGAATGTCCATTTCCCACCACCTTACTGCTTTCTTGAAGCTAGAGTATAGCATACTTGAATCGGTTTTTGGTAAAATATACAAATTCTTATCATAAGGATCAATCGCGGTATTCGCTTGGCGAGATGCCGTAATGCCGCTTAAACGCCCTTGAAAAAGCAAACAGCTCCGGGTATCCCGTAGAAAGAGCCACTTCGGTAACGGACAATTTCGTCGTTTTTAGCAGCTGCACCCCCATTTCCATACGCAGATGCCGCAAATATTGGGCGGGAGACAATCCGGTCCGTTCCTTGAAGGCTGTTGAAAAGTAAGAGCGTTGAATGCCGGCCATTTGGGCCAGCTGCTCCACAGATAAGGGTTCGGTAAAATGCTGTTCCATATATTCCATTGACCGGGAAACCCAATCATGGCGCGAGGAGGAGCAGGCCGGTTCAAAAGATTTGGTGGAGGTAAGCTTGTCCAGCAGCAGAAACAGCAGACTTTGGAGCATAAACGAATAGGCTTCGCTCTTAGAGATCTGGGCGAGCAGCTGTTTAAGTACCGCCCTGATCTCGGGCACGACAACGCCCTTCAAGTAAGTCTTGTTTCGTTTCAAGCCAAGAGCCTCTAGAATTTGAGGCACCTGGGGTCCATTTATAGCCAGCCAATTGAGCTGCAGGGCACGGTCGCCGGAGACGGAGCTGTATCTATAGGTTTTTTCGGGAAAAAGACAAAAGAGGTCCCCGCCCTCCAGTTCAACCTCCTCTTCCTCGCCTGGTTTCAGCTTCAACTTTCCTTCCAATATAAAATGAAGACTATAGCACTCAATCCTTTTCGGTCCGATCCGGTAATGGGGCTTCGCCTGGTTCCGGCCCGCTCTCACGATCCAACAGCCGCCTGCCTGCTGCAGGGAGGATGGCTCCATGAACCACATATTCGCATACTCAAACTGGTATTCCCGCATCCTCATCCGCCTTTCCACCCAACATTATGCCAAACCAACACTTCGTTATTCCCACCAGTTCCCTCAGTCTTTATCATTAGTTCTAAGGCACGCCGACGCGCGCTGGCAACCTGAATATATTTCTTCGCTTTCCAAGCTCGAATTCCTATCCATGAAGAAGCAAAGGAGTACATAAAGATGAAGAAAAACGACAGGGAACAGCCAAATGTGATTGTCTTTTTTACAGACCAGCAGCGATGGGACACGACGGGCGTACATGGAAACCCGCTCGGCTTAACCCCAACCTTTGACCGGATGGCGCGGGAAGGAACGCATTTGTACCATACCTTTACTTGTCAGCCGGTTTGCGGCCCGGCCCGTTCCTGTCTTCAGACCGGGATGTACGCCACGACAACCGGCTGCTTTAAAAATGCCATTCCTCTGCCGAGAGAAAGACGAACACTGGCTCATTATTTTAAACAAGCCGGATACGCGACCGGATATATCGGAAAATGGCACCTTTCGGAGAAAGAACCCGTGCCTGCCGAAGACCGGGGCGGTTATGAGTATTGGCTGGCGGCCAATCTTCTCGAGTTTTCTTCGGACGCCTACAGCACCGTGTTATATGACAACGACGGCAAGGAAGTGAAGCTGCCCGGCTACCGGGTCGATGCCCAGACGGACGCGGCCATTCGTTATATCGATCGTAACCAAACCCATCCGTTCTTCCTGTTCCTGTCCTATTTGGAACCGCATCACCAGAACCATACGGACAACTACCCGGCTCCGGACGGCTATGAGGAGATGTACACCGACCGGTGGACCCCGCCGGATCTGAAAGCGCTGGGCGGCACCGCACCTCAGCACCTCGGCGGTTATTACGGAATGGTAAAGCGGCTGGACGAAGCGCTCGGACGGCTGATGGATGCGCTGAAAAGCTTGGATTTGACCCGAAAAACTATCGTTTTGTTCACATCGGATCATGGATGCCACTTTAAAACACGCAACGGGGAATACAAACGAAGTGCGCATGAGAGCTCGATCCGGATTCCTGCGGCGATTTATGGCCCGGGTTTTATGCAGGGAGGCCAGGTCCGGCAGCTGGTCAGCCTGCTGGACATCCCCCCCACGCTGCTTGACGCGGCCGGCATTCCCGTCCCTTCCGACATGCAGGGCCGTTCGGTTCTTCCTTTGGTAAGAAGAGAACCGGTCGAATGGCCGGAGGAGGTGCTGGTGCAGATCAGCGAATCCCAGGTGGGAAGAGCCATTCGAACCGGCCGCTGGAAATACGGTGTAACCGCTCCCGATCTCGACGGCTGGTCCGAATCGCATGCGGAGAGCTATGTGGAAGAACTGCTGTATGACTTACAGGCCGACCCTTATGAGTTAACCAATCTTGCCGGATGGGATTCCTACCGGAGCGTGGCCGATGAACTCCAGAGGAAGCTCATCTCCCGCATGGCCGAGGCCGGCGAGCCTGTACCTGAAATTGTCCCTGCACAGTCCAGGCCGGCTGGGAAACGGAGGGTTTCGATCGAAGAGCTGCGCCTAAAGCTGTGAAGTGTGACAGCTCCCCTATAAAAAAATCGCCCGACTCCGCTAATTTTTCCGATTGGCGGCGCAGGCGATTTTTTTTTGACAAGAGTACCGGCGGGAAGTGGATTTCCATTCCAACTTACGAGCGGGGCACTGGCGAAGAAGACGGAACCGCGCCGAGCTTTCGGGAGATGACGGCGGCGGCCGCCATAACGTTTGCCGCGATCTCGGGAACCTTCTCGTCGGTATAACGGTGCATCGGACCGGAAATGCTGATCGCTCCGTTGATATGTCCATGCAGCCCGAAGATGGGAGCCGCAAGACAACGCGCGCCTTCCACAATCTCCTGATCATCCATGGCGAAGCCCCTTTTGCGGATTAAGGCAAGCTCCTCGCAGAGCCGCTCCGGGGTTGTAATGGTATTGTCCGTATAACGCTCTAGTCCATAGTCCCGGATTAACACATCGACTGCCGACTCGCTCATATGCGACGCAATCGCCTTGCCCATCGCCGTCGCATGGAACGGGGACCTGGAGCCGACGGAATCCGTCATTCGCAAAGCATGCATGCTTTCGATAATTTCAAGATACAGAATCGCGCCTTCCGTCAAAACACCTAAATTGATCGTATCGCCATACAAGTCCGAGAGCTTCTTCATTTCGGGAAAGGCGGCCGTCCGAATATTGCTTTGCTCGAGCAAATTTTTGGTCAGAATCAGCTGTTTATAGCCCAGGCAATATTTGCCGTCCACATCGCTGCGGCTTATAAATCCGCGATTTTCCAGCGTGAGAACAATGCGGTAAGTCGACGATTTCGGCTGCTGCAAAAGCTCGGTCAGTTCAATCAAGCTGAGTGAGCCTCTTTCAGAGAGCAGCTCCATCAAATCGAGCGCTTTATCAATCGATTGGATCGTATATCGTTCCTGCCTCTCGTCTGTTTCCTTCATTATGCTAATCCTCCGTCGGTTTTGAGCCCAATATAACATCCTGGGTAAAGATCCGGCAAGCTGAAGCAGAGAATAATCGCCTAGTGCCGGCCGGGCAACCGGTCATGGAAGCGGTGTCGGTTTTCCCTGTGTGTTATTCCTTAGCGGGTCCGTCGCAGGCGGCTTTGTAGATGGCGTAAATGTCGTCCCGCCCCAGCGGCATCGGGCTTCGTGCAAGGAGCCGCGTCTGCTTGCAGGCGTCATCCGCAAGCCCTGCAAGATCTCGTTCCGCAATGTTCCAGGCCTCCAGCCTCTCCGGTAAACCGATGTCCTTAATCAGGTTGTGCAGCTGTGCGACGAATGGCTCCGGTGCTTCCGCGTCGGGCTGGAACACGGAGCCAGGGTCGAGCGCGTGCCGTAGATCGGTCATCCGTCCTCTGCAGGACGAAGCGATATGCCGCATCACATAAGGCAACAGCACCGCATTGGCTTCGCCATGCGGAAGGTGAAACTGTCCGCCGAGCGGATAAGCAAGCGCATGTACCCCCGCCACCCCCGCGTTGAAAAAAGCTAGTCCCGCCATAAAGCTGGCCTGACTCATCTCCTCCCGAGCCGGGAGGTACGCTCCGTCTTGAACCGCCCGCCGCAGGGACCGGCCGATCAGCCGCACGGCATGCAGAGCCAGCGCATCCGTCGCAGGTGTGGCGCTCACAGACAAATAGGCCTCGACCGCATGCGTCAGCGCGTCCATTCCCGTGGCGGCGGTTACCCGCGGTGGAACCGTCAAAGTGAGCTCCGGATCGACGATCGCCGCATCGGCCAGCAAATAATCGTGCACCACGACGTCCTTTGTATGGTCAAGCGACAATACCGCAATGTTCGTCACCTCCGAGCCGGTACCGGACGTTGTCGGAATCAGTACCTTGGGAAGTCCCTTATGGGCGATTCGGCGGCTTGCCGACAAATTCAGATAGTCGGCCGCCTTGCCAACGTTTCCGGAGAGTACGGCAGCCAGCTTAGCCAGATCAAGGGCGCTGCCTCCCCCCAAGCCGACGACGAAATCGTACTTTCCGCTGCGCGTATGCTCGATCAAGCGCTCGCCAAGCTCCAGGGACGGCTCCGGCGTAACGTCCGCGAACACGTCAACGCTGCATGCCGGCCCCTCCACTTGAGCGGCGATGCGTGATGCCGTCCCCAGCTTGACGAGAATCGGATCGGCGATCAGCAGAACGCGTTTGGCGCCGTGTTTGTTCACTTCATCACTTAACCGGCATACGGCTCCGCAGCCGATGTAACATAACGGCGCGAACGTTAGCTTGGAATGGGTTCCCATGATGGTTTCCTTACCTCCTCGGATTACCGTTTCACTTCTATGACGGCACCGGCGCCACCCCGGCCGACTTCTCCCCTTGTTCCGCCCGGACGCCTACCGCTGCGACCCATTCGATCCCCGGGTGCGGATGATAAGAGAAGACGTGACTTTGGGGCACCTTTTTTTTGTGTTACGTAATGCGGCAGCCGGACCTTCTACCTTAAAACTGCATATTGAACATTCGCCGATCGTTCGTTATAATGTTTCGCATAACGGCACATATGTTTCACATATTAACACGGATCGTGCTTTTGTCAATGATGCCGTTACAAGAAACACCTTTCAGGAAACGAGACTTCTTTAGTCGAAAGGCGGTGACGAAGAATAAGCCTTTACGGAAGTCGATCCTTGCCTCTTCCTACAGCATGAACTCCTCTTAGGAATCCGCATGTTCTCCCCCTCTCCAGTCTTACTTCCGGATTGTCGGTACCGCCGTATCTCTTTGCCCGATACCCTGGCTGATTCGTAACTTTTTGACCTCGCGAGATCCATCCTTTTGCAAGAGTAGCTTGCCAAATTCCATTAACGGGAAGGATGAATGGATTGAACAGGAACCGAATGGGGAGTTGCCGCTCCACCCGCCTGATCTGGTCGCTTTGCTTCGTGCTCGCGCTATCCGTTATAGCCGGTCCGGCCGCGAGCGCCGCTCCCGACACGCTGAGCATTTCGTACGGAGCCGAATTTGCAGTCGAGGACGGCGGAACGGCGACCCGGCATTTGCCCTTTTTGTCATACGTGAATAATAAAGCGATCGTCACCTTCAGCCAGCATCCGGATTCCGTCCTGTACCCCACGACCGACGGCATGCGCATCTCGTCCGACGGAGGAGCGACATGGCCGACGTATAAGCAAAATACGGACTTTTACCTGACGAGCATTATCCGCCTTAACAACGGCGATCTGATGGGAACAAGCTATGTGACGCAGCGGGTCGACGCGCGCAACTCCACCATGTTCTACTGGATTTCCTCGGACAGCGGAACGACGTGGACGAAGCTTACCGGCAACGTGAATTTCCCGCAGGATCAGGCTGTCAATTCGGCGAACTGGGGAGGCTTCCTGTTTCATCGCAGCATCCTGGTCATGCCTGACGGGTCCCTGCAGGGCACGATGTACGGGAAGTACACCACCGACTCGAAATATCGAGTGCTTTGGGTCAAATCTACTGACGGCGGGGCCAACTGGAGCGTCGTATCTACGGTTGCGTACAGCACGACCGTCGGTAACGAAGGCTTCTGCGAGCCGGTCGCCATTCGCGCCGCAGACAACTCCCTCCTAGTCGTCATGAGAACCGGCGGGACATCCGGCGGCGTAAGCTATCCGCTCTACCAGACGCGTTCCACGAACGACGGCCTGACCTGGAGCACGCCGGTTCCGCTGCCGGGCGTCGACAGTGCCGATGCCTACAGCGTCGATCCGGACTTAACGATGATGACCAACGGTACGCTCGTCCTCAGCTTCGGCCGGCCGACAACCAAAATGCTGTTCTCGCTGGACGGCAGCGGACAAATGTGGGGAGCTGTGCAGACCGGTACGTTCGGCTCCACCGCGTCCAATTACACGGGTGTCCGCGAAGTGTCAGCGAATAAGCTCCTGCTCATAAGCGACAACTCCACACGGACCAAAATCATAGGAAAGTATATCGACGTCGTCCGCTCCGCGATCCCGATGAACGGCTTCGAGAGCGATACGGCCGGCAGCGCGCCGATCGGCTTTACCGTTGTCGGCGGCAATGCGACCGTCGTCGGCAGTCCGGTATACGCCGGCTCGAAAGCGCTCCGCATCAACGACACGTCGAGCTCGGTTCTGACGAATGTCGTGAAGACCTCGACCGCCAAATCGTTCAAAACGTTCGAGGCGATGATCCGCCCCGTCTCCTCCACGAACGGCAATATCATCAGCTTGAATAGCGGAGCCAACGACAACGCCCATAGCGTGTTTCATGTCTGCATCACGGCGGACGGCAGCGTCAACTGGTATAACGGCAGTGCCTGGACGAATGTTGCCCCGGCGGGGTCTGTCACCTTAGGTGCTTGGAACAAAATCAAGATCGAAGCCGTCTCGACATCACGGGCGAACCTGTATATCAACGACGTCTACAAAGGGCGTATGGGCAAATGGAACTCCTTTGCGACCATCGACCGCGTCCGCTTCATGAGCGGATCGACGACGGGAACCGGGGACGATTACTACGTCGACAACCTGTATTGGGACTAATCCCTCGCGTCCCCAACGAACCGGCCGCCCGTCTTGCGGTCGGTTTTCTTTTGTGCAAGAGGTGAGTAGTAGAGGTGGTCAAAGCAGCGTTAGGTGTAATCTTAAAATCGGAAGGTATCATCCGTGATCGGAGTGACCTTGGCCACCGCGTAAGTCGAACCTTTCTGCGAGAAGAAATCATAGGTCGAGCCTTCGTTCCGGATCCCGTTCATAACGATCGGATTGACCTCCTCCTCCGGGAACATAACCTCGAAGCCGATATTCATCAGCGCTTTATTCGCATTGTAGCGGACATAGCTTTTGACATCGGGGGTTAGACCTGTCTCAGCATAAAGATCATGGGTGTATTTCATCTCGTTGTGGTACAGATCCAGCAAAAACTCATACCCCCATACGGTCAATTTCTCCTTCTGCTCCTGTGTGAAAGGCTTGAAGCGCTGCTGTGCAAAATACCCGATCGCCACTCCATGGATGGATTCGTCGCGTAAAATGAGAGAAATGACCTCCGCGCTGTTGCGGAGCACCCCTTGACCGCCCAAGTAGAGCGGGTAGAAGAAGCCCGAGTAGAACAGAAACGATTCCAGCATGACCGAAGCGAACATCGCCTTCCATAGCGAGACCGGGTCGTCTTCTTCAATCGCTAAATAGATGTCGCTGATTCGCTTGGCTTTGTACTGCAAGTACTCGTTGCGCTGGACCCAGTCGAACACCGTATCGATCTCGCCATTCGTGCACAAGGTAGTAAAAATGTAAGAGTACGATTTGGCATGGATCGCTTCGAACGAAGCGAACACGGTGTATAACGCTTTTTCTTGCAAATCGGGCGCATACCGCGCGATCTCGTTCATGCCGATATTCGTCTGAATCGTATCAAGCAGCGTCAGACCGCCGAATACTTTCTTATACGTGTCCTGATGGGGAAAGTCCTTCCACTGCTTGATATCTTTACTGACTGCCACTTCTTCGGGGAACCAGATTTGCTTCCATTGTTGGTCCCAGAATACTTTGGTGAGCTCCAGCGGATTGCGGTTCCAGTTAACCGCTTCGAACGGCTTTAGATCGAACATGCTACACACTCCTCCATGGTCTGCAAGCGCTGGCGTACGTAATACACCGTCTTGATTCCCCTCATCCAGGCGTAAATGTACAGCCGGGCGAGGTTCTCCGTCGTCCACTGGTCGGTTACATACAAGGTCATCGAGATCCCTTGGTCGATGTGCTTCTGGGCGGCCGCGTAGAGATCAATCATTCGAAACTGGTCGATCTCGTAGGCCTCCTTGTACAGCGATAGATTGTCATTATTCAAGAACGGCATCGGATAGATGGTGCGGCTGTCGGCGTAATCGCGAATCTCGACTTTCTCCGTGCAAGGGGCGATGGAAGCTGTACTGTTGCGGATATAGGAGATGCTCCCCGTAGGGGCAATGGCCAACCGGTAGGAGTTAAACAAGCCGTACGTCATGACTTGTTCCTTCAAGGTTATCCACATCTCCCGGCTAATCAGCGGTACATGCCCTAATGCCTTCGTGACTACGTCGGGCAAGGGCTCCTCGGATTTGGTGACATACTTGTCAAAGTAGGTTCCGTTCGCATAATCGCTTTGTTCGTATCCTTGGAACGTCTCCCCTCTATCCCGGGCGATCCGCATCGAGGACTGAAGCGAGAAATAATTGAGTGCCTCCATGAACTTGTCTACGAAGATGATCGACTCCGGCGTTCCATACGCCAGCCCTTGCGACACCAAATGTCCGTGCAAATTCATGACGCCCAGGCCGACGGAGTGCATACAGCGGTTTGCTTTCGCGACGGACGGCACGTTCTGGATGTTGGTCATTGTCGACACGTTGGTCAGCAGCCGCATGGCCGTATCGATCAATTGCTCGAATTGCTCGTCCTTCGTTGCTTTATGGATATCGATGGAGCCTAAGTTGCAGGACACATCCAGCCCATACTCGTTCTCGGTCCCATGATTGTGAATAACCGATGTCTCTTGTACTTGCAGGATCTCCGTACAGAGATTGGACATCTTCACCCGTCCCAAATGGCGGAGCGCATGGTTCTCATTCACATTGTCGTCGAACACCTCGAACGGATAGCCCGACTCGAACTGTGCTTTCTTGACTTCCGTGTACAATTTACGCGCGTTAATCCGTTTGATCTTGCGGATGTTAGGATTATCCAGCAACTCATAATACATGCTGCTGATGCTGATTTCGGACATCCGCTTGCCGTATTCTTTATAGACGTCGTATGGACTGAACAGCACCATGTCTTTATCCCGCTTCATTAGCTCGAAAAAAATGCTGGGAACAATAATCCCGGTCGAAAGCGTAGCCAGACGAATCTTCTCGTCGGCGTTCGGTTTCTTGGAGGAAATGAAATTCTCGATGTCCGCATGGAAAATGTTCAAATAGATCACACCGGAACCATTTCGCTGACCGAGCTGGTTCGAATACGAGAACGAGTTCTCGAGCAGCTTGGCTACCGGCATAACGCCGCTGGCGCGGTTAAGAATGCCCTTGATCGGATCGCCTAGCGGACGCAAGTCGGTGGCATTGACGCCAACTCCGCCTCCCAAGCGGGACAGCTCCAGGCAATAGCCGATATTCTCGGCGATGCTGTTCATGGAATCATCCATGGTCAATTTGAAGCAGCTGACCAACTCCCCGCGAGCCCGTTTGCCGCTGTTTAGAGCAGTAGGCGTGGCCGGTTGATAAGCCGACATCATCGCCTCAACCGCCCGTTCCGCCAGCTTCTCCTCCCCTTGAGCCAAATACAAGGCAATGATTACGATTCGATCCTCGTATTTCTCGAGAATTTCCTCGGCGTCCCGGCTTTTCATCGCATAGCTTTCGTAAAATTTGCTGGCGCTCATGAACGACGGAAAACGAAACTGGTAGGCATAAGCCTTCTCATAAAGCCTTTTAATGAATTCCATCCTGTAGGGCCGGAGGAAATCGGGGTCATAGTATCCTTCCTCCACAAGGTAGCGGATCTTCTCTTCCGTATCGATAAAGTAGCGCAGCTTCACATTCACATGTTCCAGGAAGTAGCGGCGCGTTCCCTCCTTGTCTTTGTCGAGATCGAGCTTTCCCGTTCGATTGTAGTGATTCAGAACTTCGTTATTCAGCTTTAAATACGACTTCATCTAACTCGCTCCTCTCGAAAACAGCGTTCATAATACTGATGGATCGCCTCATAGTCTTCCGGGAAGCCGCGCATCTCGACTTTGCGCACCAAGGGGATCTGCCACTGCTGCGAAATCGCATCGCCGGCCCCCCCGAAGACATGATGGCCAAAATTGCTGTTGCCGCTTACGATGACCCCACGGCAATAAGCTCCATTCGATTCCAGGAATTGCTTAACCTGATGAGGAATCTCCCCTATTCCATCCGTGTAGGTAATGAGCAGGAACGGTTCCTCCAGCGTGACATCCGCCCCGATCTCAGCGGCGGGCAGCCCCAGCCGGCTTACGATATAACGAACATTTCCCGTTCTGCTGGCGTAAGCGATCATCCGTTCTTCCGCTCCATTCGCTTAATCATCTCATTCGGATCCACTAGGAATTGGCCGTCGACTTCCATGGCCGGTACGCTCCTAATGCCAGCCTCAGCAAGCCGCTCCTGTGCCGCCGTGTCGTGGTCGAGGTTTACGATTTCTACCGCAAGGCCGGAGCGCTGTACCTCTGATTTGATCCACAGGCATTTGGGGCAGACCGTTTTCGTATACAGTTTCATTTTTTCTCCTCCCGTCCAATAGGTAAATCGGAAATAAAAAAACACCCTCAGCTCCGAGGGTGTTTCAAACGAAAGTGTGCTAAAGTACGGCAAACTAACAACGCATTAGCGCCGCAAAGCTGCCGGGAAGCCCGTCCTGTTCGTTCCATTCCTCAACCCCCGGAGAAATGCAATCGTCGTTTCAGTCGGGCAGGTCTCCTGGCTTCGCTTCATTCTCCCGTTCCCTTCCCATGCCGAAGCACAGTGGGTCCAACGTTCGTCAGCGTTACAGTTGCGGGGACAGCGCTAGTCTTTCACTAGCTTCCCTATTAAACTACCGTGTAGTACCTAACCGAAACTATTATGAAATTGGAATAAGGAGATTGTAGCACAACGCGGCCCACATTCCAAGATATAGTGAAAAAAAGAGTTTTTCGTTCGTTTCAACTCAATATCTTGATCCCGCGAAAAGGACGCTTTAATCCGTCTTTGACTGGAAACAAAGGCCTAAACGGCTGCGGGTGATAGAGCTATCGTAGCCGTTAACTCGAGTGTCCCGTGGTTCTTACTGCTTTTCTGCTGATATAATCAAAAACATGGGTCTTCGTAATTCATCCTTCATCCCAGGGATGCTTTGCAGCATTTCTTCGGAAGGAATGGGTTCTTTCACCGCTTTAATATGGAACCCGGCGTTAAGTAAGCCATTCAAATAAGTGGATAACGTACGATGATATTTTATCACGTTCTCCGTTAGGAAGGATGTTTCCCGAATCCCCTCCTCCTGGTAATTATCGACCGGCCAGTGCAACCGATTCCCTTGGTTATCATAATACCAATCTTGTTCGGCTCTCGAAGTGAATACGGGATGTTCCACCGAAAAGATAAAGACACCATTAGCTTTCAAATAGTGATAGACCTTGTTGCAAATCAGATCAAAAGACTCCAAATAATGAAAAGCCAATGAGCTGATTACAATGTCAAATTGTCCTTCTGGGAAATGAATGTCTTCAATCGGCTTATGGATATATGAAATGGCTGGATCGTCTGTGCGTTCTCGAGCCTTTTGAAGCATTCTCTCCGAGATGTCTACGCCGACCACTGAGCTGGCCTGCCGCTCCCTTGCATAACGGCAATGCCATCCGAATCCGCACCCCAAATCCAGCACGCTCTTGTTTCTGAAGTCCGGTAATAGGGATTGAAATACAGGCCATTCCCCTGCAGCCTCTAACCCTCTTACGGAACGCGGCATTTTTTCATACGCCGAATAAAAATTCTCGTCATCATACTTGTTTTGTTTCATATCACGGACACCTCCTGGCTCATCTTCCATCCTATATTTTAATAAATCATCAAGAAATTTTTCCAGTTGAAACACTATTATAACCAAAGTCAACCCCATCCTGTTAATGGTTAATTCTAATAAGGATAACGGTTTTGAGAAATACTCATTAGGGATAATCCAGGAGGTGAACTTAGCCATGAGTACCAAAACCAAGCCCGATAAAACCAACCCAAAGAGCAGCCCGTCACGCTCTAACGACCCGGACGATCAAGGAAAGAAGAGCTAGAATTCGAAGCAAAGCCGACATGCCCCATCAACTATTAGGAAAACGTAAGGAAAAAAGGAACTTCAAAATCTATTGAAGTTCCTTTTTAGAAAGCTTTACTCCTTATTTCCCTGATTGTACATCAATGAGCATTCGGACAATATTGTCTTCGATCGAAACGGCTTCCATGCCTGCTTTATTCTCGTAGGTGATACTCGAAAGCAACACGTTCTCATACAGCACCTTCTCGAACCGCTGCATGGCTTCTTTCGTCTTGCTGTCGACATCAAGGAAAAGATTCACCCGCTTCTCGATCGGCAGATCCAGTTTCTTACGGTAGTCCTGAATGGCGCGTATGACCTCACGTACAACTCCTTCCTGCCGCAGTTCCTCTGAAATTACCGTATTCAATGCAACGGTCACTTGGTAACCGGCCGCTGATGCGAACCCTTCTTTTGCCTGTTTTTCTATAAGCAGCTCGTCAAGGGTTAGATGAAAGTCTTCTTCATCCATGATGATGTCGAAATAACCGTTATGGACTATTTGAGTGGTAACGTGAGAGGTTAGCTCCTTCAAATGTTGTTGAAGAGGGGCAACAAATTTACCATACTTTTTACCAGCCGCTTTGAGGTTCAATTTGAGCTTGTACTCGACAAACCCCTTATCATTCTTTTCCATCCGTATTTCTTTAACGTTGATTTCGTCCTTGATGATGGTTTCGAACGGTGCCAGGTTGAATTCTCGGTTTAGCGAGATAACCAATTCGGACAGGGGCTGCCGGGTTTTGATCCCGGTTTCGTTACGAATGCTTCGGGCCAGTTCGACTACGTGCCTCGCCGTTTCCATGTCATTTTCCAATGCTTCGTCTATCGCGGATTCATCCGCCTTGGGGTAATCCGTAAGATGAACGCTTCCCGCGCCATCCAGGTTCAGGTAAATATCTTCAGCAAGGAATGGAGCGTAGGGTGCGATCATCCTTGCAAGGGTCAATAACACTTCACGCAGAGTCTGATAAGCGGATAATTTATCTCCTGACATTTCACTGCCCCAGAAACGATCACGCGAGCGGCGGATGTACCAGTTGCTGAGCTCGTCGATAAAGGCTTCGATTTCTTTAGCCGGGTTCAGGAAATCATTCGCTTCGAGTCCTTTTGTAACTTTTTGAAGCGTACTGTACAGCCGGGACAATATCCAACGATCCAATAGGCTCCTGGCGGCTTGCTTCGGATACTTTTCCGGCTCATATTGATCGATCGCCGCGTACAAGGCATAGAAAGCGTGCACGTTGACCAGCGTATCGACTACTTTCGATTTGGCTTCGGCCACGATTTGTTTCGAGAAACGCTTACTGTTCCATGGCGCGCTATCGGACAGCAAGGCCCAGCGAAACGCATCTGTCCCATACTCCTCGATGATCTCCCAAGGGTCGATTACGTTGCCTTTGCTCTTGGACATCTTTTGTCCGTTTTCATCCAGTACATGCCCGGTTGAGAGGACGGCTTTGTACGGTGCTTTACCGTTATAAAGGGTGGAAACGGCCAACAGGCTGAAAAACCAGCCTCTCGTTTGGTCAATTCCTTCGCAAATGATATCGGCAGGGTATTGTTCTTTAAAAAGCTTCTCTTCCCCGAAGGGATGGTGGTACTGGGCAAAAGGCATGGAGCCGCTGTCAAACCAGACATCCACCACCTCCGGTGTTCTTTGCATCTTACCGCCGCAAGAGCAGTGCAGATAGACTTCATCCACGTAAGGTTTATGCAGCTCCAAGTTGTCTGCAATCGGCTGTACGGATCTATCCCGGAGATCCTGATGACTACAAGGCGCATACTCGGCCCCGCAATCCTGGCATACCCACACATTAAGCGGCGTTCCCCAATAACGGTTCCGGCTGATGTTCCAATCGACAAGCTCCTCCAGGAAATGGCCAAACCGTCCTTCCTGAAGATGAGAGGGATACCACTGGATCGTTTTGTTATTTTCGATAAGCTGTTCTTTAACGGCGGTTGTCCTGATAAACCAGCTATCTGTTGCATAATAAAGTAACGGAGATTTGCATCGCCAACAAAAAGGATAGCTGTGTTCGTAACGTTCCTTGGCGAACAGCAGACCTCTCTCGGACAGGCTTTTGACAATGTCAACGTCACAATCTTTAACAAAACGTCCCGCGTAATCGGTAATGAGATCGGTATAACGTCCGGCCTGGTTAACCACATTCACAAAATCGAGCTGGTGCTGCATGGTGGTACGGTAGTCGTCCTCCCCGTGGGCCGGGGCAAGATGAACGATTCCCGTCCCGCTCGTGTCGCTTACATAATCGGCATCCACGACGATATGTCCTTTTTTCACTTGGATATAAGGGAAAGGCGGCTCATAAGGAACGCCGACGAATTCCGAACCTTTATGCTTGGACAAGATCTCGTAATCGTCCTTAAAGACCTTCTCCGCTAGTTTTTCCGCGATAATGTAGACTTCCCCATTCTTTTTGACCTTAACGTATTCCAGGTTTGGGTTTACCGCCAAAGCAACATTCGCCGGAAGCGTCCAAGGCGTTGTGGTCCAGGCAAGAAACGTTTCGTTGGTCCGTTTGCTTCGGAATTTGACGGTAGCACTCAAATCCTTAACATCCTCATACCCCTGTGCGACTTCATGGGAGCTGAGCGTGGTTTGACAGTCCGGGCAATAAGGGCTCACCCGATGCCCTTTATAGAGCAGTCCCTTGTTATGAATGACGGACAAAAGGTTCCATACACTCTCGATATAATCGTTCGTCAGGGTGACGTACGGATCATCCATGTCCGTCCAGTAAGCGATCGCTTCCGTTAATTCCCGCCACTGCTTTTCGTACTCAAATACACTGTTCTTGCATTGTTCAACGAATTCAGCAATCCCGTACTCTTCAATCTCTTTCTTGCCGGAGATTCCCAGTTGTTTCTCGACGCCCAGTTCAACAGGGAGTCCGTGGGTATCCCACCCCGCTTTGCGGATGACCCGATAACCGGACATCGTTTTGTAGCGGCAGATGAAGTCCTTAATCACTCTTCCGAGCACGTGGCCGATATGCGGTTTTCCATTTGCCGTAGGAGGTCCTTCATAAAAAACAAAGTTCGGTCTACCCTCGCGGTTTTCAATCGATTTGCTGAACGTGCCGCCTTGTTTCCACTGTCCGAGAACCCGCAGCTCCCGGGTTCTCGCTTTTTCTTTCCCATCGACTTTTCTCATTTGTCCAACCCTTTCTTTATCCTGTTGGTTGACGAAAAAAAACAAAAAAATCCCGTCCCGAAAGGGACGAGATTTTACCTCGCGATACCACCCTGGTTCCGTAATGATCATCAAGCAAATAATCACACGGCAGCTCATCCTGCGTACCATCATACGCGTCCTTTGTAACGGCAGGATCCCGGGTCAGCTTACCTATACCACTTCAGCTTTCCTTCTCGGAGAGGATTTTCAGCTAATTCTTGAACATTGGCTTTCAGCACAAGGCCAACTCTCTGGGGAACAACGGATTAGCGTACTCGTTCTCGTCAATGAATTTAAATAGGGTATTTAGTTGTTTTATTTTTACACTACTTTCTATAGAATGTCAACTTGCACGTCCTGCGTGTCCCCTTATAAGGCGAATTCAACAAAGGCAGGGCTTCTGAGCATTCCACTTCGGGTCCAATTCCGGATTTTGACCTTCGCCCTAATCCGAGGATCCAGGTGAACGAAATGGTTATCCTCCCCGATCACAAGGTGTTTACAGACCCCATAAAATGCTCTCTTCTGCTCCGGCGTGACGCCAAGCTCAATGACGCCTGCCGTCCGCATCTGGCCATCGGCCGTTGGAACGGCAGCGAGCCAGCCGAATTCCTTCCTTCGATAGCCCGCTATGTAAACGTCTGCGTACTGCCAATTGATAATCTTTACCCACTGGTTGCTGCGCTTGCTGACGTAGATGCTGTCCTTGCGCTTGGCGACGATGCCTTCCATGTTTCGTTCTTGGATCAGCCGGAACAGTTCGGTGCCGCGGCCATCGACAACCATGCTTTTGCTGAAGTAATGGTTGTCCTCAAGCACTTCGTTCAAGATGACTTTGCGCTCCGCCAGCGGCAGCCGGCGTAGGTCCCGGCCATTATGGCTTAGGATATCGAAGGCCACAAAATGGACGGGCTGGGTCTTGTAAGCGTATTGAATCTTTGTTTGCTTGGTCGTTCGGAATCGTTCCATAACCGACTCCAAGCAGATTTCACCGGTATCCGGATCGATGCAGGCGACCTCTCCGTCCAAGATCACATCGTCATTCGTTGGAACGCGCAGCAGTTCGGGGTACTGGCGGGTGCATTCATTTTGGTACCGGGTGTACAGCTTGGTCTGGCCGTTTCGATGCGAAAGGATCAAGCGGTGGCCGTCGATCTTCGGTTCAAATAGGTAACGATCATCATTGAAGGGCTGATCGCCTGTTTCAAGCAACATCGGAGAAATAAAGCTCATACCAACACCTCTTCCTTCTCCGATTGTAGCAAGAACTATTTAACGTTTAACTATGAGAATGTTGGATAAGGCGCATAAGATTTCCACATAATACGGGAAACCAGATGGAGGTGGGTTTTCATGGCAAGAAGACAGGGAGCAGGCAATAACCAAATCGTGATTCCTCAAGCTGCTCAAGGACTCGAACAGTTGAAATACGAAGTGGCTAAGGAACTCGGTATTGATATTCCGGCCGATGGCTATTATGGCTTCATGGCTACACGTGACACCGGTGCGATCGGCGGACACATGGTTCGCCGCTTGGTTCAGATGGCCGAACAAACGCTATCTCAACGTTAACCTTGGTTTTATTCTCAGGGGCCTGCTCACGAAACGGAAATATTCGCACGCTAAGCTTTGTTCGGCATTTGAGGCGCGAAAAGGTTCGCGCCTTTTATCATGCTGTTTACGGTGCTCTCATATAATCGGTTGCAGATGAAAGTCGAATATCGAGCATAGCGGGTGGTCATAACAATGCGTTCGCCGGAAAGCAAGCCTTATCTAGTTACGCGAAGATTGATCCCGGAAAATCAAGAGAGCCCCATCCCTTTTATTTCTGCGGCCGTTACTCCAGAGCAGTACTTTTACCGAAGAAATCATTTTCCCTATCCTGCAATATCCGAGCAATCGTTCAAGCTTTCAGTAGGCGGGGAGATTCTGAGGCCGCTGGTTTTCTCTTACCAAGACTTACTCCGTTTACCGTCCAAAGAGATCATGGTTGTTTTGGAATGCTCCGGAAACAATAGAAGACATTTTGCTCCGAAGGTTTTTGGTGAACAGTGGGAAGGCGGTGCCATGAGCCAGGGCGTCTGGAAAGGAGTGGCTGTAAGAGAGCTGCTTAAGTGGACTGGATTGCAGGCGACAGCAAAAGAAATCTTGTTTGAAGGATCCGATTACGGAAGCCGTACCGATCTTGAAGGCGAGTTCGTATTTGCAAGAAGTCTTCCTTTGGAAAAAGCATTGCATCCGGATACGTTAATTGCTTATGCGCTAAACGGGAACCCGATCCCCTACAAGCAAGGGTATCCGCTTCGGCTAATTGTTCCTCAGTGGTATGCGATGGCCTCCGTCAAATGGCTCCGAAGCATAACGGTAATCCGCACTCCTTTCAACGGGCCTTTTCAAGCTAACGATTACATGTACTATCCGGAAAAAGACAGCGACGCGGGGAAAATGCCCGTAACTACGATCCATGTCGATTCTATCATTCAGCAACCGATAGACTGGAGCGTGTTGGAAGTTGGGGCGCATCAAATTTACGGATTGGCCTGGACGGGAACCGGATTCATTACCAAGGTTGAAATCAGCACAGATGGGGGAAACCACTGGGAACCGGCTGCCATTCAAAAAGATCCCGGAAATCCGTATCGTTGGATCACTTGGACCTACACCTGGGCCGCCACCCAAAAAGGGGAGTACACCATCATGTCCAGGGCTGCGGACTCGCTCGGATTCGCTCAACCGGCGGAAGCAAGATGGAACCGAAAAGGTTATGGGTATAACGCCTATTCCACCGTACGGGTCAAGGTGGAGTAAAGGACTCAATTCTCCGGATTAATGCAGCCGCCAGCAAGCTGTCACGGAGAGCACGTGGAAGCTCCTCCCGTGAACGATCGGTCCTGTAAACAGACCATGCCGAAGCATGGTCTTGTATACGTTTAGTACCAGAATGTAGGATATTTCCGATGGCGGCTGGCGTTATTCACCAGAAGAGCAAGGATAACCACGAGGACGGAGCCGAGCAGAACCGGGGAAATCAGGTACCACCACCCACTGCCTGCCAGGATCACCACAATCGGATCGGCACCTGCCGGCGGATGTGTCGTTTTCGTCAGCATCATGGCAGCGGTTGCGGTACCGACCGCCAGCCCCGTTACCAGAACGCCTGGGCCGAAGCTGTGATAAAAGATCAGGCCGACAAGAGTGGAAATGAGATGCCCGCCGATGATGTTTCTCGGCTGAGAGAGAGGCGCTTCCCAGACCCCGAACGCCAACACGCAGCTGGCGCCAAACGGAGCCATAATCCATACGGCCGAGGTCAGATCGGTCAGGGTGGATAATAACCCGATGGTAAACAGCCCACCCAGGAAGCCCATAAAGGCATTCCAGGGAAGGACTTGCAGAGGGCTTTTTCCCGATCCCTTCATTTTAGAGAAATACGTTTCGCGCATTACGGCCTTCCCTTCAGAGGACAATTGGAAAATACCCGTCTTTGATATACTGGGCAAACGGAAGATGTCCCCC
This sequence comes from Paenibacillus aurantius, assembly GCF_032268605.1. Taxonomy (NCBI): domain Bacteria; kingdom Bacillati; phylum Bacillota; class Bacilli; order Caryophanales; family Paenibacillaceae; genus Paenibacillus; species Paenibacillus aurantius. The sequence goes on from NZ_CP130318.1 coordinate 4,063,880, forward strand.
TGTCTCCTCATGGCCAACCAACGGCACCCCCGCCTCCTGTATCTCATTCTCTACATCGTGAAAGCCCGAGCATGCCTGGCATCCGCCCTTCACAATTCCTGACTTCACCACCTGCTTATATAATCCGTTGAACGGATGATTGGCCTTACTTAGCTCGTTTGGCCATTCTGTTCCCGCCCCATCGAAGAGAATATCGACCTCAAAGCCCTGTTCATGCAGCTCCTGCCCGTACAATAAGCCATGCACCGCTTTGCCTACGTCGTGGGAATTCGCCTGAATAATGATCACAAATTTCGCTGCTACTGCCATTTCTCATACCTCCAATAGGATTATTTAATATCGTTCCTTTTTATAGGGGGTTCGCAGGAGAATACTCGCAAAATTCCCAATGGATGGGGGTGTTATTTTCGATGTGCAGCAGGTCATCCATTTCAAAGCGGACGAGCCGCTCCGCCCCCGGGAACCGGGCAGCCTCCGTCTTGTCCCAGACGATCTCGGATCGCCCGGTCAGCTGCAGGGAGTGGCCGCCGTCAAAATCGAGAAAGAGAAGCCCCGTGCTCGGATTGCTGTAAATATTGCCTAGCGTATTAAACATAGAATTACCGAAATAGTCGGGAAAAAGGAGCGTCCGGTCGTCCACCACCGTTACAAAACCCGGCGGTCCCCCACGGTGAGAGGCGTCCATTTTTCCTTCCGGGCTGACACTTCCGACAAAAAAAGTATCCGCCTCGCCGATCCACTCCTGATGCTTTGCCTCGAGTACCCGGCTGTGAAACGCCGTTCGTTCGGTACGACGATAGCCTCCGTTCGGCTGCAGGGATCGTTTCTGTATGTATTTAGGACAGTTGCCGTATACCTGGTCGGCGGTTACCGTAAGGTTCCGGTCCCCATCCCATTCTCCCTTTCCATTGATTCTCATCCGTATTCTCCTGCTGAAATCAATCGCCAGAAGGCCGATTTCCGGATTGGCTTTCAAATGGGTACGGAGGGGATCGCTCTCCGGAAGCCGCGATACGATAGTCAATTCCGTTTCAGACGTGACGTGGAGGAAGCCCGGTTCACCGGTCAGAAACGAGCACCATACCTTACCGTCCTTTCCGGCAGTCGAAGCAATAAGAAGAGATTGGGTCCGCAGAAAGGCTGCCGCGCCTTTGAAAAGGATGTTCTGGATGTTCCTGCCGTTCTGCTCCGCGACAATCCGTTCTCCCGCCAAAGCTTGCACAGCCAGCTCGCCGTCATGAAACACATCGTTCATAGGTCCACCTCCTTTTTTAACCATCTTAACTGGCTTAAGAGTATTATAGTTCAATTTTTTTAACCTGTAAACATCAATTTTAGTGGTTAATAAAAAAGAGCAGAAAATAGTCCCAGACCTTGGTCTGAGACAAGCGATTTTTTAGGTTTCCTTAGGTTTGCGCCTTTCCAGATACGCCGCTACCTTCATACGGTTGCCGCACGTCTTCTGGCTGCACCACCGGCGCGTCCCGTTCTTGCTGTTGTCGTAAAAATGAAGAACGCAATCCGGATTCCCGCACTTCCTGACCAATCCAAAATCGACATGGGCGAGCAAGTCAACGCCCGCCTCAGCCACCGGAATGAGCAAATCGCTCGGGTCCCGTACCTCGACCTGCCGTTCCACGAAGAATCCGCCATCGAGGCGCAGCAATCTTGTCGTCGTAACCTGATCCTTTAGTATCCGGTTAACATGCTCTGTGGCTTCTACGGATCCTTCCGCTCCCTGTATCGCCTGCTTAACCAACGTTTGCAAGCTCGTTCGGAGCTCGACGGCATCCGCGACTAGTGTTTTGCTTTCTGCAGGCCCCCATTTTTCCTTCACGGCATGGATTTGCTCTTTTGTAAAGAGCTGACTTAGGGATAACCAATTCAAGATATCCTCCCATGTCCCTAGCAGATCCACCAGCTTGCCATCGCTTACGACTTCCGTATTTATAAAGTCCAATGCCGGATGGTTTCCTATGAAAAAAAATGATGGGGCGACTTTCTTGGGCATCCTTCCGCACTCCTTACCGCCTGTTTGCCCTCATTATAGCTCTATCTCTCTCGTTTATTCAAACGACGGAGATTCTTGACCGTCTTGACTTGGGTCCTAAATATAAAAAGGCCGCTCATCGAGAGCGGTCTTCTTCTCTGCCTTATTTTTGAACGTCTCTTCGACGAATGCATTGCCAATGTTGCTGGCGTCACCCGAATTGGAAACATGGATTAATCTGAAACATGAAGCACTATACGACCACGTCCGTGTCCTCGTTGGCTCATTTCGTGGGCAAGACCGGCTTCATACAAAGGAAATGTTCCGGCAATGATGGTCTTCACGATCCCCTCTTCCATTAATTGAACAATGGCTTTCAAATCTTCACTTGTGGAAAGACGGCTCGGTTTTAATGCCCTGATGCCCAACTCCTGCGCTTTTTCCAATGACGGTTGTTCCAATAAGGAAATAAGAGTTCCTCCGGATTTTATTACAGCCCATGAGCGTTCAAGCGTTTCCCCTCCCACGGTGTCAAGAACAAGGTCCACATCCTGCACGACTTGTTCAAACGATGTAGAGGAATAATCGATCACTATATCTGCTCCCAATGACCGTACAAAATCCACATTTGCCGCAGAAGCTGTCCCAATTACATGCGCACCTTTCCATTTGGCGAATTGGACAGCAAATAATCCGACTCCCCCAGCAGCTCCATGAATCAGGACCCGTTCTCCTGCTTGCAGCCCTCCATCATGTATTAGTGCCTGCCAAGCGGTTGCTGCACCACCTGATATCGTTGCTGCCTCATCAAAGCTGATGGAATAAGGCTTAAGAGCCACCAAATAGAGACCCATTCCAATACCAATTTTGATCTTTCGATAAAGGGAAATAACTACTCAAGTCGGGCATGACGTCGGTCATGCAGCACCAGCAGGATGATTAGCAACATCATTACACCCAGGACGATGCCGGCCTCTGTGGCAAGTACCCGTGCCAGCGGATACTCCGGGTAGGACGGCGCATCGGGGTGAATGGCGGAAAAGAGGTTGTAGGAGAACAGCATTCCGGAGGAGATCCATGCCGCCGCCATGGGAGGCAAGAACCTCCTCGACCCGCGGCGGGAGGTCAGCACCAGCAAGCCCCACGCCCCCGCTAAGGACCACACCCCGGTACTCAACGTCAGCAGCTGCCACCACACGTCGCGGCCATCCAGCAGGCCCGGGTCGATGCCGAGGGTGCCGCCCGCCGCCCAGAATACCTTGATGACGCCGAGCAGGATGCAGCCGGCTGCGGCTATCCTTGCCAGGGGGATCTGCAGCTGCCGGGTATGTCCCTGCAGCTTACCACTCTCGGTCGAACCGCCCAGTGCCTCCGGCCACCGTGCCTTGGCGTACCCCGCCAAGGCGAGTGGCAGGCATATGCCGACCCCGATCAGTGAAACCATGACGAAGATCTGCTCGTAGGCCCAGAAGTCGGCGGCACCTGCCTCCATGTCCCGGTTCATAGCGGCCGGGCCGAGCACTGGTGCTAGCAACAGCAGGGGAACGAGCAAACCCGTGCCCATCCACACGGGCAGGGCTACCAGCCACGCGGGCAGCCGTTCCCCCCACGGCCGGCAGAACGCCATCGCCAGCAGGATGCCGACCGCGGCGATAACCGCGGTTGCTGCGTTGATCGCGCGCCAACTGGCGTCGCCCATTTGCTCGGTCGGAAGGAAAAGGCCGAAAGTCCAGGCGATTTTGATCAGCAGATAGGGAGTCACCGCTAAGGCAGCACCATATCCGCAAATTCTTCGCATCTTCATTAATCGGGAGACCTTCCACTCTGCTGTTCCTGTCATGTCGTCAATGGTCGAGTTTTGTTCGTATTGCATGTTCTTACCTCCTAAAATAACTCTACAAGTGCTTTAGAACCTACCCTAGATCTCTGATAGCGGTTTGCCATTAATCGAATTTTGAAGAGAACTGATATCTGATGACAAGTAAGGTTTCCAGAACTAATAAAACAAACAATAAAAGGATATGAGGAGCAAAGGCAAATGTAAGAAGCAGGGAAACCAAAATCGTTAACAGCGTATTTGCCACATGACATACAACAAAAATTTTTGTCTGCCTTTGCTTTATGTTCATCAGAATATAATTTAAAAAAGCAACAAAAATCAGGGCTAAACCGGCACTCGCAAACCAAAGGTCATCGATTGTATATCCCTGGTAAGCGATTGGAGTTACAACAATATGCAAGACTCCAATAATAAAAATAACGATAGCAATGATTACAATTGATTTTCTCATCTGTAAATCCTCCTATTCAAACTTTAGATTGTGACCACATGGTCCCCGTCGACCCATTCCTAACACCTTTCCTAAATAAAATCACCTCAAATCCCACTTTACTCGTTAAATGGGAAATTGAGGTGACCGGAAGGTTAAATTTAGTTTAAGTTCTGGCTTAAATAATGGATTATCCCGTTTGAAGAGCTAGATGTCTCCCACTCGATATCCATTTCTTTCGTCATTAAGGAGACGATGGACAGACCAATACCGGCCCCTTTCGATTCTGTGTCTTGCTTTATTCCTTCTCCTTTATCTTCAATGTACAGGCACATGATGCCATTCCGTTCAACAAAACCAATCCCTATGTATAGACCGGATTGGGCATATCGGATCACGTTTTGCACCAGGTTATCCAGAATGCATCGCAGCCATAAGGGATCCACATTCCAATTCAGGACTTGGTCCGGTAAGTCTATCTCCACTCGAAATCCTTCTTTTTCTAAGACAGGGTACCATTCCACAGCGGCATGGTGCATTTCCTCTATAACATCGATAACTTCCCGTTTTATTGGGTGTTTGCCCGCTGACAGCAAGGTATGGGTAAGCAGGTTTTCGAGTAATTTTCCAACATCATGGAGTTTTTTGATAATGATTTGCATGGACTTCGTTGCTCCGGGTGAGGATGGATTGCTCTGAACCGTGTAGGCATGCTGTTGAATGATGGTCATGGGTGTGCGGAGATCGTGAGATATGTTGGCGATCCATTGTTTTCGAAGGTTTTCCTCCTCCTTCTCCCGTGCCCTGCTGATTTTCAATTGGGTCACCATCCGGTTAAAGGCTTTTTCCAACTGTCCAATCTCATCGCTGTTGTTGACTGCGACTTCATCCGGTATCCCGTTGTTTCCGGTATCAGACATTGCCGTTTGAAGTTTTACAAGCCTTTTGCGAATGCTAACAAAGAACAACAAGGATACCATCACGATCGTAACACCTGCGACAATTATAAGGAGGATTAATAAGAGATCTTCATATACCGGCTTAATGGCGAGCGTCGTAGCAGATTTTGGGATCTGAAAAACCATAAATCCTTTTTGGTCTTCTGTACCCATCACAGCGGTTACGGTGAATAGGCCTAGTGTCTTCTTCCTATCGAGATAATTGACGAGGTTCGAGGGGGTCCATTCATCGGGAATTTCTGTGATGCGCTTATGGATCATATGGGTTTTCCCAGCTTTGTCGACCCAAAAGAGCTCGGCTTTCTGATAGTTTTCTTGTATCTTACCCAGCTTTTCATTGATTGCAAGCTCATCCGCGTCATTTAGTTGTTCAGCTGCATGTTTCCACATTTCTTCTATTTCCAGTGGATCAAGTATCGCCTTTTGTTTAAGCAAAATGCCGGGCAAATAATAGAGGGCCGGCAAAATAGGCCACATGAGGATAGAGGTGAGGATCAGCAGGACATATTTGGTGACGAGCGATCTTCTAATATTCATAACTTCAACCTATACCCGATGCCGCGAATCGTCTCGATCAACTTCGGATGACTGGGATCAACCTCTATTTTTTCACGCAAATGACGGATATGCACCATTAAGGTTCGATCCCCTTTGATATAGAGATCTTCCCACACGGCTTCATATATTTGCCTTTGGGTTAGAATCTGATTGGGGTGATCGAGAAAATACATAAAAATATGAAATTGTTTACCGGTCAGAACAATTTCCGTATCGGTTTCCGTATTCATAATGAGGTTGACTTTCCGATCTAATTTCAAATGCCCCAACTGCATAAGATCGACAGAGACAACGCCAGAGCGCCGGAGCAGAATTTGAATCCGCGCCTCTAGTTCGTCGGGATGATACGGCTTTGTCATATAGTCATCCGCAAAGGAAAGTCCCTGTAGTTTATCCTCCATGGAGGTTCTGGCTGTTAACATCATAATGGGTTTGTCAGGGTACTTTTGTTTAAGACGCTGTCCGATGGTATACCCATCTAACCCAGGCAGCATGATGTCTAATAGGACAAGATCGGCTTGCCCCATATGCTCCATTACATTTTGTCCGGAATTTAACCATATCACTTCATAACCCCGTCCGGTTAAAAAATCGCTGACCCATGATCCAATTTCCGGATCATCCTCAATATGTAAAATCGTTGAGTTCATCTCAAAAGTCCCTTCCTTATAAAGGATGAGTAAAATTTTACACTAAGATAAGGGTTACTCCAAGAGAGCATCCACAATGGGCATCTAAAAAAGATCCCGCACACCATATTTGTGGCTCAGGATCTTTCGACATATCTCCAGTATTTGGTTGACTAAGGAAAGATTTTTTTGTTTAGGGCCAAAGTTATCTATTCCGGCAAATGCTCCTTGCAAAACTCGGCGATCACAGCCTCTTCATCATCCTCCAGGTCAAAATCAAGAATCCGCTCAGTCGACCTCTCCCTGACATCGTGGGTGACGATCCCCGATACGTCTCCATCCACTCTATACACCACCCGCACATACACTCCTTTATCCGTATGGAGCTCATCATCCTCCGGCACCTCTATGTCAATGATAAACTCAAACCGCTTGCCTGAAATAATTTGGAACGGGTCTTTTACCTGCTCCACCCTATAGGAAGTAATATTCATGACCATCCCTACCTTCGTTTCGTATGAATTAACGGCCGACCGGCCGTCCTCTTCATAACAGTATATCCCATAATACAGCTCATCTCACCTTCGGCTTTTACAATAAAGTCGACCCATTAGATGTCTTCTTCCGTATAAGCCCTGATTCCGCCCCTGTTGCGGTTGACTCCTATTGTCATCACCATGCCGATCACTTCAGCCGCGTTCGCCGCATCCTTCACATGAAGGAATGGAGCTGTTCCCACCGGTTGTCGCATCATCGCGCAAAGTTATTAGGATATGACAATCGACAATTTGTAGTTGGCATGCTTATTCAAGTCCATCAAAAATTCATCCAGCCGTTCATTGGATGGAAATCTGCATTCCATGAGATAGCAGCTGTCACCGCTGATTTTATAATTGTGGAGGATGAAGGTCTCCTGCGCTTTGACAAAGTCGAGGTACGGTTGATGACGGGGATCTTTTGTATAGATATTAAGAAAAGCATGGACAACGAACCCCAGTTTCGCTTGATTGACTTTAACGGTATACCCCTCAATGACTCCGTTCTCTTCCAACTTCACGACCCGGGATGCGACCGCTTGCCCCGTCAAATGAACCTTCTCTCCCAGTTCCTTCATCGAGATCCTGCTTTTTTTAGATAACTCCTCCAGGATGCGCTTATCCGTATGGTCCAACATTAGATCCAACCCTCTTTAATTGTTTTTGTGACCCTGCCATCTATCCCTTTATCCAAAATAAACACCATCCTTTCAAAATTCAAGTCAAACACGAAAAAGACTTGATTTCATCCCTGTAACCTCGTATGGCGTATGGCGTAAACTTTACTCATCAAAAAGAAAAGGAGCTATAAAGATGAAAGTTATCCTCATTCGAAACGCAACCCTGGTTGTGGAATATGCGGGAAATACGTTTCTGATCGATCCGTTTTTGGCCGATAAAGGCGCATATCCTCCTTTCCCCAATTCCGTAAGGCAGGATCAATTCAACCCTTTGGTCGGTTTGCCGGCTTCCCTTGACGATATCATTAAAGTGGACGCCGTTATTCTGACTCATTTGCACTTGGATCACTTTGACGACACGGCCAAAGAAGCATTGCCCAAGGATATCCAAATGTTCGTGCAGAACGAGGAAGACGCATTGGCAGTCAGAAACGATGGTTTCCGAAATGTTCAGGTATTAGGAGAAGATACGGCCTTTGAGGGGATCCGGGTCCAGAAAACCAAAGGCGAGCACGGAAGGGGGGAGATCCTGAAGCGGACCGGTGAAATATGCGGCGTCGTCTTCAAGCACCCCGATGAGAAAACGTTATATGTAGCCGGAGATACGGTATGGTACGAAGCCGTTCGGGAAACGATCGAGTCCCACCGCCCGGAAATTATCGTGGTTAACGGCGGAGACAATCAATTCCTGCAAGGCGGTTCCCTGGTCATGGGGAAAGAAGATATCCATGAGGTGTATAAGGCAGCTCCTAACGCAACCATCATCTCCGTCCATATGGAAGCTGTAAACCACTGGACTTTATCCAGGAAAGAATTAAAAAGCTTTTTGCGGGAAAAAGGCATCGCTTCCCATGTACTCGTACCGGATGACGGAGAAGCCTATTCCTTCTAAAAAGCACCCACAGACAGGAGAGGTTTCTTCCTGTCTGTTTTGTATTACTCCCCTGTCTAGGCTCCATGAGCGCACGTTGTATGTCCACGTCACTTCATCTTGCAGAGAACTCATTCAATGGGATACCTTTCACGTATGAACTCAAGAAAAATATTAGATACAGGGGTAAGTTGTTTAGTTTTTTTCCAAACCATTCCAACCGAAAGCTCGCATGCCGGTTCATCCACGTTCACCCAAACCAAAGGATGGCTTTGAAGACCTAAAGTCTTTGGCAGCAAAGCGACCCCAAATCCAGCAGATACCAAACCGGCTACCGTATCCAATTCATCTGCATGAAATACGGTGTTCGGACGAATCTGCGTTTTTTCGAAAAGGTTATGGATGGTGAAGCTTAATCCGCAAGAGGTTTTTAATCCGACGTAAGGCTCCTCCTGAAGCTCGTCCAAGCTTATGCTGCTTTTATTAACCCATTGATGATTAAGAGGGAGTGCCAGGAAAAGTTCCGATTTCCCTATTAAATGCCAATATAAAGTGTCATTCACAAACTCCGGTGTGGTTATGCCGAAATCACAATCATTGTTTGAAATCAGCTTCATTAGCTCGTCATTGGAACTCTGATGCAGCTCGAATCGGATGTCAGCGTATCGATCCCGGAACGAACCAAGCAAGGACGGAATTAATTGAGCTCCAAGCATATGAAGGAAACTAAGAGAGATTACTCCCCCATAAGGATTGATTTGATCCGCAATCTCCTGTTTGGCCTTCTCCATTTCCATTAAAGCGAGCTTGGCCCTCTTCAGAAAGAGGCGTCCATACCGATTCAAAACCAAGTTGCGGCCGCTGCGTTCAAATAAAGCCACGCCTAGCTCCTTTTCCAGAGCGGCGATGGAACGACTTAATGCGGGTTGAGTGAGGGAGAGCTCTTTCGCTGCCTTTGTCATATGCTGCAAATTCGCAACTGCGATAAAATATTCAATCTGCTGCCACTCCATCCAATGCCCTCCTCAAATGATTACAAAAACTCATGATTCTTATGATTAATATAAATTAGACATCATAAAAGAACAATTATACGATTCTAACAATAAGGAGGGATAGGATATGTCGAGTAATAATCCGTTACAAAATGAATGGCGAAAACCCACCGTACATTCGGTAACCGGAGGTGGAGGCGTTAAATTGCATGTAGAGGAGTTCGGCAATGTTCATGGCCCCCATATCCTGTTTATTCACGGCGGATCGCAGAGCCGGTTATGTTGGAATAAGCAGATTCATTCAGAACTTGCTTCGGATTTTCGATTGGTCACCATGGATTTGCGCGGACATGGACTTTCCCAGAAACCGAAAGACGGGTATGGAGAAGCACAGTTGTGGGCGGATGATATTCACGCTGTCATCCGAGAACTGAAGTTAATGCAGCCCGCATTAGTCGGTTGGTCGTTCGCCGGAATTCCCATTCTCGATTATATCCGTATTTATGGGGAGAAGGATATTGGAGGTATCCATTTTGTCGGAGCGATAACACGACTCGGCAGGGAAGCGGCTATGGTTGATTTGTCTGGCGCCACGTTGCAATATTCAACAAGCTTTTTTTCGGATGAACCTATGGTACGAATAAATGCTCTGGATCAGTGGTTAAAGCAATGTGTTCATCATAAAGAGCTTTCTCAGGAGGAGCATTACTTCTTTCTAGGATGTAATGTAATTGTCCCGGCTTACGTTCATCAAGGAATCTTTACCAGGCAAGTGACGAATGATGATTTGTTAGCCTCGCTCACCAAGCCGGTTCTTATCGCGCAAGGATTGCATGATCGAACAGTCAATCTTGCCGTTGGACAACGAATCGCTGAAATCACTTCTAACTCCAGGTTAGCGCTGTATGAAGAGGCAGGACATGCTGTCTTCTGGGATCAACCGGAACGGTTTAATATTGAACTGCGGGAATTTATACAGTCGATTGCATGGAACTAAACGGAGACCGCTCGACAAGTTCAGCTATAAGCGCCTTTCTCCGTGAAAAATACGCTATGTCAGACTACGGCAGCATCCAGCTCGTAGGCTAACAGGTAGCCCCTAGGTTCAGAATGGAAAACAGGCAGCCATTAAGGCAGCCTGTTTTCTTGTGGAGTTTGATCTTCCAAAGATGACTGCTGATGCTTACAGGGATGACACGGACACAAATAGAGCCTGCGCGAGACTTCTATAAGTCTTAGCCTACAAGGAGTTTGCTTATTTCATTCAAGTTCTCCGCAAAACCGACAAACACCTTGTCGCCGATGACGATGGTTGGGACGACCTGCTTTCCTGTCAGCTCCAAAACTTCTTTCGCATATTCGATATTTTCTTCGCAATTGTAGTCAACAAACGGAACTTGATTCTCATTGAAATAGCGCTTGGCAAAGTGGCAGTCGCTGCAGGTCGGGATCGTATAAATTTTGATTGGTTCTTTCGGATCGATTTTCGGCATGGCCGTTCACTCCTTTACGCGACGATTTGTTTTAACTGCTCCATCGTGATCCGGTCCACGAATTTGCTGAACTTCTCTTTTCCTTTTGCTTGCTGCTTGTAGAAATCAATAAGCGTAGATACCACAAAGACCAGTCGTTCCTCTGTTAGGCCGGAGACAAGCAGCCGTCCTGTCACCGTTTTGATGCCTTTAGGTTCTCCTCCAACATAAATATCGAACGTATCCCGCATTTTGACGACAGCGATATCCTTCAGCAGCGGCTCACTTGTGCCCAGCGCACAGCCTGCGTAGCCAATCTTCAGCGGCGTTGGCGTCGCGATGCCGGCGATCGCCCGATTCAAGATGCGAGCCGTCTCCAGACCGGCTCCTTCCGCGCCTTTGCAGAAGTTGCAGGCGATCAGGCTCTTGGTCGCAAACCCGGCCGGATACACTTCCAAGCCGGCGTGCTCAAGCTCTTCCTGGATGGCTTCTCGCTTATCAAGAGGCACTTCCAAGTAAAGCTGCTTGAAGGAGGTCATTTCAATTTTGGTGTCCGAACCGGCAACCGTACCAATTTTGGCAAGTTGATCCGGCGTAAATAGGCTTCCCCCGACTTGAATCGCAGGCGATACCGCCAGTTTCGTCTTTTCTCCCATGATCATCTCCCTTTGCTCTTCCGTTATTTCACATGGACGACAAACGGTACGGTGATTACTTCGCCATTGTGCTGAAATTGTCCCCAAATTTTGAACGTGCCGCTTTGCGGAAAAGAAGTAGCAAATTTCGCATCGGGCCCGGTTGCTTTCTCATCGATCGGATGAACATGAAGATACTGATTCGCATCTTCCGAAAGAATCACGACGTGGCCGACCGCGCCTAAATATGGCTGCAGATTATGGATACCCTTTTTCGTCTTCGCGTCGCGTATGTTGAAAGTCAACGTCACGTCTTCTTTCGGTTTGGCGGCACTCATAGAGAGCTCAATTTCCTTGCCATTAACTTCTTTCACAAGATTGGCGTCAGCTGCAATCGCGGCATGCTTGCCTTCTTTGCCTTCCACCTTCACCCACTCGCTGAGCGTAGTATTGGCCCCGCCAGCCGGAATAAAATCCGCAAACACTTTGTACTCCCCGCCAGCCGGGAACGACGTACTCACCGTAAAAGTGCCGTCTCCCTTAAACTCGGGGTGAATGTGGTTAAAGAAAGACAAATCGTGATTGACGATGATGAGATGAAGCCATTTCTCATGATTGACATCATATTTATTGACCGGTTTCCCGTCCTTATCCTTCACTTGAATGGTCAATTCCGTTTCTTCATTTGCTTTTGCGGCGCCTGCGGGGAAGGAAAATGATGCTTGAAGATTCTCCGTCGTAGCCTTCGCATCTGCGCCATGGCCGCCGTGGCCGCCTCCGTGCTCCATATCTTCCGCCCCCTTCTCCAAATGACCTGCGGTGTTCTCTTGCCCACCGCTTGCCCCATGACCCGCATGGTTATTTCCGCCTGCGGGCTTCTTATCCTCCGCTTTGCCGCATGCGGCCAATACACTGAAAGCGAGAATCGCAGCAGCGACGAGGATGATTTTCTTCTTCATGGTTATAACAACTCCGTTTCATTACGAGTTCTAGGATACAGAGCGAACCTTGACACGCTGCAGCCGCAAAGCGTTAAGGACGACGGACACCGAACTGAGCGCCATCGCCGCGCCCGCAACCCAAGGGGCCAGCAGTCCAATCGCGGCAATCGGAATACCGAGGGTGTTGTAGCCGAGTGCCCAGAAGAGGTTTTGGCGGATGTTACTCATCGTCTTGCGGCTCATGTAGATCGCATCCGGTATGCTCGTCAGATCGCCGCGCATCAGGGTGACGTCGGCAGCCTCCATAGCCACGTCCGTACCGGTACCGATCGCCATGCCGATATCTGCCATCGCCAGCGCGGGGGCGTCATTGATACCGTCGCCGACCATCGCCACCTTCTTGCCCTGGGCTTGCAGCCTCTTCACTTCTTCCGCTTTGCCTTCCGGAAGCACTTCGGCGCGAACATGATCGATGCCGACTTGCCCCGCAATCGCCCGTGCGGTGCGTTCGTTGTCACCCGTGATCATGATGACCTCAATACCCATTTCTTTCAGTCGCGTTATAGCCTCTTTCGACGTATCTTTAATCGTATCGGCTACCGCGACGAGACCCGCATACGCTCCGTCAACCGCAATCAGCATCGCCGTTTTTCCATCTTCTTCAAGCTGCGTCATCCGGTCAAGCTCCTGTTCCACCGAAACGTCATATTTCGCCATCAGCTTGCGCGTACCGGCCAGAACCTCTTTGCCTTCGACGACGGCACGGATCCCAAACCCTGGAATCGCCTCGAACTGATCGGTTGCCGGAAGCTCGATGCCTTTGGCCCGGATTCCGGCAACGATTGCTTCCGCAAGCGGATGCTCGGAGTCCTTCTCGGCAGCGCCAACCAAGCGTAGAAAGGCATGTTCTTCCGTATGCGCGGAGGCAACATCCGTAAGTTCCGGTTTACCTTTCGTTACGGTGCCGGTTTTGTCGAGAATGATCGTATCGATCTTGTGCGTGGATTCCAAATGCTCGCCGCCTTTGAACAGCACGCCAAGCTCCGCGGCTCGGCCGGAACCCGCCATAATCGATGTCGGTGTAGCAAGCCCCAGTGCGCAAGGGCAGGCGATGACCAGGATGGCAATCCCTTTCTCCAGCGCATTTGCGAAATCGCCCGGGGTAACCCAGAAGTACCAAACGAGAAATGCAGCAACCGCAATCCCTACGACGATCGGTACGAAGATTCCGGAAATGACATCCGCTACCCGTTGAATAGGCGCTTTCGAGCCTTGCGCTTCTTCCACGACTTTAATGATTTGGGCAAGGGCGGTTTCCTTGCCCACTTTGGTCGCTTTCAAGCTCAATCTGCCGTTTTTGTTGACGGTAGCACCGATCACGCTGTCTCCGGCTTTTTTCTCGACCGGGATGCTTTCGCCGGTTAGCATCGATTCATCGACCGAAGAGCTGCCTTCCAGGACTTCCCCATCTACCGGAATCTTCTCCCCCGGTTTCACCACCACGATATCGCCGACAAGTACGTTTTCGACCGGAATCGTCATTTCCTGCCCATTCCGAACAACGAGAGCCGTTTTCGCCTGAAGGCCCATCAGCGTTTTGATCGCCTCGGATGTACGGCCTTTAGCCAGCGACTCGAAAAGCTTCCCGAGAATAACGAGAGTGATCAGGACCGCGCTCGTTTCGTAGTACATCGATGGACCGTGATGCGCCATGCTGCCCATTGAGGCCCATTCAATGGTTAAGTATAAGCTGTAGAAATACGCAGCCGACGTTCCGAGCGAGACGAGTACGTCCATATTGGCGCTCTTATTCCGCAACGCTTTGAACGCGCCCACATAGAACTGTTTGCCAATGTAAAATTGAACGGGTGTAGCCAACGCCAATTGAAACCACGGATTCATGAAAAGTTCCGGCATCCAGATCCAGGATAAGAACGAAAAGTGACTGACCATGGACCAGAGCAGCGGCAGCGAAAGGACGGCGGAGATCAGCAGCTTGCGCTTTTGTTGCGAAATGGCTTTCTCGCGATGCTCCGAATGATTGGCTTCGTCTTGCTTCGGTATCGCTTTATAGCCCAGCTTTTCCACGCGCTGCTGCATATCGGCGATAGATACATCGGCCGCGTTGTATTCGACCCGTGCGGTTTCCATAGCAAAGTTAACGGAAGCGTTCGTGACGCCGGGCAATTTGCCAAGGCCATTCTCGATCTTATTCGCGCAAGCCGCGCAGGTCATGCCTTCCAGTTTGAAATCGACGACTTTTTTTGCCGTACCGTAGCCGAGTTTCTGAATGCTTTGTTCCATTTGCGCGAGATTTACTTTTTTCGGATCGTACGTAACCGTCGCCCGTTCCAGGGCAAAGTTCACGTTCGCTTTCGTCACCCCTTCGAGTTTATGGAGTCCCTTCTCAATCCGGTTTGCGCAAGTGGCGCATGTCATACCGGTTAATTGCAGGGATGTTTGCTCCGTTTCCAGTCTGGCTGCTTCCATCACGAACACCTCGATTTTTTTCCGTTTCGTTAAACCACGTCGTATCCTTGTTCTTCAATGGCTTCCTTAATGGCAGCGAGCGTCAGTTGGCTTTCATCGTACGCTACAGCTACCGTTCCGCCCGAGAGATCGACTTTGCCGCTTGCCCCGATTGTTTTCAAAGCCCCTTCAATCGAATTGACACAGTGTTCGCAAGACATACCTTCAACTTTCAACGTTACCTTTTTCATGGATTCATTTCTCCTTTAACTGTTTATTGGTGATTATTTCATCAGCTTTTGAATGGTTTGCAGCAGCTCATCTACGACTTCGGCATCGCCTTGTTGGATGCGCTCTACCACACACTCTTTAAGATGTCCTGTCAAAAGAACTTTTCGCACGCTGTTCAGTGCAGCTTGGATGGCAGCGATCTGATTTAACACCTGATCGCAATAAGTGTCTTTAGCAATGAGACCTTTCACACCGCGAATTTGCCCTTCAAGACGATTTAGGCGAACGGTCAGGTCCGATTTTACGGCTAGGGAATGGTGACTTCTTCGGCCATTATCGGACGGGCAACATGCTTCTTCAACCTTCACTTCCATAACGTCCATCGTCAGCACCTCCTTGGTATATAGCATACCCCCCTATACTATTTCCGTCAACACATATTTACATTACCCCCCATCCCTATATTTGAATCCAAACAAAAGGGATTCTCATGCGCAGACTAGAAAATTCACCATGAGAAAACTAAACGGCCTTAGTCCGATGGAATTCAGGACCAAAGCCGCTTAACTGACTTTTAATATTTGTACTGTCTACATGACGGGGTGCACTTCAAATTCCAGGCAATCCTTATTTCATAAGCTTATTAATGGTGACTAGGAGTTCGTCAATCACTTCGTTCTCCCCGTCTTGAATACGCTCGATCACACAACTCTTCATATGGTGCTCCAAAAGAAGTTTTCCTACACCGTTCAATGCGGACTGGACCGATGAAATTTGATTTAGCACATTGTCGCAGTAAGTATCCTTCTCAATCAAACCTTTAAGCCCCCGAACCTGACCTTCGATTCGGTTTAGGCGGTTTATCAAATTGTTTTTCGTTTTTTCAGAATGGTGACTTTGCCGCCCGTTCGTGCAGCACGAATCGTGGGTAGGCGTCTGGGCATTATCTTGCGTAAGTTCCTCCATCCAAATCACTCCTTTTTCTCACCTCCTATTATACCATAGCCCCCCTACCCTATACAAAGAAAACAAAAAGTGACCCAGCCAAGGCTAAATCATCAACGTCGATTTCTTATTGCTTCGGTTTCCGCAAGAAAAGCAGTGCAAGGAGCGCGCCTGCGACTGAAGCGATCGCCGCCCCGATGAACGCCGCATGGAAGCCGGTATTCAGTGCGGCGATTTGCTCTGCCCCTTTTTCAAGCTGCCCGCCTGTCCAGGAGGCTGCCACTGCAGACATAATGGCAAGACCAATCGCCGAACCGATCTGATAGCTTGTATTGGCGATCCCTGATGCTAGGCCCGTTTCTTCCGGCTTTGCCCCTGACATCGAAGCAATAGTGCCGGGGATGAAGGCAAGCGCCATTCCCAATGCACCCAGCAAAGACGCTGGAAGTACATTCGCCACAAAGCTCCCATGGATCGGCGTATAGCCGGCTAACAGGAACAGAGAGCCTGTCAAAGCAAGAAACCCAATAACCAGAATGCTTTTAAAACCAAATCGTCCGACTAAACGCCCCGTTAATCCGATCATGACAACCATGACGAGAACCGTCATGGGGACAAGTGCTACGCCGCCAGCAAATGCTGAGAACCGCAATACTTGCTGCAAATACAAATTCAAGAAGAACCATAACGGAATCCATGCACCTGCCAGCAGGCCAAAAGCAAGGTTGCCGGCAAGTAAGTTCGGCGCGGCAAATATGCCAAGCGGGATAAGAGGCTCTCTTTTTACTTTTTGAATCACAAAGAATACGAGTAACAGCAACGCGGCAATGAGAAGCAAGGTAAGCGTCTGGACGGATCCCCATCCAACTTGCTCAGCCGTAACAATAGCATAAACAGCGAGGATAAGCGCCGCTGTGATCGCCAGCGATCCGATAACATCAACGCTCCCCATCTGACGTTCTCCGGCTGGAAGGACCCTCATGCTATAAATCAGTGCGAATATCCCTACCGGGATATTGATGAGGAATGTCCAGTTCCAGCTGAGCCATTCGGTAATGACACCGCCAAGAAACACACCTGCCGTACCGCCAGCTGCCGCTGAGGCTCCCCAATAACCGAGCGCCTTATTCCGTTCTTTCGGGTTATGACTGAATAAAATCATCACAATCGTTAGCGCGGCAGGCAAAATGAACGCCGATCCTAGACCCTGCAGGGCTCTACCGGCATTCATCGCTGCCTCCGACCAGGCAAGACCGGCCAGCAAAGAAGCCATGGAAAGAATGAAAAATCCCAGCATGAACATTCTTCGCTGGCCAAACAGATCAGATAGGCGTCCGCCAAGGAGCATGAAGCCCCCCAGGAAGATGACATAGGCGTTGAAAATCCATTGGAGGCTATCTTGAGAATAGCCGAGCGCTTCCTTGATGGCCGGAAGCGCCACCCCAATAATGGATGTATCCATAATCACCATGAATTGTGCGAGACAAAGCAAAAATAAGGCTTTCCATCTTCGTGCATCCGGCGCTGCAATTGCATTTGCTTGCGTTGACATGTTTGATTTCCTCCCTTGCTGAACTATTGAATGGAATTCGACTTCAATAAAAATAGTATAGCCCCCTACCCTATATGTCAAGAAGATTTTTCCATCCATTTTTGTACGGAGCCAGGTACCTCCAGCAGCAAAATAAAAACGGCTAACCTATTGTTCCGGTTTAGCCGTTTTTATTTTGGCTGGCATATCCCTCGTCATGTCTCTTCTACCTTCGTTATATCCTTAACCATGTCCCGCGAAATGAATACCTTCCGTTACCCGCGATGGTTGTCCGGAGCGAGCTGCTTCTCCAAGAGCAGCTCCGCGGCCTTCCGGAAAGACTCCGGATCATAATCGGTCTTATCCAGGTAACTCTTCATGACGAATCCGTCATACAACATCCTCAGCTGCGCAGCCAGCTCCTTGGGCTGACGTACCCCGCTTTCCCTTGCAAGCTCTTGAACCCGAGACCAGAAGCTCCTCTGAATGTCCAGCAATTTAACGTGTGCGGGGTGATCCGGATCCGGGAATTCGACTGCTGCGTTCAAGAACGGACACCCCCGGTAATCCGGCTTCCCCATCTTTTCGGTCACGTCGTGAATAAGGGTGACGAGCTGTTCCTTAGGGTCGCCCGGATACAGTTGCCTCAGTTTTTCCAGCTTTTCTACTTTTAGTTCATCTCGGGATTCGAGATAAGCAACCGCCAGATCATCCTTCGTCGCGAAGTTTCGATAGAAGCTTGCCTTGGCAACGCCGGATTCCTTGATAATCCGATCGATGCCGACCGCCCGTATGCCCTCCATGTAAAACAATTCGGAGGCGACCCGCAGTATACGATCTCTAGCAGATTCTTTATTCATCCCCGACCCCTCCTCTATAGGTTGGAAAAAATTGTGTTGACGCCAGACAGATCTGTCTGTATCATTTCATCATAAAGAGACAGACCTGTCTCCCCCATTGTATGAAATTCTCTCGCCTCCTGTCAATCGAGCGAGTAATGAGAAAGGGGAACATTCTATGTCCAATTCACTTTCGGACGCTTCCGCCCAGTTGGTGCGGACTCGCGTCCCCGTCTCCAAAGGAGACGAACGCAGATCGCGTCTGATGCTGCCGGCTCTGCTTTTGCCTGTATTTATGGCAGTGTCGAACGTGTTTATCGTGAACGTAGCCACGCCTTCGATCCAGAAAGGGCTCGGAGCCAGCTTCGCCGATGTACAATTCCTGCTTACCGGGTATACTCTGACGTTCGCCGTGCTGTTGATTATCGGTGCCCGGCTGGGCGATCGGTTTGGACGCCGGAAAATGCTGTTCATTGGAGTGGCCTTATTCACGATCGCTTCTCTGTTATGCGGCCTGTCTGCCCAAGTCCCTATGCTCATTGCGTCGCGCGTCTTGCAGGGCGTCGGCGCCGCTCTGTTTATGCCGCAGGTTTTATCCCTCATTCAAGCCAATTATACTCCGGAACGTCGAGGTGCGATCTTCGGCATGTATGGAGCGACCCAGGGAATCGCGGCGACGGCCGGGCAGATAATCGGCGGGATGCTGCTCCGCATGAATCTGTGGGATCTGGATTGGAGGGCGGTGTTCCTGATCAGTGTCCTGGTCGGGGCTTTAATCCTAACCCTGATCCCGTTTATTCCGGAATCCGGCTCGCCGGATCGTGCCGGACAGGATTGGATGGGAGCCGCACTCGCCGCTGCCGGCTTGTTGATGCTCGTCTATCCGCTCGTGCAGGGACAGCGTGAAGGATGGCCCGCCGGTCTCGTCGTCAGCTTGCTCTTGTCGGCCCCTGTGTTGGTTTTGTTCGCCTGGTACGAACGGCGACTGCTGCGCCGCGGCCAGCTCCCCTTTATGAATGTCGATCTCTTTAGACATAAGGTGTTTACGTCCGGCATTCTCATCGTGCTGCTGTTGATGTCGTCGCAGGGCGCCTTCTTCCTTGTCGCCGCCTACATGCTTCAGCTTGGACTTCATTTCTCGGCTCTGCAGGCAGGTCTTGTAATCGGGTCAATGGGAATGGGCTATTTCCTCGCATCGCTGTTCTCTTCCCGAGTCGCTGCGAAGCTTGGAGCCCACGTGCTGACCTTCGGTTCCATCTTGACGACAGCCGGTTACCTGCTGCTTAGCTGGGCGGTCCGAACGACCGGAGTTTCATCCGATATCGGCGTGTGGTTCCCGGCTCTAGCTGCGCTCGGCATCGGTCAAGGCTTCGTCGCCGCGCCACTGACTAATATCGTTTTGGCGAAAATCCGCACAACGGACATCGGCTCCGCATCCGGTGTCATGACAACCAGCATACAGATCGCCTCTACGGTCGGAATCGCCCTGATCGGCATCGTTTGGCTTAGCGCTCTAGAAGCCCGCACCGGTTCGGTCTCCGCCTATCCCGACGCGTTTACCATTTCTCTATATGTGCTTGCCGCCGCCAGTGCGCTCATCCTGCCGCTCGCCTTGATGCTGGCGGGGCGAAACGGAGCCCGTTGATCTTGAAAGAGAATCTTATTAAGAAGATCAAGGAATTCACCCCAGCCTGGTTACAAGCCAAAGAAGTGAACGAATATATCCCGTAATGAAAAATCGCCTGACACCGCTAATTCGCAATGGGCGGTGCAGGCGATCTTTATGTAAAATTAACACATTCCGGTCTCTCCCGGCCCGTTCGGTCCAATGGGGAGAAAACGGAACATTCCATAGTGAGTTTCACCTAAAGAGTGGTCTCCCAAGCGATGCACCCGGCTCCACATTCGGCTTACCATTGCTTTCAGTATGGGCTCATACTCCTCCAGGCCGGCAAGGTTGTTCATCTCGTCCGGATCGGCGCATAAGTCATAAAGTTCATCAAAGTCGAAGCCGTTGAACACGTATTTATACCGGTCAAACCATACGAGACGCTGGCTGTAGCCGAGCCGCTGGCCGAAAAATTCCGCGTATCCCTCCTGCCAATACGCAGACACTTCCTCGTGGCCGATTTCCTCTCGAAGAAGCGGCACAAGAGAGCGCCCCTGGCCATCCATTTCCTGCAGTTCCGCCGTCTCGATTATCGTCGGGGCAAGATCAACCAGACTGACAACCGCCGATGAGACTCTTCCCGGCGATTTAACGCCGGCTCCGGCTAGGATCAAGGGAATTCGGTAAACCTCCTCGTAAGGAGTGACTCCCTTTAGAAACAAGCCATGGTCCCCTAACATATCCCCGTGATCCGATGTATAAACAATGAGCGTGTTCTCAAGCTGGTCCGTTTCCTTCAAAGCCTGTATGATTCTGCCTACCTGTTCGTCGACGAGCGTGCACATCGCATAATAACAAGCTATGGCTTCTTTTATTTGATCATCCGAGAGGGGCTCCCATACCGACTGCAATCTTCTCAGGATACGGGGTTTATCCGTTAACGGATCCCGGCGGCTGGACGGAAGTAGAATATCCTCTTGTCGATAGGAGTCAAAAAAAGATTTTGCCGCTATATACGGGTCGTGCGGCTCCTTCACGCTGATGACGGCGGCCCAAGGTGCAGACCGGTCTTGCTGACTTCTTATAAATTCGATTCCCTTGCTGTAGAGAAAATAAGGTTCGGAAGCTTCTGCAGGCTCATCGCAAATACCGTAATGCACGACCGAATGATATCCCTGTTTAACAAGAGTATGCTGATGCAGAAGGTGTGGCTTTCTCGGAAGACCCAGCGATTCGCGGTACTTGATATATTCTTCCGATTGACAGGAAAGGGAGATGTCGAATCCGAAGGCATGAGGGTTATCCGAGCGTTCAATATGCCATTTGCCAAAATAGCCCGTATGATAGCCGGCCTGCTTCAAAACCTGCGACCACATCGGAAAGCCGGGCTGAAGGTCTGCGCGGTAGCTGGGCACATTATGCGTCACATCGACCATGCCGTGGCGGCTCGGATAGAGACCTGTCATCAGGCTGGCCCTTGCTGGCGAACAGATCGGATTAGGAGTGTAAGCGCGAGTAAAACGCACCCCTGATTTTGCTAAAAGATCGAGGTTTGGGGTTCGACATACGGTGCTTTTCTCAATCGTGTCGGCTCTTTGCTGGTCAGTGATCAAAAGGAGAATATTCATTGTTCTCGATCACCAGCTAAATCCACCTTTCGGGACCGCTGATTACTCCTTTCTCTGATAAAATAAAGCTGGCCAGCTTAAGCGGCGGCTGCGGATAAGACAAGCGGACTTCCGGCCTCGCCGCTGGATGTCGAACCATGGCGTTCCTGAAAGAATACTTCCATGCTGCTCCTCAAAATCCTTTCTCCGTACAACATCTCAATCTTTTTCCTTTTATTTAAAAGGTTTAATGATCCCGATACAAATTGATTAGATCTTTCAATGCCGCTGCAGCTGCCCCTCGAGGACTGGAGGAACCCCCCAGCACACAAACTTCCCCCATGGTATCCGTTTGGAAAACGATACCTTTATTGGTATCGTCAACGGCGGCCAACAGATGACCGGGACCGATTTCCATAGGAGCGATGCTAATGTGAACGTTCCCCTCCTGTTTATGTGCTCTGGCAAGAAGCTTGTATTTCATCCCTCTTCCTTTAGCTCCAGCTATTTGCTCTTTGGTTACTTGATCAATCCCCTGGATCGACAGATCCTTCAGCGAATAATGAGTGCCAAGTAAATCATTAGATAATAAGAGAATTTTACAAGCACTATCGATCCCTTTTACATCCAAATCCGGATTGGTTTCCGCGATGCCCTTCTGCTGGGCCGTTAGCAAGGCTTCTTCAAAAGAAAGACCATCTTCCTGCATGCGGGTTAAGATATAATTAGTCGTCCCGTTAAGGATCCCTTCGATCCCCACGATTTCGCTGCCGGCTAAACTGATTTCACCAATATCCTTTGTTGGCAAGGCGGCGGCCGTTGCCCCGCTATATTTTACTCTCACCTTGTTGGCTTTGGCCGCCTCGAAAACCGTATCATACCGTGCCACAAGCGCACCTTTGGAAATGGCTATAACATCCATCCGATTACGGAATGCTGTCATGATGTGGGTAAAACCCGGCTCGCCCCTCTCTACATCCGTAGGGGCAGCTTCTACCAATACATCCGCTTTCCCATAACGGGTCGTAAGTGGCATGTGAAAGTTTCGAGCATAATCCGCTAGCGATTGGGACCCCGGCCTGGCTTCAGACAGACTATCGAGGCGTAGTCCTTCCTCCGAACCAATAAAACCATCCCGTCCTCCTACCGCTACCAGCCGTAATTCAAGATTGTAGTTCTCTTTAATCCTTTCGGATTTCTCTTTTATAAGACGAATAAATTCTCGGCCTACGGTGCCAAAACCGGTTAATACAATTCTTATTTGGCGCATGTCCAATCCCCCGTTAGTATGAAACTTTGAAAAATCGATTCCCCTACCTTATCATGGATAAAAATAACATAAAAAAGCTTTGTAGAATATAGAAGTGACTACGATGGTTTAGGAGGGAAATGATGACTAAAAAACAGATCTTGATTGGGGGAATTGTTCTAACTGCGATTCTGATTCTGTACCAAATTTATTCATGGTATTCTTTTTTAAAGGACTGGTCAAATTTTTAAAACCAGCCGAACCCGTCCCAGTCGGATCCCCCGCGAAACTGGCGGCATAATAAGGGCGGGAGCAGTAGACCTGATGCTTGATGATTGTTGATTGTGATGGCCTAATAGGCTCCATAATTCCACCATTCGAACACAAGCAAAAAAAGAACGCGGCGTACAGCAATGTGTGGCGTCATTATTATTGAGAAAAATGGATTGAAAATCGTTGATTTATCAATCTGCTTTTTCATATTTAATGAGAAGAGAAAAAGTAAATTTGAATAAAAATTCGTCCTTTTCATAAATAATGCGAAAAACCGTATTTTAAGTTATGCATTATTTATGCAAAAAAGTGTATAAAGTTTTTCGCTTACCGCTCACTACCTAAACAAAAAAATACTTAACTAATGACTCATAAAGTCACAGTTAAGTACTTAAATAATGCAATTACTGAAATTTACTTATAATGCTAGATTAAATAGAATTTCTTCGACTTTCTTCTAATAAGATGTTGTTCATCTAGCATGTCAAAATCTATTTTTAAAATTTTGTGAGCTATTAAGCAAATTACAAGCTTTATTTATGTGCCACTCTGTAAGTCGGTCCTCTTCAAAAGCCAATATAGTTGCTTTAATTATTATCTCTTTAGTGTAACCTGGGAGTCCGCCCGACGTGAGATACAATTTTTCGGCTGCTTTTTGATCCGTAAGACATGACTTTTCGGAGAAAGGCAAGCAAGAATCAATTGCTTGAAGAAATATGTCATACTCATCTTCATCTAATGGAGACAATGTTACCCTAGATAGAATCCTACTAGCGAATGTTTCATTATGAACTGGTAATTTATTAGAAATTTCTAAACCAGAAAAAATAACTGAAACCTGTATAGCGTCAAGTAGAATTCTAAGCCATTCGACGGAATCTCTATGTATTCTTAGAGTAGTAGCATCGAAAAGATGCTCAATATAATCGAGCATAATCATTTCAATACCAAGTTGTGTAATTGACTCAACAACTTTGTTTGTCATTGATGATAAAAAGAGAGATTATTACGATAATTAACATCCATTTGTTCTAATAGACTTATGGCTAATTGCCTTGGTTTTGCTGAAGTGGCAATTTCAAAAAAAGTATTGGAAAAACTGAATCACTGATACATTTCTCCAAATACTTGTTTTTGTAAAAAGACAAAAGAGTTGATTTTCCAGTACCTGCCTGAGGTTCCAGTCAACAAAAGATTGCTAGGACATCCAATTATTGAGGATTCATGGCACTCAGAAATAGCGTCAAATACTTTCCTAAATTCGAAATAAATCACTTGATATAGCTATCAACGTTTTCCCCGCCTTTATATCGTACTTATTTAGTTCAATTACATCCAAGTGTTCCCACAAATTAATCTTTTAAACTTGGTTTGCTTTTAAAATGAATATGTAAATTGCCTAATCCTCTGTTTATTTAATTTTCTTGGGGTTATACTTACAGCCAAATTGTTTTGTTGCCGTGATGGGTAACCTTAATGAATTCATTATTTTTCATGAATAATTGTAACTTAACCCATAAAATTGCCGATTTTGCATACTTATGCTTCCGATTGACCATGGCAAAATTATGCTTCCAATATTTAAAAAACCTTGATATATAAGCATTTTTAACAAACCACCTCGCACTTTACACCGGGCAGTGAAGAAATAGGAAAGATCACCAACACTGAATAATGAACAGCTCGGCTCCGTTAATGCTAACACGATGACTTCCTAGGTTATAGCCATTAACGCGATGCTGACCGTTCGGTCCTGTGGAAAAACTGCCGACCAACTTTTCACCATTGTCGATGGCAAGATCGAATTTAATTCCTGCGGGTCAACCGCTTTTCGAACCTTACAAGTGAGTTCATCGTCCAAATAACGGATACCACTCCATCCTTTGCATTCACGCAAATCCAACCCGCATTTCCGATCACATATCCAAGTTGATACATTTAGCATTATTTCCGGCATCCAATGTCCTCCATGTTGTGGAATAAAAAAGGGAGACTCAAAATGTACATACGTATCCCGTATGTCCAAATGGTCTCAATGATCAATCGTAATTTCAGAAAATTTCCACAAGGGTAGTCAGCCACTCATAGCCGACTGTTGGTGCATCATTTAAGAAATAAAGCAGTTCCCAATATAATGTTGAGTCATAAGGTACCTTAAGCCCCTAAAAGTAACGACGATACAATTCTCTTCGACGTTACGTTCTCCACGTAACTGGGCGTATATCTGAGTAGTGGATGCCTTCTCATGCCCTAGCATCCCCTGAATAAAATCCAATGGTGCACCGTTATCAAGCAAGTGGCAGGCATATGTATGGCGAAACCGATGGGGGTACACGTTAGCAGCGACCTCTCCGCGACGTGCAAGCTTTTTTAAAGAATATCGTATTGTGGATATGGTCATTCGTCGAACAGGAAGAGAACCAGTCGCAAAGAGAGCTTTGCATGAATCCTGTCGGTTCTCAAGGTATCTCTTTAACCAAACCTTGCACTCTGTCGTAAAATAAACTTCTCATTGTTTAGAACCTTTCCCATTCACAATTACGGAGCAGTTTTCCCAGTTGATATCTTCCACATTTAATCGGTGGACTTCACCAACACGGCAACCCGTACAGTAGAGGAATTCTAATAGTGCATGCTCACGTGGAGTTTCACAGGTAATTTTAAGAAGAATAACATCTTCCTCTATCAAAAACTTCGGGATCCGTTTATCCACGTTTGGTTCTCTCAGTTTCAAAGTTGGATTTTTAGCAATGAGCCCTTCCTCAAATGCAAATCGGAAAATGGACCTTACGAACCGAATACGATGCCCCAAACTGCTTGGTTTCAATCTCTCCGACTGTCTCGCCAGATAATCTTTGAGCAAAGTTAGAGAAACTTCTTCGATTTCAAGGTTTCCAATTTCTCGTATCAGCACTTTAAGCTGCCCCCCAATTTATTTATTATCCTTAGCTTCGCATCATTTAGGAGGGTTTAATCTATTTTGTTTAATTTTGTTGCCAAGTTAGCTTGGCCGTTAGTGGAAAAGGCAATTCAAAATGATTGCTTAATGCATAGCCAACAAAGAAACCTACCGCCATCAAAATACGGGAATTACGTGGATAATTATTATTTACATGTCTCATTTGCATAGATAATTGCATATAAATAAGCACAAATGGATAGACTGGTATCTAATCTTGGAGGTGCAAAATGGATCGGAAAGATAGCTGGACTGTAGAAGACGACTTATTGCTTGCTGAAACAGTGATTGATCACATTAAAACTGGGAGTACGCAACTAGCTGCATTTGAAGAGGTTGGAGCGCGTTTAGACCGTACAGCAGCGGCTTGTGGATTTCGTTGGAACTCTACAGTTAGAAAACAATATGAGGATACCGTTAAAGAAGCGAAGATTCAACGGTCTGCTCAGAAGAAGGTCAAAATAGCTAGTGTTATTCCGATGAGGAAGGACGACGCAGTAGGAACGGGCGAGAATGTTATCAAGAAGCATATACAAGAAGTAATTCATTACATCGAGAAACTGGAACATACAATCAAACTTCAACAAGAAGAGATTGAGGATTTAAATAACAAACTGGCAGAAGAAAAATCCGGGAAAATTGCAAGTGAAGATCTGGATAGTCTCATGCATATAATCCTTCGCGCAAAAGAAATGGGCACGTTGAATAAGGCTAACTGAATTTCGAGCCATGCTTATGCATGGCTCTTTTTTACTTTCAATTTTCTGTAATAGGCCACGAGTTCTCGTTTCCGGCTAGCTGAGTTTCCGCGCGGAACGCAGTAAAAGCGATGGATCGGTTCCATCGCTGTACTCTCGTACCCGTTAGCGGAATGAACCGTTCTCAAGGCAAGTTTCATAAAAAGTCCATCCCTCATAGGATGGACTTTACTCAAATCATATTTCTGCCTGCTTGTGAAACTGTTCCTTTGTGAGAACATGCAATAACTCACCGTTACACTCCTCGTAATCACCTGTCAAACCCATTAGTTCGCGTCCAAACACAAAACCCAGTTTCTTAATTACTCCTATTGACGCAGTATTCTGTGAATTGGCCTTAGCGAACAATCGGTCTAATCCAATAACATTGAAGGCATAGGCTGTCAACGCGGCGGCTGCTTCAGTTGCATAACCATTACCCCAATAGTCACGGCCAATTAAATAATACAGTTCTTTATCAGGTGCACTTAAATCAAGTACGCCCACACCACACCAGCCGATGAAATTGCCTGTTGCTTTGCTTCGAATCGCAAATGAGTATTTAAATGGCATGTTAAAGGGTGTATTGTAACTGTCGATTAGCCACTTGAATAGTCCTTTATATTCTTCGAACGATAAAACTCCCATATGCATATAAGTGAACAATTCTGGGTTTTGCATCAGCTCAAACGATTCCACCAAATCACTTTCGTTGTAAGGACGAATGATTAGACGCTCTGTTTCCAATCGCATCCCAGATAATTCGGTTTTCATCTTGTTTCTCCTCTTGTCTATATATTTGTTTTTGATCATGTATCAGACCTAGAGTGCGAAATATGGCATACCCACCACTCACTTTCCACGCATTTTATCTATTAACATAATCTGTTTCCCAGGAAAGATACAATGGATAATTTGATTTTAATCGAAGTTACCATCTGGATAATACCTTACTCTACTGCCCGTAAGCGGAACAAGCGGCTGATGATGTCGGCCGCTTGTTGTGATTGTGTTATCGTACCCGTTAGCTGAATGGTTTATTGTTTAGAATACGTAAGGTCTCAATGGTTTTAATAACAACCTTTGTCTTTTCCTCTTTGGAATTTTTATTGACTTCTAACATGTCTAATATATCCTTGCTCTTCCTAAGTAACAACACATCAGAGTACATATCGATGCTTTTCTCTTCAATTGAGCTAAGTGGTCTGACTGATTGATAACCGTTTAAGACTGCTTTATATACGATATTATCAAAACAAAGCCTTATCACCGCTAAATCATGTATCCTCCATCCATACGCGCAATGATCGAAATCGAAAATTTTAAAACCATGTACTGGACTATAGTGAACGTTAGACGGGTTTAAGTCTCCATGAATTAAGCCAAATGCCTCATTAGTTGTAGGAAGTTGATTAATCTGCTCATACATGATGTTTGCACGAGTTTTAAAAAAGGATATATCGGATAAATTTAGGGTTCCGATATACTTTTCCAAAGTTTCTAATGGCTCATTTATCAAATATCCTTGATCAATTTTAATTCGAGAATGTTCGCTTTTAAACTCATCGGCTTTCTTATGAAGAGAAGCGACTAATTTCCCGAAGAACATTGCATCGCTGGGATTAATATTTCCTATATGACTACCTTCAGCATGATCAAATAAGGCTATATATCGAAGCTCATTTTTACAATGTACAGTGTTTAGGGTTTCATTTTTAATACTTCGAATTGGAAAAGCTACAGATACCCCATTACTGTGTAGATACTCCAGGAAATCCAGTTCAAAACGAATATCTGTAATATTTCTTATGTATCTTTTTTTATTTTTATAAATCCTTAAAATAAATTTACTTCCATTCGCATCAATGGAGTAATGATCATTAAAACTTCCTCTTAGGAATTTACACTTTATTGGACTTGAAAGACTGTATATCTTATCTAAGGCATCAAGTAGTAGATCTTCTCCCAGCATCTCGCCGCTAATGATCATATCACTCCTATTTTCATTTTCACTAAATTTTAACACAATATGGAATTAAACTCTTCTTCCCCTTAGCGTAAAGAAGCTGCCGATCTTTTCCCGCGGCAGCTTCTTGATGGGTTTATTAAGCTCTTGTACACCCGTTAGCGGAATGAACTCACGTCTTTCCAGCGTGACCTTGGTTCATCCGCCTTTGGGCTTTTACACATTTTACCGTACATTACTGTCCA
The DNA here is from genome assembly GCF_032268605.1 of Paenibacillus aurantius. NCBI lineage: Bacteria > Bacillati > Bacillota > Bacilli > Caryophanales > Paenibacillaceae > Paenibacillus > Paenibacillus aurantius. The sequence goes on from NZ_CP130318.1 coordinate 4,093,076, forward strand.
CGAGTCAAAGGTATGGACGGCCCTTTTCTCACTCATCTAGGAACCTTAGTCTTTGCCTGCGGCTTTCTTGCGGTATTCTTCCCCCGTGTCGACGACCCTCGTCATCCGTTCCAACCGGTAATACTCGACCTCGCCGGACTGCTCGCACAAGGCTATTAGATAGACCCCATTCGCTTGGGAATACGTGCGAAAGGGATGCACCACCACCTCATACTCCTCTTCCTCGTCCGTATATGCAATACGAAGCTTATGGCTCTGCCGGATGGCTTCGTCCACCTCATGCTTCCGGTCGGCAAGTGCGGAATCCGCACGAAATATCGGCAAGTCGCTGTTCTCCGGTTGATACGGTACGAATCGTTTCAGTGTCTGGACGACGCGGTCGAGACCTTCGACGTATCCTATGGATTTCGCGGCTTCCTCGTATTTGTAGATGAGGAAGCTCAAGATCCGAAGATCGGTCTCAGACAGAAACACGGAAGGCAAAATGTAAGCTTGATTCGAGTATTCATACCCTCGCTCTTTGGCATTGTAACTCATCGGAGCGAGTAGGGAGTTCTGCATATACTCGATGTCCCGACCGGCCTGTCGGACCGAGATCTCGAACCGTTCAGACAGCGACCGGGCATTCGGATAGCGGCGGCTGCGAATTTGTTCGTCAAACCACAGAATCCGATGCATGTTGCTCATGGGGAATCACCACCATCCCGGGGACTTAAAATCAAAAGGCGTGATCTTGGGAGTACGGCGAACCGCCTCTTGAAGGACATGTTCCGCATCCTCGGCATGAACAAGCCTGTCGAAGGTCTCGTTGTGATGGAAGGCGGGAATGAAGTTTGGGTACTGGTACGCGCCATCTTGGCCGTATTGCAGTTCCTTGTAGAAAACGGCATACATAGGGTCCGCCTTGTGGCCGCTCTGATCCGCCGTCTTCCGGTTTGCCGCCAGGTTTAGAACGGTCCACAGCTTGTCGACGCCTTCCCCCGGAAGAGCAAGTTTGCGGAGAAAAGCCCAGGCAAGTTCGCGATTGCTGCAAGTCGTAGAGATACCATACCCATACACTTGAAAAATGTTCGATTTAGGATGCTTTTTGCCGCCCGGGAAACCCACGACTCCGAACTTTTCCTTCTGTTCTTTAGACATGGGTTTGATCGCCCAGTTCGCATCCAGATACATGGACATTTTCTCATGAATAAAGCAAGCCATCCAAGAATCCTGCCCAACCCCCATTCTCGGCGACACGTCCTCGTCGAACAAGGACAAGTATTGCCGGAACCCTTCTATGGTCGACGGATGGTTCAGATAACCTTCCAGTTCGACGCCGTCTTCCGATATGAAAGATCCACCGCAATTCCAGACAACCGGTTCGACGTAGAGCATATATCCGAAGCTCGTAAAGGCACCGTGTCGGATCACGTTCCCGCTCTCATCCCGCATCGTCAATTTCCTTGCCGTATCTTTGAAGTCCTCCCACGTCCATCCGTCTTGCGGATACGGTAACCCCGCTTCCTCAAAATGCTGCTTGTTGTAGAAGACCCCGAGCGTCTCAGTCATGACCGGCAACGCCCCGATCCGTCCGTTCGATTCTACGGACTGTGCGATGCGCGGAAAATAGTTGCCCATGTCGACCTTGTCTCGCAGGATAAATTCCCGCAGATCGGACAAGATCCCGGCATCCAGGCATTGCCCCATGTTGGTGCCTTCCCACTCCACAATGTCCGGGCCTTCACCGCTCGTGAGCCTACGGATCAACTCTGCCTTGTTCGGCACGAGTTCCAGTACTACGGATACGTCCGGGTTCTCCTTGCGGAATTGCTTGACCGCTTCCTGAATGACCGCCATCCGTTGATCGTCATGCGTCGCGATGGTAAGCTTCATTCCTTTCGCCTCCTTAAGATGTCTTGCCATTCCAGTATAGGAAGGATCCCCTGACATATCGTGTCCGACCAAGAAAATAAGTGAGTGAAAATTCCTAAGCAGCAACATCTATCTCCATAAGATGAACAAATTCCGTTGTTCAGCTTATTCCAATTCGTTAAGATTTCCTTCAAGAAGTGTTTACTACGCAATGCTGCCCGTTAGCTTAACGAGGCTGCCGTACTTATTCGCGGCAGCCTCGTTAATTTCCTTTATTTTACTATCGTCTCTCGTTAGCAAAATCAATTACCGGAGTTGATTACCATGAAAAATCTTGAGAATGAAATCACGATCAGGAACCTCTAATTTGGAATAAGATTTTAGGAACTCTGTATTGTCATACTTAACCTCCTTCAACTCAATCCTTGATTGCCCTTCAGCAATATGTACAAGTGCAAACCGAGCGGCAGGTTTATCGTAACAACCAAGTGAACCTGGGTTCAGAAACGTATGATCATGATTCGCAAAGTAATGGCTGGGATGATGATGGCCGAAACAAATTAGGTTTTCTTGACGGTCAGAAAATAGCTCAACGAGATTGGGTAAGCTGGGTTCAACAACAGAACTAAAGGGGTCTTTACTAATGTGCTCTTTAGATTTTTCTTGATTTATATGGTAATGAATCATCAATACGTCTAAGGCTTCCTGCCTAAATTTTATAGCCCTGGGCAGAGTGTTCAGCTTTTGAATAAGTGATTCCTCCAGTCTACTTGCTATCCATTCATGATGGCTTCTTACATGCAAATGGCTAATTGGGTATTCGTCTCCGTTAAGAAGTGCTAAAACTGCCTCATCATGGTTACCTGTTATCATAGAAATATCATTCCTGGCGAACAGCATGTGTAACACTTCATTACTATCAGGACCGATACCGATCATGTCACCAAGACAAAATATACGGTCAACCCCTGATTCATCAATTGCTTGAAGAGCAGCTCTCAATGCTGGGTAATTACCGTGTATATCGGTTATAACAGCAAACATCTTTTTAGGTCTCCTTTTCAGCCTTTATATATGTAGCTATCCAGCCTCATACTTAATGATTGGCCTAGAGGCAATAAAAGCGATGGGATCCACAGCTGCTCTCTCGTACCCGTTTAGCTCAATGATTCATGTTAGCAATCAAATACTGAAATCCCACTTCATTTATTCGATAACGGCCCGGCTTCCCCGGCCAGCAGCTTCAAATTCTTCTCGATCTCACCGTCAATCGCCGATCCCCAACCATCAGGAATTTGCGGTTTATTAATGAGGTGGAGCATAGTGGATATGTCGGCAAGCTTGGACAGCGCGTACCACTCCTCAGGCAAAGGCTCTCTCGCCTTACGGTTGTAGCCTTCCTGGAAGGCGGCAATGGTATCTGCGCCGATATAGCGCTCGACTTGCGTCCTTGTCCTGAAGAATTTGCCTATGTCATAAAAGACAGGCGCCGCGAAACAGTACTCGTAGTCGATGAAACAAGGCTCCAATGAAGGCGTGACCATAATATTGGAGAAAATGAAATCGCCATGCGAGAACACATGCTTGTCTGCAATCCTCTCTACCAATGCGGCGTGATTCACCAGGAATTGCATGCACTTCTCTTTAGTTGAAGGTTGAATATGGGTTCCTGCAAGGCCGTTTAGTAAGGTGTAATATTGGCTCGCGAAGGATTCAAGCTGTTCCGCGATCTGCAAATGCTCGTCTAACAGCGCCATATGAGAATATTCGGTTTGATGCAGCAAGGCAAGCGAGCTGCTGATTCGATGCACGACATCGTCGGGACATCCCTCGTTCTCGGTAATAAAGTCCCCTAGCGTCGAGCCTTCAATAAACACCATGATTAGGTAAGAAAAAGGGGTAATCTGCTTGCTATCATCGAAATAGAAAATCTCTGGGGCGCGAATCTTTGCTTTTGCATACTGATAGGCTGCCGCCTCAATCCCGCTGTGGTCGTTGTTAGCGGGATAAATCCTTAACACATACTTGCTACCGCTGTCTGTCCGTAAGGCATAATTGCTGGTGCTCATGCCTTTCGTCAAGGGCGAGACTTGGGTAATGCTTGCCTTGGAGTCGAAAGCAGCGAACAGCCTCCTGACCATGTCTTCGTTAACCGTTTGAAAATCAAACAGTCTAGCCGAGTCTTTCACCGTAGGCCCTTCCTAGTCGAATTCTAGGGTCAAATTCATTAACAAATTCTCTGATGCTAAAAAATCACCCACATATTCCTTGGACAACTTCTTTTTATTAATAACTACCAACCCCCGATGCAAATATTACTATACTGAATTTAATGGTAACTGCTCCCTGGGACTTTAGTTTAATGATCCTTCATTAAATATTAATTCATCATCGTCTGACTATAATAGTCATGAAGTGAGGGTGGCCACACGCTTTTAAACTACTAAATCTCATTCCTCTGACTTTTCCATTGCTTATCCAGACACCAGACTTACAAAAGATTGCTGCTAATTGACTAGCAAGTTGAGCTTCTGCAACAGTCAATTCTAGTGATTCCAATATGAATTTTCCTATTCCTTCAACTTCTGTACCATTACCAAGTTTGCTTACGTTATTAGCAAGAGGTGTATCTGGATGACTCTTTACAAAATTATGTATTGCAGAAATCAATTCAGCCGAAAATGAATATTCGTGAAAGTCCCTTTTGACACTTACATTGTTACTTGAGTCTATGTACCATTCAAATCTCTTTTGCTTGGCTCCCAGAGTATGATTTATAGCGCTTTTCATATTTATCTCCTCTATGGACATTAAAAAATAGAAAAAGTCCAGCAGCAGGTAAATGTTACAATGGGAACTCCTTACGGGACAATATCTTGTTACTTACAAAGTCTGAACTTCAAATAGCTCTCTACTACTCTTACCATAAGGAACACAGAGATCATCTAATTTTCCTTTTAAGCATAAATTCCTGGCAAAATGCTTTCGCCACCGATTACCAGTATCCTCAACATCAACTATAATATGATTCGCTCCAACTTCGATAAGTGCTAATGAAATGAAATCCTGTTTTAGTCCTTTCCAGTTCGAAGGATCATCAATATAGTGTTCTAGAAAAATTAGTTGTTCTTGGCTAAAGTAAGCACTCTTCTTTTTCAAAGAAAATTTTAGTCTCACTCACCTTCACCTCTTATCACGCAGTTCAATTACCTTTTTCAATCTCTCTTTATAGCGCTCTAGTTTTGGACGCTTGTCTGAGCGCAAATCACTAATCTTCTCGAAAACCTTAATAGCTTTTCTAAGCACCCTTATTTCATCATTGATCCTTTTTTGCTTTCTATAGATATCACACAAACTGTCATAAGGGTGACTTCCGTCAAAACCCTTTTCTACATTTTTTTCATACAACTCAATAGCAAGTTCAATTTTGCCTTCCTTTTCATACTCAGATCCCTTAAGATTTCTCTCAACCTTCATTTTTTCTGAGTCCCTAGTCCGTGCCGGTTCAACAACTACTTCTTTTATTTTCTCGACTTGTTTAGGCGAACTCAAAAGCCGCTTCAAAAAAGTGATCATTGTTATCTCCTCAATGAATCTACCGACTTTACAAAACTTGGAACAAGACTATAGTACCACATCAAAAAATAACCAACAATAATAAGGTTGCTTTGCTCAGATTAATTGTATTTCAAGGATATCCTGCAATTTAATCCAAACGAAATCACTATTATGTATGAGTTTGATTTGCTTATTTAATGTGTCTATTTTATCAATGCAGCCGATATGTATATGATCCTCATAATCATCGAAAACCGAAACCTTTACTTCATTGTCTGTGAAAATTGCTTCGGATATCACTCTTACTAGTTCCATAATTCTCTGCTCGTCCAGGATAGGTTTCTCTTTGATGTTCAAGTCTCGCCTATATGTAATAATGCGATCTCGATGTTCCGGCAGCATCATGCGTGACGCTTCCCAAATCCCATTCCCTACGAGTTTCTTTCCCATATTTAATCGCACCACCTATAAGAACATTTGTTCTTATTATATTCTGGATGGCTTAAGTTATGCAAGAAACAAAAAGACCCATCCTAAGGACAAGTCAACTTAATTTCTATGCGGCTTTATTCTTATCATCTGGGATAATCACTGGCTTTATTTGTTTCATCTTAATTTGATTATCACGATACCCATTCCAATAATATATTCGGGGATAACGGAAGATGAGTATATACTCGTTCAACAAACTTACTCCAACAAATCCAATAAGTTTCCAATCAACCTGAGTTAATATCTTCAATTTTCATCCCCTCCATATTATATTTTATTCAAGGATAAGTTCGTCCAATTCAATATGCAGCAAACAAAAAGACCCATCGTTAAGATGAGTCCCTTTATTTGTAGCATATTTTTTAATGTCAATGTATCCTATTAGTAACACATGCGAGTTACCGTTCTTCGCCGCAAGACGCAAACCTTCGCGGATATGCGCTCCCCCAACACCTTGTTTCTGATGGCTGGGTTTAACTGCAAACGCATAACACACGATGTAACCTGCAGGTCCATCGATCCACGTTCCACCAAAGCTTGAGATGCTCGTGGCGGACCGAGAGGACTTGCCCCCCGACGAGTGAATGCTCTGTTATCGGAAGTATCATTCTTCCCCGTATCCACCTTTAAGTTCTTACTCTAACTTCAAGTCATTATCAATTAGTCCTCTTTCCTTCAGGCTTTTAACGATTTCATTTATATCAATACTTCCATTAACATTTTTTTGAAAAAGGTTCAAGTCCACCTTCCCATTGTGATCTAAATAACCCTTTGCAACTAGCGCATCAGAAATGTAATTACGTGCAGCAACATACACGTCATATGCATCATAAGCTTCATTCCCAGTAACATAAGTCCTACCTTGATGGACAATCTGATTTCGCAAGTTATAAAGTATTTCATACCAATTTTTTATAGGCCCTAGAGTGTTAAATCTCAAATCTACTCCTAGTTGCTTAGCAAGATGCTGTTCAATAACATTACGGAAAGCGTATGAACTTACCTTTTCAATTTCTTCAGTACTTACACCTTGCTTTGTCAGTATTAACCTATGGGTATTTCGTATAAAAATTTCAAAAGAAGTTTGAAGATCAATAATAGCATCAAGATGTTGTTCTCTATAAAGATGCGACTTTGCAGAATCAAAGAACTTGTCCACTAAGAATTGCTCCGGGTAAAGTTCCCAAGTATGAAGAGTATTCCCTAACCTCTTCATACCTTCTGTGCTCAATAGTATCTCTTTTCTTAATACTTCCTGTGGTTTTGTTAAGTACAGACAACTTTCTCCGTTCAAATCTATAATTAAATATTGGGGTAAATCCGCTATGGTAATATTGTATAGATAATCTAGACCAAAACAGGTTCTAAGTGCGTCAATAAATTTATTAATATATTCTATACATTTAAGAACTAAAACTCTGTAGCTATCCTCTTTAGTTACCTCGTCTTTAAAGAAATCATCTTTTGGAACAAAAACAATAGACATACAAGTGCTCTCTTCAATAACAGGAGTATCGTCACCACTATATTTAATCTCTTTTCCGTAGGTATGAAATGTTGTAATAAATTCTCCGAAAAAGTACCCACTAACAAATTTAATATCATCCTCAATTGGAAGTTTAAAGGGTAAAAGAATATCTAAAGAATATTGTTTCACAAGGCTCTCTCCTTGAGTAATGATATTTCCGATAACGCCTTTTTAGCGAACACTTCGTAAGTTCGCCGTGGCTAAGTATTCGTGAAAGTGCTTAAACTATCCTGCCCGTTAGCGTAAAGAAGCTGCCGATCTTTTGATATTATCCCCTTTAAGTAGACAGTGTGGAAAAAGCACACTATGGTTTACTTGGAGGGGATTTTTCTTGGGCGAAATTCGGAAGACGTATGACATAGAATTCAAACGGCGAGCAGTGGAAATGTTCGTTGTAGAGGGTATGGGCCACAAAACCGTAGCAAAGGCTTTGGGCATCAACGACAAAATGGTTCGAAGATGGGTAGCGCATTATGAACGAGAAGGACTCGAGGGGCTTAAGGAAAAAAGAGGCACATCAAGTACAGGGAGACCTAAGAAACCGGCAACGGTGGAAGAAGAACTATTGCAGCTCCGAGCGGAGAATGCGTTGCTAAAAAAGCTTATCGAACTGCAAAGGGGGGAAGAGAAGAACAACGTCAAACGTACCAAGCCATTGAAGAACTAGCTCCGTCCTATCCGATCACGCTGCTTTGCCGACTGGCAGGCGTAGCCCGAAGCAGTTACTACAAGTGGGCAGCGCGCAAGCAACACCCTACAGCCAAACAGATCCAGGACGACGAGCTGAAGGCGAAGATCATGGAATGCCACATGCATGTAAAGGGGATCTACGGGTATCCCCGTGTTCGCACATGGCTGAAGAAGACCTATAATCTCCAAGTCAATCACAAGCGAGTTTACCGGCTCATGAGGGAACTCGGCATCCGATCACGGATTAGGCGCAAGAAGCCCTACTTCGGCTCCCGGGAAGCCACCGTTGTGTCTAAGAACGTGCTTAACCGGAAGTTCAGCGCAACAGCCCCGAACCAAAAGTGGGCAACCGATGTTACCTATCTGCCGATCGGTTCCCGATTCCTATACCTATCGGTTATTGTTGATCTCTATAACAACGAAGTGGTGTCCTACCAAATCGGCCGCCACAACAACTTAAAGCTTGTACTGGATACCGTCGAAGCAGCTGTACACAAGCGCAATGTGAAGAAGCTTTTGCTTCACAGCGACCAAGGGTTTCAATACACCCACAAGCATTACCATACGCTGTTGAAGCGCAAGAAGATAAAGCCAAGTATGTCGCGCAAGGGCAACTGTTGGGACAATGCCTGCATTGAAAGCTTCTTCGGGCACCTCAAGTCGGAGTGTGTTCGCCTACAATCCTTTGCATCTGAAGATGAACTAACAGAGGCCATTAGAAGCTATATTCACTTTTACAATAACGAACGTTTTCAACAGAAACTAAACAACCTTAGTCCGGTTGAATACCGGACCAAGGTCGCTTAGTGGCTTGATATTTACTGTCTACTTGACGGGGGTAAGTTCATTTTCCCGCGGCAGCTTCTTTATGATGTGTATATCAAGCTCTTGTGCCCGTTAGTGGAGTACATTGCAGGCAATAAAATTTTTTTTATTAATTGCCTACTTTAACTGTTATGGATTTATAATTAGTAAAGTCACCTTTTCCAACTAATACAGCGAATTGTAACTGAGCCGTTTTAGTGGCAGCCAATGTAGTTTTAGCTTCCCCAATACTTTTTCCAGATGCATCTAAGAATGTAATCGTAATAGGTGCTTCATCCGATACTTCGTTTGATTTAACCGAATAAAGACCACCCCTTACAATACTGTAGTCGCCTGTTTTCACTATATCTTGTACGGCAAAATTAACCTTGTTTTCAGCATCTATGTAATTTGGTCCTAACCCACCAAATACTTGAGTAGGAGTTGGCTGTTTGCTTTCCAATGTAACGACGGCATATTCTGAAACATCCGTTTGGCTTGATGTTTGTAAGGCTAAGATTTGTTCCTCTCCAAGTGAAGCATTTTTTACTTCGTAAGGCACTCTTTCCATGAGTTCACCTTCATTATCCCAAAAAAGAAGGTTACCTTTCACGTCCGTTTTAGTCACATCAATTTCTGGGTTAGAATATTTAGTCATGGACTGATAACCATCTATATATTTATGATTCCATGCAAAATAACCAATATAAAGTTTGCCATTAATGACTGAATGATTGCCTTCCTTTGTTACTGCTAAATGTCCAGCACTTATTTCACGATTATTGATGTCTATAACATTAAATCCATTATCTACCGTAATGGTTTGGGACACTTCATCATAAGCCACCTTGGAACCCATATTTTCTGCGATATAACGAATAGGAACATATGCGTGTCCGTCGTAATTGAGGGTTTGGTATCCCGAATCACTAGGATTTTTCGTTTCACCGTTAATAACAAATTTTGCAGGAAATAAGTATGCTTGTATGGTATCAGAAGCATAAGCAGCAGTCGTAGCGGTTAATACAATACCGCATACTAATCCGAGAAAAAACTTTTTCATATCTCAATTCCCTCCTATGTTTTTAAACTCTCGCCCGTTAGTTCAACGAAGAAGCTTCACCAACTGAATTGTGCCGCTTTGCCATAATTCTGTGTATTCCTTTTCGATTGTAAATCCATGCTTTTTATAAAAGCTGACGGTTTGCTCATAGACCGGCTTTGCTTGAGGGGGTACCGTCATAGCAACAACTTTCTTAAATCCAAGTTGCTTTCCGTATTGAAACAAACTCTGCAGTAAAAGGGAGCCATATCCCTTACGATGGTGCATTGGTTGAGTACCCATCAATGAAATAATCATTGATCCTTCTGAGCTTGTATAAACGATAAAGGATGTCACTTGTCCATCAATCTCTGCACACATTAAATCCTGAAATAATAAATCTCTTCGTGTTTCTTCTAACACTTCCTCAGTAAACCAAACACCGGTCAAGGTCTGTATAATTTGATCGATCTGAGATAGTATAGGACTTTCTTTTTTGCTGGTCTCTCATAAGTATTTATTGACAAGTCCATGATTGCCCCCTAAAAAGTCCATATTGATGATTTATATCTCGTGCCTGCTGTTATTTCGGGTGAAGGGAAGTATTTCTTCTTCTTTTTAGCCGAACTATTTTTTAAGTCTCCTTTAGCCTAGTGACCGTGTGATGTTATGTAGAGCTAGCCGTGTCTGTTGTCAATTATCCTATGTTAAAATCTGGTTTATGACTTTTAATTATAAGGTCCGGGGGGAGTGTTCTGGCTTTTTCTGCAGAATACCATTGGTTAGGTTCACCCGTGTCATTTTCAGGGATTCTAGTTTCCTCTACTACTTGGTCAATAATAAATCCAGCTTTGATAAGACCATTAATGTATGTACTGAGTTTTCGATAGTGCATCACAATCGAAACAGTTCTCCATGATTCATGTTTTTCATATCCTTCTTCAACATACGATCGCTTGAACACCAACTTGCCATCTCTATACTCCAATAAACTGTGAACTGGATGCTCCCAGCTAAATACAAAGACACCACCGGGCTTTAATGCATCAAAGATATTACTTAGTGTTTTACTAAGATTGACTGTCCACCCTAAAGCATAGATAGATATGGCAATATCAAAATAATTTCGGGGGACCCCTTTGAGCTCCTCCATTGGGGACTCAATCAAAGTAATAGGTATATTGAATTGGGAATTGACTTTTTTTGCGGATTCGAGTTGGGCTGTAGACAAATCAACCCCAAATAACTCGCCAGCTCCAGCTCTTGCCATGTACTCAAGGGTGTGGCCACTCCCACAACCAACTTCTAAAATAACTTTCCCCTTTAGGTCTCCCAAAAAGTTCAGTTCTTCTTCACTTGGGGCGTACATTCCGTATTCCAAATTTGTAAATGAACCTTCAAAGAATTGAGGAGCTACTATATTCCATGCATCCTTATTGATTTTTATTCTTTCTTCCTCTTTAAACATCTAATTCCCTCCGGATCGTTGCCAACTTTTACTAATACTTTATATTCGTTTAACTCCCAAAAATATCCTGCAACTAGTGAGCTAAAGGCATTAACGAACCAAAATATGTGATGTATTCCGTCGCAGTAACCCGTTAGCGTAAAGAAGCTACCGATCATTTCCCACGGCAGCTTCTTGATGTCTTTATTAAGCTATCGTACCCGTTAGCTTAGTCCAAATCTGGCGGAAGACGGAAAAGTGTCGCCTGCTCAAAACTATAGGCTATGCTGATTAGCGTGGGTTCACTAAAAGCCTTCCCGGAAAAGACAACTCCAAATGGACCCTGCGTCGAATCGCCATCCGCATCAATTGTTCCTTTGGCTGAATAACCAGCAGGCACTGTAATAAGGGGATATCCTAACCGGGCAGCAATGTACATACCATCAATGTCACCGGGTAACATTAATGCATCTAAGCCGTGTTGATCGAGTACATAGTCAATCCCTTGCGTTAAAGCCGGATGGTTATATTCCTGACGTTTAAGTTGATAAGTTGTCTCGTTTAGCGCATTTTGTTCCGAGCGAATCAGATTGTCTTGGCCAAACTTCAATGCGGAAACAGCGTGTTTTTGATTATACGCTATCAGATCTTGAAGAGAATGCACGGGCATATCCGGATTCAACTTCGATAAATAGCAATTCAGACCTGTTTTGAATTCGTAGCAGATAACATCATTGTTCCATGGATGCTGTTCCAAATGGAGGTCCACAGGATCGATAACTGTCGCACCTTGCTCACGTAGAACTTCGATGGCGGATTCCATGATGGAAAGTCTTTCTTCATCCAACGACCGATAGTAATGTCTGGGAATCCCAATACGAGCTTTACGTAGAAAGTCTCTGTCAAGATAAGTTGTGTAGTCATGAAAAGTACTATGTGGGCTTCTAGTCCATGTTGCCTTATCATTTTCGTCAATCCCAACGATCACCCCTAGTAGAGTCGCTGCATCAGTGACTGTCCTTGATATTGGGCCTGGTGTATCCTGACTTATGGAGATCGGGATAATGCCGCTACGGCTCGCAAGCCCTACAGTAGGCTTTATTCCGACGAGAAAATGTTGGCTAGCCGGCCCAATAATCGAACCCGCGGTTTCTGTTCCGATTGCTGCTGCTGCCAGGTTTGCCGCTACGGCTGCAGCCGATCCTGAACTTGATCCGCTGACGAAGAGCTTGCCAGGCCCATAGGGATTCAATACATATCCGCCTCTGGAACTGTATCCAGCTGGCATACGGTTGGACATAAAATTCGACCACTCGGTCATATTTACCTTACCTAGAAGAACTGCGCCGGCAGCGCGGAGCTTTGCCGCTATGAACGAATCTTCAGCAGCAAACGACTCAGCCAATGCGATTGAACCAGCGCTCGTATGCATTCGGTCATGCGTATCGATATTATCCTTGAGCAGGATGGGAATTCCGTGCAGCGGACCCCGACTACTTGTTGTATTTCGCTCAAGGTCAAGATTTCTTGCTATTTCAAGCGCATCTGGATTGATCTCTAATACGGCATTGATCAAAGGATTATACCTTTGAATGCGTTCGATATAGGCAAGTACGAGGTCTTCGGATGTACATTCACCCGAAGACATTGCCTTTTGCATGCTCGCCAAATCGGCTTCCTGAATCCAATCTTGTAAGTTGATGCTCATATATTAAGACACCCCCGGTACTGGTAAATTTTCGGATAACACATGGTAACATGATGCCTTGCCAAGGGTATAGGGAAAGTTTTGATTAGATAAGAAAGTATCGGTTTGGAGTAGCAGTAGAACTTGTATTTTTCCGAACGTCAATGTTGTAACTAAAGAAATCTGCCCTATAGCTTAATGATTGGCTTAGACGCAGTAAGAGCGATGGATCGGATCCACCGTTGCTCTTTCGTACCCGTTAGCTGAACGTATATTGATTGAATTCGTTATGTCACAATGGATAATTCCATAAATATTTCAGCAATATCATTATCATTGTATTTTGGTATCTCATAAAAGCCAAAACTTCGAAATACAGACATCGCTTTATAAGAGTGTTTCTCAGTGTCCAACCTCATCTTTATTAATCCAGCTTGTCTTGCAAATTCTATTATTTGGCTCATCATGCTTTTACCGTAACCCTTATCTTGATATTCAGGTAAGATGAAAAACCTCTTTATTTCCCCAATTTTGTATTCAGAATCAATACCTTTCAAACCAACAGTCCCAATAACACTCTGTTCTTTCTTTAATAACCAGAATCCGCCTCCCGTTTCGAAATATAGCCGTTCAATACTTCTAATATCTGAATGCAATCCTTCAGGATCAAAGACATACCCTCTGGAAACATACATAACTTTCATAAACTCTTCCAATTGATCCTGGTCTGATCTAATGTACCTTTGCAGCAATTAGCATTCCCCTCTCTTTTGTATTCAACAAAATCTCACTCAAAAAACTGCCAGTTAGCTTAACCCATCACGTCCGCGAGGTCTAAAGGTTTTTTTATTAATTTTTTACTAAGACAGCCGCTCACGTAAAACAAAAATGCCTCCGTGTACCAAACTCATTCCATTAAATCTTGCTGTCAAGTGACTAGGTGATTCAACTGAATTAAAAGGGGTAATAATTAGCACGTGGGAAGTGGTATTAAGAATCAAACAGCAGTACGGAAAAAACATGATTCCTTTGGATTCTGTCAAATCCGGAAAGGTTGTTGATTTACCATGAACACTAGAAAGTTTACGAATCACCCTAGAGATGAAGATCTCGAACAATAAGGAGTAACCATAACCGCTTCCCACAAAGATCCTTTGGAATATTCCAAAGGATCTTATTTTATTTAAGGCTACGTTAATTCTCAATGTTGATTTTCAGCCAAAAATATAACCGCCCCTTTAATGTGAGTCAAAAAAAACCACGAAACTAATCCCGTGGATAATCTACTCTCATTATATCCATGAAGGGTACTTTTACTGTCTCTTCGGACCGCTGGACATGGACCTTTCCGGATCTTGAATCCATCTCCACAATGTACCCGCGTACCGGTTCTTCCCATCCCCATACCGTCAGCAGGATTTCAGCACTCTCCTGTTTCGCTTCCGTTATTTGGTTTCCAATCTCCTCTAAAACAAATTCATCCCTCGTTGGTCGCTTCGCTACCTTCACCTTTGCCACTTTTATTCCCCCGTAATATTTTTATTTATCTTCTTATTCTAAACAGACCCATCGCCCACGACTCAATCTGCACATTTAAGACGAGTTATTTGCTGACGCAAATAAGACGGAATTCCCCCTAATTGGCTCCTTCCGTCCAATCATCCTGATGTTGAATTCTCATGATATCATAAAACTCAGTAATTGCTTAACTCTCGTAATCCGTTAGCTTAACTCTAAATGATAGTAAACTAGCTGAGCTGCCGCTGTATTATAGCGAGCAATGTGCGCTGCTCTTCCTGCGGAACGCTCTCAGTTAGGCGCGCCGCCATCAGCGGAAGCTCCCACTTAGCGAGTTCCTATAGTCACCCAAGTTTTACTAATACCTATTATTCGTTTAACTCCCAAAATATCCTGCAACTAGTGATCTAAGGCGTTAACGAACCAAAATATGTGATGCATTCCGTCGCTGTACTATGTTGCCTGTTTGTTGAGAGATCTATTCTTAAAGTAATCCTCTACCAATATAGTTGGCCGAAACTGGTTGAAGCCCAATGTCTCTTACCCATACGGATAGCTGGCCTATATGATGAATTTCATGAGCAATCACATGACGTAAAATTTCACCTTTGGTATAAAGTCCTTCTGTCCATGGGATAGTCACTATGTCATGTTCAAAATCATTTTTCCAAGTCTCAAGGAAGGGCCTAATTTCGGTTCTCAAAGAATTTGAAAGATTCCGTATTTGCTGTATGGAATTGTATTTATCGAATTGCAATTGAATGTCTGGTTTCCCCTGGATACCGCGAATCCAGCTATTTTCTACATCTACAATATGAATAAGTGTAGAAAGGATGCCACCTACACCGCCAATGCGTTTTCGCATCAATTCATCTCTTGAAATTTGTTCGGATAATTCAAACCATTCATCTCTGACCATCCAGTTATATCGAAATAAATTTATCAATTGATACCCCCTATGCACTTACCACTTAATTCCTAGCACTAGGAAGATTCGATCAATTAAAACATTATTCCTTTATTGCTACGCAAATCTGCCCTTTAGCTCAACGACAGAAGGAGCAGCTGCCGCGGCGGTAAGCTGCTCCCTGGATCGCTGAACTAACGTACCCGTTAGCTCAATCCCGAAGCTGATCTAAAAAATCAAGCCAGTTACCTCTAAAACTTTTTTTCGTCTATTTCATGGGACGATCTTTTCCATCGATATATGTCCTAGACATAGCACAAGGCTGTCGATACACGCCTACAGCCTTATCTTTGTTCGTTTCTCGTTACGATAACCAAGTTACTTCGCGGTCGTGCAGGAAATGCCTTGGTTTATTCGACTAAACTCAGATGGAGGGCAGGAATTTTTAATGAAGTGTTAACCTGCCTTCGTTAAGCTGCCTTATCTGTTCTTCCGACATGTACTTTATTTTATTTTTGCCTTCTGCTCCCCTCAATGTGATACCATATTTCTTATTGATGTAATCATGAAACTCTTTCATGTTTTTTTCTGTAACTTCCGTCAACTGCTGTCCATCGTCCATCCTCGCTAGGATTATCCCGATAACTTCTGCTGCCAACGAAGTATTTGGCTGAATTCGAGCGCTGCCATATGCCACTGCTGAAGCTCCTATATTTTTACCAGCAGTGATAATGTTCGTATATCCTTTGGGTATAAACGCACGTAGCGGGATACCATATTGGTCCGGATCTCCCTTTCTCTCGCCCCATGGATGATCCATCGTTCCCTGAAGATCAATGGGATAACCTGCAATGCTTACATTGTCCCAAAACATTTTCCCGCTCATCTGATCAGAAGCCTGCAGAATATACTCGGTTTCGTATCGATCAAAATCACGGATATATAAATAATTAGGGAAACCGTTAACCTCAGCATTTTCCCATCCTGGCAGTTCTTTTCGTAGGTGCGGCAATATACGTTCCGTCTCCCGTTTGCCAAGTTCTATTGCATTCCGAATACTCTCTTCACGGGCGGGATCGACGTTGTATAATAGGAGTGCGTTGATCAATACCTCACCATCGCGTTGGTTAATCGTATTTAAGCCGCGTAAGAATACTTCTTTGCTGCTGGCTTTATAACTGCCGCCAACATTGCCAAATCCCCAAGTGAACTTATCGGTTACTGTTGACTCACCGCCATATTTTTTGGTTATATCGTCTTTGCTGAGGCGATTTATTTCTCGTTTGAACTTATCCCAATCAACATTTCGGAACTTCATCATCATTGAGGCTGCCATGTAGTCCTTGGTTTTCCCCGTTTCATTAAAAACCGTCTCAATTCCTGGAATCCTGCTTATGCCTAGGCGACTTGTGATGGCGGAAAAATCCGTGTTTTCTACCCAGTATTTTGCCGTTATTTTCTTCTCCTCTCCCTCTTTTGTACGGTAGCTGATGGAATGTAATGTTTTATTCGAAGTCTTTGCATCTCTTTTTATGTCCAATGTTGTTATCGTGATGGCTGTCTCCACAGGTATTCCCTCGATTAAGGTCTTGTAATAGTCCGAAAATTCGCCTGCCTTGCGTATGTCGCCTTTTTTGTATCGATCAAAAAGTTCTTTGACCCTTCCTTGCAGCAACGACCTACCTCCGTCCGCGATTGCTTCATCTAAATAGTGCATTTCACCTTGAATCAGCTGACCGCCTGATAGGTCTCTCGGATCCAAAACAACAATTGATAAACCCTCATCTTTTGCGGCCCTCGCCAGATAGATTCCTTCTATTTCTGAACCAATTACTACGATATCAGGGTTGTTTGGATCCAAATTGGTGTTGTCTACTACTTCCAACTTTTCTTTACAAGCGGTGAACAACAACAGAAGCGACACCATTAGGATTGCGCAATGTTTCATAGTCCCCTCCAGATTTAAGTAGCATCACATGAGCCAAACATATGTAGTGAGCTGGCTCATGAATCTAAATTGATCCCCATTGACAGACCAACTGCTACATCTGTGATTTCCATGTCCTTCGACGGCAGACAGGAACCAAACAGCTTAAATTCTAACTTAGCCTCCCACATTATAAACGCGATATCAGGGTTGAATTTGACGAACACCGCCTTCTTTTTCCCAAAATACAAAAAAAACCATACGTGTAACGGTGTTCTTTTGAACCTCGTTATATACAAGAAAGACAGCCGATCCACCTTATACTCGGCTGCCTATCATTTTTTGAACTATCGTACCCATTAGCTTAACGAGCCGTATTTCTTCGCAGGAGCCTCGTTGATTTTTTTTATTTTACTATTTTAACCCGTTGGCGTAACTATTCAGACTCATCAAATTACCCAATTGGTCTCAGCCGATCCCTGTAGCCTCGGCCCCTTGATTTTTCGTGTCGCGCATCGTATCGAGAAGGATGAGTGCCACACCGATGGTGATGCCGATGTCTGCAACGTTGAAGATCGGGAAGATATAGCTCCCGAATGTCAGCTGGAAGAAGTCGACAACCTCGCCGTACAGCGCCCTATCGAGCAGGTTTCCGATCGCGCCGCCGAGAATCAAACCCAGCGCGGACAGAAGAAGAGCTTTGCCCGAACTCCGGCTTCTCTGAATATACCATAGGAGGCCGGTCACGACAGCGGTCGTTATGACGATGAAGAACAGCCGCTGGTTGGGCAGCATGCTGAATGCTGCGCCGTTGTTCTTATATAGATGAATTTTGAAAAACTCGCCGATCACAGAAAGCTGATCGCCGACCTCCATGCTGCCGGAGACAATTTTCTTCGTAATCTGGTCCAACACAAGCACGACAAGCGCAATCCAGTAAGAATAGGATTTCACTGCGTTTCCCCCGAATCTGCCCGTTAGCATAACAAGGCTGCCATACATCTTCGCGACAGCATTGCCAATTCCCTTTATTTTACTATCGTATCCGTTAGCATAATCATTTACCGGAGTTGATTACCATGAAATATCTTGAGAATAAAATCGCGATCAGGAACCTCTAATTTGGAATAAGATTTTAGGAACTCTGTATTGTCATACTTAACCTCTTTCAACTCTATCCTTGATTGCCCTTCAGCAATCTGTACAAGTGCAAAACGAGCGGCAGGTTTCTCGTAACAACCAAGTGAACCTGGGTTCAGAAACGTATGATCATGATTCGCAAAGTAATGGCTGGGATGATGATGGCCGAAACAAATAAGGTTTTCTTGACGGTCAGAAAATAGTTCAACGAGATTGGGCAAGCTTGGTTCAACAACAGAACTAAAGGGATCTTTACTGATGTGGTCTTTAAATCTTTCTTGATTTATATGGTAATGAATCATCAATACGTCTAAAGCTTCATGCGTAAATTTTATAGCCCTAGGCAAATTGTTCAGCTTTTGAATAAAGGAATACTCCAGTCTACTTGCTATCCATTCGTGATGGCTTCTTACATGCAAATGACTATTTGGGTATTCTTCTCCATTAAGAAGTGCTAACACTGCCTCATCATGGTTACCTGTTATCATAGAAATATCATTCCTGGCGAACAGCATGTGGAGCACTTCATTACTATCGGGACCAATACCTATCATGTCACCAAGACAAAATATACGATGAACCCCTGATTGATCAATTGCTTGGAGGGCAGCTCTCAGTGCTGGGTAATTACCGTGTATGTCGGTTATAACAGCGAACATTTTTTAAGGTCTCCTTTTTAGGTCTCCTTTTCAGCTTCTATATCTCTGTTGTATAGAACGATTTAATGTACCTATCCAGCCCATACTTAATGATTGGCCTACAGGTAATAAAAGCGATGGATCGGGTCCACCGCTGCTCTCTCGTACCCGTTAGCGCAGTGGATGGTCCTATTCGTATCCAGGTGCAATGATGTATTGGGCTGTCATTGAGCGTCCCGTAAGTTACTGTCATTGGCGTTCATTTGCTTCGATTTGATGGAGGATTTCGTTAACGACGCGCGCGATCGGTGCGGTGGCATCGATTATAATCCCCTTTTTGGGAACGCCTTCTTTCGTTTGATACATTCGCGCACTGATTTCCCGTTCCTCTGGTCTGCCTCCCCAGTCAGTTGGGTCCAGTGCCACTCGCTCATCAATCCGCCGGAGACTGGTTTCCAAGTCGACCTCAAGGACAAACACGCCGTCGAAGAGATCGATGAATTTGGGAAAATTCCGCGAACCACCGCAGAAAAATGTTACCCCCTCATCCTGATTGGCGACCAAAGATTTTACTTTATCTACATGCCAAATGTGGTTTTCGGGTTTAAAGCCTTCCGTCGGGGTACCAGTTTCCGGATCGCCTTGATAAACCAATTCACGGTCACCATGAATGGCATGGTAGCCGCGCCGCTGCAATTCGTTGCAGACCGTAGTTTTGCCGGCGCCGGAAACGCCTCCAATCAGATAATTCCTATTGCCCATGGTTAGACCCTCCATTCAACTGGATAAGCACAATATATTAGATTTCTACTTTATCGCTAAACTGCCCTTTAGCTCAATCAAGTTGTTTATTCACCCAGTGTAAAAATATGGCCCTTTCTTACTCCTGGATTTCAATATCGTGTTCCTTACACCATTCAATTACTAATTCCTTTATCTTACTTTCTTTGTACTTGTTCCAATGTTTATCAACACCATGTTCTATTACTCCATCTTTAAATCTCCTAAACGCTCCTCTTCCTTGAATGGCATCATTCAGTTCTTCTCTAATGTCTTCATCCTCTAGAGTCCCGATAAAATCCTGTATGATTTCATATTCGTTGTAATCGTTTCTTAACGTGAAGTCAACGTAAACCCCGTCTTCATCCTCAATAATGCTTATTGCTTTTTCTATGTTCTCTCTTTGCCATTCAGGAAAATTTTCAAGTGGTTTTTCATCTTCTGCAGCCCCAATTTCTTCTCTCATTAATGTAATAACTTCGCCTGTTTTGCTGTTTATAAAAGTAAAAGTATCTTCAATTTGAAGTTCAATTTCACCGACTAGATCATCCAATTTTACTGGTTCGTTATTCTTCATTTGTCTATAAGCCCCTTTCCATTCATACAAACATCTTGTCCAAAAAACAAACAAAGCTACCCAATCGGCAGCTTTGCACTTGATTTGATTAGATGATACCAATTTTTTGGCCACCAAACTATCGTATCCGTTAGCTTAATCAGAAGGCTCAGAACGGCCTTATATCTGGCTGTACGGTGTGGTCTGCGCAGCTCACGAAACCAGAAGCTGCGGGCTTATTACGATAATAAAAAGCGTGCTGAAGGCAAACCCTTTAAAGTAGCGGTTATTGCTTGTGTAAACAAGCTAATCCAATGGCTTTATGCGGTCTTGACCAAAAAGGAAGCATTTCGTCTAAGTTGAGCAAGAAACACTAACCTTCTTAGGAAAACCTTCCCAAGCCTTAAGGGACGGTTATTTGTCATGTTCTTTTTTCAGTATAACACCGTTGACTTTAACCATTAAGAATTAAATATTGACAAGCTATTAGCTAGAATAGCTTAACCCAATCATCTTCTTTGGCACAAATAAAATAGTATCAAAGAATAAGTTTACTTTCTTTTCCTGAAAGCAGTCTTATTATATTTCCCCTATGCCTGAAAATAGTCATAACCGCCATTAAGCATGCAAATAAATAAAAATAAAAGGTATTCCCGAAAACAGGAATAAATGAAATAGCCGCAAAAAGCAATGTAGCACATATTGTGCCTAAAGAAACATAACGGGTTAAAGCTACTATTATCACAAAAAAAACAAGGCATAAAAGGGCCATAACCCAGTTAACCATAAACAGCACAGCCACTGCTGTGAGTGCTCCCTTGCCCCCTTTAAACCCAAAATATAACGGCCAGTTATGCCCTATAACTACACCTGCTCCTGCCACTAAAAGACTTACACAATCTTTAGCGTCTCCCGTATAAAAGTAAACGCCAATAAAAAATCCTATATAACAGGCAATTATCCCTTTTAATATATCTCCCGCAAGAACAAACACCGCGGCAGATTTCCCAAGTACCCTAAGAGTATTGGTAAGCCCGGCGTTTTTGCTTCCATGGCTTCTTATATCCTTGCCATATATTTTCCCTACAATCACCGCTGTATTAAGGCTCCCTAGCAGGTAGCCTAAAGCTAAGGCCACAAAAAGCTTTAAGATATCAATCATGTCTCTTCTCCCGTGAAATTATTTATTACGATTTATATTCTTCATAGCACCAAGCTATCCTGCCCTTTAGCTTAATGCCTCCCGCCTTCCAGTCCTATACTTTATTTTAACAATCAGATTTCCTCAAGATGTAGGCGAAAGACGCCCCATGTGAAGATTCAGGATGAAATTCAAGACATATTAGAATTTGGACGAGAGCAAGCAGAGAACCTTCTCGTCAAAGACAAGAATAAATCACCATCGAAAAAGCTAAGCACAATAAGGTTTCCCGTATCTTTTATACTTCTTTCTTGCCCACAGGGATGAAACCTTTGGGGATATTTCTCGTCTATTGTAGCAAGAACAGAATGAAGGAGTGGCGGCTATCAGACGGCTTTCGAATGCAGTATGCGTAATGTTGTTAACGATCGTGTTATTGTCCGGATGCCGGGGCATTGGCGGGCAAGCGATCATTGATTGGGCCGATTTCCTGAAGCTGAACGGGATTTCGTACAGCCATTACTGGTATGCTGCCTTGACGGATCCAGCGAAAATAGGTGGTAAAGTTGGTGAGGTTGCGTTCCAAGTCGCGGACAATGTCCACAATCCGGGTTATAAGACGAAGAATGGGGATGCCGCATTCCTGGCCAAAGGAACCGTCGTTTATGCAGTAGAGGGTTATTCTGATCATTCCGTCGTAGCCGTCAAGGATCCGAAAGCCTTCAACGGCTATCGGCTGTATGCGAACGACCAAAAAATTCAGGAGCTGTCCGCATCGCTTGAGCCAGTAGAGCAAACCGTGAAAAGGGCGATTATTTATAAGGAGTCTTCAGACGATAAGCCGATTGTGGATGTCCAGGGCGTGAGCGCTTCGTTCTTTGTTTCGCTCCTAAAGCGCAGCGAGGATCGGGAAAGCTACACGCCGAGCCGAACGAACGGTGATCCGAAAATGTACCGATTTGTAATCGATACGGGAAAATCGATCGGCTACTCGAATATCGTCCTTGACGATGGAGTAAGCTTTTATTGGCAAGACCGGAACACCAAGCTACTGCCTAGCGAATTTGCCTATTACTTTGCGGAACCGCGTAGACCAGTGTTCCGGTGGGCGATATCGAATTTACGCTGCCGCGCAGCTCTTTAACGCTGGCGACAGGAGAACAGATCAAGCAGGACGGTTCGACGAACAATATTACAGTTTTGTCGCGAGATGGGAAAACAGAGCGATATGTATTTCCGGCTGAAGCTTACGATAATCTGCTCAAACGCGTGCAGTTGGAGAACCCAGGCAGTGGAGAGTCAAAGACGATCCTTTACTGGGCGTCCCGACCGACGCCGGTCAATGACGGCAGAGCCATTGCGTTCGAGTCGAACAAGAATGCTGTTCTAACCAAGAAGCAAACGTTCAGCATCCATCTCGTCAATGCCGACGGGACGGGCGAGAAAGTACTTGTCGACGGCGCCAAGTACGGCTATGCGGTACTGCTGGATAGCTTCGGAAGCAGGCTCGTCGCAGAGAGCGAAGATCGATCGGTACTCGATATCGACGTCGTAACGGGCGCCATTCGCAAGCATGAAGTAAACGGTCATCTCGATGCTCTGTCGAAAGACGGGCGTTACGTGCTATACCGGGGTATGGACAGTGATGTGCTGGTCGGCCGCAAGCTGTGGGTAATCGATCTGGAAACGGGGCAAAAGACTGCGGCCGGCGACGTGCCACAGGATTATATCTACAATAAGGGAATCAAATAGAGGGTGGTTTCGAATGTCGCGATTTTCATTCTATCCTCCCTCAGTTCCCACAACGCTTTTCAGCATTGGCTTGAACAAAGTTACACACTTTTATCATCATTGCAACTGTATCCAGGTTATTTTCTAAATTCCAGTATTGTTCCTAATTAGACAGGCTGTCGGTTTTTTCCGGCAGCCTTGTCATTGAAGTATCGTGCCCGTTAGCACAAATAAGGCTAACGGTCTTGCCCATAGCCTTTCAAATAGATAACTCGTGACATATTACCGTAGGAGGGGCTAATGTGTATTCGTCTAACTATCGTTGCCCAGGTTTCCCCATCGTTCCAAAAGCCAGCCATTTTCTAATATATCATCATCCGTGAGCTTGCCCAATTTCATCTTGGCCAGAAGTACGAGTTCTCTCCGATTTGTATACTCAAAGTCCTTGTATATTTCTTGATTCTTTTTATGGAATAGGTGAATCAGTTCAGTAAGCTCGAAATATGGCAATGTCCCCTGCTTCCATTCCAAAAACGACTGATACAACGGTTCCAGGGCTTGTTCCGTAACCATTTTATGATACTCATCTAGAAGTTCTCTTTCTTGCTGTTTTTTTAGTTTTGCACCCGACTTATTCTCCACCCTCATCATCCTTTGTTCTGGTTATTAAACTCTTACCCTTTATCCTCTTTCTGAGAAAGCCAGTAGCCGATCGATAATTTCAAACTCTCGTGCCCGTTAGGATTCCTGGAGAGCGTTAATTTTGCGCTTTGCACAAAAACGAGCGACTCCGGTACGATGGGGTAGTCACGGGTTCATAGCCCTTTAGCCATCTTAAGGAGGTCGCTCTAGCTTGAAGTTTAAAGCTCAAGCCAAACAAAATCAACTGCTCGAACACATTTCAACTCGGCACCTTGTCGTCGGCATTGACATCGCCCAGCAGTCCCATGTTGCTCGCGCCGTCAACTTCCGTGGGATCCTGCTTGGCACTCCTCTCCATTTCTCTAACGACGATGCCGGCTTCAATCAACTGCTGCAGTGGATGAAAGATCTGCAGGGGACGCATCAACTGGAACAAGCGGTCGATGATGTCGGCCCTAATTGTCGTTGCGTTAATGTTCCCAGTTAGCATAACCCATCAAGATTCTAAATCTCATTCAGCCATCCTTCAATTTCATTAATTTTCTCCGCATAACGCTTAATATTTAGTATGGTACCAGAAACTTGTTGCGTCCCCGCTTTCTGTTCATCTTGATCCGTGCAATCAATCCATAAAGACCGCTTTAGACAATATTCTAACCAGTCTAACTTCCCCAAAAATCCACTTGCTAGTATCATTCTCCAGTTTGCGTGGATCTCGTTTTGTACTGTTCCTTTATAGCCATCTATGAAAGATAAGAACTTGTCTTGGTCAATCTCGCCCGCTCCATTTTCAGACCAATAAATAGCCGTTTCAATTAGGTCTTGTTTAGGGTTTCTATACCCTGCACATTCCCAATCAATTAGGACTGGGCTATCATTCCACAAGACATTTTTAGGGTCTAGGTCGCCATGACTGATGACCATATCCGTTGAAATTTGCATGGCTGAATTTATAGCTTCGACATTCCAATCGTTAAGCATTTGACTGTTTTCAAATAATAAACTTGTCCATTCGGCATTACTCTCTTGTCCTTTTTTCAGATAGAAGTTCCAGTCAGTTAGTCGACGTTCTTCAGACGAATTATTAACTATCCCGAGGTCTGAAAAATCCCCCATATGTAGAGAAGAAAGAATGCTGCCCATTGTTTTGCAATGACCCGAATTTATTTCACTATGCTTAAGGCTTTTGCCATCCAGCCATTCAAATACGAGACAGAATTGCTGATCCACTTGTTGAATAGAGGCACCATTAAAAGTCTTAGCCGGAAGAGCAGGTACAAAATTTGCAGCACGATTAGCGATGAGTTCTGATCTTATGAAGTTTTCCATGGCCGTTGGTCTGGCCATAATTTCAGGATTTAATGCCTTGACTACATATCTACCTGAGGTGGTTTGTATTGCATACATACGATGTAATAAACCGCCTGATAACGCATGAGGGGCAATTTCTAAATCACCAAGCCCTAATTCATTACATAGAATCTCAATTTGACGAGGGTCCATTCTATATTCACCTTCCCACCAACTTCTTCCATACAAGTAATGTACATGTTCTATGAGACAATTACGTTATCCTGCCTTAACGAAAAAAGGAGCAGCTGCCGCGGCGGCAAACTACTCCATGGAACTTTGAACTAACGTACCCGTTAGCGGAATCACCGCACTGATTTAACTTCGTCGTACAACTTCCCCCAATATAGATGGCATGTTGTTTTCAAACTGCTGTAATAGTTCCGCTCCAAAAACAGAAATTGTGTTTTCCCATGGGTGTCCTAAGTATCCCCATTTGAATTCTTTATGTAAGTAAAAATAATAATCACCGTCTGGGTAAAAGGATATTGTCCAATTCGCCGATCCTTTTTCCAAGTGGGGATTATACAAAAAGGACTCTTGCTGCCAGTCCAAAGCAAAGACATATTCATCTGGTTCAGTTATTGCTTTTAGAGAGTTGACACACTTCTCATCATACTGTGAATACTTGGGTTAAAATTGAAAACCTCGTAGAACTTATCCAAACAATGCGATATTGCTCATCAGTCAATGGAATCCAATTCCCCATTTAAAGTACCTCCCACTGCCTTTTTCCCTTATCTTACCATTAAATTATCCTGCCCTTTAGCTTAATGCCTCCCGCCTTCCAGTCCTATACTTTATTTTAACAATCAGATTTCCTCAAGATGTAGGCGAAAGACGCCCCATGTGAAGATTCAGGATGAAATTCAAGACATATTAGAATTTGGACGAGAGCAAGCAGAGAACCTTCTCGTCAAAGACAAGAATAAATCACCATCGAAAAAGCTAAGCACAATAAGGTTTCCCGTATCTTTTATACTTCTTTCTTGCCCACAGGGATGAAACCTTTGGGGATATTTCTCGTCTATTGTAGCAAGAACAGAATGAAGGAGTGGCGGCTATCAGACGGCTTTCGAATGCAGTATGCGTAATGTTGTTAACGATCGTGTTATTGTCCGGATGCCGGGGCATTGGCGGGCAAGCGATCATTGATTGGGCCGATTTCCTGAAGCTGAACGGGATTTCGTACAGCCATTACTGGTATGCTGCCTTGACGGATCCAGCGAAAATAGGTGGTAAAGTTGGTGAGGTTGCGTTCCAAGTCGCGGACAATGTCCACAATCCGGGTTATAAGACGAAGAATGGGGATGCCGCATTCCTGGCCAAAGGAACCGTCGTTTATGCAGTAGAGGGTTATTCTGATCATTCCGTCGTAGCCGTCAAGGATCCGAAAGCCTTCAACGGCTATCGGCTGTATGCGAACGACCAAAAAATTCAGGAGCTGTCCGCATCGCTTGAGCCAGTAGAGCAAACCGTGAAAAGGGCGATTATTTATAAGGAGTCTTCAGACGATAAGCCGATTGTGGATGTCCAGGGCGTGAGCGCTTCGTTCTTTGTTTCGCTCCTAAAGCGCAGCGAGGATCGGGAAAGCTACACGCCGAGCCGAACGAACGGTGATCCGAAAATGTACCGATTTGTAATCGATACGGGAAAATCGATCGGCTACTCGAATATCGTCCTTGACGATGGAGTAAGCTTTTATTGGCAAGACCGGAACACCAAGCTACTGCCTAGCGAATTTGCCTATTACTTTGCGGAACCGCGTAGACCAGTGTTCCGGGTGGGCGATATCGAATTTACGCTGCCGCGCAGCTCTTTAACGCTGGCGACAGGAGAACAGATCAAGCAGGACGGTTCGACGAACAATATTACAGTTTTGTCGCGAGATGGGAAAACAGAGCGATATGTATTTCCGGCTGAAGCTTACGATAATCTGCTCAAACGCGTGCAGTTGGAGAACCCAGGCAGTGGAGAGTCAAAGACGATCCTTTACTGGGCGTCCCGACCGACGCCGGTCAATGACGGCAGAGCCATTGCGTTCGAGTCGAACAAGAATGCTGTTCTAACCAAGAAGCAAACGTTCAGCATCCATCTCGTCAATGCCGACGGGACGGGCGAGAAAGTACTTGTCGACGGCGCCAAGTACGGCTATGCGGTACTGCTGGATAGCTTAGGAAGCAGGCTCGTCGCAGAGAGCGAAGATCGATCGGTACTCGATATCGACGTCGTAACGGGCGCCATTCGCAAGCATGAAGTAAACAGTCATCTCGAAGCTCTGTCGAAAGACGGGCGTTACGTGCTATACCGGGGTATGGACAGTGATGTGCTGGTCGGCCGCAAGCTGTGGGTAATCGATCTGGAAACGGGGCAAAAGACTGCGGCCGGCGACGTGCCGCAGGATTATATCTACAATAAGGGAATCAAATAGAGGGTGGTTTCGAATGTCGCGATTTTCATTCTATCCTCCCTCAGTTCCCACAACGCTTTTCAGCATTGGCTTGAACAAAGTTACACACTTTTCTCATCATTGCAACTGTATCCAGGTTATTTTCTAAATTCCAGTATTGTTCTAGTTAGACAGGCTGTCGGTTTTTGCCGGCAGCCTTGTCATTGAAGTATCGTACCCGTTAGCTTAGTCAAACGATTTATTCCTTAGAAGTCTAATCATTACTTGTCCTATAAATAATAATCCTAAGACTACCAATAATATTGCCACGAAATTCGGTAAGACCATCATTATCCCACTTCCTTGGTCAGGTCCTCCGCTTTCTTCTAAGATCTTGTTCCACCACATGTAACCTTTAGCACCCAGAAGCATACATAAGACACCAAATAATAAGCGTAATAGGGTGAACGGCATTGCTACCTATCTCCTTTCACCTGTTGACGTTACTGCATTTCTGCCTGTTATCGCAGCAGTGAAACGTATTGTTTCATCGTTGCACTCTTTTTCAATAACACCTATTCGAACTGTACTTCCTGATCCAAAATGATTTCTTTCGGGGGGGTCCCCATAGGGCTAGAGAATGGAATAAGAGCAAATAGAACTTCTCTTATATCATCGGGCAATCGCGGTCTAACCAAGAAACTTAGGTGTGCTTGTCCACCGCCGCCATGGGATCCATGCGAACGAACGAAAAATTCGTCTTTACCTTTTACCTCCAAAAGCAACTTAGGGCGAATATGCCCTGCATGGTCGACATTTCCACTCCTAATCTCGAGGTTCACCACGCTCGCGTTCTCATGCTGCATGGCATGAGTGATGAAATATTCAAAGCTATCATGAATCGTCTTCTTCATAATAGGAACCACACTCAATAGTTCCCCCGGCTCATTTCGAATAAAGGGTTGCTCGGGATGATTTAAGCTATGCATAAGCCAGTTGATTTGAGGGATGTCCATCTCATACCGATTTGCCCACTCTTGAATCATTTCCTGAGGCGGAAAAATCCGTTTGCCTCTAGAAAGACCTTTTCTGTCTTGAATCAATGTCATTATTGATTCATCGATCGATTTAAACTTATCATTGTATTCATTTGGAATTGCCTTTAACTCACCCCAACCCATTAAAAACACTCCATTTCTTAAAGAGTTTTTTCCTTACACAATTTACTCAAACCATATTTTACCATACATTTGTACACAAAACTGCCCGTTAGCGCAGCAAGACTGCCAATCATCTTCTCGGCAGCCTCAAACTCCCTAGGTATGATCAGGCTTTCTCACGTGTGCTCGCTCTCGTGCCTCTTACTGTAGCACTTATTCATGTCTACTAAGTAATTTCATACTCATATACCCCGCATAGCTGTACTTCTTCTGAGACAAGTTGTAATAACGTTGCAATGACCATACCGTGACAAACGACAATTACCTTAGACTTATCAAGATATTGGCATAAAACGTTCCTTACCCGTTCATTGACACTTTCCTTCGATTCCCATAATTTACGCTCCCCAGGAGGGTGGACTCCGTCATGTTTCATGTAGTCGTTCCATAGTTCTGTGATTTGCTGAACACATGTTGCTTGCCAATTATCCGGGGTCCATTCATGTAAATCAAATTCCACTTTAATAGGCAATCCTATATTCCTGTTAATAATGGCGGCGGTTTGTAAAGAACGTGTGTACGGTGACGATAGGATCAAATCGCACTCTGACAAATGATTATGGTTTGCTATTATCTCTTGAGCCTGATACACGCCGGCATCTGTCAAAGGAACAAAATCTCTTAGTGCTCCTTTCAAATTTCGTTGCTCCTTTAATGTCCAATTCGGCTCTCCATGACGAATTAAATAGAACATGGTCATAGTGGTTTACCCCCTAATTTGCGACTGCCAATAATTGAGCAGAAGAACGGTGATTAAAATAAGCGATGGATCGGTTCCATCGCTGTGCCCTCGTTTCCCGTTAGCTCAACGACAGTGAAACACTATAATGGTCATTTGTCACTTTTTTAGATATAGGAGTTGGAACTGTTCCCAAAAGCCCCACTCCTTTTACAACAGGCTCAGGGATCTCTCAGTTTGGCGATCTTGTCGTTGATTTTCGACCAAAAGAAAACCACCCAAAAAGAGTGGTTATTAACGAGGCTAAGACTTTAAATGAAATGTACAATCGCGGCGTCGTGCTCTTGGTTACGGTAATCGTGCAAGTTTAATCCCAACAACTCGACGACGAATTGCGCGAAATCGTCCTTGTGGTTCGTACTCGTTCCGGATTGATTTAAGGTTCGACTGATGCTACCAGTGAACAGGTCCGCGAGTTGGATGAAGATATTGGCAATCGAACTGACGGAAGAAAAGATGTTTAGCATCAAGTTATCTTCGAAGTAAGTCCTAAAGTTGCCGACCAAGTGCTGCTCCAGCTCATTAAGAAACAACTTGTCATTGCCATCTTCTTTGTCCTTCCAAAAGTTGACTCGCCTTGGCAAGGTGATTCTGCCAGAACCAACTTCGTGCACGATGCCATGATGAACGTGCTGGTAGTACATGGCGTATACTGCTTCATCAATAGGGCGGCTGCTTCCGCGAAATTCTACAACGACCGCTTTGAAGCCCATCATGTCCATAACGGAAACGGCTTCCTTTATCAGTTCTTTATAGATGTCCAACTGTTGTCGTTTCATTTCGGTAAAGTGAAATTCCTTCGGCACGTTAATGCCGGAGTTTTGTTGTAGCTCCCGCCACATAATAAAGTGTCTACGAAGCTCTTCGAGCCGTTCGACGCTAAGCACTCACAGTCCTCCGATGACCATGAATTTGTCGCCACCGGTTTTACCGCTTTCGTCGCAAAAAATGTTAATCGTCGGGACAGCTGGCTTATTAGCAATTTGTATTTCCTTTTCGGTTTCTTCCTTACCCTTACGAATTTGCGTTATACGATCATCCGCAAGGAAAAGCTTGTATTCATTTTGGATCTTCGCGCGCGCACGGGCGATCGATGTATCTCGCTCCAAGGAAAACATCCGCTCAACATCTATTACGCTACCGGTAAATCCCTGAAAGATGTGCCAATATTTAAGCTTCAGCGCCATATCAGAGTTACGGGTTTCGCCGTAGTGATTCAAGATGTATGCCACCCTCGAAATAAGCGTAACGAGATTGCCAGATGCTAGTGCGTCTTTTAGGCGCTCTACTTCTCGTGCGATCCGATCCTGCTTGTCCTTTGGCTTTGCCGGCACAACATCTTTCGGTGATTCCTGCGTTACGCGAGCCTCGATTGAGGATACTTCTGACGCTTATTCAAATGGCAACCGTCATTCCTCCTAGTGAAATATTTAGCTATATTATACCACAAAATGGAAAGACTATATTTAGGCCAACGTGGGATCGGTTTAACAATCATTCATGTTCGGACAAGGCATATGTCTATTGCTACCCGCTCCTTGGATCCACATAATACGCCTCCTCTCTCCTTCTCATAATCCCTCTTGTATTATTTCAATATTGCAAGGCATTCTATTTCTTGAATCGTTCTACGGGCTTTCTGAGAGGCCTGAGAAGCATAGATTGGTACAAGGTTCCCGTTCCATCCCATCATCCTTCTATTAGGACAAATTACAAGCCGTATAAGAACATGAAAAACGCTCCCAGCTGCAGTAGCTAGGAGCGGGTTTACTATTACTTTGGCTAATTAGGTTTATTCACCAACCATGCCGTCACCATCACGATCATCCATGTATTTGTATAACCAATGTTATATTTAGGTTAGGTAAGTTAAACAGTTGAAATTGAAAGGACCACACATATTAGATATGTCTAAGATGTGTGGTCCAATTTTATTTTTCTTCAACTAAAGTCTCCGTTAGTTGAACAACAAGGGCTATTTTCTTGGTTGGGTTTCTTCGAACCATGTAAGTGCAAGCTGTTCCATTTCTGTTACAAAGGCTTTCTTTGCAGGACTATATTCGCTTGTGTTTTCAAAGCGTTGAACTAATTCTTCCTTGAATCGACTGTATCTTGCAACCTCTTCAGGATGACTTCTCAAGTAATCTCTGAATATTAGATGCCGTGCGATCTGGGAATTATCGGCTTGATAAAAATGTATGTGGTGTGTCCTGTTTGCCCCACCTTTGCGGAATAACCTTCTTCCAGGAATACCCCAGTCTCCAGCGACATCATAACCGAGGGAGTGCATTTTATCATTAAACGAATCAATATTATTGATGTTCTTCACAATACATATCATGTCAATTACAGGCTTAGCTTTTAAACCAGGAACTGAGGTGCTTCCGAAATGCTCAAATTGTAGGATCTCATCCTTAAATATCGTCTTCAAGAAGTCAGCTTCTTCTTGGAAAAGCCTAACCCAATCCTCGCTATATTCACTTAATCTAACCTTCATAACTCTCCTCCTACAGACACAGGTTATAGCCTATATATTCCATATACTGTTAAACAATCCTGCCCGTTAGCGTAATGAGTAACCTCCGTATTAGGGGGGCTAGAACTCATCGATCAAAGAAATACCTTTCATAATCCGCATTCTACTATCTTGCAAGAAGTCGCGGGTCCATTTGTCTGGTTGACTTAAATCCCAGCTCCGGTGCATACCGACGACTACGATAATTTCGCGTAGTCTAAGGAAAAGCTTCAGCTGCTCCTTCCAGCCGTCAGGCATTTGTCGGCCACCCTCTGTGTAGCCCAACTCGAAATGTTTAATGAACAGTTCGTATTGAACCTTACGTTCAGACTTCGAATCTTCCCCGAATACATACAGCAAGTAATAGAGTTGGATAGCAATGTCCTCAACATACCAGCTGTACTGACACTCGTCGAAGTCGAAGAGCGTTATTTGCCCTGATTCATCGACCGTGAAATTACCTACATTGATATCTCCGTGAATTAAACCAAAATTATCAGCATTAACAGGCAGATTATCCAAATGTGCTTTTAGTTCATCAAGGGCATTAAGAATTGGTTGAAACTCTGACGGTAAATAATCTTTGGCTCGCAAGAGGTATTCATTAAATTCCCAAGTGTGTCTTTTGGCCATAGGTTTGTAAAGCTTGGCCAGTTCATGAAGACGGCCCGTTATGCGTCCGCATTGTTCATAAAGTATAGAATTAACTAGGCATTCTGGATATCCGATTTTTCTCCCTGGTGCGTGTTTAAAGGAGGTCACGTAGAAATCCATTGTATTTCCTTGGATACGTTCAAAATCCTTTCCCTCAACCGAAGAAACCGGGTTTGAAACCGACAAACCATTCTCCGAAAGGTAACGAATCCATTCTATTTCAGCTGCAACTCCTTCAAACGTGCGGAGAGTGCTCGGAGTGAAACGGAGAATATATTTCAATTCATCGCGATTATAGGAATAAATAAAGTTTTGAAAGCCTCCAATGAAAGTAAGATCCTTTGGGCTGACCCCAAACAGCACAGCGCCTTCAGCGGCATGTTCGTCCAGGAACATTAATTTTATTTTTGGGTCCATGAGTTCTCCTTGATATTGAAACATGTGCCCGTTAGTTTAACGTCGAGGCTTCATACACCTTTGTCTCATCACCAGTAAAGATGAATGCATTAGTAATATGAATCCAGCCGTATTTCTCATAATATCCGTTTAAACTTGTACAAAGATAAAGTTTGCTGTGACCCTTTTTTTCCGTTTCTTGAAGAGCATGCTTCATTAATTGGGACCCGATTTTCCGTCCTCTTTGTTCTGGGGATACGTATAAACAAGCAAGCCACGGAAATATATCTTGCCGAGAAATCAAATCATTACGCAATAAAGCGTATGTACCAATAATTGATTCGTTTTCTATCGCTATATAAAAGCTTGGTAATTCACTATTAGTATTTAATGAATGCAGCATACAGTCGTGATAAAACTTAAAGTTCTTTTCAGTGCCCCATTGATTCCAAAAAATTTGTACAGCTCTTTCAAAATAATCGGGCTTATTTTTTAATTCATAAACCTCTACCATAACATTCTCCCTTTCCTGTTTTAAATAGCTCATTAAGCTTCCACATTCTACATAATTATATCAGATATAGTTCCTAATTATGGGAAGAGTACTATTATAACTATCCTGCCCGTTAGCGTAAAGAAGCTGCCTAACAATCGGATATAAGGAGCGCCTGAAAAATTCCTGCAGAAAAGACCCGGGCACAGTTTGGATATTTCAATGTGCAATATTTCAGTTGGATATCACCTTTCAATTGCAATTATTATCATGTTTAACATACTAGTAATGAACGAGGAAACGATGTGTGATGATTGAACGGGTGATTGAACTGACACAACACAAAATCCAAATACAAGACAGGTAACAATGAATTTAGCTTTATCACTCATAAGATTCATCCTTTTGACAAATAAAAATATTTAGAAGACTTTATCCGAGCTCGATGAATTTCCTCTATTACGTCCTGTTTACACAAACAATCGTTTTGTGTTTTGTTTCTGTGAAAAGGATTTACCCATAATCTTTCGCCCAGTTCAATCGAAACTGTATTGGGAACATTTGGGTAAAGCTCTCTATACTGCAACTTCATCATTTCCCCAACCAGAAAAACACCGGCTATCATTGGAAGAAATGGTAGAGCTGCATCCACCCGCTCTGCGAGAATTTGTATTTCTTCTTCCGCACATGCCAAATTTGCTTTTTTCCTTTCTTCGGCTGGATAGCACTGCAAACAATTATCTGTGAAAGGGATATGTCGATACAGTGTAACCCCCCAGCCTGGAGCTGTGGCGGCATGCAAGGATAACGGTGGCAGCGCGTTTTGTAATTTGTTTCGAATACCATCTTCATTAGCAAGTGGTAATATAAAGTCAAATTGACTAACGTTCCCTATCGCAAATTTTTCAGGGATACTGGTAACGTTTATCCCGCTTTTCTGTAAATACGCGGCACCCACTGAGACTTTATGAGTGCCACAATCTTTCACACCAAAGATCGGCGAACGATTTAGGTTAACAATTTTCACGACGTCGTCGTCTACCAGCGTCAGGTTCATTTTGATTCCCGTTTTTTTTATAAAGTATAAAGCTGAAGAACCAACCATCCCAACGCCTACCATCAAGCAGTTGCCTAAATCCATTGGACTTGGGAGTGGCGGGTTAGCGAGAGTTTCCGGATTATTACTTTCCTCTAGATTGAATGCTGAAAAACAGGTCGCTGTAAGGTTGTTAGGCTGACCAATAAGTCTCTTAAAAACTTCAGCAACACCCAAAGCGGCAGCAAGACCGGGTCCCACAGGATTGAGCTGATTTGTCATGGGCAGGTCAAAATTTTTTAAACCATCTCCCATACATGCTATCCATCCATCTCCATCAATGTTTATAAGCCCCTTTTGACTGTCGCTTTTGTTTATTGCTCCGATATGAAGAACACAGTCCCAGTCTCCTGCACT
Organism: Paenibacillus aurantius; assembly: GCF_032268605.1. Classification (NCBI taxonomy): domain Bacteria; kingdom Bacillati; phylum Bacillota; class Bacilli; order Caryophanales; family Paenibacillaceae; genus Paenibacillus; species Paenibacillus aurantius. The sequence continues at coordinate 4,128,367 of NZ_CP130318.1, forward strand.
CAGTTCAGCTGGATCTTGCGCGAAGAAAAAATTACCGAAGGGGTCTGCATTTTGCATCGTGGATTTCAGTTGATCCAGCAGCAAAACTTGATCATCACAAAGATTATGGTGAAGCGGGACATTCTGGGCTAGGACTGTGATGTTTCTACAAAACCGGCTTAATGTATTGCAGGCAGCCAGTAACATGAGTTGAATATTGTATGTGTCATTTTTCCCCGGTGCAACTTTCACTAACACCTTGCCGTTTTGAAACGTGACATTCGAATTCAAATACCGATTGGTGCGGTCGTCGCGCTGGTTGTAAAAATCATCATTTGAAATGAGTAAGCCCATTTTTGTTCCCCCTCAAATCCACATAACCTGGAATCATTTTTACATTTTGCATCGTCCAGTTATCAGGCATAACGTGGAATTTTCCTCGATGGTACATATGGAACCCACACATGGTGAGTGGACTCATCGCCTTTCTTGCGTAAAAGGGAACCACTACCGAAAAGTAACCGTCATAAGGCATAAAAGTGAATTTGTCATCCCCAGCTGAATGTCTTTTGAGGTCTTTGGGATGGCTATGCACCTGCGCAATTAGTGTCATTCCGTGTTTATTTAAATAACTGATTACCTCCGCATTCGCTTCCGGAGTTGTGTGTACCTCTTGTGGACCAGAGGTTGCCTTCGGCACAACACAAGTTGCCACAATAACGGTATCATTGAAGTCGTACCCTCCCCAATATAAAATCCCTTCGTGATTTTTAAATGGACTTGGATGAAACGATAACAGAGCCCTGACTGTTTCTTTTGTTAACAGTTCCGGAATAATGATTTTTTTGATGGGGAGCATCCCTCATCCCTCCTTTATCCAAGCCTGCCCTTACAGGATTGTAATTCGATATATATCTTGGAGAGCATGTCCCCAATAGTCGAGTAGCCTTTCGCATTTGCAATCCAATTGTCATACTGCCAATCCGTATGCAATGAAGTATGATCCCTGTACGATTTCCGATTAAAATAATTGCAAATAAAGTATTGGCTACTGTTAAAAAATGAATTGCCAGCAGGATACGCCGATGGCGTACCCCGCTGACCGCTTCTTACATCAATCATTTCAATAAATGGCGGCTTCTCCTTGTACTCCTCACAGTTAAAATCCAACACGTACTTCTCACCATCCGAACGATTGTCCATAACAACGCAAAATTTTAATGGCTCCTCCTGAGTTTGCTGAATTGCCCAAAGCCCTTCTCCCATCTTTCTTGCATGCTGCAATTCAGCTTGGACGATCGTTGCACTCAACTGCCTGTCCATCAATAGTTGTCCCCTGTTGCCGACAGAACCACTTTAGCGCCATCTTCCAAGTGATAACTCACGAGTGGACGTTCTGGTTGCATCTGCCCTCCGTTATGAACAAAAACATAATTCCCATCTGGATAACCTTTTTCCGCGGCTGCCTTTTTTGCAGCCTCCACTACTTTTATCGTTTTTTCGAAATCCATGGTAATGGGTCCTTTTCCTGTTTCTACCGTTAATGTAATTGTCTTATCTTTCATTGATAATCACTCCTTCGAATAAAAGTGGTAATGCTGAGATAAAAGAAATCAATAGTATCGACCCCCGAAAACTTTTCCACATCTGATTCACTAAACCGGATGAAGGAATGACAAAAAAATATATATAAAATTCCTTGGCGACATGTCACCTTAGAATGAGCTTTTTAAGCATACATCTGCTTCACTTAAACAGATGAAATATCGTTAAAAAAAAATTATATAATTGAGTAATACAAATAGATTAACCCACCCGAAGGAGCTGTGAGTTCAACTCGTTTTACCAGTCCCAGATTAACCAGCGTTTTTAGACGGTTGTTGCAGCTGGTAATAGCAATATCCAAAGCATTGGACAGGATTGGGGTGTCAGCTTGTTTAAGTTCTTTTAATTTTTTTAGTGTGTTAAACAATGTGTCACTATATCTGCCAATCAATTTCCAGGAACCGTCAGACTCAACAAACAAGCAACATAATTCGGCTTTACTTAGCGCGGCGTCCACATTCTCTTCAACAAACTGGCTTAAGCCGGTTATCAGCAGATGCCTGCCTTTGAGCTCACCTGAAATTCGCAAAATGAACACGGATATGATTTCACTGGCACATGAGAAATCAATCCGAGACACTCCCGTGAAATCTAACAATAACACAGATTTCTCTTGGCTTAAGAAGGAACCGATTATCTGATCTCTCACGGTCCTGCCCTGTTCCCTTCCCCAAAGTTGTTCTCCAAACATTTCAGCAATGTTAACTTCAAAACGATCCACACTCATTCTCCTTCATCTGATTCCGTGAACCTGTACTCTTATATTACAAAATAACGCTAGGCTTGTCAACTACGCCCTCGAAAGATGAAAGCCGATATTGGTCCCCGTGACTAAGGGTACCTTACGTTCAATTTTTTTAAGTTGACCGACATCAATGTGCAACCCAAACAAACCAGCGTGTGACTGGATAAAAAGCATCGCCCGACGTTTTTGAGCTGCTTTGTAGAGTCTAGACAGTCCGTTTCCGCGCGTCTTATCATCCTGAAATCGAGATATGCCTTTCGTGATAACCTCCCGAATGACACGTTCATCATCATAGCCCACAATATCCTGAACGCCGGAGTCGATCAAGCTTTGCCGAATCCCAATTCCAGCATCGCCGATTGCCCAGGATAAAAAGGACTCGCCATTTATCGTCTTATATGCCTGAAAGCAAAGCACCCCCTTCTGTGGTGTGTTGCTGTGCTGACAAACATTCTGCACCATTTCCGAGATAAATGTGGTTATGCTATTTATTTCTTCCTCGGAAAAACCATTGGCTTCCATCCAGCCTTCAATTTCTCCGTTTATTGTTTGAATGTCACTTTCCCCTTCAAAAAACCAAAGAACACCCATGTTTTTATTGCTTTTCCTAAAATATTTAAGCAGACTGTTTCTTCTTTCAATCACTATGAAATTATCAATAAGCGAATTTTGGGTAAACCCTGCCCTCTCCATGTACGAACCAGCATCACCATTTGGTAATACGATGGTGGATGTAACGCCGTGCGAGTTATACATATGGCGACATAGTCCAATTAATGTAACCATTCCAAAGGGATCTACAAATGTTGTAGCGCTTAAATCAAGTACCATACTACCAACTGAAATAATTGTAGACTCTTTTGACGCTATAAACTCGCACACATCTGGAAAAAAAGGCAATGTATACTTATCGGGAAATTGGACTATGTTCATTGTTCCCTCCGCTTGACCGTGTATGTATAGCACTAGTATATCAAGCGGCATTGATGATTGCATCACAAAAAAATGTGATATTACCGCGAGGGTCTATTCAGTTTACTGCAGATCTTTGCCTCAAAAATTTATTTAATTAATTATGGATATTTGCTGTCGCAACAAAAAATTAAATAACGCACCTTTTCTCGAAAAGTAGGGTCCGCTTATTACGATAGCTGAAGATGGGATTTGCATGGTATGCGCAAGAGAAAAAAATTTAATGAATTTTTTAACCGTGCAGGTTTGTCTCAATAAAAAATGAATTGAAGCCGAAAACGAGGGGATTTGGTAAAATGCAATAATGCTCAAAAACGTCTATCTCAAATATTCGTGAAAAAAGGAGCACTAAACCGCTTATCGACCCAAAGCGTTCTACTACTCCTCGTATCAATCTTGGAAATCTGGGTCGCGAACTACCTGAAAACCAACACTGTTAGTGGAGCGGCAACAATTGCAAATGCTTCTATCCCTAGCCTTTACTAAGATAGCGAAGCGCAGTACGGAGATGGAAAGATGGTGCGCCGCCCAACTCACTCCGGGCTCTAACCTCTGTATGGTGCAGTATTGATTGGTAACTGATCGTGTGGTGGATCGCATGGACGATCTCGCATATGGACCAAAGCTCCTGCAGTCTTTCCATCGATTCAAATCCTGTCCACAGCTCCAAGTACGCATCGCGCAGTCGAGGTCGGACTAACAAATCCTTCTCCTGGTAAATCAGGATCATATCCATGAAGGGATGCGCGAGGCAGGCATCCGTCCAGTCGAAAAAGGTAATGCGTCCGTTGCTTATTGCGGCATTCCCCATATGTAGGTCGCCGTGAACAAGTGTAGTGGGTACCGCATAAGCAGATATTCGCTTGCACATGTCGATAATAACAGGCAGATGCCCATAAAGGTCTCCGAGCTCTTCCGGCGTTAGTTTGGAAACGACAAGCTTGTCCTCTAATAGTGGCTCCACCAACGGAAGGACCCTCTCGGGCCTTCGATCTGCACATCCTAGCCCTAGTAATTCTGCGGTACGATCTACCATCCCAAGTTGAATTTCACCGAACGCACGTAACAGTTCGATCCTTTGCTCTACGGAAATGTCCCGGCTTAGTTTGTCACCGGCATCAGCAAGTAGCATCCATCCTTCGGCCGGTTCAGAAGCCATTATAATCGGAACACGGTTGGGAAATATACCCGCCATGTAAGTCAGAAAAGCGAGTTCCTGAGTGAATAACGGCTGCTGGGCGTTCGTTTTGAAATATACGTTTCCGTGAGTGGTGACGAGCCGCAGTACACAGGAGAGGCTCCACCACTTCACCTGTTCGGGAGGTTCGGTAAGTTGGATTCCGAGTTTTCGAAGCGAATCCCCGATCCAAGTCGCGGCCTTCGTGTACCATCCGCTACGCTCCCAAGGTTGTCGGTGCTCCGGTTCAGCCTCTTTTTCCACTTCTAGCAAATAATCTTGGATAATTCCGTAGTGATCCAGCTTCAGCCCCGATATTTCCTCGATGCCAACCCACTTTTCATTAGGTTGTAGCCCCCCTAGTGAGGACTCAAAGCTTTCCAACAGAAAGAACGCTTCTTTCCTTCCGCTATGACTATCATGATGAATCCGGACATAACGGAACGCTATGACGGGCCGTCCGAGTAGTTGGGACATCTCCCTAGTTACCAATCCCGGGGTTAACTCTGTTTTGATATTATCCCCTTTAAGTAGACAGTGTGGAAAAAGCACACTATGGTTTACTTGGAGGGGATTTTTCTTGGGCGAAATTCGGAAGACGTATGACATAGAATTCAAGCGGCGAGCAGTGGAAATGTTCGTTGTAGAGGGTATGGGCCACAAAACCGTAGCAAAGGCTTTGGGCATCAACGATAAAATGGTTCGAAGATGGGTAGCGCATTATGAACGAGAAGGACTCGAGGGGCTTAAGGAAAAAAGAGGTACATCAAGTACTGGGAGACCCAAGAAACCGGCAACGGTGGAAGAAGAACTTTTGCAGCTCCGAGCGGAGAACGCGTTGCTAAAAAAGCTTATCGAACTGCAAAGGGGGGAAGAGAAGAACAACGTCAAACGTACCAAGCCATTGAAGAACTAGCTCCGTCCTATCCGATCACGCTGCTTTGCCGGCTGGCAGGCGTAGCCCGAAGCAGTTACTACAAGTGGGCAGCGCGCAAGCAACACCCTACAGCCAAACAGATCCAGGACGACGAGCTGAAGGCGAAGATCATGGAATGCCACACGCATGTAAAGGGTATCTACGGGTATCCCCGTGTTCGCACATGGCTGAAGAAGACTCATAATCTCCAAGTCAATCACAAGCGAGTTTACCGGCTCATGAGGGAACTCGGCATCCGATCACGGATTAGGCGCAAGAAGCCCTACTTCGGCTCCCGGGAAGCCACCGTTGTGTCTAAGAACGTGCTTAACCGGAAGTTCAGCGCAACAGCCCCGAACCAAAAGTGGGCAACCGATGTTACCTATCTGCCGATCGGTTCCCGATTCCTATACCTATCGGTTATTGTTGATCTCTATAACAACGAAGTGGTGTCCTACCAAATCGGCCGCCACAACAACTTAAAGCTTGTACTGGATACCGTCGAAGCAGCTATACACAAGCGCAATGTGAAGAAGCTTTTGCTTCACAGCGATCAAGGGTTTCAATACACCCACAAGCATTACCATACGCTGTTGAAGCGCAAGAAGATAAAGCCAAGTATGTCGCGCAAGGGCAACTGTTGGGACAATGCCTGCATTGAAAGCTTCTTCGGGCACCTCAAGTCGGAGTGTGTTCGTCTACAATCCTTTGCATCTGAAGATGAACTAACAGAGGCCATTGGAAGCTATATTCACTTTTACAATAACGAACGTTTTCAACAGAAACTAAACAACCTTAGTCCAGTTGAATACCGGACCAAGGTCGCTTAGTGGCTTGATATTTACTGTCTACTTGACGGGGGTAAGTTCAATCAGCCGGCAGCCTCTATCTTAATTTCAATTTCTAAATTGGTAGTTTTTGCTCTACTTCCGAATAATTATCAACGACTTCTTGCTGTTGCACTAACCTTTTAAAATGCGCACTCGTAGCTATCAATTGATCGTAGGAGCCTTGCCCTACTAGCTGCCCCTTATCAATGACATAAATAACATCAGCATTTCGAATAGTGGATAACCGATGTGCAATCAATATCGTTGTTCTACCAGCACGCACCTCATCCAACGCTTGTTGTACCCGTCGTTCTGTCTCAAGGTCGAGGGCCGACGTCGCTTCGTCCAATATAAGAATCTCAGAATCACGAAGTATAGCACGTGCGATAGCCAACCTTTGTCTCTGACCTCCTGACAGAGTAATACCTCGATCACCAATCACAGTATTGAAGCCTTCTGGGAGACTAAGTATCGTTTCCTCAATCTGTGCATATCGACATGCCATCTGCAGTTTTTCTTCCGCTACTTCTAGACCAAACTCAAGGTTGGTACGAATAGTATCAGCAAAAAAATAAGGTTCTTGAAATACTATGGAGATACGACTCATCCAGTCACCCATCTTTATATCAGCCAAGCGGTGGCTGTTAATATATATTTGACCGTTGTTAGCAGAATAACTTCTGATTAAAAGCTGAGCGATTGTTGACTTTCCACTTCCGCTCTCTCCAACAAAAGCTACTTTTTTCCCAACAGGAATAGAAAAATTAAGACCCTTGAGCACGCTTAGCTGATCGGCAGTATAGGAAAAATAAATATCATTAAAACGGATGTTTTGGATCTTTCCTTCAAGTTTTTCATAAGCATTGTCATTTGATTGATTTTTCATTACCGCGTCAAGGCGGTCAACGGACGATATAGCTTTAGAAAAATCAAGACTAAAATTAAATAAGTTTTGGAATGAGTTTATAAGTTGAGCGATAAACTGGTAAGAAATAATAAACGTTCCTAAGCTTATCGTCTTCTGTATAACTGCGTATCCTCCAATTCCCAGAATTAAAAGATGAATCCCCCATTTAACCGGCTCGCTTAATACAATTTGTAAATTAGTTCTTTTACCTTCGTTTATTACCTTGTCATAGTAATGATAGAACTGTTGATCAAAACGTTTTTTTTCCCAACTCTGCCGATTATAAGCTAAAACTTCTCTCGTAGATGAAATACCTTCTTCGACAATAACTGTCAACTTAGATTTTTCCTCATGAACCTCTTGAGCAGATTTCTTTAATAAAGGGGCCAACACTTTACCTAAAATAAAATAAATCAAAATTAATATCGTACTAGCGATCACTACTATCCAGCCCATTTGCTTCATAATTAGAAAAATTAGGATAATATAAAACAAGTGCTGAAATGCGCGTGTCACTCTAGCTGCTGTTACTATTGCCAAACCATCTGCATCTCTTGTCATGTAGTAAATGTAGGTAGCTGTTCTTTCCTTTTGGAAAAGCGATTGGGGCATGTACAGAATAACATTTAGCAGTTTTTTGGAAATTCTATGAGCTGTATCTAGTCTACATTTAAACATAACCCGAGATACAATTACATAAAGTGCAGAAAATGCAAGAAATGAGGCTATAAACAAAGTAATAATTTTAGGTAGTTCTGAATATTGCCTTTGAAGAAGCACATTATCAATCATCATCTTTTGAATTCCCGTCAATCCTAACGTAACGATGGATTGAGAAAACATTAGCACAACGCAAAAGATATACCAGCCTTTAAACGGGGCAACAAATTCCCATAACCATTTTACTCTATACGCAATTCCGCTCATCTAACTCAGTTCCCTTCAGTAATCTATAAAATGCACCTTTCTTTCCCACAAGTTCTTCCCAAGTACCCATTTCAATAATTGACCCCTTATCCATGAAGAGGATGCGATCATAGTCACGTATTGTAGATAAGCGGTGTGCAATTGCTATAGTAGTTCTACCTTTAAGCAAATTAGCCAACGCAAACTGAACTTCTCGTTCAGTCACTTGATCCAGTGCAGAGGTAGCTTCATCCAGCAGTACGATCTTCGGATCTTTGACAAGCATTCGAGCTATTGCAATTCTTTGTTTTTGCCCTCCTGAGAGCCTGTTTCCCCGATCACCTACAAATGTGTCGTATCCTTCAGGTAAACTCAATATAGAATCGTGTATAAACGCAGCTTTTGCCGCATTTATGACTTGTTCATCGCTCGCTTCCGGGTTTCCGAAGCGGATATTTTCTTTAATAGACGATGAAAATAAATAATTCTCCTGAAATACATAACCTATTGATTCTCTCAATTGACCAATGTCCAGGTTTTTTATCGGAATCCCATCCAACTTAATAACACCCGAGGAAGTATCGTAAAATCGGTTTATGAGCTTCAGCAATGAAGATTTCCCACCTCCACTGAACCCGACGATAGCCACCTTCTCCCCTGAAAGTATTCTCAGATTAAGTTGGTTTAGGATCCCCGCTTTAGTAGGATAGTGAAAGGATACATTTTCAAAATCAATCTGACCTTCTATATGACTGACATGTACTGGTGTTTTAATATTGTGGATCATTGGATTTTGCGAACAAAATTTGTATAACCTCTCTCCCTGGATCATTAATATTTTTTGCTGGGTAATATCCGAGACAACATTAGCCAATATGCCTAATACACTAAAGAAGTAGAGGATAAAAGCAATAAACTCACCGATCATAAGACTACCGCTCTGAACAAGTACGATTCCGTATGAGAAGAGAGCAACCGCTCCAATATTAAAAGACAGATAGCGAAGTGATTCAGATGTATAAATATATGTCGACCTTCTCAGCCATTGCTTGGCGTAATTATTATATTTGTCATGATATTGACGGAGAATCCAGTTCTGACTGTAAAATGCGCGCACTTCGGTTACCGAGACAACGGAGTCGTAAATATGTTTTTCATAAACTCCAAGTGTGTCTGATGCAACCTTATTAACTTTAGCGACCTTCTTCTCAAGAACAGGTCCAACAAAGTAATAAAGAATGAAGGATGCTAGTGTAATGATAGTAAGTATGGCATTCATACTAAACATGATTCCGAGACTAACTAGAGCGAATAAGGACCTCCAGAGTACTCCAGGAAGAAACTTACGATAAATGTCTTGTACAGCTGTGACATCCGTGTTCATTAGTGTTACATTTTCTCCAATCGAAGTGTTTTCAAAATAAGGGTAGCCAAGAAACCGTAGGTGTTGAAAAACTTTAAACTGCAAATCCTTCGCTGCCTTTTCTCTTAGTTGTCTTTCTAACATGTTCCTTACGGACATAAAAACGATCATTATTACAATTAGCAAAGCAAGCCCCATCAACAATTTGATATAAAGACCAGTATTATTCTGCGGAAGAATAGAATCAATAAAGTATTGAATAAACTTTGGAATGACTACTTCGATACCGCCGACAATAATTCCACAAAGTACAAGTAAAGCTAGTGTACGCCAATATGGTTTTATAAAAGAAATTATCCATGAGTAGATAAGTAACTTTGATGGGGAGGAATTTAAATCTTCACCTATATCTTTCATTTAAGAGATAACATCACCTTTCATTGTATATGTAAATCATTTGGTTGAATCATTTAATTATTTAGACGTTTTAAATGTTTGTTTTTTCTGAGACTAATCATTTAAATCAGAACCACCATATTTTGAAGGTTTGTGATTTTGAATATTGTTGAGAGATGTTCCAAAGCACCTAAGTTTCATACTTCCCAATCCATAGAAATATAAAATAAAATAAATATTTAAAAATCTAAAAAAAGGCCCGGATGTTCCACCAGAGCCACTCTTCAACAATTTTAGTTTGGGAAAATTACTCATTCATTTAGAATAAGTTTTGCGTAACAAGACGGATCATACCACCTTTGTCCATTTCGATTAGCATAGGCCAATATACATTCGCGCCCTTTTCCATCTTCATTACTGTATGAAACATTAATATCAAACCAGCAGGCTGAATCTCCTTCTCGATAGAATAAAAGTTCGTTGAGTGGCAAATAAATTGTTAACTCATATCCATTTGCTTTAGCATTTAATTTGTATGGATGAGTAAAAGGGATAGTATTTTTATCACCAGTATATGAATCAGTGGTATCTTTCTCTTTTATAGAATTCCAAATATACAGCAAGTTAACGTCACCAGTGTTATATTTAGGATAAAAATTCAATATTTGTACTAATGGAACCCTATTCCCTTGATCATCAATACCACTAGTACCGAAATATAGGGAGATAAAGTTTGAGTTGGAATTATTAATTTTACTGTGAGTAAACCATTCATCATGAACCAATGTTTGTACAATTAAATATTTGTCCTCAATTTTAAGATCAAACCTAAATGAGATCTTTCTTTCTTCATCTGACGAATTTCCTAGTTTTATGCATTCCCTATTTACGATAATGCGTTCAGCCTCAGAAATTCGCAGTATTGGTCCCTTCCAGTCCATTTCATTAATTGATTCCCTATATAGTGTTAGTCTCTCTGCCCACAATATAGAATTAGGGTCTTTTCTTAAGTAATATGGCAAAGCACGAACTTTGTAACCTACTTCATTTTTGTAGTTTCCAAGATTCTCTTCTAATTTAGTAAACACTTCTGATGGTACCCGTTGCTTAAATATTTCGTTAAATATTTTTAATGCAAATAGGAGTTCCCCTTGTTTTCCCCACCCCATGCTCCGGCTAATAATAGTGTCCCAATGAATTAAAGAAGTATATTTATCAATAAGTAAAGCACTGTCTAGTAATGACACTAATTTCTTTTTAACTGGTTGTCCGAGGAATGTATGCATAATCCCAGTATCAATATAATCTTTTGTAAAATTACATAGGAGGTGGATTAGTCTATCATTATGTTCTAGTAGCCAATATTTATCTGACTTCAGAGCCCTTAATATAATACTTTTAACATAACTCCACTCTGTAACTAAATCGTTGAAAATACGAGCATGTAAATCCACGAACAGTTTCACAGGTTCCTCATCTACATATATAGTCTTTACCAATTCTTGTATATGACACGTTCTAGTAAGATAATCAAAAAAAGGGAAATTTAATTTAGTGTTTATACTAGGGACCTTATTGCCTTCAGAAAAAACATAGCCTAGCTCCCGAAATATATCTAAGGCTTCTGCTAGATAATTGGTGTCTATAAGAACATCAATATCACTAAATTTTCTCAATTCGGGAGGGCTATATAATTCCTTTGCAAGTAAAACCCCTTTAAAATGAACAAGTTTTATACCAGCCTCTTCAAACTTAAAAGCTAACTGCTCCAACTCTTTTTCTACAGTCTCACCAAAACCTTTCATATGCTTGTTAAACTTTGATAAATTGAGATACTCATCTTTATTTTTATATTCCTGAAAATATATATTTTCTAACCCAAAATGATTTAAATTCAATAGGAACTCATTGGCGCTTCCTGAATTCTCTTTTATATAATTTTTTAATTCTTCTATTGCTTTTGACAAGGCATATCTCACCTTTCAAATATATATTAGTGTACACCTGGAAACGGAGCTCAGATAATGAAGGTGTTCATATGCTGAACAACAGCAAAAGGTACAATGAAGAGTATAAAGAAGAACGGTAAATTCATTTGTGAGAATAAGATATATAATCGGAGACATCGCCTACTACTTAAACATACGAATATTCACCTTAATGCTCATCCTTTAGCTAACGCTTCAGTCGATTACCACATGAAAACGGCCACGCTGATCTTCTCTTTCCCTTCGCCCCTATAGAATCAGGTTTTAAATTAATACTTCTTTAAGCCTCCAAAGAAATACAATGCGAGAGATCGCCATAGAGTTCAATGTGAACTGAACTACCGTCCATGACCACCTTGTTCAGTGCAGTATGCCTCATAAACGGGGGGGCCCATAAATTTTCAAGAGATTCCCCTCTAAAGTAGGCCATTATAACCTTAAGGGAGATGGCATGTGTTATGATTAAAACATTTTTTCCAATATGTTCAAGAATGATGTCCCTTATAGTTGGAATAATTCTGTTTTGTAGCTGTATAAATGATTCCCCACCATTCTGAGGTTTATATAAATGTGGAGTATTTGAAAAGACATAATATTCGTCAGGATAAATCGTCTCAATATGTTTTCTTTCATGTCCTTCCCAGGTTCCCATATTTATTTCCATCAATCTTTCATTTTTGACAATGTTGATCTCCCGTTGGCCCCGCAATATTTCCGCTGTTTCATACGCCCTTTGGCTTGTGCTAGAGTAGATGGCATTAATTTGTATACTGCCAAGTGCATCACATAACCACCCTGCTTGTTGTTTTCCTAACATTGTCAATGGGGAGTCCTTGTGACCTTGTATCTTTCCATCCAGATTCCATTCTGTCTCCCCGTGACGGGTTAGAAACAATGAAGTAACCACCGTTCTCACCTCTCTTTCAGAAGTATTTTTACAGTTTAATAGTCGAATAACAATTTGAAAGTTACTTTTATAAATTGCCTTTGTAGATCTCGCGAGGATTGTAGAACAATGGCTCGTGCTTGACTTAACACGCCTTCCTGAACATCCTCACAAAGGATTTATCAATAAAATACAGCTTCATTATGTACCTAATCCTTAACGATGCCCCTAGCAAATGAACTATTGGTTAATAAATTTAAGTCTTTTACTACATAGTTAGCGAGAGATAAATCTTGTTTCCCGAGTTCGTTCTGATAACCAATGCAATATATACCTGCTTGCTTCGCAGCCACCACTCCATTTGTTGAATCTTCAATCACAATACATTCTTTGGAAGGGACACCTAATCGTTCAGCTGCTGTTAAAAAAATATCTGGTGACGGTTTGGATCTCGCCACCTCATATCCACTAACAATAACATCAAAATAAGGAGATAAATCGAATTTGTTTAAAATAAAGTTGATTTTTTCTTTTCTAGCAGAAGAAGCAACTGCCAAATGAATCCCATGATTTGAAAGTGTAACAATTAACTCTTTAACACCAGTTATCAGTTCTAGTTTATCCGAATTATAAATTTCTTTAAGATATCTATTCTGAAATAATTCTACCCACTTATCAATAGTTATATCCGACGGATAATAAGTGTTAATTCTATGAAACATCTCCATGGAAGTAGTACCATTGAATGATTCATAATCGTCTCTAGTGAATTCCCAACCATATTCACTGCAGAAGTCTTTAAATACTTTGTAGTGAATAGGCTGGGTATTTACGATAACGCCATCTTTATCAAAAATAACCGCATTAAATTTCATTATTTATCTACGCTTTCCATTATTCTGTTAATTAAATCGTCAACATTTTCCTCTTGCAGGACTTTCTGGTTCAAAACGGCATATGGTTTTTCAGAACAATCAAAACAGTAGCCCATGCAGTCATACTCTTTAATTTTAAATCCACCCTTCGAACGTAAAATATCCATTACTTTTTTAGTACCTGACACATGTAAATTACTTTGGCAAAATTCAACAAGGTGTTCCATTTTAGACCCTCCGAACTATTAGATTTAAACTACTTCAATTACACTTTCTGAAACAGTAGGAAGCTTTTTTTCACTTAATGCTTTAAATCCTAAGTTCAGGTTAAGAAACGATAAATCCTCTTGACTCATCGCTCCACTAAACATAATGTGATCGTCCCGTATTTCATACTCATTATCCCGACTAATTTTGAATAACATTTCATTTATGTGTGATTCGGGAGGTTTTTGTCTATTTGAACACCTAAAATGATTTGGACAGTTGAAAACGGTACAGTTCAAAGGTTTACGATCATTATGTAGAAAATCAGGCTTTCCCAACCAATAACTTGTTATGCAAGAAGTATGTCGGAAAAGTAAATAGTCTGGACATATATCATTTCGTATCCGATTAACCCGTTCAAAAACTTCTTTTTCTACATATTTATGCTTTTTCGTATACTCATTAAAAGGCACATTTTTATTTAAGTTTGAAAACCTTTCGTTAACAGTTTCGTTAACCCTTAGACCAGAAACAATAGAGACATTGAAAACGGGAGACACGACCTCTAACATATGCCTAATCTGCTCTTCACTGTCATTCTCTCCAGCGATCAAGGGTCTCCAGTAATGTATTTTTTTGATATTTTTCGCCTGAGCGAGACGTCTTATCCTTCTTTCTTGGTATGAGATTGTCACTTTTTCTAGTTGTGTATCCAATCCAGAGAACGAAAAGAAAACATAAATATTTAGATTTAATGAGTCTAAATATTCCAGATCTTCATCGGTCAATTCCAATTTACTTATTAAATAGATGGGATTTTGGAGTCTATACCTCTCCAAAATTTTTAAAATATTCATTGTGCTTTGTTTAACTTCGCGTAACAAGGGGTCTGATTTATTATTAATACTGATTGGGGTAATGTCATGAGTGAAATACTGATTTTGCAGCAATTGTTCTACTAACGATTCTTCATCGAATATTTTCAATGGTCTCTCAGGAAACTCAAGTGAAGAAAGAATACAATATTCACATCCCAAATAACATCCAACATACGCATTAATGGAGATTGACGTTTTCAAATATTCTATCGTGTAATCCCTACCGTTCCATAAAACTTTTTCCAATCTAATTCACACCTTTCATATAAAATAAAGTTTGGAAGAGTTGATCGCAGACACGTTTTTCGTATACATCAACATCCATAATAAAGCAAGGAAGTTTGCCAACTATCTCTTTAATATAGTCTTCTGTCCAATTGACGATGTCAGAAAAAGCATCATAATCACATTCTACATGGTCATAAAAGTCATGTTTCAGGTTATAGGTTGGAATTGGGGCAGCAAATTGTAAAAGAATAGTAGAAGCAGTTTTGCGATCACATTCAGATAATTTAAATTTTCCATCTGAATTCTTTCGATTTAAAATGATTGCATCAATCTTAGTATTGTTAAGCATGTTTCTAGGTTCATATAACAAGTACGGATCGACATTGGTTTCGTTTTTTTCAATATTACCCACTATAGCTTTTTCAAATGAAAATATTGAGTCTTTTGGAATACCCCTAAATCGCATATTAGATTTTATCCCTGTTGCAAATAGTTTACTATCTACTATGACATGTGTATTACAATTGAACTTTGCACCTAATTCCATTAATTGATGAATAATCGTTGTTTTCCCTTGTCCTCCAGGGCTAACAAACAAATACCCATGTCCATTACACTCTACAGTACTTGCTTTCAAATGTAGTTGATTATTCTGATAACCGAGTACGGTAAGGATCATTTTGATATGGTACCGCCAGACGATTTTATCTAAGTTTTCTCCAAAAAGGTATGCTGTTTGGTCATAATGAATCATAGCGACAGGCTTACCAAAATATTGCGTAACGTAATATCCTTTCTTCATTACGCCACTTCTCCAATCCTGACCAACGAATTCAAAAATTTCCACTGGGATGGATGGCATTTCCATCGCGTAAATTGAATAATCAACTCTGTTGACACTATCTTTTTCTAGATACTGAGCTACAGAAAAATATTCACCAAAAACGTCTTCAGAGCGATTTGTAAGAATTTCCACCACAAAATCACCAAGTGCTATAAAATGAGTTTTCTTCACATCTAGGTATTTAGTTAACGCTTTCATTGTTAGTTAATTACCTTTCGACAGAAAGTAATTCAATATATTCTTCCTTACTCAATCCTGGTATATCGTACATGAAATATTCCGTTCTCTCGAACAACTCAAATTCTTCGGGGTCTTTTATTTTTGATATTTTCTCAAAGGGAACATATTCCTTCCATCTATACTCTACGCCGAGATCTTTAATAAATTCTTGTGTGTAACGCACATCATCGGCAGTTTGACCGGGCAGTCCCAATATTAAAAAACATCTTGGAATAATACCTGATTCTTTTACCATAAGTAGAGACTCTCTTAACTTATTCTCATCATATACTTTCCGAATAGACCTTTGGACCGGTCTAGAAAGTGTCTCAATTCCAAATCCAATCTTGTAACAACCTGATTGCTTCATAAGTTTAACCATTTCATGATCAAGTGTGTCTATCCTTGTTACTGTTCTCCATTTCCGAATAGGATTAAAATCTAAAAGCAATTCACAAACCTTTCTAGCCCATTTCTTATCCTGAGTAAATGTTGTTGCATCAATATAATAAATAGCATCCTCAGGATTTTTCGCAATAAAATCGCGAATTTGCTCTGGTGATCGAGCATATATTTTCGGCTCCGGAATAAGAGACTTTTCAGCACAAAAAGAACAGTTAAACGTACAACCAATTTGTACACCGATATCAAATTGGTTTGAAGCAATTCTTAAATACTGATTCATTGGCATTATATCTTGAGGAGGTAAAGCCCATTCATCCGTCTCCATTGGTTCTGCTTTACGGTATATTCCATTGACGGCGTATGTTTCAAACTCCTCCGGTTCAAGTACAAGCTTTTTAAGTGCTCTGTACCAGTGGCCTGTAGCAACTACAATATCGAAATCTTTGGAAAATAGCTCTGGATTCATAGGTACAATTGTACCGTATACCACTACCTTTGCATTGCCTGTCTGTCGTATCAAATTTCTTAACTTTATAGCTGCTCTTACGGTATATGCTTCTAAAGGGATGCAGACGTAGTCACTTTCGTTAAATAATTTCGAAATTTCTTTTTTCAACATTTGAGTTACGCTTAAATCAACAATATGCACATTAGCATAGTTCCTCATATATCCTGCAGTTTCGCACAAATATACTATGTGTTTGAAAAGACTAGTTGGATTCCATGGTTCTTGCGGCCACACGAAAGTAAGCGTTGGAGTTTTCGTCATTTTAGTATCACTTAACCTCATTGTTTCAATCATTTGTAATCCTCCCATTTTATCTTTTTTGTAAGATTATTAGATGGTTCTTATAAAAGTTATATCTTTCTGCACTGACTTCCTCCAGGTACGGTCCACCTGAAAAATAATCAACAACTCTTACTCGTTTATTCAATTTAAAATAATTCAACATCTCAGCACCGTCAGGAAAATCCCTGCGACTAATAGGTCTATTTTCTTTCCAACCAAGCAGGTCGGAGATTAATATAAAGCCATCCTGTCGAGTTACATCGATTAATTTTTCAGAAACCCTCTTCGGATTGACGGTTAGATTTAAAGCATGATTCGAGACAATTAAATCATAAAAACCATCCTCGTTATCCCATTGAATATCGTTCAAGTCATTAACCTTAAAAAATATGTTGTTATTTGCTTTAGATGTAATAGTCATAACTTCAGTATCACTATAATCCTCTCCAACTTCCCATATATCTCTAAAAATACGATAAGGTATTCGAACATCTTCTCCGCTGCATATAAGCTTCCATGCGAAAAAAAGGTTAAATATTGAGTAGTCAATTAAATCAATTTTTGAGTTTGTAAAAATACTGGATAATTCATAGGCTAATCTTGAGGGGCCACTGCCGGCATCTAAAATTGAAATTGACTTCTCAATATTTCTATGCATGTAACGTAAAATCTCAGCGATGAATGAGGAGTACACTCCATCAGTATAGGATTGTTTATGTTGACTATATCTTGAATATTGATACCTAATTAACCGATAGGCTTCAGTAATGTTGAGATATTTTAGAGCTTTACTATCACCTGAAAAACTTTTTATACTCTCCTCATTGGCGTCAGGGAAAATAATTTCCCCGAGGCAGAGACGGATTTCATTGAGATACTCGTTTGTAATCTGGAAGTAGCGATGATTTATATTTGTGTTACATTCTTTTTGCGTTCTCATAAGATAATTAGAAATATGATTTATGTATTCGACCTTCCTATCGTCAGGAAGACATAATTCAATCTTCATCTCTTCACGTCCTAACAGATTTATGCAATAAAATTATGAATGTTGAATTCAGGAAACCATATTTTAATTTCTCGAATTGCATTAGACAACGAATCCGCACTATGTATTAAATTTCTGCAGCTTCTATTTTCTTTCTCTGCTTGTAAAAAAGAATCCATTCCCCATTTTCCACGGATCGATTCTTTACTGGATAAACTTGGATCTGTTGATCCGATTAGTTTTCTTACTCGATTGATAGCATTGTCTCCTTTGATAATAGCTAAAACTACTGTTTTATCCACATAGTACTCTCGTAATCTCTTTTCAATATCATTATTAGCAATTAGGTGTTCTTGATAGTGTTTGAAAATTAGATCTGACGAGGCGATCCTTTCACTAATGAAACAAACACATAATCCTTCTTCAAAAATCACATTCAAAATAGGGTAAATTAATTTACGTTCCACTGCATCTGGCTTGATCATTATGAATGTAAGCATTACAATTCACCAAATTCATATAAAATATTTTATGCAAATGAAATTTATAAAAAACTAAGATCAAAACTAACGCTTCATTCCTTCAACAAATTTTTTCAATAAAATAGATCCGTCAACTAAATTTTTCTGAAAGATAAAACAGGCACGGGAAGCAATTAATAACAGATCTCATTCCTTCCCTAATTTTAACTCGCCTCATATTCGCAAGAATGAGAACTAATATAATTTTTATTATAATCCCCCTTTTATAACCAAAAAATCAAAAACCTGTATAGAATAGATAGAACAAGTATCGTACATATATGATTATATTTTACATTTATAAGTATATCAAGAATTTTATTACTTGAAGTGTAAAAAAAAGGATGGATCAATTGGTAACCTGTCCAAATCTATTTGCTACACAGCACATCAGTCAGCAGGCTTTACGATTCTTGTGGAGATAAATTAGAGTGGGGGCGGTACAATGTGCCAATTTGTACTTCTAAAGGTTAATTACCGTCGTTTGATGGAACATAGCCTTGATGGGCCAGGTTCATTATCACTTCCTAATCATCGTGAAGCAATTGATTAATGATGTTCGGATGCCACTGGGTCCACACTTGGTATATGAAAACTTATACTGCGGACAAGACCGATTCTTACTTGATCCATTTAGTATTACTTCTTTGAGAAAATAAAAAGGCTGCCGGGAATAACTCCCGCAACCTTCTCCTTCGATTTCGTGTTAGATACATACGTTTGACCTCATCCCCTTAAGAGTCATATCATCAAAATGTCTTTCCCCACTTAGCAAGATCCGAGATAACGCGACACCATCAAGAAGCTCGTACTGCGTAAGTAGCAGCTGCAGTTCCATCTTGGCCAGTTCCTTGCCTTGTTCAATGCCTAAAGAGCGGCTTGCAGTCTCTCTAAGGTTCAGATACTCGTCTGGTACGTGGACGATCTCAGCCGGCGGAGGTTTGAGCTTAATAAGCTGTATCGCCGATTTGCATCCCCAATCCTTGAACACCGTCAGGAACTCGGGAAAGTAGCGGTCCAGCAAGTTATGCATGCGCCCTTGCACCACGCGCAGGTCGGTCGACAGATGGTCGCGAATCTTCGTCGCCTCTCGCAGTTCGGCGTAAACGTCCTGCGGCAGGCTGGGTACGGCGTACCGTTCGTCTTTGACCAGTTGGGCAATGACGCGTGCATCCTTGACGTCATTCTTCGTCGGTGAATTGTCGTTGAGCTCTTTCGTCCGCTTCACATGCAGCGGATTTACCACACCACACGTAATATCTTGCCGCTTTAAATGATGAACGAGATTCAGCCAGTAATGGCCTGTCGGTTCCATGCCGACGATGACGTCTGTATATCCTTGCTGGGCCATGAGTTTACGAAACCAATGCGTGAAGTGCTCAAACCCATTCAACGTGTTCTCGAAGGTTACCGGCTTCCCTACTTCAACTCCCCGGGAGTCCTTGGCCCGAGCCACGTGCTTAAACTTGGCGATGTCCACCCCGACGATGAGAGTCGTAGAAGTGATTTGAGTTATTCGCTCGTTTTGGGTAGAATTCATTTTGTAGTCTCCTTGGTTTTGTTTTGGGATCCGTTCGCTGGCCAGCTACTGGAGTCCCCAACAATCTTACCAAGGAGTCTTTTTCTTTCTCAAACCTGATATTTATGCATTATAGGAATGCTGCCCGTTAGGATTCCTGTAGAGCGTTAATTTTGCACTTTGCACAAAAACGAGCGACTCCGGTACGATGGGGTTAGTCACGGGTCATAGCCCTTTAGCCATCTTAAGGAGGTCGCTCAATCTTGAAGTTTAAAGCTCAGGCCAAACAAAATCAACTACTTGAACGCATTTCAACCCAGCACCTTGTCGTCGGCATTGACATTGCCCAGCAGTCCCATGTTGCACGCGCAGTTAACTTCCGTGGGATCCTGCTTGGCACTCCTCTTCATTTCTCCAACGACGATGCCGGCTTCAATCAACTGCTGCAGTGGATGAAAGATCTGCAGAAGACGCACCAACTTAACGACACCATCATCGGCATGGAACCAACCGGCCAATACTGGCTCAAAGACCGAAGCCTTGAGGTCGTGTTGGTAAATCCCCATCTCGTCAAAAAGAACAAGGAAAACCGCGACAATACGCCCTCCAAAAGCGACGTTAAGGATGCTTTTGTTATCGCCGACATGGTCAAAAACGGCTACTACACCTTCATCAAAGAAACCGGTGAAGTGTTCATGGAACTGCGTGTGCTTATGGCCAACCGGGAGACCATCGTCCATCGTCTGGTCAGCGTGAAGAACCAGATTCACCGCTGGGTCGACATTGTGTTCCCCGGACTGCGGCAGGTATACAAGCATCTCATGGGCACCGGATCGCTTGCCACACTGCGCCTCTTTCCTACGCCTGCCGATCTTCAAAAGCTCACCGTTCGCCAGGTAATCGACGGCTGGAAGACGGTCATGTAGCTTAGAACGGAGAGCTGCTGAACTACTAGCACTGGCAACGCGCTCAGTCGGCGCCAAGCATGCCAAGAAAGCCTACAAGCTTCATCTGCAACAGCTGCTGGCCGAATATGATCTGGCTTTTGAGCAGCTGCAAGTGAACGAGAATGAAGTGGCTGCTGCACTGGCGCGAATCCCGCTGGCTAAGCCGCTGCTGGCGATGAAGGGCATGAGCATCCTGTCAGTCGCCGGCATACTGGGTGAAGCTGGTGACCTCAGCGGCTATGCACATGGCAATGCTTTGCTGCGGCATGCCGGCCTCAACCTGGCTGAAGCGAGCTCAGGCAAGTGGAAAGGCCAAATGTCCATCAGCAAACGGGGCCGGCCCAGACTTCGGCATGCCTTGTTCATGGCAACCATGGCTCTTATCTTGAACGATGAAGCGTTTAAACGACAGCACGAAGTGAATGTAAAGATGAAAAGCATGAAGCCGATGCGCTCCGTGATGAAGCTTTGCGGCAAGCTGGCTCGCCTCCTGGTTGCCATGGCACAGAGCGGTGAAGCCTACGATCCAGATCGGGCTCTTCCTATGAAACAAGCTGCTTAACCGCTTCTCAATTGGCACGAAAACTGGCTTATTCGCAGGATCTCAAGATTGCACGGAGTACCGGATTGCGTTCAGCAAAAGGGCCCAGACCCGTACCGTTAGGATATCCGGCCTCCACCCACCGGATAGGCGTAACGAAGCATTCCTGTAGAGCGTTAATATCACGCTTTGAAAAAAGAGAAGCGCCCTCGTAAGATGGAATTATGCACAGGGTCGTTGCCCTAAAATCCCTATCTGGAGGACGCTCTACTATGAAGTTTAAACAACATGACGCTCAAAATCAACGGATCGAACGTATTACCAGTCATCACCTTGTTATCGGTATCGACATTGCCAAGGAGACCCAAATTGCTCGGGCAGTGACTTACCGCGGCATCGAATTAGGTAGGGCCTGCTCGTTTAAAAATGACGTTTTGTGCTTTCAAAAACTTCTCAGTTGGATTAAATCGATACAAAAGCAACACAACAAGACCGGGGTTATTATCGGGATGGAACCCACGGGGCATTATTGGCTTAACCTTGCTTGTTGGCTTTTAGAAAAGCACCTTGAAGTGGTAGTCGTTAATCCTTACCAGGTTAAAAACAATAAGGAGAATCGAGATAATTCTCCCACCAAAAATGATACAAAAGATGCACTGGTCATCGCCGATATGGTCAAGAATGGTTATTACTCTCCTCTGCGATTACCCACGGGAAATTACCAAGCTCTCCGTGTTTTGATGAGCGACCGTGAGTTTGTCATAAAGCAATTCATCACGATTCAGAACCAAATTCATCGCTGGCTGGATATCTGGTTTCCAGAATACCATCGAGTATTCAAAGATTGGAGCTGCAAAACCTCTTTGGTAACGCTGCGATTATTCCCATTACCATCCGAACTGAAGATCCTTTCCCCAGAAGAAATCTATGACAAATGGAGACCCCATATGAAACGTAGGGCAAGTATATCGTTCGCAAGAGCACTAGTGGAACAGGCGCAGCAATCCATTGCTCAGGATGTTGCACCAGAGCAAGTTAAACGATCCCTTTTGTTTCTCCTGGATCAGTATGAAACATTATCAACACATTTGGCGCAGCTTGAACAAGAGGCCATTTCCCTTTTGAAAGATATTCCACAAGCCCAGCGCCTACTGACCATTCCAGGCATCGGTAAAATTACAGTAGCCGGTATTTTAGCGGAGACTGGGGATTTAGGTACCTATCGCCATGGACGACAAGTGCTGCGACTTGCAGGGCTGCATTTAGGTGAAGAAAGTTCCGGCAAGCATAAAGGTCAGGTTCGGATTACCAAACGTGGTCGGCCCGGTCTTCGAAAGTACCTCTACTTGGCTGTGCTGCACCTAGTAGTGAATAATGAGGAATTTCGTGCGCTTCACCACCACTATACGCTAACAAGAAAGATGAAGAAAATACATTCGATTATAAAACTATGCGGAAAGTTGGCGCGTATTCTGGTCGGACTTGTTCACCAAGAATATGATTATACTCCCGAGAAAGTTATTACTGCTATCCCCGCAGCTTGACTAAAGTAAGCTCAGTTCGATAATAAAAGACGTAGGTTGGCTTGTTCGCAGGATTTCGGACAAAGAAAGCACCCGAGTACTGAATCTTCATTCCTTAAGGGCACAGACCCGTGAACGAAGCAGATCAGCCTCCCCCCCTTGGACAGGTATAACGATGGAATGACAGGGTAACATGACCCGTTGAGTCGTGGGAGGGAGAACCGCCAAGGGTAGTATGGAGCAGTGTGCAGAATATGGAACGATATGGGGATAATTATCTATTCCTCTGTTTCCGTATACCCTCATATTTCTGGGGGACTCCCACCACTAACTGATTCTATCGTTCACCTCTTAATGGGGATGCGAAATCCTGCGAACAAGCGAGCATACGTAAGAAAAACACATGATCCTGAGGGAGGAATGAAAGGGCATGGACCCGTCGAGAAATGGGAGTGAAAGCCTCCGGAGGTACGTGGAGCAGTGTGCAGCAGACCAACAAAAAAGGAGCGAAACCTCGCCCCTTCTGTTCCCGCATGCCTTTTGGTTGCCCATTTTGACGGTACAAAGCCTTCTCTGTCCAGAAAACGAATTTCCATTGGTGAGATCCTGCGAATAAGCGAGCATTCGTGAGAAAACTACATTGTACCGAGGGAGCGTAACAAGCGGCCCATGATGTAGGCCGCTTGTTGTCGTTGCATTGCCTTCCTCGTTAGTGAAACGGTTTTATTGTGAATTTTGTCTAGTGGTTTCTCTTTTTCTTTTTCCGAATAGCGATCGCCGCAATAATACAACAGAATGCCCCCGAAAAGCTTGCAATTATCGGTATTACATTGTTCATTCTAGCCACCTCCATGGTTTATTAAGAAATTCTGTAATACTAATCCATAATCCTGCCAGTTACCCGAGTTGCCGCGCGGAACGCAGTAAAGGCGATGGACCGGAATCCATCGCTGTGCTCTCGTGCCCGTTAACTCAAAAGAATCGCAATAATCCAGTAATCTGCTTCTACATAAACCATTAAATTTAAAAAGATGCAGTTATAGGGAAGCTACAAAGAAAGTTTCCTTCACTTCGCGGAAACCAAAAGGTCTGTATAACTCAGGTATACTAGTAAATAAAAAACTTGAATCGAACCTACTATCTATTTCAAATAACATCAATTCAAACAATTTCTTAAATAACCCTTTCCCCCTATATTGTGGTTCAGTCATAACGGATTGTATACCAGCTATAATTACTTTTTGATGATTTATTAGCAAAGGCATATCGAACATTGAAACATTAGCTATCGGAACTTCATCATTAAAAAGGGTAAATGGTGTATATGTTGAATTATGAAATCCACTCACAAAAAATTCTTTTAAAAGCGACTCTTCAAAACCGAACACTTTCTTAAATAATGGTAATAACTTATTTAGTTTTTCAACGTTTGAATTATAGTTCCAATCGAAAGCATAAGAATTATTCTTGTTCATCTTTTTACCACCTTCCCCTCTAATTTATACGCTGAATTGTAGCACACACCTTTTTTTTGAATGTGAGGGAGAGTTCTTATAAAAGTATCCTGCCCGTTAGTGGAGCAGCCACTATTGCAATGAAAGCTCGGCGATGGGTCGGTTCCATCGCCGAGCTTTCATTACCCGTTAGGGAGCTTAGCTCTAAAAACTAGTTTAGCTGCCGGTGTAATATATCGAGCAGTATGCGCTGCTCTTCCTCTGGAATGCTCTCAGTTAGGCGCGCCGCCATCAACGGAAGCTCCCATTTAGCAAGTTCCTGCCGGTTGCAGCCGGTCAGTTCAAGATATGTGGCCTCGTATGTTTGCAATAATACGGTTCGAAGCTGATCAAATGATTGGATAACAACCTCTGAAAAATCTGACGGCAAGACGGCGTGACGAAGTATCATTATCGTCCTAGCTACATCGGCTTGTGCCGGACCACATACTGCGGTCATCCAGTCGATGACGACAGGACCCCGCTGACTTAACAGCACATTGCCAGGATGGAAGTCACCATGGCAAAGATGATCACCCTCTGGAAGCTCAGACAGACGGTTTAAGATCGCCTCTCGTAACGGCTCGAATTCGGCGTGATGAATGCCGCTGATTGTATAAGCCAGTCGAGTTTTTAAGGATTGCAGACGACCGGTTGCCTTAATGCTGTGCAATCTGGCGTGAAGCTGAGCCAGTTGACGACCGTATTCCGCAGCTATGTCCGGATTACCAATCAGAATCTCCAGCATGGAAGTCCCCAGGATCCTCTCATAAGCAAGTCCGGTAAGACCGTCCGTTTCTACAATACCATAAAATTTTGGGGCACATGCCACCAACTCCTCAATAATGGTGCTGATCCCCCGCTCTAGGTCCAGGAGTTTCGGGTTGCGAAATACTTTAAGGATCTGCTCCGACCCTAGTACATAAATATCCGCAGTGTTACCTCTGCCAATCCGTACTCCAAGTCCCATGAAAAACACCCTTTTCTCAAGAATAAAACGGGCAATGTACGCCGAGGTCAATCTAACTATTTCTGATGGAAATTATTGTAACAAACTGCCCCGTTAACGGAGCGAAGGGCTGCCACGCGGCAACCCTTCTGATATTTAGCTCTCGTTCTTACGTTAGCTTAACATTCTAGAAGTGTTCTGCTGATCCATTCCATCATATCGTTTCATAAACACCATCATGAATAAAGAACTGTCATTCAAACAGCACTAGGTATAATATACCGTTTTATAAATAGGCTTGAAATCGCAAGCTCAAGGATTGATTCGTTATTGATGTGATATCCTCGTTTCTGCATATCGCTCATACGAAATATCTCTGTCTTAGAAAGGTTTCTGATCATCTCCAGCAAATTTTCTAATTCTACATTTCTAAAATAATAATACGCATTCCCAGAATCAAAGGATTCAAAGACCCAGAGGTTGTATTCTTTATACTCGAAAAGTATATATCCTTTCAATGCCTCGATCCCAAGGTCAGAATAGATACTCGTAGGGTTACGCTGGACCCACATTCGCAGCCTCTTTTTTACTTGTTCTTCTGTCAGATCCTCAATTCGACTTCGAACCTGGGACTCGGCCATCTTGGTTAGTGCTTTCACAACGGTCAAATCATCCTGTTCCGTAACCATCTCCACAAACTTTTCACTTTGGATATGGTCGATATGCACTCCGTTACCCCAAATTCGATCGAATTGTTCTTTAAATTGAGTATGAAGGGAAGAGTCCGTATCAAAGATATAAAGCAGGTTGAATTCGTAGTTTACCATAAATCCAGAACCGCTTACGTTCGAGGATCCAATGATAGCACAGCTTTTTTGCTTACCCTCATGAAGATAAAACTTTCCGTGGAAGAACCGATCTTCAATCGTTTTTATCTCCGCTTTGTTAAGTGCTCGCCAGTCCTCTAGAAACACCGCAGTTTGTTTATCCATAGACGAAATTTTAATTGAATCATTTTTTAAGGTCTGACAGTACTTTTGAAGGCTGCCAATAAGCAACTGAACAGATCCATCATTGCTTAGTACCATATTGAAACTTGGCTCGAGTAAATTCAGTCCACTCTTATACAAAAAACCTGTGGCGATATGAATGCTGCGGACACTGATTTCCTCGGATAAGAAATTTATATGATCCTGCAGCGGTTCATCTGAATTTATAAAGTACATAGATTCATTGGCTCCATCAGAGTATAAAGCTTGATACCGGCTCTTTAATGTTTCAGGATCAACTTTCGATATAGAATTTCGAACAGTTGGTATCAAAACCTCATTATTGTGCTCCGGAAATGCCTCGACTTTGTTTACTTTTTCGAGTGCTTTCATTTCCCTGTCTTTATTCCTGAATTTAGTTAGGAACTCAACATCATCATCGTCAATGTTTACGAAAACATCCATTTTTCGATATAAACCATTTAACTCGGCCCACTGATTTGGATCAGATGCCAACTTCATCAAAGTCTCATACACCTTAGTTCTTACCTTGATTTCTTGATCGATCATATCGTATACAAATAGAATGGCATCAGAAAAGTGTTGGGTCTTGTTGATAATCGTACTACATATCCGATCATCAAGTTGGATTTGCGTTTCTTTCATCTCATTGATTAAAGGGATTACATCATCAAAAGTCTTTGATTTATATATGGCCACTTGATATAGATCAACGTTAGGTAGGGTTTTTTGTTTGATTTCTTCAAAAACCTTTAGAACATTATCGAAATTTTTTAACCCTAAGAGTAATTCACGATAAGTCGTTTTGTTGAATCGTCGATTTTGAAAATCAATTACCTTTAACATAGACAAAATATCCTGGTCGTTCCGGGCTTTCATCAAAATAGCCCGAAATGTTTTTTCACTGATTTCTATATTCGCTGCAATCATCTCGGTTAAAAACAACGACATTTCTTGCATCGATTTGGTTTTTGTGATAATCGCACGCATCGTATTATCGTTGAAGAGAGATCGCTTCATTTTTATTTCGTTCATGATGAACAGTAAATCATCTGTAGACTTGGCCTTATTGATAACCGAATTGATAAGATTGGATTTAGGGTCGTTTCCTTTGTTAGAAGAATAGATCGTAAACGCTTCATTGAAGCTATTCGCATTTTGGATTCTTTGGGCAATAGCGTCCATATTTTTCACTTCCTACTCAATAATAGATATTTCACTTGGTATCAATTTCGTTTTCTACTATTCCTTATCCTTCAAGACAGGATTAGAACATGGCATAATAATAGAAGTGACCGACCAAAGGCTGGTCTTGAGGCTGTCACGGGAGGATTGGGTAAAGCGTATGTTTGAGCGGGAAGTAACCGGGCTGGCGGAGTTTGCGGAATGAGCGGCGGGCCGATCTTCCTCTTTTGCGACGAAGTACTCCATCAATTTGATCTGAAGTATCAATCTTCCACTTTAATTTCTCACTAACTTCCAGTTAACACTAATAGATACCATACAAGTAATTTGAGAGGTTTATTGTGTTAACCTGCCCGTTACTTTAATGAAAAAAGCAGACTGCCGCAGTGGTCAGCTCGTTTAATAGTCACCTCTTCATAGGTCCTGCTGTGGTTTCGCCAATGTACAAAGAGGACTCCAATCATCTAGGAAACTCCATCCCTATCAAACAATGGCGCCCTCCTTACCGACCACCTCTTTCGAATTGATTTTTCCGCTTTTACATCGTACTCGCTGCCATCTGCCGAGCTGGCCATTCCTCCTTGCCAACATGAGTAAATGAAATCGTTATTTGAATGCCTCCACATGCTGCCACTAACTTTGCTGAACTTTGGGAATGAGATAATGTTCTTGTCAAATCATTCAGTCCCCCCCCATTGCTCAGGAGGAAGCTCCTCTTCGTTAACATTCACATGATATTGAACAGCAAGTTTTTTTATCTTTTCTATTTCTGTCGTTTTTTCGGTAATAGGGATAAGTTTAACGGCCGTAAATTGCCACTCCTCTTTACCCTCCGCCGTATGCTTTGTGATGCCATACATTCTATAACCGCCCCCTTCCGTGAAATGGAATAACACTTCAATTCCTTCTTTGTTGCTGGAGTAAAAAATTAGTTTCATGATGACTTGTTCCGGTCCTTTAGCATTGTTCGAACAGCCGGATAAACATGTTGATAGGACAATGGCAAAAAGGCAAGCCACATGAAGTAATTTACACTTTGAATTTGGCAATGTAACGCCTCCGCTCTTGTATCCGTTAGCTTAACTCATATATGTTTAGATAGCGTAAAATGCAAGTTAACTATACAATAACCGGGATTATGCAGAGCATGATTTAGTTATTTTTATCTTTTAATTACCCAGCCAGTGAGGTTTTTCAATGTTGGCATTAGAAACCACATAGTCCTCTGAATAAAGCCAGGTTTTATAATTTAGCGCTTCTACTTTCCTTCTTGGAAACTCGATATAAGCTGGGGCACTATTCCAACTCAGGATTATCGCATGCCGAGGTGACAAGGGCAATGTGATTTCGACAGTCTCATATCCTAGCCCCACACTTCTGAACATCGGGGGTCTATGTTTTGCCTCTGGATCAAACCATACACACGGGTTATCGGATGTGAGAAATCTAGCTTTGCTTATTGAGTACAAAATTGATAAATTCATTTTTAACAGCAAAGAGGTCTGAGTTTGAATAGAGGGCATCAGCATTGTTTGAAGCGGAGTTTCGGCCATCTGCCGAACATCTTCGGTTGAATAGGTCGGTCCTTCGGATACCGGTCCAATGCTCATCATAGCGTTCTGTTGTTCAGGAGTAGCCCTCTCAAACTGATAACGCATGCTTTCCATTTTTGAGAGCACCTTACCCCATTGTTTTTTTAAATGATCTCTGTGTGATGGTGTTCTTTCGTGCATGGCGGCTACAAAGGCGCAGAGAATTATATGATCATCTAAGCTTAATCGTTTATTTTTAATTATGACGTTTTGGACAACTTTTGAAACTGCGTCTTCGAGGCCCGATAGACCGTGCTCAATTGAAAGGTTTCTTTCACCGTTTGCTAAATGAATAGTATACATGTCATTTTCATAAAAGATATTTTCAGGGGCTTTTCTTTTAATCTGGCTCCAGTCTTTTGAAATAAGCCAAACGTACGGATCATAGCCCACCGGAATATCATTATCACACCACGCTGAGAGATAAGAACGAGGAATCCAATGTTGTTTTTTGTATTTCACTAGAGTCTCCTCCGTAGTTGTAATTTGCCCCAATAGTACCACATTTGCGCAGGATTTCGTGAAAGAAATCTGCCCGTTGACGTAGAAAAGGCAGCCGATTCATATGTCTCAGCTACCCTCATGCAGTTGAACTATCGTACCCGTTAGCGTAATAAATGACCGTACATCAATATTGCAACACCAATTCCTAAAATCAATAAAGTAAATATCAATAAATGAAACATTACAATCAATCCAGAGATCAATATAATCTTCTTGTACTTCAGGTACCATATAAGCAAGAAGGTTAATGGGCTAAGAAGACAGGCTACGACAGGTCCTCCCAAAAAGAAGGAAAACATTGAAGCTGGTCCACCTGCTAATTCATACCTAGTATCATAACTAATAGCAAAAAATAGAACGATACAATAATAATTGATGAATGATACCACTGTAGCAAAGGTAATAAGTGATTGATTATTAAACTTAACTATGAAGAGTTTCATCCATTTATTATCCTCCCTTGCGCATCACTAATGCTGGCTTTTTAACTTTAACGTGGCAGTTAGCTGCCTTCTAACGGTAATCGAACGAAATACTTGAAAATACAGAAAGACCGCCGATATGCTTCGGCAGCCTTAATGGAATGTTCAACTATCGTACCCGTTAGCGTAATACAAAGAATAAATTTCAGCTACCTGGAAATACCTTGCGTCCTTCTTGATTAAAAGCCTTTATTTCTTCGCTGTGCGAAGATTCATCAATGTAATACCAAATTTTCTTGTTTTCTTCAACTCGGAAAAACTGTGCTTCATTCTCCCCGACTGTCACCTTAGAAATTGCCGGATCAGTGATTGTTCCGAAATAAATATATGGCGGGTTCTCATTTTGTGCCAATCTGTCACCAATCGCAACATTAAAACCAAACTCCTGCCAATTTGTATGAGATCGTTTAACAACTTGCCATCGTCCATTTATTTTTCTTGCGCCAACGACTCCTAGGGAGTTGTCGGTAAAAAATGCTACAAGATAATTTTCTGTATCTTTTATCAAAAAAACATTGCCTTTCACATTCTCTTTTTCAAGCAAAGCCATTACAACATCCTTTAATTCGGGCTCTTTTTCATTTATTACGTCACGAGAGCAACCAACCATCACAAATGTCGTGAATAGCACCATGAGTAGCAAGTTAGTAATTTTTCGCAACAAATCAGCTCCTTTGGGATTACGTAAAATAACGTTTAAACCAGGTATCTATGCAATAGATAATTATCCGCGTTGGAATAGACTGGGTTAAGTCAGATATCGCTTCACATATTTGCAAAGAACAACATTTTCATTGTCCTCGTATCCTTCATTCTCCTTCCATCGGTTGGAGAGCTGCATCATCCTGCTGTTGGGAAATGTGCAGCCGTTGTTAAACTTAACGTACCAGGTAGTTGTCTTCTGACGGTGATTTGCGCGTGAATAAAGTACGGCTCCGATCGGTGCTTCGGCAGCCTTCATGGTGTTATTCAACTCTCGTGCCCGTTAGCGCAACACATCAACTACAAATAGTAGCAATGACATTTTCAATGACGCTCTAACGCTTTTTGAATATCCAATTAAATTACCTGCTTCCAAAACGCATACGCAGACTTTCTCCTCCTATTTGGAATGAACCGGTTTTTTATCAAAGGAATTTTGTGGTCCGTTTCCAGGGTAACAAAAATGACCGTCCTTAGATTAGGACAGTCATTTTCATTTTTGTTATTTTATAGATTTCTTCAGCATGTCTTCTAACTCTTTTTTAATTTCTTCCTTAGTCATTGATTCGACTGGCTTGTACTCACCTTTAGCATTGTAGTCATTAGGGTTATTCGATATTCCATTTTTGGGAACATACTCACCATTTTTATTATAGTCGGCTGGATCCTTTGAAGGAGCTTTCGGGTCCTTCTGCAGTTGTTCTTTTGTGTATGTAGAAGGACTGCTTTGTGTTTTGGAGGGTTGTACAGTAGTAGTTTCGGGTTCATAGGTTGCATTGTTAATTTTAAATTCATACTTATCTAACGGATCCGTGGCCATTAAATAATTGGAGGTCCCGTTCTTTAGCTCTATTCCCTCAATAGTACAAATGTTTTTTTCACCACAGTCGAATCTCACTGACCTGGCGGTATCCAAGGAATCTTTTAGTATTTTGTACTTTTCAGTCTTTGGCAATGCCTCAAAATCGCTGTTCGCTTCTGCGCTATATTGATATCGATAAAATTTAT
Organism: Paenibacillus aurantius; assembly: GCF_032268605.1. Lineage (NCBI taxonomy): Bacteria > Bacillati > Bacillota > Bacilli > Caryophanales > Paenibacillaceae > Paenibacillus > Paenibacillus aurantius. Next base: position 4,160,447 of record NZ_CP130318.1, read on the forward strand.
AGTCGTCTAATTTTAATTTGTCTACCACCGAAGATTTAAGATTACCGCCGACGTATTTAGACAGAGTGGATTTTTCCAACTCACTCGTTATGTCAGCCAATCTCCTCTCGTCCAGCTTATTTCCGCAGCCAACCAATAAAAGAATCATAATTCCAAGCGTCGTGCAAAACCTTTTGTTCATGATGTTGCTTGCCCCTTTTTATGAAAAATTTAACTTTACCATCATAACCGGAAGTCCGGAATATGACAATCAAAGCATTGTTTTTTCGACCAGCAATAAAAAACATCCGGAGCGAGTCCCCCGGATGTTCCGATCAGTTTAAAAGCTGCGGGTTAATAATATCGATTATCGACGTTTGGAGATCATTATCTTGCGATCCGATAAACGTTAATCAAACTTGTGCAGTGTTTTCTGCCCAAGGATGGAATCAGGTACCCGCCGAGGCAACCTCATGGAGTAGTTTATTGTGTTATAGTGCGCGCCGCGCTAGTTTAATCCGATGTTTGAGGCAAATTCCTTGCATCAAGTATTATTTTTCTTTAGGATGTAAAAACATTGTACCCAAAAAACAAATCATCACAATAAGCCAATTATTCGATCTACTGCGGAAGGAAAATTAAGTAAGTAGATAGAATTACCATATGGACAAACCCTTACATCATGCGGACTGGCTTAATTGTGAAGGAGTTATGAATGATGAGCGATGAATTGTTAAACAAAGTCATTGAAACTGTGAATAAGTCTGGCATGCCGGTTGAAATGTACTGTTCTAAAATTTTTACTAAGAATGGCTGGGAGGTTAATCATCTCACCCATTATAAAGAAGATGATGCTTCTAGTCCTTTACGGGAAATTGATCTTGTCTGTACGCCACCAGGTCATAAAAATATACGAGTAGTAGTTTCGTGCAAGCAATCTAAAGATAACCATTGGATACTGCATTCAATACAAAATCCAATGTCACGTTATCCATACTTTGACGAAAAAAAGAGCCAAGTGTCTGCTTTTATGGAAATTCCCTTCATAATAGAACCCACCGAGGTCCATTCTTACTTCATACGTGAATCACACAGGGAGATATGGTCTTATCTACATGAGGACTTAGAGGTTTTGAAGGAAGATGAGAAAGATTTACTAGAGGAACATGATGTAAATTTTGAGCAGTTCCGAGAGTATTGGGCTCCAGAAAGAATATCCATCTTTCAATCTGTTTTGAACAGAAAAGAGAGCGATGATGCGCAAATAAGAAATGCAGGATTATCTGCACTTTCCGCGATAAAATCATTGTCGGGATTTAATAAAGAGGACGATAGAATCTTTTTCGATGATCCCTCTTCTGAAGAATTAACTTATTGGATACCTCTCATAGTGTTCGGAGGTAAATTATTTGAAGTTTATTATGGTGATGATTATGAAAATATAGACCTAAATGAAAGAGGACAAGTAACGACAGATAACCTTAAGATCCAGGAAATTAATCGTGCCAGATGTACATTTACCACTGATTTGTCGTTAACTCCATTTGAGGGATATTCTACATTAGGAATTGATGTAGTAACGCTGAACAGTTTAGAAGAAATTATGAATCTAATAATAAATGCTGTAAACCTAATTGAAACAAGTGAAATCGCGGCGAACGTCATCAGCGACTGGGCTACTTATTTAAAATTTAAAGGGTACTCAATTTGAATGGTTAGATGACTTAAAGGGATCATTTATCAAAAACTAATTACACTAGCAGACTTCGCGTCCGTGAAACTCGCCTGCGTTGATTATAAATTCACTACTGTAAGGACGAGTCCGCAATTTATTGCATTCATGGTCTCACTAAGAGTAGGTTCTGCTAATATTACCGATAACGCAGCGAGGCTGCCCTGGCAATGCTGCGGTGACTCATGATGTATGTCATTAAGAAATCGGTCCCGGTTATCTTTCTTAACTTCTTTCGAGGTTGTCTAGACGGCCTTTTGCGTTTACGATATCAAGTGGTTCCACCCATGCAAACCCGTCGAAATCATACCGTGGGAAGACATGCACGTGATAATGAGTTAAATCATTGAATTTACCACCATTTTGTATAACCGTTATTCCATCTGGATGAAATTCTGCTTTTAAGACCCTAGCTAACATTGCCGATGCTTTAATGATCTCATTAGCAGTGATTTCGTCCAAATCATCGACATCATGGTAATGTTGTTTAGGAAGTATTAGCATGCGCCCTTCATTTAAGGGCGCGATATCAAGAATGCAGGTAACAAAATCATTCTCATATACTGTGTGCGTTTCAAGTTCTTTATTTGCAAGCTGGCAACCTAAACACTGACTCTCTTGCATTCTGTTCCCACTGACTCAATGAATCTAGTCGTCTCTAATTTGCCGGCAGCACAGAGGCCCCTTTACGGCTGCAGACTATGCTGATAGTTTATTGAGCTATCGTTCGTATTATGAGGTCACCAGAACTTACTGGTCGACCGTTTTTGTATGGTCGTAAGATGGCGGTAGCCGGGGATCAAACCAACGTGCCCGTGGGACGCAGATCCCGAGAGCTATTCCGTTCATCCCCCCTACTTGTTACACCATGATTAGGCTAATTGGGGCCAGACCCTGAATCACATGCGATGATGTGGACGACAAGAAGGTTAGGGGTTCCGGCTAATACCGTTTAGGAGTGATTCAATGAATCCTGTCATTGGGCTGGATGTTTCCAAAGGAGAAAGTCATGCTCAGGCTTTCACAGATCGAGGCATGCCGCGCGGCAAGACCTTTCGATTCGAGCACAACCTCGAGGGACTGGCGTCGTTTTTAATCTATGTGCAAGAGCTTGAATCCTCTATCGGTCTGCGGCCGACTCCATAGGCGCGTTTACAATTGGCTACACATCCTTCAATTTTTGAAATTTTGTATATTCTTTAAATTGAATAGCAAACATTTTTGAGTACAGACCATCTCTTTGTATCAACTCTTGATGCTCCCCCATTTCAACTATTCGCCCTTTATCCATTACTACAATAAGATCGGAGTCGAGAATAGTAGACAAACGGTGTGCTATGACTAACGTTGTCCGGTTATGCATTAACGCTTTCAAAGCTATTTGTATCGAAATCTCCGATTCAGAGTCCAAAGCGGAAGTTGCTTCATCTAGTAACAAGATGGGGGCGTTCCTCAAAATCGCACGGGCTATGGATATTCTCTGTTTTTGCCCTCCGGATAGTCTGATCCCTTTTTCACCAACCTCTGTTTCATATCCTAATGGAAGCTCCATAATAAATGAATGGGCTTGCGCAGCTTTAGCCGCTTCCATAATGTCATGATTGGATGATCCGATCTTGCCTAATGCAATATTTGTTCGAATAGTGCCACTAAATAAAAAGGATTCTTGTGGCACTAAAGACATATATTTTCTCATTTGATTTACATCTTCATTGAGTTTCTTCCCATCCACTTCAATTTCTCCTGAGTTTGGCTCATATAACCCTAATGTCAGATTAAAGATGGTACTTTTTCCGGATCCGCTTGGCCCGACGAATGCAACAGTTTTGCCGGCAGGGATTTCTAAATTAAAATCATTTAGAAGCGGGTGATTATTCTTGTAGGAGAAAATAATATTTTTGTATCGAATTCCATCCGTTATATTCGGAACCTCCACTCCCTCTCCAGTAGGCAAGGTTTGTAAGGCTGTCGGCTCCTTCAAAACCTGAAATACTCGTTCTACCGCAGCAAGTGATCGTTGAAATCCTCCCCATGTATTAGCAATGTTTGTGAACGGACTAATCAAGCCCTGGGTAAGCGAAATAAAAGCAATCAGTTCACCTATAGAAATTCGCTTATGTATCACCATAAGGGATCCGACACCTATTACGACTATTTGAGCTGCGAGGCTGACCCCTATCGTTCCTGCCTGCAGCCCGGCTTTGTGCCTTCCCTCCATTAATTGGAGTTCCAAAATGCGGCCATTTTGTTCTTTGAAATTCTGAGAGGAATCACTTTCGAGTCCAAACGTTCGAATAATTAAATGCCCTGCGAGTGAGTCGGTAACAAATTCAGTAAGTTTTCCCGTTAACTGTTGTATCCATTGTCCGTTTTGGCGTAACAACCGGCCGCATAATTTCGCCAACAAAGTAGTTGCAGGTCCGAGCATTAATGCTAGCAAAGCTAACACCCAATGAATTGTTACTAAGTAAATAAATGCCGCCGCGGCCCATAAAGGTTGTCGTATTAGATTAATCAAATTGCTTCCGATTGCACCGCCAATACTATTAACATCTTGAGTTATTCGAGCGACCATATCTCCCGAATGATTGCTTGTGTAATAACGTGTCGGCAGCCTTAAGAGGTGGTCAAACAAATCATCGGCTAAGCTTGTTTTGACTTTGTTAGTCGCCAGTGATTCGAAGTATACGTTTAGAAATTGGACAATCATCATAACCAAAACAAGACCAGCACCGAAAAGAAAAAACATTTGTACTTTTGTTACATCACCAGCGATTGCGCCATTCGTAATGCTCTGCAAAAACCACGTAAACAAAAGTCCATCGGCAATGCCAGCAAATAGCATGGCGGTAAGACAAATGTATATCCATCGAAAACGTTTAACATAGGGCAGCAAATGATAAAAGACAGACTTCTCACGTTTCACAAGTACTCCCCCATCTTCCTAATCGTGTTTTTTCAACAAGATTTCTTGTGTTTGGGAGAAATAAGTTTTCATCTTTTCCTTATCTAACAAGTAATAATGTCTTTGGTCTGATTTGGATACTCTCACCAGATCGAGACTGAAGAAGAAGCCCATATGATAGGAGATAGCAGCTGGAGTCAAATTCAACTTTTTGGATAACTCCTGACCATACCATGGTCGTTCGGCGAGCGCTTCAATAATTAAGATTCGCTTTGAATCTGATAGCAATTTTAAAAATAAGTCAGCCTGCTTTCTTAAAGGCTTGTTTTCTAACAGTCGATCAAGATGGATGCCTAATCGTATCCAGTTAAATAGTTCATCTTTCGAAGTGCCTGAATTACAAGTGCTGCATGCCTGATCAAAAATGCTGACGTGAATCTGAGTTGGTTGTTTCAGTTTTTCTTCTGTAGCTTCTACTAAATAATTATCAATGAATTTTAATGGGTTTTGTTTATATTGCTCAGAATATTTTTCTGCCCCTCCTCTTGAAATGGATACAATCTGTTCTTCAAGAGGACTATATATGGAATTATAAAAAGTTTTACAAAGTGTGTGGTATCTCTGCTTGGCTTCGTCCGGGTACATCGTGCATTCCAGCAATCGTTCAATTATTTCTTTGTTTGCCCCATCTATTTTGTTTAATTGTCTAATCATTAGATCCCTGTCACGTTGAACATCACTCCATTGATGACCTGATAAAAAGGAATCGAATTGCTCCTTTAATGATGATTTAACCATTCGGGCAACAAGCTGAGTTGAAGCCATTCGTTCTAATGTATTTATGCCTTCTGTGACAGTTATCGGTGACGTATTGATAATAGCCATATTTACGATCGTCTCATATCCTAAAGACGTTTGCTTGAAGGGATGGACGAAAAAGAAGTTTAGTTCGCTTCTCAGAAAACGAGAGAGCTGACCGTCCATCTGTTCAATAAAGCCAATGGAATCCAGATCTTCCCCTAACTCATGGAATATTTTTATGAATTGATCTTTATTAGCGACAAATGAAGCTGCGCTGGCAAACTCAAAAAGCGGGTTAAATTGAAAAGCTATTTTGTAAGAAGTTGAGAAGCTCACACTAATTATCCCTCCTATTTAAATAATTTTTAATAACAATCACAATGATTAAATGTAAATTTAACTATATATTTTAAATTACCTTTAGTTGGTTATATATGTCAATGATTAATTTTTACACAGGCTTTTAGTCCGGTTGAGGTTTCCACGCAAAAAACCCTTCCGGATAACCCGGAAGGGTTCGCTCTATTCCCAATAGTGGCGGGAGATGGAGTACTCTTTCGCCAGATTGTACGTGTCCAGCTCACCAACTCGATGGAGGAAATCGTCTCGGGCGAGGGAAGCATCTTGCCTTCCCTCGCATAGATGTAAATACTTGCTTAAGTTCGGTTATGGCGTCGCGATAGGCCAAAATTATCTTGTCAGACATGTTTCAGATGCAATTGTATTTTACCACCTGTATTGGTAAAGAGAATTTTTGGTAGCTTGGACGGAATCGAACCGCAGACACTAAGGTTTTCAGTCCTATGCACTACCAATTGAGCTTCGCCTGCGCATCTTCAAAAGCTCACCGTTCGCCAGGTAATCGACGGCTGGAAAACGGTCATGAAACGGCATGCGGTGAACGGAGAGCTGCCGAATTGCTAGCACTGGCAACGCGCTCAGTCGGTGCCAAGCATGGCGGGAAAGCCTACAAGCTTCATCTACAACAGCTGCTGGCCGAATATTATCTGGCTGTTGAGCAACTGCAAGTGATGGAGGATGAAGTGGCGGCTGCACTGGCTCGGATCCCGCTGGCCAAGCCGCTGCTGGCAATGAAGGGCATGGGCATCCTGTCAATCGCCGGCATACTGGGTGAAGCTGGCGACCTCAGCGGCTATGCACATGGCAATGCTTTGCTGCGGCATGCCGGCCTCAACCTGGCTGAAGCGAGCTCAGGCAAGTGGAAAGGCCAGATGTCCCTCAGCAAACGGGGCCGACCCAGACTTCGGCATGCCCTGTTCATGGCAACCATGGCCCTCATCTTGAACGATCATTCATTTAAACGACAGCACGAAGTGAATGTAAAGACGAAAGGCATGAAGCCGATGCGCTCCGTGATGAAGCTTTGTGCCAAGCTGGCTCGCCTCCTGGTTGCCATGGCACAGAGCGGCGAAGCCTACATCGATCTCTTCCCATGAAACAAACTGCTTAACCGCTTCTCAGTTAGCACGAAAACTGGCTTGTTCGCAGGATCTCAAATTGCACGGAGTACCGGATTGCGTTGAACAAAAATGGCCAAGACCCGTACCGTTACGATAACCGGCCTCCAGCCACCGGATAGGCGTAACGAAGGAATGAAAGGAAAGGGCATTGACCCGTCGAGAAATGGGAGTGAAAGCCTTCGGAGGTACGTGGAGCAGCGTGCAGCAGACCAACAAAAAAGGAGCGAAACCTCGCCCCTTCTGTTCCCGAATGCCCTTCGGCTGCCCATTTTCACGGTACAAGCCTTCTTTGTCCAGAGAGTAAATTATCCATTGGAGAGATCCTGCGAATAAGCGAGCATTCGCGAGAAAACTACATTGTACCGAGGGAGTTCAGCACAGATCTGCAACTGTTTGTTTTGTCAGTTCTCGTGCCGTCAGTTAAAAGACTTGCTCGCATTCAATATTAGCTTAGCCAATTATAAAAAGTCCTCTGAAAGATCCAATTCATGTCCACATACATCTCATGCTTTTTTTGCATTTGTCACATCTACCGCTTTGCTACTATCCCCTTGCATTATTTTTTTCTCATTTCCTCGTTAAATCCAAATATCATGGAAATTTTCCGAACTTTAAATTTCAATTATTAATTTTCTAGCTTATGGCGAATATAAACGGCTTTATTTTCTCTAACACGATATTATCATCACTTTTCACCTGCGATTCAATTTTCTCGTAATCTTCGTAGCTTACAGTTCGCTGCTACTGCCATTGAATAACAACCTGCCACAACCGGCTCTTTAAAAAGCCTCCGGTGTTATTGCAATTGTATACAGGCAGTCGCATGTAATCTAACCTACGATTTGTTGCAATCGCTGAGCTCTCTTAAATTTGGCTAAGCATGGATAACCTTTTTAGTCTATTTTCCAAATAAACCTTCTTATCCTTCTCTTTTTGCAAAGTTATCAGCCAGTATCTCCTTTGAACATCAACAACTTTCCTAAACAATTTTAAATCGCTAAAATTTATAAAGCCTCTTGCCGCGAAATCTTCAAGTTTGACAATATCTACAACTGCCTTTTTCAAGATAGTCTCAGTATCAAGGAATCCAATCAAAATATCAGTTCTATATATCGGAGGAGATTCTAAAATTGAAAATGTACCGCATTCTAAAGGAAATTTAGTGTTTATACTTAACTCTGGTGAAGTAAGAGCTATTTTTCTTTCTCTATTCCAACTATTATTTAGTTGCTCGAAATTACGATAACTTTGTCTCCACAAGTCAACTTTCTCAATTAAGTTTAAGTCGTTAATTTCAGTATTGAACAGCGGAACATTCTGACACTGCTTAAATTTTGGATTTGGATAAAACCTCAAATATCGTTTCTTTCTAGGGAAAATATGATCTATCATATCTAACTCCTCATCCGTTAGATTGTTACCTCTAATGTAAGAAACAAGCGGCATTAATCCTATATTATGAAGTATGTGTTTCACTTCAATTGAGTTATAATCAAATCGCTTATAGATTTGAAACTCTCCAACAACGCCTAATTCAGCCCAAACCATTCGTTTTATATTTAATTGATCTTGTTCTTCACGAATAGTGTTTTTTAAAATATGTAACTTCTCCTTTTCCATTCTAAGTTCCAAATATCGACCATCATTAATAAATTTCTTAATTTTTTCTAGTCCCATTTAGCTAATCCTTCCCCTATAATTTAAGCATTCCTGGATTCTAGAAATGGTCTCTTCTTTAAAATAGTACCTTTTCCTACCGTCCTTCCAAATTAATGTAAAATCGGCCTTGATCCCTTCATCATTCAACACTTTCCATAATTTCTTCTCTCCAACTTTCAAGATTTTCATTACATCATTAAAGCAAACTCCGTTTTTTTCTTGCTTTCTTTTTTTAATTAGCTCCATACAATCCTTAAGCTGTTCCTCGTCATAGTAGTTTTCAACCAAAGTTTTACTTTCATTAAGTCTATATGGCATAAGTTGTCCTGATAATGTAAAAGAGATAATCTCTAGAATTGTAAATGAATGCTTAGCATATTTAGATAAAACATGATGGAATTTAACCATAGAGGGACTTATTTCTTCCACGACCACACCAAGACAATCCTCAACCAACTTATTAACTTCTTGAAATTGATAATTTACTTTTGGAGAATTTGCCAGACGCGTTGGAGTTAGGTAGCCAGCATCAACTATTTTTTGAACAGAATTTGGTATGATTCCAAAAATTAAACCCACCTCTTTTTTTGATATCAGATTCTGTTTGGTGCTCAAGTAGCTATCTAACTTTGATTTATCAACTAAATATCTTTGCTGGCCGTTTGTATATTTTGTTTCGATGTGTAACTCGTTATAATCGTTCAATTCATGCAATTTTTCATAAGCAATACCTGTAGTCTGTCTTACTTCTTCCCTTCGAACTCTACCTCTATGCTCTAGTAAGTTAGGATTTCTTTTGAATACAGAAAAATCTTTCCGGACATTCCCATTATCAATTTGTTTTATAAAGTAAGCGTTATATGCCTCAGCAATCATATAAAATTCGGGTTCCTCAAGTATAATTCCGAAAGCACTAAGTCGTTCATATCGTTGACTTCCTACATTTCGCTTTAAAAAGTCATTCAGAACCATGTAGAAGTTATTTGGAAAATCTAAATACATCCAATATACATTGGCTAGTCCAATTGCTAACTTTAGCCCACTTCTCACACCCTCAAACTGATTATGAAAAAACGATAAATGTTCTGCAGACATCGCGGTATAATCGATCCCACCAATAAGTAAGTGAAAACTACAGTATGCCAATCGAAAAAACTTATTAAAATTACAATTCGCAATAACAAATCTATCTTTTTCCCATAAGGCATTTTGTATATTTGTTTGTGATTCAAAAAAAATTAAATTATCACACACGTCGGGCTGTATGATCTCGAAATTAAAGAAACACTTTTCACACTCGCGATTCATAAAAGCTGACAAACTAATCATTTGCCTGCACTGTGGGCATTGATCAACCAACTTTACTTTATGCACGATACATAGATGAAATGGAGTAAAACACCAAGCTGTTCGATGATAGTATTTTTCTTGGATACATATAGGACAGTATTTGACTTTATTTTTCATAATAATTTTCGTGTATAGTTCTGCTCCTAAAAAACTTTTTAATTTGTATCCGTTCCTCTCATTAATAAAACCATTTTCTCTATCTACTAATGCTGCAAACATCTGTAATGCTTCTTGATTAAATTCATTATTCTGTGCTTCATAGATCGATAAGTGCAGATAATTATAGAGGTACGAAAATCGGTATCTATTCATTATAGATACTCGGTAAAGGAAGCCTGATATACTCTCATCACTTACGATAAAAGGTCGAATTAGCAATTGTTTATGCATTTCATTTTTCATCGTTTCCAGCCTCTATTGTTACGACTCTTTAATTGGTCTTTAAGTGAACGAATTCGCGCTTGAAAACTTTCGATACTTTGTTCATTGGCATCCATATGATTGGAAATACGTAATGCTATTGTTAAACTTCCATCTCTCAACAAGACTAAAATGTAACCTTCGTCGAAATTATCAACGAAAATAGGTATATCTCCTGAGAATTTACCATACCACTGTTCACGTATTGCAATACTGCAGGTATAAGTGTTTCCTTTATATAATATTCCTTTCTCTGTTATCACAGCTTGCTCAGTTGGAAATACATCGATTAATTTTTCCACACTAGTTACACCTCCTGTTATTCTATTAGTCCTATTATTGCCAAATGATAGATTGATAATACATATATATAGTATTGACTTGTAAATACCATTTTTCTCTCGTGTTTATCTGTATTTTGGTTGACTACACTTCACTTAGAGGTGTAGCTAATGTCTGAATCAATTTTGAAATTAATTGGTAAACGGATACGGGACTTACGAAAAGAAAAGGGATTGTCACAAGAGCAATTAGGTGAGTTGGCGAACTTAAACTACACCTATATTGGCGGAGTTGAACGAGCGGAAACAAATATCTCTGTGCTTAATCTTACAAAGATTGCACATGCATTAAATGTTGGGGTAATTGAACTCTTCTCTTATACTAGGATAAACAACCAAACAAAAGGGAGATCTTCTGATTTAGAACAAATCATTGATCTTCTTCTTTCGATTAGTCCCAAAGAATTGAAAAAAGCGAAGAACATATTGATGGAAGTTTTTGATAAAAATTAAACGGCGGCCTGGGGGCCGCCGTTTTTTAACCTTTTATACATTTAGCGAAGTTCCTTGAGCTATCTTTGATTTTCTTCCTTTTTTCCTTTTAATCATCAGTTTCTCTTTGTACTTATTCATCGCATCATTCTCAATTCCAAGCGCTGTTTCTAAATCAAAATTTGGGTCAGTAAAGGGATTTGCAACAAATGGTCTAGCCACTTGTTTTACTTTCATAAGCGCCTTCGCCAGATGTGCTTCAGTTATTTTATCAGCGCCCGCCTTAGCTGCAATATAGGTTGCATATTCAAGTAACTTCATTACATAAAAAGGTATCCCCATCGAAATAAAGTACAGTTTATCTGCCATTCGAGGATCAGCTAGATTCGCCAATTCAGCAAAAGGAAGTAATTTATCAACTTTTTGAAGAAATACCCTAAAAGTAAGAATCTCCTCAACGGTACCATATGCGAAAGCTTCTAACGCAACTTTGTTACAAAATCTTCGATCCAATTGGGGATTGCTAATAAAAACTTTTACTGATTCTGGCATTCCACAGAGAATAACAGAAATTCCAATTTCTTCAGTAAATGTTTTAACCCAGTTTGATGCTGTCGCTAACACATATTCGGTGTCGGCATCAATTAGATGCTGGAACTCGTCAAAAATAATGACTTTAATCCCAAGTTCCTTAACAAAGTGATGGATACGACTGGTCAACTCAGATTCGGATCCTTTATGGCTGAAGGGATCCCCCATATCTTCCAGTACTTTCGATGCCAGCATCCTCGGTGTAGCTTTTGGAGGAACGACCACCCTTAATACGGGTATATGCGTATATTTTCGATCATCAGTTTCTTTAACTTCACGAGGATATCTAGCTGTAAATTCCTTAGTCACAGTACTTTTGCCAGCTCCAGTTGGCCCAAAAATGAATAGGCCATCTGGACTTACTGAGCCTTCTGACAAGTCTAGGATCGTTTCCAATTACTCAAGCAGAATTTCATACTTTGGGTGATGGACAATGATCTTTTTAACATGTTCAACACGTCTCTTCAATTCCTTCGAATCAGGTGCTTTTCCTTCTAACCGTTCAAACTCCAACTAAATTATCTCCTTTCGACCACTCCCCCAACTGTCTGCAATTTTATCTAGATCTACGATGTCAACATGCAAGGCACCAGGTTTAGGTTGCTCAATAATAGATTCATTCTGATTATTAGCAGATTTGGATGGTTTTATACCTCCGCGACTTTCCTCAGGATTCAGCATCGATATATTCATAGCTTCTGCTAGTCCAGGAAGTTGTTCGATAGGAACACCTTTAGTTGCACTGGCTACAGTCTCATTAGCTGCTGCTTCCCTACTTTTTCTTCTACGAATCCCTTGATACTCCAATTTACATTCTTTTTGAATTTCTTCTATTTCTAGTCTAGCCCTACCCTGCAGAGATGAATCGTAGTCATTAAATGCACTACCATCTTTGTTTGTCAGATATTCCAGCAACTCCGCATGGATCATGTGATTCTTATCCATCTTTTTCCGTTCCAGGCCTCCACTTTTAATACAGGCTTCAATATAACGTTTATTAAATTCGTCTTTTACATAAATAACCCTTAAATCAGAGCCCCAGCGAATCAAGACTTCACGACTTCTACCTTCACGTTCCAATCGCTTTCTTAGTTCATTTAATTCATCGCTAAAAAAGTGATGACCCCTGAGTTCTATTCCACGAGGACCAATCGTACGTGTATCACTGTTTGAAGAGAAAAGTAACTCTAAATACTGCCGTTTTGCAGGTAATTGAGGATGTATCTTCATTTCTTTTAAGCCTTTAGACCATAAATGCTCTGGAACCCCTTGGATGTTCTGCCCTCTATTAAAATTGTTAGCGACCATGTCAACAATTGCTATGTGTGCGATATGATACAGTCCTTTAATATCGACCACCGCTTTCGCTGCTGAGTTATATTGTCCTTTTTCTGTAGGATTTGAAAAGAGTGAACCGACTAATCCTTGAAATGCTTTGTGATTTAGATCTCCTAGTGCATGTTCAACCTGACCTTTTTGATGCCCGGATGCTACTTCACAATATCTAAGGCCGATTCGAAGAGCCGAACAAATCTCTTCTACTTCTTTCGCGTCGTTCACTTTTGCATTATCCAAAAGTATCGATTGAGGGACACCATATGCCGTCCAATTCATTTCAACCCGTGGGTACAACTCTTTAAATCCAGTCTTCGGTAGAATGCAATGTAAAATTAATTGTTTCCAATCACCGGCATCAGGCTCCTTTTTAAAGATGATATTAAATCCCATCGGCTCGCCCACTGCCTGGTCAATTCCGTACATAATAACCGGACGAAATAACTCGTCAAGTTCAAAGTCTACGATTAAACAGTCAATTGGCGTCCAATCACATTCCATACATTCAAGTGGACGTGTTGCTCTTGCATTTGAATGTACACCATTGTGTTTCAAATCCGCTTGGTTTGCCCCCATGTGCTCTTTATCACGCTCATATGTATCTACTGTTTCTTTCCGTATCCTTCTATATGTCGATTCCGAAACATTCTTTAGCTGTTCATGGCCCGCCCTTGTCAAATTAATTTTTTTTATTTCAGCATCAAGCACATCAAATTCGTCTTTAATCGTAACATACTCCGCTTTGCTTCCATATTTAAAAATAATACGAGAAACTTCGTTCATTATTTCTGCAGAGACTCGATGATCTTTTGGTCCCCTCGTTTTTGGAATTAAGTCAAATTTGTTCATCCGCTTATACCATAAATCTAACCATCTATAAATCGACGCGAGAGAAATCGAGCCATTGGGCTTTAATTCCTCAGGATAATTATCAACATAATCCTGAAACTGTGATGGCCTTATTGTTCGTTTAATGATAGGCTCAATCGCCCTATAACGTTTCTCCATAATATCGTTTTGAGCATCAGTATAATCTTTTGTACTGTATTCAATAACATCAGAGTCTTGACCTTCATGCAGAACAGTTAACTTTTTCTCGTTGTAAGCAGTCAAGATCTCATTAATAGACAGTAATTCCTTCGTGTCATGCGTTATATTAAGCAGTTCAACGTCATCATCTCTGTGCCGAAGCACTTCAAATAGGTTAGTTCCAATTCGAAATTGCGTCCCATACTTGAAATCTATGAACATGAACTTCTATCCTCCTCAATTGAAAATCGTAATATTGAATCGTCAGAAAGCTTTACATTAATTAGATCTGTTGAAATCTCTTGTAGATATATCAATTGATAAACGGCCTTATAGAAGCTCTCCTCATCAATTTCTGCACAAGACTCCCGCAAGTCAAAAAGATACATTGCGGTTTTTAACTTTAATTGATCCAAAATATCATCCATAATTTTGTCCGTCACTTCTTGAGTCCCAAGGTGACGAAGCAATGAAAGGTTGGTTTGCAAATGCCCTGGATTTATTTCCACTTCTGTGAAAACTTCATAATGCCACCCCTGAGCTTCGCAAAATTTACGGCCAACTTCATACTTAATAACATTTTTGGAGGAATTCTTAAATCGAAGAGCTTTCACCTCAATAATGAAAACACGACCATCTTTTAGGATTAATTTGAAATCCGGAAAATACTTATGCTTCTTACCATTTAGAGAATAATGGATACAGACTGGCTGATAAAAAATCTCATCAACTTGCAGATCAAAGTCAGCTAATCTAATGAAATTCCTTTCAAGGAAACTTTCCCAATGGATCATATCGCCTGTTTTAAGAAATGGTTCTTTCCCGCGGAAGCCTTTTCTTTTGGGCTTAATTACTCGAGCTGGTTTGTATGGCATCTCTCATTCGCCTCTGTCCCTTTCATAATTTATGATAAAGTATTGACTTTTTTCAGGTTAAACAAACATGGGTTTGCAATCTTCAGCTCAATTTCATGAGATTTACTCAGGATAAAACAAAAAAGGCAGTGACTAGTTCTATTACTCATCTAGTCTCACTGCCAAATAATTCGTGCGATACAAAAAGGGATAGGCAACTATCCAATACATGCTACTTAATTCACTACGTTATTTAAAAGAGTTTTCACATCTTTCACCAAATACATATATTTAAAGCCACCATCAATTTTATATCCTGTTATCGGTTTTAAACCTAATTCCTCTAATTTCCGAATTGAAATTTTCAGATTAGATAAATATTCATTCTTTATTCCATTTTTTGATATATATGTTTCTTGGAATCTTTGAATAGACATCTTATTGAAGACTTTAAAAGGAAATTTCCCATGGTTTGTAGCTTCTAAAATCCCAATCTTCACCCAAAAATTCACACAATGCTCCTTCACACTAAACATGCGTGCAACTTCTACAGTTCGTAAGTCTTCGCCTTGAATCTCAATGATTTTCTGTCTAAAAAAATCCTTGACATCCATTTTATTAAACATTAATGCATTTAAGCCAATCCCTGTCCCAATTGCACATGGTAGAAGTTCTTCATTAACAATCATTTCAACAAGCCTTCCGGAGGAGCAAAGTTTATTCGCCTGCCCAATGTTAACCACTTTTTGAAAATTAATCATTGAACTTTCATCTGTAACTTGATAGATCACCTTACTTTTCAAACTGTTAATTAGTTTATCAATTGAATGTTTTTCAAAATATTTCGAGTTGTAGTTGTCCTTATATGAATACTCAATATATCCATATTTTTCGATGTCATCTATCCCGAACCCTACATTCAAATATTTTTGAACTTCCTGATAACTGAGAAATTGCTGATCATTTTTATCTTTATTAGTCTTATACTCCTCAAGACTCTTTTTAATCACAATTATGGAAGTGCCTGTTGATTTTTTGGAAATTTGGCCTTTAATTTCATGATTATCTATTAACCTAATGAGTTTTTCTCTAGATGTTTTTAAATATCGCGCTGCCGGAGACCCCGTAAGAACTAACTCTTCATACATATTAACAATGTTAGGGAAATTGGGATTGGAATAGGAGTTGAAGTTTTCTAAAAGATAATTGATAAATCCTTTCCTTAATATCACTAAATTATCGTTTCTAGAAGCAAATAACTCAATATAAAACCGCCCAAAATCCCCCATTATATTAGTGTATTTCTTATTTGAATTAGTTACTTTTACTTTCTCTAAAAATTTATAGAATTCATTTGGCCAATCAGAAAATACTTTGATGACTTTACTTTGTAAACTTGAAAACTCTTCTAGATTGTAATTAAAACTAGAAAAATGAGAGATGTTTCTACATTCACCCAAGAACTTTGCAATGAACAAAATACTACTATTTAATGATTGAAAATTCATCTGATCTAAAACGCTTGATCTTTTATGTAAGAAATCAATTGTTTTAGTGCCACATTTTTCGAAAATCACCTCAGACAAATATAAGCATTCTTCATTTGCGGCTATTAATTTAGAATTTTTATGTTCATGTCCGCAACTACAACGAAATATATCTGGAGACCACCAGGTAATAGGTTTTAAGCATTGTTGGCAATCATCAATAAGCATACTAGAATGCACTGGACAAGAAGTTAAATTAATTAAGCTCCATATTTTCCTGAAGTAATTGTTTTCTTTTAAGCAATAAGAGCAAACTTTCAACTTTTTGGTACATATTGAACTTATATTTACATTAGCATCGAAGTATATATATTCATTACCCGACTTATCAAATGGGAATATAAACATTTTTTTAAGAATTTCTTCTTCATAACATACTAAGTTTTCTAATAAACTTAAATCCTTTTTAGAAATTTCAATAGTATCAAGAAAATAACTACTTATACTCGAGTCATCATAAATGCTCAATAATTTATAGATGAACTGAGGCTGAATTTGGTTGCTTTGAGAGACTCTTATAAGAAAACTACTTATACTCTCATCAGGTTCTGGACGCGGGCGAATTAGAAATTTAGACATTTAAGAAATAACACCTTGCAATCGTTCAATTTGACATGCAAATTAACAAAAAAGGGCTAATCAATTTATTTTTAAGAATAGCCCCTACACAATATTATTTATTTGCCAAAAATCCAAAATGTATACTCAAGTATATTTATGCATTATCACAAATTATGATTAATTTTTATCACTAAGGTGGAAGAAATTCTCAACAAATATGACACCACACAAGCAAAAAAAGACCCCCTAAGGGGTCTTTTTCATTAGCTGCAGCGGCTGTATCCGCAGTTTGCACAGTTTTTGCAGCCTTCGGAGTTGATCAGCGAGATCGAGCCGCAGGAAGGGCAGATATCCTTGCTTCCCGTATCCGCTGCCCCGTGGCCTTGGTGACCTGCGGCAGGAGCCGGTGCAGCCGGTTCGGTTATCTTCACGCTCAGCTCCGGAAGCGCTGTGGCTTGCGTATCGCCGGCGGCGGTAGCTTCGATGTGCGTCTCGAGTGCTTTGGCTACGGCATCCGCAATGGATTCCACCCGGTTGACGCCGAAGCCGATCGCACCGGAGCCGCCGATGCCTTTCAGGTGCTTGATCAGCAGGTTCACCTTGTTGCCGTGGTCTCCGTAGCGGAGGAACAAGGAGCAGACGCGGCCCAGTGCTTCGGACATAGCGAAGACGTCGGAGCCGGCTTTGCCCACATTAAGGAAGATTTCGCCCGGCGTGCCGTTCAGGTCGTTGATCGTAATGTACGCCATGCCGAACGGAGTATTCACTTTATAAGTGGCGCCGCGCAGAACCTGCGGACGGCTCTTGTATTCTTTGTCGAAGACCTGCTTCGTCGATGCGTCCACGTTTACCGGCAGGCTCTCAGTTAGGCTGTTGATCGCGGCATCGTCGCTTTCGGACGAAGCGGCAGGAGCGGCGGCTTCCGTCTTCTTCTCTTCCTTCTTCTCGGTGGAGAGAACCTGGACGTCGCGGCTGCCGTCACGGTAGATCGTGACCCCTTTGCAGCCGAGGTCGAAGGCCAGCTCATAGAGACGCTCGGTCTCTTCTACCGTGAAGTCGGCCGGGCAGTTGGCCGTCTTCGAGATGGAGCTGTCGACCCATCTTTGGATAGCGGCCTGCACGCGGATGTGATTCTCCGCCGACAAATCCATGGAGGTGACGAAGTGAGCCGGAAGCTCTTCACCCGGATGCTGGTCCATCCATTCCTTTGCGATCGGCACATACTGCTTGTCGAAGCCGAGACGGCTTTGACGGAAGTATTCAAACGCGAAGTAAGGCTCGATCCCCGTCGACGTTCCGACCATCGTTCCGGTGCTTCCCGTAGGCGCCTGGGTGATGACCGTCACGTTGCGCATGCCCTTCTTCTGAACGGCGGCGCCGACTTCGGGGTACACGCTGACCATGTTCTTCATGAAGCCGGACTGCAGGAATTTATCGGCGATGAAGTGCTCGAACGAGCCCTTCTCTTCGGCGATCTCTGCCGAAGCCAGGTAGGCTTCCTTCGCCATGAACCCGTACAGCTTATCCAGGAAGTCCAGCGATTCCGGGCTGCCGTAACGGACCTCGAGCTTGATCATCAGCTCGGCAAGACCCATCGTTCCGAGGCCGATCCGGCGCTCTCCCTGCTGGTTGATGCGGTTTTCTTCGAAGTGGTAAGGCGTTTTATCGATCACGTTGTCCAGGAAGCGGGTCGAGTAGCGAACCGCACGTCCCAGCTCCTCCCAGGCCACATCGTGGTTTTCTTCGTCATAGAATCTCGATAGGTTGACCGCCGACAGGTTGCAGACGCCCCAAGCCGGAAGTCCCTGCTCTCCGCACGGATTAGTGCAGATGATCGGGTTGAAGTACCAGGAGTTCGACATCTGGTTGTAGTATTCCATGAACACGACGCCCGGCTCGGCCGATTTCCAGGCAGACTCGATAATGGTATGCCAAACCTCGCGGGCCCGAACCGTACGGAACGGAACAACCGCTTTGCCGGCAGCCTTCCACTTCGCGAGGTCTCCGTCCCAGGTAGCGTCATAGGTTTCGTCCTTCGTATCCGGGAAAACAAGCTCCCATTCCAAATCTTCCTTAACGGCCTTCATGAAGTCGTTGCTTACGCAAACGGACAGGTTGGCGTTGGTGATCTGGCCCATGGTCTGCTTAACGGTAATGAAGTCCAGCAGATCCGGGTGCCAGTCGTTGATCATCAGCATGAGCGCGCCGCGGCGGCTTCCGCCCTGCTCGATGAGCCCCGTCGTGTAGCTGAACAGACCGCCCCAGGAAACGGCACCGGAGGAGGACCCGTTCACACCTTTTACCACCGCCCGGCGGGGACGAAGGGAAGACAGGTTGATGCCCACCCCGCCGCCGCGGGACATGATCTCCGTCATCTCGGACAGCGTGGCCATAATGCCGCCGCGGCTGTCATGCGGAGACGGAACGACATAGCAGTTGAAGAGCGTCAGCTCGTCGCTCGCATCGGCTCCTGCGGCAATCCGTCCGCCGGGAACGAGCTTCCAGTCCTCCAGCAGGTAACGGAACTTCTCCGTCCATTCCTTCTGCTTCTCGGGAGTAGCTTCTACGGATGCCATGGCCTTGGCCAAACGGTCCCACAGCTGCTCCGGCGTGCTCTCTTTATTTAAGGTAAGCTTCTCGATCGTCGACTCGAACAGCTCTCCGCTGCGGAGCTTGACCGTTACGTTCTTGCCTTCCCGGCGGACGATCTCTCCTACTTCCTTAGCTGGAAATTTAGGATCATCCTTGGTCAGAACCAGAACCGTATCGCCTACTTTGGTATTGTTGGTATCCGCATCCTTCATGGCATAACGATCCAGGAATATTTTCTCGCTAAGGCCTTCCAGACGTTTCAGTTGTGCAGTTTTCATTGCAAGCACCCTCCTCGGATAATAGGACATCGAATAATCGTACATAATGGCAGCTGATGTATTTTATGTAGGTATCACAATATATTGTGTGCGAAAATCATAATACCACACAACATCTAGTGCTTCGAGCGAAGAAAAGGCGAATTAGCCGAAAAATATCGGATCTTGTCTCTCTTTTCTTGTGTTTTCTCCTCCTTTCTCTCTATTTCATGAAGGCCGTATGGGGCTGAAAATGAGAGATTTTAAGAATTTGTTAACTCTCGGCCGATTTGACAAGCGTACGGCTACATGTCATTTTAAACATAAAAGCCTCTGTTAGAATCAACATATAGGTACATAAGGAGGAAAACACCACATGATCTTGTATAATGACGCCATCTTGGAGCGTAACGAAGTTGCCGTCTCTCCCGAGGACCGGGGGTATTATTTCGGAGACGGCGTGTATGAAGTATTTCGTCTGTACAACGGGCGCCTCTTCGAGCCTGAGGCCCATAAGGAGCGTCTCCTCCGCAGCGCACGCGAAATTCGGCTCTCTTTGCCCTATTCGGCCGATAAATTGACGAGACGTCTGGACGATCTCGTTCAAGCCTCCGGAGTCACCGAAGGCACGCTCTATCTGCAGATCACCCGTGGCTGCGCCCCCCGGGCTCATGGCTTCCCAGCCGAATGCACGCCTGTCCTCATGGCCTACTGCACGGAAGCGGCTCGCCCGGCAGCAGGCATGGAGAGGGGAATCACCGCCGTAACCGTTCCGGATATCCGCTGGCTGAGGTGTGACATCAAGTCCCTGAATCTTCTGCCGAACGTTCTGGCCAAACAGGAAGCCGCGGACCGCGGGGTGAACGAAGTCGTCCTCCATCGGAACGGGACGGTCACGGAGTGCAGCGCCTCCAACCTGATGATCGTGCGCGATGGCGCCATCCGAACCCATCCCGCCAACAACTTGATCCTCCACGGCATTACCCGGAAGGTTGTCTTCCGCCTGGCGCAAGAGCTGGCTCTCCCCGTCGAAGAGGAACCGTTCTCTATCGAAGAGCTTCTCGCAGCAGAGGAAGCGTTCGTCACCGGGACGACCGTCGAGGTTACGCCTGTTATCGAAGTGGACGGACGGCGGATCGGGAACGGACGCCCCGGTCCCGTCACCCGCCTCCTCCAGGAACGCTTCGTTCAAGAAATCGCCCGTCAAACCGGCCGGCTCCCTAACTAAAAGGCATACGAAAAGGATATCACGCATGAATAGGCTTAGCCTAAACACTCAGGCCTAGCCACTTAAGCCGAAACACCCATGCCTAAACGTTTCAAAGACTAACCCAAGCTAAGCACAGTGTTGCCTCTTCATAACCGGTAATACCTTCCCCCTACCAGCCCCCGCCGGCCTAATGCAGCCGCCCGGGGGCTTAAGCTTGTCCTACGAGAATTATCGCCGCAAATTCCATTCGTCCGACGAATACTTCTCCCGGGCTAACCGTTCCGCCAGCTCCCGCTCATAGGGGGTGAGCTCCTCTTCCTTTAGTTCAATGCCCATCCCGGCGGCTATCCCCTTCACGAAGGCAGCCTCCACTTCCGGAAGCTCCACACGGTCTCTGCCCAAGCTCCGCTTGATGTCATTGATCGCTACCGCTTTCTGAACGAACGAAGCCATCATCCGCTCCCGGAGGGCCTCCGTGCGGAAATTCAGCAGGGAGAAGAGCTCCTGCACATCAAGATCGAGCAAAATCGAGCCGTGCTGCAGCACCACGCCCTTCTGCCTCGTTTGGGCGCTTCCGGCTACTTTGCGTCCTTCCACGACGAGCTCGTACCAAGAAGGCGAATCAAAGCAGGCCGCCGAGCCGGCGGACGCGTATTTGGTCTTCTCCTCTTCGGTAGCCAGATTAACCATCTTGGCATCGAGGTCCAGGTTGCGGAAGCCCTGTAGCAGGCCTTCGCTCAGCACCCGGTAGGCGTCCGTCACCCCGCTTGGCAGCCCCGGGTATTTCTCCGAGACGATAATGCTGTAGGTCAGCTCCCGGTCATGCAGAACGGCCCTTCCTCCCGTCGCCCGTCGGACAAAGCCGATTCCGCGCCGGCGGACCTCCTCCCGATCCACCTCGGAGAACTTTTGAAAATAGCCGATGCTGAGACCCGCCGGCTCCCAGCCGTAGAAACGCACCGTGGGCGGTGCCGCCCCTTCGCTGTGAGCGGTGAGAATCGCTTCGTCTAACGCCATATTGTAGGCCGGGGAAGCCTTCCCCGACCGGATCCATCTCCATTGGGCCGTCATGGTATCCCTTCTTTCTTGAGTCGGATGCGGCAAAGCATGAATCTTAAGTATAGCAACAATCTCTTGCTAGGGAAAGCGATTCGGGTCCAGCGTCTAAGGACGTTCTCCTTGCGGGACGGCGGGTTATGAAATGGCAGCCTTTGGTTCATACTACAAGGATAAACGGCATACCCCTTTCTTCTATTATACTCATCCACCACCCTACACCCGCAGGAGGTCTGCCCCATGCAGCCAACAGATCCTATACTGGTGCGGCCCATTCATGACCGGCTGTCCATTCATTTTGACCGGAGCTGGTTACCGGAATGGAACACCCGCTCGGATAAAAACGGCCCCTGGGACGACTGGACGCTCTACCGCCTCGCGCTCGAAGCCGAGCAGTCCCGTCTGGTCGAAAGCTTCGACGAGCTGCAGTGCCTGCGCCATATTCCCCAGCTCGAACCGATGACCCATCAGATCGAGACGGCGAAGAAGGTGCTTTTCGAGATGCGCGGGCGGGCCATTCTGGCCGATGAGGTCGGACTTGGCAAAACGATCGAGGCGGGGCTGGTGCTGAAGGAATATATGATCCGCGGCTTGATCCGCAAAGTGCTTATTCTCGTTCCGGCCTCCCTGGTCCTCCAGTGGGTGAGGGAGCTCAACCAGAAGTTCGGGATTCCGGCGGCGGCGCAGAAGAAGGAATACATGTGGGCGGGCTGTGACGTGATCGTTGCGTCCATGGATACCGCCAAGCGGGCCCCCCATCGCGATATCGTGATGAACATCGACTACGACATGCTGATTATCGACGAGGCCCATAAGCTGAAGAACAAGAAAACGAGCAACTACCAGTTCGTCAACGAGCTGCGCAAAAAATACTGCCTTCTCCTTACGGCTACACCCGTCCAGAACGACCTCGGAGAGCTCTACAACTTGATCACCCTGCTTAAGCCCGGCCAGCTTGGAGGCCACGGAAGCTTCCAGAGCAACTTCGTAGTGGACAAAAGGGTGCCGAAAAACGAAGGCATCCTCCAGCAGGAGCTGTCGAAGGTGATGGTGCGGAACCGGCGAAGCGACGGAGGGGTGAATTTTACGAAACGGATCGTCAAGAACATCCCCCTCACCCTATCTCCGGAAGAGAAGGCCCTGTATGACGGCGTCACCGACTTCGTGAAGCATAAATACGAGGAGTCCGGACGGAACGTGCAGAGCGTCCTGTCCCTGGTCACGCTTCAGCGGGAAGTATGCTCCAGCCGGGATGCCGTGTTCCTTACGCTCGTCAACCTGTTCAAGAAAACGGCGGAGGATTCCCCCGTCCGGGCGAAGATTTGGGACCTGGTCCAGCTGATCAAGGGCATCCAGGCCAACACGAAAGCGGAGAAGGTAATGGAGCTCGTTCAGGACATCCGGGATAAGGTCATTATCTTTACGGAATACCGCGCCTCCCAGGAATACCTGCTGAAGTTTCTTAAGGATCACGGTATATCGGCCGTCCCTTACCGGGGCGGCATGAACCGAGGCAAGAAGGACTGGATGATGGATCTCTTCCGCAGCCGGGCTCAAGTGCTCGTGGCGACGGAAGCCGGCGGGGAAGGAATCAACCTTCAGTTCTGCCACCACATGATCAACTTCGACCTTCCCTGGAACCCTATGCGGGTGGAGCAGAGGATCGGAAGGGTCCATCGCCTGGGGCAGACGCATGATGTGAAAATCTACAACCTGTCGACCCGGGGAACGATCGAAGAGCATATCCTCTCCCTCCTGCATGAGAAGATTAATATGTTCGAGATGGTGATCGGTGGGTTGGATACGATACTGGAGAAATTCGACAAGAAGAATTCCATCGAATCCTCGCTCATGAGAATGGTGCTGGAATCCGGAAGCGACGCGGAAATTCGAGAGCGGCTGGACAGCTTCGGCGAAACGCTGGCCGAGCTTCGGGAGGAAGCGGACCAGGAGACGGATTCCCCCTCCCTTCTGCATATACTGCCGGAAACGGGAACCGCCTCCGCCGGCACCAAGGGGGCCAGTCAGTGAATACGGAGCAGATCAGCCGTTTTGTGACCGATTACCTGGAAACGATGGGCTGCCGCATCCTGGAGCGGAGTCCCGCGCATCTCACCGTTAAGCTCTCTCCTGAGGCGGATAAGGACTTGACCGGCCGCTCCTATTATTGGAACTTCGTCGAGCGGACCGGAGCCCCTCCTGAGACGATGACCTTTACCTTCGTCTTCGACCAGGAAGCGTACAGCCCTCCGGCTCCTCCCTCGGGAGCGGCCGCCCACGGCAGGCCGGGTTCCGCTCCCGGCGCCCCGTTCGGCAGCCAGCCTGTTTCGGGGGGGACTTTCCTCCCCGCCGGCAGCCAGGGCCAGCACGGAGCCGTCTCCGGCTCCGTTACGGCTCCTTCTGCCCCATCGGGACAGGGGACGTCTCCCGGAGGGCAGGAAAGCATTCTCGGACGCTATTTTGGCATCAGCGGGGTATCCCCGACCGGTCTTGCCGGAAGAATTCCGACCGACAACGTCACCTTCGGAAGCCGCAGGCTCGACCAGATCATCGGGGCGGTTTCCCGAAAGGGCCGCTTCGTCCGTCTGTTTGAAGAGCACGCGGCACCGGCGGCCCCCCGGAGCTCAGGCCTCTCGACGGGATACACCACCTGGCTCGGAATCAATTACAAGGTCGAGCTCGCCTGCGACATGAAACGGGATGAGCTGCATTCCTTGGGCATCCATCTCGGAACCGGGGAAATCGTCGAAGGCTTCCATGACCGGCTCTCCGCCCGGCCGCTTACCCCGCGCCTGCCTTCGAGCATTTTCGTAAAGCCCGCCAGGATGAGCGCCGAGCGTGCCGTGCAGCTCCTGGAGGCTTTTCTGGAGATCAAGCTGGGGCACTACGATCATTCCTGGGCGGATCATGCCCACCGTCGGTTGATGGAGGAGCTCGCGCGGATTGACGCTTACTACACGGAGCTGATCGGCCATTCGGAAGACGAGAAGAAGCCGGAGATCCAGGAGCAGT
This sequence comes from Paenibacillus aurantius, assembly GCF_032268605.1. Taxonomy (NCBI): domain Bacteria; kingdom Bacillati; phylum Bacillota; class Bacilli; order Caryophanales; family Paenibacillaceae; genus Paenibacillus; species Paenibacillus aurantius. The sequence goes on from NZ_CP130318.1 coordinate 4,185,591, forward strand.
ACGAAGCGAGACGGAGGGAAGCCGAATGGCAGTACCGGCCGCAAATCAACGTATCCGTCATTAACTGCGGGCTGTTTCACTTAAAAGGGGACGGTTTGACGCCAGCCGACGAAACTCGCTAAAAAGCCCTTCCGCTTCCGAAAGCAATTCGCTCCCCTGCCTCCCACAAAGAAACAAACTTTGCCTGTTCTAAAAGCTACAATGGGAGAATAACGTCTTACTTACTAACGAGGTGGATCTATGATCAAAGCGATGACGACGGCTGCCGTCCTTCTCCTGGCCGGCATGAGCCTGCTAAGCGCTCCTTTAGGGACGTCACAAGGAAGCTTGGATCAGCGTGCCGCGGCGGAAGCAGGGACAGCTGCGGAGGTACACCCTTCCAGCCAGCCGATGAACGAAGCGGGTTCCCCATCCCCCGCAGGCTTGCCGGCCGCCGAACAAGCCCGTGAACCAGAGCCCGCCCAAGCGGCCCGGCAAGGAACCATAAAACCCGAGCAACCCTCGTCTTCTGCCGCCGCTCCTGCCGCTTCTCCGTCCCCGGAGGCGGCGAAGACACGTCAAGCAGCTGCTGAGCCGATAATAGCAGACGGCGACTCAGCCCTTTCCAGCGAGACTGCCGGATCCCCGTCCAAAACGCCGGCGACTCCCGCTTCTCCAGGTGACTTGCCGTCGGCGGCCGATTCCGGCACCGGGGCTCCTCCGGCCGGCCCGGGTGCCGAGACCGATGCTTCCGAGCCTGTGCAGGCCCCCGTTCCGGCAGCTCCTGCCGCCTCCGCTGCGAAGAATGGCGGAGCCGCCCCAGCCGTTCCGGTTCCCGGTACGGAGAAGCCTGCCGCCTCCACGAGCCTCCTTCCTCCCGCCCCGGCCGACTTTGACAAGCAGGTGGCGGAATGGATCCGCTCGCTTTCGGCGGAGCCCGGGTTCGAAGCTTGGCTCGGTGCCAAGTGGGAACGGGTTCCCTTGGGCCCCGGAACGCACAGCTGGCTGGTTACCGTCTTAGGCTCCGACGGAGAAGCCGGTTATCTGGTCGTCCATGCGGCGGCGGACGGTTCCCTTGTTCTCGGGGAATACGGGACCGGCGACAAGCCCTTGTTCAGCATGCGAACGCTGTATCAGTCCATGATGCAGCATGCCCTTCTACCTTCTTCCCTTACCTATGAGGAATTCGCAGGGAGCACCCGTTACCGCAAAGAAAGAATGTACCTGCTCGGCCCGGAAAGCTTCTGGAAGGTTACCTCCGGCAGCGAGATCTATTACTTCGACGCCAAATCGGGCGACCGCCTTCTGGACTTGACCAAGCTGAATCCGGGAGCCCGTCAGGCACCGGAAGGAGGACTTGTCCAGTCCTCCCGCCCGGCACAAGTTACCGGCCGGCTGAGCCTGGAAGCCTTCGACCCGTTCCTCCTGGTCCGCTGGGTGAGCGGCCAGCCTCTTGCCGTCACGGATCCGGCTTCCTTGAAGAAGACGCTCACGGCCTCTTCTTCCATGACGTATAACGCGAAGCTTTTCAACAATCAGGCCCTTTATCCCTTTGCCGTCACCGGCTACCAGGAATGGTCGGACGCCACCTTATACGTGGCACTGGACCAGGAAGGCACGCGTTATCTTCCTCTTTCCGTACTCGTCACGCTGGGTAAATTCTATTAGGCTCCTTCGAGAAGCCGCATCGCCCTCATCCTGCTCCATGCTCATAGCCAAAGGAAAGACGCCGGCCCCCTACTCGCGGGACTCCGGCGTCTTTCCTTTGGCTTTCTTGGTATCCGCCCACATGGACAGCGCCATGGGCAGCATTCCGAACCAGCGAACGGTCCAGGGCTCCCGGGCGCGTTTCTCGAGACGGACCTGCTTTCGCTGCTCCTTGGGAGTTTCCATGTATTGAACGACACGCTGAGTAATGTATTTCACCAGTTCATCGCTTTTGGCCATCCGCAGCCTCCTTCTTCCGATTCTTGAACAGGCGGCAATCGTTTCTTCTACCAGCTTGCCCCCTTTTCTCTCCCCTTAACCTCCAAAGCTTGCATTCACCAAGAACGGTTTCCTTTAGATTCGCAGGCAAAAAAAGGACCGCCTCCCCGGCCCTGATGGGACCGGAGGGACAGCCCCTGCCAGCTTGTAGTTTTTTTAGATTTTCTCTGGTGTCTCCAGTCCAATCAGCTTCAGGCCGTTACGCAGCGTGATCTGGACCGCCTTGACGAGAGCGAGACGGGCGCCCCGAAGCGCTTGATCGTCAACGAGTATCGGGCACTCGTGGTAGAACCGGTTGAACGCCTGCGCCACGTCGACCAGATACCGGCTGACGATGGACGGCTCCAGCTTGTCGGCCGCCTGTCCGACTTTCTCGCCGAACAGGTAGAGCTCCCGCGCCACTCCAAGGGCAGCCGAGTCCAGCAGCAAGGAGGCATCGAAGCCTTTCGCGGGGAGCTCTATGCTGTCCGAGCCGTTTGCCTTGCGGAGGACGCTGCAGGCTCTGGCGTGCGTGTATTGCACATAAGGCCCGGTTTCCCCGTCGAAATTAAGAGCTTCCTCCCAGGAGAACACGATGTCCTTGATCCGGTTGCTGCTCAAGTCATTGAATACGATGGCCCCTACCCCAACCTGCCTCGCGACTTCGTCCTTGTTCTCCATAGCGGGGTTCTTCTGTTCGATAATCTCTCTTGTCTTGGCAATGGCCTGGCTCAGCAAATCCTCGAGCTTGACGACATTGCCTTTACGGGTGGAAAGGCTCGCACCTTCCAGGCTGACCTGGCCGAACGGCACGTGAACGAGATCCTTCGCCCATTCGTAGCCCATCAGTTCCATGATTTTGAACAGCTGCTGGAAATGTAGATTCTGAGCGTAGCTCGTCACGTAGATGGCTTTCTCGAAGTTATAGGTCTCTTTCCGGTAGACCGCCGCCGCCGCGTCACGGGTGTGATAAAGCGAGCTTCCGTCCTTCTTGAGCATAAGGGCCGGAGGCATGTTATAGTCGTCCAGCCGCACGAGTTGGGAACCCTGGTCCTCGACGAGCAGGTTTTTGTCCTTGAGTTCCCGGATAACCGGTTCCATTTTGTCAATGTAGAAGCTTTCGCCGGCATAGGAATCGAAGCTTACCCCGAGCAGATCGTAGATTTTGCTGAATTCCTTCAAGCTGATTTCCACGAACCATTTCCATAAACGATGCGCTTCTTCGTCCCCTTTTTCCAGCCGGGTGAACCAGCCGCGTGCCTCGTCCTCCAGCTCGGGAGCGGAATCGGCCTCGTCATGGAATTTGACATACAGGCGGAGAAGCTCCTCGATGCCTTCCTCCTCGACCGCTTTCTCGCTGCCCCATTTCTGATAGGCGACGATGAGCTTGCCGAACTGGGTACCCCAGTCCCCCAGGTGGTTGATCCTTACCACGTCAAAGCCCCGGAAGCGGAGAATGTGGTAAAGGGCGTTCCCGATCATCGTGGAACGAAGATGGCCGATATGAAACGGCTTGGCAATGTTGGGAGACGAGAAATCGATGACGATCGTCTTCCCGCTGCCGTCCGAGGAAGAACCGTAAGAAGCCCCGGATTCCAAAACCTCCGAAATGATATTCTCCGCATAGCGCTTCTTGTCCAGATAAACGTTCAAATAGCCCGAAACGGATTCGACCCTCTCCACCGATTCGTGGGAGACTTTCTCCTTCAGGCTGTCCGCGATGGCTTGGGGGGACTGCCGCAAAGTCTTGCTAAGCTTGAAGCAGGGAAGCGAGAGGTCCCCCATCTCGGGGTTGGGAGGGTATTCGAGAAGGCCGAGTACGGCTTCTTCGTCCAAGCCCTGCAGGTGAGGGGCCAACGCTCCGGCTATCAGCTTTTTGTAGTCGATCATTACGGTCTTCCTTTCGGCTTATAGAGTCAGTATACAACAAAGCACCCCGGTTGGGGTGCTCTAGGTTTATGTAGTGGTGCGGTCGAGAGGACTCGAACCTCCACGGGGGGTTAGCCCACACGGACCTGAACCGTGCGCGTCTGCCAATTCCGCCACGACCGCTTAATGTCCTGAGTTCCATGCCGTTTAGCAAGCACTTCATCAGCGGACAAAAAATAATATACCACGTCCCCTACGGGAATGTCAAACGCCAAAAATAACTTTTTCGGTGGAAGGAATAATTTGGGGGCGGGAGTCATATCATTGCGCTTGCCAAATGTCAATAACTGTTATACAATGGGAATAGAACATACGAACGGAGGTTCGCATACCATGGCCATGAACGCGATTGATCTGCGCAAGCCGCCCCAGCCGACCGAATCCGAAGCCGCTCTCGTCCGCAAGTACGTCCTGCTGCCTGTTCTGCTCACCATGCTTCAGAGGGATATCGATGCCGTTACCCGTTCCGCTCTGAAGGTGAGCCTGCCTTATATCGTCATTATGCAGAGGATGATGGATACGGTCCGGGAAGATCTTTCGCGCGTCCGTTCGGGACTCGGGAAGGCCGGGATCCGGATCTACACCGAGGAAAAGAATGCCAAGGGTATCCAATGCAAGTATGTATGCCGCGGCTACCACGAATCCTTCACGATGTCGCGAGATTCGGTCAAGGCCGAAGTAAGCCTGCTTGCCGGCCAGTATGTGGATGCCCGTTAAACCGGCCAGCCGTTAACGATGGATGGATAGATGGATAGATTCCCGCCTCCCGGGCAACAATTGTTTCGAATCGGCCGGATTGAGTTACATGTTTAGTAAGCACGGCTACGAACTAACCCAGGAGGCGATCTTATTATGGTATACATCGAAAGCAGAGTCATCGACGAACGTCATTTCCTGAACCTCCTCAAGACGGACGATGGCCATGTCATCGGCAAGCTGATCCGCATCCATCCCACAGGGGAATCCGCAGAGGGAGTTCATCAAGCGACCGGAACCTACACCGAATATATCACCTCGGTGTGCAGCTCCTCCGGCGAAGCGGAAATGGAGGTTCATGCGATCCTCGTAAGAATCGGCGCCAAGCCGGGATCTTTCGACGAAGAGTAAGACAAGGAGACGACCCTGTTGTCGTCTCTTTTTTCTTTTTCAGCTGCGAAATCCGGAACCCGCTCTCTCTTCTATATAACGGAGGTAGTGCAGCGCGGAGGCCTTAGTCGCTTCATACACCGTTCGTCCGATTAGGTAGCCGAGCCTTGTGGCAGTTCCCGCGTAGGACAGTTTGCGGCCTCCCCCGGTGGCGGCGATGAGCACCGCATCGGTCGTCGTGCCGGTTGCCCCCTCGCCGCTCTCCAGGCGGATATTCAAGTCTTGAAGGACGGCCGCCTTGGCTTCCGTTGCGGTGATCACCGCATTGACCATGGCCGCCTCGGTCGGCTGGCCGTCCAGCAGCACGATGATGTTAATCGTCCCTGGGAATAAGTTATCCTCCAGCTGGGGTAACCCGGCTCTCGCCTTGTTGCTCAGGCCAACCGTCACCCATGTCCTCACTTCGAGCCTATCCGCCCTGCCTCCTTCTTCCACCTGCAGACTCGCGGAAGCGTAGCCTCCATCTTGGACGCGGGCCGCCGTCAGGAGACCCGCCGTCCGATCCGGCTCGTATCCATTCCGCGTCAGGAAGCATTCCATTTCGGCACCGGGGTCGTCGCACGAGTAGCTTTTGTCTACTTGCCGGTTCACCAGCCCCGTTCGCCAGCCGAAGCCTCCGCCCCATAGGGAAGAATTCAATACATAGAGAGGCTCCGGCGAAGTAACCTCCAGCCAGCTCTCGCCTCCCTTCTCTACAATTCGGCTTCCTATTCCGCAGAGGCCGCTCATCGTTCCTGCTCCCACGGCTTATACGTATACGCTCTGTCGAGCTTAAGCACCCGGCGGTTCTGCTTGCGGATGAGCACGTGCCGGTCATCCCAAGCCAGAACGATTCCTTTTACATCGTTGGCAACGTCTGCGTCCCGGATCACCCGGAGCTTGGTTCCGGCCTGCCGGTACTCGTCTAGCTGATCATCGGTAATCATGGTCCATCCCTCCTTGCTTTCCTACATAGTTTAAGCGATTGCCGGGAAATCTACAAAAAGTTGGACATCGGATTTCCATTCCCTACCCGTAAGGAGAGATCGCTGTGGATAAGCGCACCTATTATGTGGCCGTCGGTCCGGGAGACATTATCGCGGACAAAGGCACCATGGAATACAACTTCGAGATTGAAGCGACGGACGACGAGCTAGATAAGCTGCAGGAGCTGTTCGAGGATACGGATGAAGCGGAAACCCGCAATGCCCATTGGGCGATGCTCCCCTTCAGTGACAAAGGCCATGACGAGCAGAACGACCTGTATGACCACAACCTGAAGGAACTGTACCGGATGCTTTACGAGCTGGGCACCCCCGAAACCAAGGCTCACATCGAGAGCATGAAGATCCTGGACTCGTTTAACGGAACCTGAGCTTTTCATAAAAAAGACCCGGCCGCAAGCGGCTGGGTCTTGTGCATATGCTAAAGGAAACTCCTCGTTAAATGGTCAGCTGACATGTTCCTTGGAATCGTTCGTTTCGTACCAGCAGTCCAATACGGTGCTGGACATGACCCGCTTCGAAATGTATTCGATCTGAGGTTGGGTGAACTGAGGATGCCAATCCACCTCGAGCTCTTGGCACAGCTTTACGATTGTAAGCAGCTCGGACCAGGCGACATAACGCTTATACCAGAAAAACTGGGGATGTTCTATCATATAAGGATACAGATCGTCGAAATCCGTATGCTTGCAGTCCAAGGCGCGCTCGAAATGGGTTTTGGCATCGGCGAGTTTGGTCATTAGGAAATCAACAGGAATATTCTCGGTCCCCATAGGGTGTGCCTCCTCTCTCTAAAGCCTTACCTCAATTATAAGCCAAATTCCTTTTCCAGGGAAGCAGGAATTATTCCTCCAGCTCGATTCGGCCGGGCTGCAGCCGTCCGATCCGGACGAGGGAATCCACCCGGATGCCGAGGTCGCGAATCGTCTGGGCCCCCTGCTGGAAGCTTTTTTCAACAGCGATCCCGAATCCGGCCAACTCGGCCCCCGATCTTTCAATAATGCGAATAATGCCTCTTGCGGCATCCCCGTTCGCAATGATATCATCTATGATCAGCACCCGGTCTTGAGGGGTAAGAAACTGCTTGGACACCATGATGTCGGTGACAATCCCTTTCGTAAACGAGGGCACCCTTTCGCAGTAGGAATCGTTGTCGGTGGTCAGCGTTTTTTTGCGCCGGGCGAACACGAGAGGAACCTTAAGTACATAGGCGGTCGCAAAGGCAACCGAGATACCGGAGGATTCGATTGTGACCACTTTCGTAATGCCTTCATTCTCGAAGCGCTTGGCGAATTCTTTTCCCATTTCCATGATCAGTTCCGGATCCACCTGATGGTTCAGGATGGCATCAAGCTTAAGCACTTCGTTCGAAAGAACAATTCCTTCCTGCAGGATCCGCTGTTTTAACATATCCATCGACCGGATCAACCTCCAAAGCTTTAGTCAAACCAACGGTTTGCTCGGTTCATTGTGTAATATCATAGCAGAGAACGGGGTTAAGGAAAAGATAAGGTAAAAATTCATCAAATGTTGAAACTTTTAGGCGCTCCAAATGGTCTATAATAATACGAGAGGAAACGTTCCCGGGGAAGGGTCCCTCTTCCTGTGCGGGAACGGAAAGGAAGCCAAGATGAAGCAATCCCTGCCTACCGTCATCCTGGGCTGCATCGCAGCCGTCAGTACGGCCGCCGTCATCGGGTTCGTTACGGGTTGGATTCCCGTACCCGCTCCCAACAGCTCCGGACTGAGCCCGGCCAAGCCGGCCGTGACCTCTCCCCTGAAGAACGGGGACAACGGTGAGGCTCAACCCGGCAAGACCACCCAAACGTTAAGCCAGACGACCATCGACGCCTCGGAAGCCTACAGCACCCAACGCCCTTCCTTGATGGCCGTTACCTTAACCCAATCCGTCGAGGAAGTCACGAAGCGATATGGACAACCCTCCAGCGAATATGTCATGAAAGACGAAACCGACCCGATTACCGTGTACGAATATAAGGATTTTTCCGTAGGCTTCAACGCCAAGAAGCAGGTTCAATATGTCGAGCTGCGCACGGACCTGGTTGACCCGGGGCTGCACGGCTTCCGGCTCGGCCAGACGGCCGCCAAGGCGGTCGATGCGCTTGGCAAGCCGGATTCGGATACGGGGTATGTGCTGACGTACCGGACGAAGAGTACTATCCTTAAGCTCGACCTGGATCCCGAAAGCAAAACGGTCCATTCCGTTAAGCTTTTTGCCCGGACCGAATAGCCTTTCGAAAGGATTCCGACGATAGCCGTCTCAACCCAAAGAAGCCCGAGTGGGCTTTTTTGGGTTGGCTTCGCATCTGGCGCTCCGTCAGGAATGCTCGGGCGGCGTCTTTTTGCGGAACCGGATCGCGCTCAGAACGACGGCGGCCGAAACGGCGATGACGGCGAACAGCCCCCACCCCACATACGTGTGGATCAGGTGAAAGAGGTGCTCCATCCCCTGTCCGACAACCCGGCCCAAGGTAATGAACAGCGTACACCAGACGAAGGCTCCCCCTCCGGCGAAAAGCAAGTACTTCCACAGCTTAACCTGACTGACGCCGGCCAGGTAACAGGTGAAATGGCGGACCCCCGGGACAAAGTAACCGAAGCTGACGGTCCATAACCCGTACTTCCGAAACCAGGATTCCGCCCTTTCCAGCCGGCGGGGGGTCAGCTTCACCCATTTGCCGTATTTCCATAGGAACGGCTTCCCAACTTTCTTGCCCAGGTAGTAGCTGACGATCATCCCCGTCATGGCCCCACCGAAACTTACGGCTACCGCGAGATAGGGATTAAAGAGTCCTAAGGAGGTCAAATACCCCACGAAGGTCATTAGAATTTCGTCCGGAACGGGGAGTCCGACGATTCCGGCCGCCAGCAGCCCGTACATGGCATAGTACCCGTAACGCACAATAAATTCCTGCAAAGCTTCCTGAAGCATGCCTCTCCCTCCCTCGGTTAATGGGTCTTCCCGCTTTCCCGGCACCCGCTCCCTGTCTGTCCCAGTCATGGAAGGCTCCTCCCGGACATACTGTGTACTAATGCCCGCCTGTCCTTATCTCCTGCCCGCACAGGTGCTATAAGGATGGCAGGATTAAAACGGGAGAGGCGGAACCGGCAATGAGACCATGGGGCAGGATAGTTCAAGTGGCTTTTACTTATATCGGAACGATCGTGGGAGCCGGCTTTGCTTCCGGCCAGGAGATCCTTCAATTCTTTACCCAATACGGCGGGATCGCCACAGCCACCATCGCTCTCGCCACCGTGCTGTTTATAGGGTTCGGGATCAAGCTCATGCTGCTTGCCCAAAAAACCGGCGCCCGTTCTTACGAAGATTTGAACCGGACGCTGTTCGGTCCGGGAATCGGGGAGGCCTTCAGCCTCTTCCTGATGATTGTTCTGCTTGGCACGGCCGGGGTCATGCTGGCCGGAGCGGGAACGCTTTTTGCCGAACAACTGGGCTTGTCCTATCAGACGGGCCTGTGGATCACCCTTGTCCTCGGGTACCTCGTCCTCTCCAAAGGCATGCATGGCATTCTTGCGGTCAACACCGTCGTGGTCCCGTTCATGCTCCTGTTTACGGCTGTGGTTGCCCTCTCCACCTGGTCACTTCCCAATGCTTCCAACTGGCTCTGGCTGACGAGCGATTATCCGCTCCTTCAGATCTGGACGGCCCCGCTCCTCTATTCGGCCTTTAACCTCGCGACGGCGCAGGCGGTTCTGGTTCCGCTCGGCACCGCCATCCGGGACCGGGGCATTCTTATATGGGGAGGCGTGTTGGGAGGCGCGGGGATCGGGCTTCTCTTACTGGCGGCTCATTTCGCCCTGTCCGCGCAAATGCCCGGCATTCTGCAATATGAGATCCCGATGGGCCATATTATCCGGCGGCTCGGGGCCGTTGTGCAATTTCTCTATGTCCTTGTCATCTTTGGGGAAATCTTTACGACCTTCATTGCCGATGTGTTCGGCTTGATTCTGCAGATCGAGCAGCGTTTCCGGATCAGCCGGCAGGCCGCTCTACTCGGCATCCTGGCCTTGTCCTACGGACTCAGCCTCGTGGGGTTTCGCCCGCTGCTCAGCTTTCTCTATCCGCTTTTCGGGATGGTCAGCCTGCTGTGGCTGGGGTGGATTCTCGTCCGAAACCGGACCGGGACCTCCGACCGGCTCCCCCCTCCGTAACGGCCTATCCCCATCTTATGCGAAAGTTCCCGGAGGGAGCAATGCGTGTTTTCAAACCAAGCCCATTATAAGGTATAATTAGAGAAAATTCCTGGAGGGATAGGCATGCAGAAAACGGCTTTGATCACGGGAGGCGGGCAGGGTATCGGACGCGCGCTCGCCTTAAGGTTCGCCCAAGACGGCTATGCCGTCTCCCTGGTGGACCGCGACAAGGAAGCGGGACTGGAAGTAATCCGCCACATCCGCCAATACGGCGGAAACGCCATGTTCATGTGCATTGACGTAGCGGATGAAGAAGCCGTCGGCCGCTGGATGCAGCTCACCCATGAGGACATGGGCCGGGTGGACGTGCTTATCAACAACGCCGGCATTATGGCAAACGGAAGCATGCTCGAGCTGCCGGTATCGGAATTCGACCGGGTCATCGCCGTCAACCTTCGGGGGACGTTCGTCTGCTCGCAGCAGGCCGCCCGCATCATGAAGAGCTTAGGGAAAGGCTCCATTATCAACATCGCTTCCACCCGCGCTCTTATGTCGGAGCCGGATACGGAAGCCTATTCGGCCTCCAAGGGCGGCATTCTGTCGCTTACCCATGCCATGGCGGTCAGCCTCGGGGGCTACGGCATCCGGGTAAACGCCATCAGCCCGGGCTGGATCGAAACGGCCGATTGGCAGTACTCCCCCCGGGCGAAGAAGCCGGAGCATTCCGAGAGGGACATGCTCCAGCATCCTGTCGGGCGTGTCGGGGTCCCCTATGACATCGCCGACGCCTGCCTGTTCCTCGCCTCCGACCAAACCGGCTTCATTACGGGCCAGAACCTGGTCATCGACGGAGGCATGACGGTCAAAATGATTTACGAAGAATAAAGGGCCCTTCCCCGCAAAAGGAGACATCATCTGTTATGTGGCTTGTATACGCCGCTGCGGCGGCCGTTTGTTTCGGCTTCCGCGGCATTCTCTACCAATGGACTTCCCGAAGACCGATCGACCGCAATCTTCTGCTCCTGGGCGTTTATTTATGCGGGGCACTGATCTCATTCGTCATTAATCTGTTCCTCGGGCAGGCTTGGACCGCCGGTGCCCTTCTCGGCCTTCTGATGGGCCTGTTCTCCTTCACGTCCAACGCCGCCATGTACAAAGGCTTTGCCGTCGGCAAAACGTCCCTGATCGCCATGCTGATCGGGATGCCGCCCATTGTCGTGGTCGCCTTAAGCTACCTGCTCTGGGGCGAGAAACTGAGCGGAGGCCAGTGGGCGGCCTTCGGCGTCATTTTCACCGGGCTTGTCCTCTTGCGCTGGTCCGGGGATTTCACGCTGTCCCGCTTGAACGGCATCCAATGGGGGATTCTCGCAATGTTCACGTTTGCGTTCACCGACGTTTCGTCCAAGCAGGCTACCCTGCTGAACGGCAACACGTTCCCTACGCTGGCCCTTATGTATACGACCGGCTCTCTGCTTTTTCTCCTCCTGTGGCTTAAAGGAAGAAAACGCACTACCGGTCCGGCCGCTCAGCCGGAGCCGGACTCCCCGCAAGCCGTCTGGCCGCCGGGCAAGACCTTCTTCTGGGGAATGACCGTGGGCCTCACCAACATCGCCGGCATGATCCTCATCCTTCCGGCGTTCCGGCTTGGCATTACCGGGCTTGTTTCCGCCGTCATTGCGATGAACGTGCTGATGATTCTGCTGTATGCCCGTGTCTTCCTGAAGGAGAAGCTGTCGCGCCTCGAATTAACCGGCGTGCTGTGCACCTTTGCCGGTGTCCTGTGCTTAAGGCTGCTCGGGTAGCGGAAGATGCGACAGGCCGCTCCTGCCAAAGAAAAAGAAGCTCCCGGCCGGTGAAGGCCGGGAGCTTCTTCTTTCGGTACGCCCGGTTACCGGGCGTTGACGCGCTCGCTCTCGCAAGCGGGAGCTGCGGTGACTTCGTTCCTTGGGGACGCCGGCGTTAAATCGAGGTGCTGCGATAATCGCGGCCCCGCTTCATTTTGGCGATATAGAGCACTTGCCCCAAATGCTCCGAGAAATGATTGGTGCTTTGCAGGAAGAAGTGCAGGTACGATTGGTCCCGCCCTTGCGAACGCATCGTCCGGTGAAGATCTTCCTCCGAAAGCCCCTCGGCCGTTCGGGTAATCAGATCCATCGCCCACTGAAACTTCTCAATAAGCTCCTCCCGGGTGTACGGAATGTCCGGGCGGAATTCCCCGTCCCGGTCCCTGTGGTCGGGAAGCCCCTGAATCTCCGCTTCAATCCGCTGGTGAACATTTCCTGCCACATGCAGCATCAGATTCGCGATACTGTTGCTCTCCGGCGTCGGGCGCCAATAAAGCTCTTCCTCCGTAAGCTGGGAGACGGCATCGAGCCACCTCTTGGTAATCTGGCGGTATTTTTGCGTCAGCCGATCGATGAGGCTATCCATTCCTCTTTCCTCCTTAGGAGAACGTGATTAGGCGTGAACCCGGTAAGCTTCGTAAACCTTCGTCAATTGCTGGATGACCCGGTTCATGGAATAGGTCTTCTTCGCTTTGTCGCGAGCGGCCCGGGCCAGGTTATAGCGGTAAGAAGGGTCCTGCATCAGCTTCTCGAGCACTCCGGCTAGCGCGTGGGCGTCTCCGGGAGGAACCAGCAGCCCGTTGCGTCCGTTCTCGATCTGCTCGGCAATCCCTCCGACATTCGTTCCGACCAGCGCCAGCAGGCACAGAGCCGCCTCGGCAAAAACCGAGCCGAACGCTTCCGCACGGGAAGGGAGCACGAAAATATCGAAGAACGGCATAAACTCCTCCGGATGAAGCATATAGCCGTAGAAGATCGTCTCCTCGTAAATGTTCAAATCAACGGCCATCTGCTCCAGCTCCGTCCGGCTCGGGCCGTCCCCGATCAGGTGAAGGACGAAGGTATGGCCTTTCCGCTTTAGCTCGGAGCAGGCCTGGAGCAGCGTATCCAGCCCTTTGGCGGGAACAAGCCGGCACACGCTGATCAGCTGGGGCACGGCGTTCTCATGATTGGACGGCCTAAAGCGTCTTTCGTCGAAGCCGTTCGGGATAACCCCGATTTTGTCCGGGTCCTGCATATAATCCGATAGGTACTGCTTGAAGGAGGCGGATACGGTAATGATCTGGTTGGCTTTATCCTCGAGCTCTCGGTAGATCGAGGTCAGAAACGAGTGCTCCGGCCCGCCTTCGGCGATTCTTCCGTTCAGAATCAGCTCTCTCTCGAAGCTGGAGTGAATGGTCATAAGAAGGGGAGTGTCCGGAAACAGCTGCTTCATAACGAGCGCCGCAATCGGATGGTGGGCGTGAATCAGGTCGTACCGCTTCTTGATGCGCATCCTCGTCCACCACAGATAGTCCTTGTATGTTTGAATGTATTTATCCACGACCGGCGTTCCGGCATATCGCTTCCAATCGAAGGTGCTGAAGGCGACTTCCTCCGTCCCCTTCCCCCTGATCCTCTTCGGCAGGGAGAAGAGCTCCATGTCCCATCCCTTCTTCGTAAAACGCTCCTGGATGTACGGTACCATCGAAGAGACCCCTCCAGGCTGTTCGGGAGGGAAAAACAACGCCTGTAAAATATTCATCTGCTGCCCCCTGTTGGCCTGCCTTAGCCGTGTTAGTCTCCATTCTATTGTAACGGGTGGGGGAAGCAGTGAAAAGGATGTTTTTATTCGATGGTAAAGAGTTCCTCCATGGGCATGTCGAGCACCTCGCTCAGCCGCTTGGCCGCAGCGGGTCCTACCGATTTGACGGAGCGTTCGAGCAGGCTGACGTACGCATGACTCAGCTTGCACTGTTTGGCGAGCTCCCTTTGGGTGAGCCCCTTCATTATTCTGGACCGGGAGAATACGCCCGGCTTCGCCATGATCCTCAACAGTAATCCCTCCTGCGTTCGCCTTTTCGTTCCCATTATATCGGTAAAATTTTACTTTTGCAATCATTTTTGTTAACGAATGTTATGGGTCGGCAGGATTGTATTTACAGATGCAAATCAGCTATGATACAAATGTTAACTATCGCTTACTTTTGTAGGCTTTTGGAAGGAGCATCGCCTCTTGTTCTATGATAAATTAAGGGATCTCCGCAAGGAAAAAGGCTTCACCATCCGCGAGGTGGCCACCCGGTCCGGCGTTTCCGCCGCCTATATCTCCCAGCTCGAGAACGGCAACCGAGGGGTTCCGTCCCCCGACGTGCTGATGAAGCTGTCCGAAGGGCTGAACGCCTCCTATTCGGAGCTGATGCAGCATGCCGGCTACCTGGAACCGGAAAAAGCCGAGGAAGAGAAGCCCGCCGCCCCCGTGAACCTGAGAAGGCTCTTGAGGGAGAACGAGATTCAATTCGACGGCTTGGTTCTGAGCGATACGGACAAAGAATGGGTGGAGCGAGTGCTGACGGCCTTGTTCTGGAAGCACAAAGTCGAAGCCGATTCGCGCCCCTGATGCCGGCGGGACCCGATCGGAGCCTAAGAAAGGCTGTCTGGGCTCCTACGGACGCGACGGCTCCCTTGCCTCTTTTACCCGCTTCAATTGAGCCACGAGAATAATGCTGATGATGACGAGCAGGTACCACGATCCGATTTTCTGAATGCCGACGAGGTGCCAGCTCTGCTCTTGATCCGGATACTGCCAAGCCCCGAAAAAGGTGGCGATATTCTCCGCAACCCAAATAAAGAAACCGATCAGCAGAAAAGACAAGGAGAGCGGCATCCGGTAGGTCCGGTCCCGAACCGTGAAGCTTACCCAGGTCTTCCAGAAAACAACAAAAACCAGGACCATCAGAACCCAGCGGAAATCGGGCAGAAAGTGATGCGTGAAGAAATTCAAGTAAATCAGTGTTCCGAGAACAGCCGCGCTTCCTCTAGCCGGCCAGCCCGTCATGGACAGATTAAACCGGCGCCAGGCCTGGCAAAGGTAACTGGCCACGCTCGCATACATAAACCCGCTGTAAAGCGGAACCCCGAAGACTTTGCTCCAGGAGGCCTCCGGATACGTCCAGGACCCCATATGGGTCTTGTACAGCTCCAGAGCGAGACCGATAAGGTGAAACACGCAGATGACCTTCAGCTCATCCTTCGTTTCCAATCCGCTTGCCACCATCATGACTTGAACAAGCAGAAGGACAACCAAAATAAAATCATACCGGTGCCCGGCCGGAAGCGTAAGAAGCTTCGACAGAGCCAGCGTTCCAAAGACGCACACGGCGAACAGGCACGAAACGGCCTGCTGGTAACCAAAATGAAGCAGCTGCATGAAGCTATGTACCAACCGGCTCCGCACCGGGAGCGGAACCCTCGTCGCCCTTTCCATGAATCGTCTCCCCGGAGCCTGCTGGCTCCTGTTATTTGATAAACACGCCCCCGAAAGGCAGCGCCTCCCGCAGCAAGCGGCGGACGAAGCCATCGTCCCGCGCTTCCTCCACCTGACGGTCCGCTTTGTTCGATTGAAGCAGGACGCGGCCCCTCCCCGTTATCTTCCATTGGTAATTCATATGCTGGCTGGCCAAATGATTGCCGTAAACCGACAAATCGAGTTCCGCATTATGGGGATAGGCCACCAGGCTTCCCGTGTCGACGTATAGGGGAATGGTCGGTTCCAGGGCCATTTCGTGCAATGGGCCATGAGAAAGCAGCCCGATCGTTCCTGAACCGGTAAATTTCATTCGAACGATATCGCGGGTGATGAGCATGTTCTTGATTTTCAGAAACACCGGCTTCATCTCGATCCCATGGGAATAGAAGAGCACGTTGCGCATATCATACAAAAAATCATCCCCCTCGTCTACGGGGATTGTTTGGAGGGAGTAGCCGGTCGGCAGGGCGATAAGAAAATGCGCCGGTCCGGTCAGATCGGCGCGGATCCATTTTCTTTTGCGGTACATTCCCCTCAAGTCCAGCAAACGGTCCTCCCGGTTTGCCGGTACGCCCTGAAAAGCAACGATGGATTTGGGATGCAGCACATGAAGCCTCTCTCCTTCGGCGAGGGAAAAATGAGCCCCATTAGGCCGGCTGGCTCCCCTCTTCTCGTTATAGTTGATTTCCAATGGTTCTTCCCCCTCCTTGCCGTCACAAGCGGCTTCGCAAATACACCCTCAGAATACGGGACAACAAGAAATACCCGATTACCAGGCCAATGAGCGTGAAAAGAACGGTTCGAAGCTGCTTCATGCTCCGGATTCTCGCCTGCTCCGCACTCTGCAGCTGCCCGACCATATCGCTCAGCTGCCGGTTCTGCTCCAGAAGGCGGCGGTTGGCGTCCATCAGCTCTTTCTGGTCGTGTGTCACCTGCTCGGCTGCTTGTTTGGCTTCGTTAAGCTCTTCCTTCGTCCGGGCATATTCCTGCTGCACCCGGTCGTAATCCTCTTTAAGCTTGTCCACTTCCGCCGGAAGCTCGAAGATTCCTCTGACCGTGTCGATGACCCCCGCATGAGCGGGCGGGACGGACGGGAATAAGAACAGGGCGGCCGCGACGGCCGTCCCCGCTATCCAGCGGACGGGTAATCGTTGTCGGTTCATTGCCATCGCCTCCTTCCCCGCCGGCCTTGTCTGCCGCATGCTTGCTTGGCGCTCCTCAAACGGACACGTCTCCTAAAAAGATATACGAATGATTACCCATAATGTTCCTTCCCGTTCCAAAAATCGATTAGCGAAGCGGCACAAAAAGAAAACCCACCGCGCAAGGTTACCCCTGACGTCGGTAGGTTTCGCTTACCTTATTCTTTGCATGCGGTGTGCTTTCTTAGCCCTAAGGGCGGTTCCGCTGGCTCTTAGCCGCCTGGTGAATCTTCTTCCACTTGTCCTTCTCGGCCAGCTGCAGAGCTTTGTCCTCTTTGCGGAGCTGGTAAGCGAGCTCCTTCTGAAGCTTGACGTAGCTGTCGAACCTCGCTTGATCCAGGGTGCCGTCCTGAAGCGCCTCCTGTACGGCGCAGCCCGGCTCCTTCCGGTGGCTGCAGTCGTGGAAGCGGCAGCTTTCGGCGAGCTCTTCCACGTCCCGGAAGGACGTTTCGAGCCCCTCCGTTCCTTCCCACAGCTGCAGTTCCCTCATACCGGGCGTGTCAATCAGAAGGCCGCCCTGGGGAAGAACCACGAGCTCCCGGTGAGTCGTCGTGTGCTTGCCTTTGTCGTCTCCCTCCCGGATGCCGCCCGTCGCCATTATCTCGCTGCCGAACATCCGGTTGATAAGCGTCGACTTGCCCGCACCCGAAGAGCCGAGGAGAGCGGCCGTCCGGCCCGCCGTGACGTAGGCGGCGAGCTCCAGGACGCCTTCCAGGCTGAGCGAGCTCACGGCATGCACCGGAACGCCGGGCGCAATGGCCTCGACCTCGGCAGCCGCTTGCTCCACTCCCGCGCATAGATCCGCTTTGCTCAGCACGATGACCGGCCGGGCTCCGCTTTCCCAGGCAAGCAGCAAATACCGCTCGATCCGGCGGAGGTTAAAATCCTGATTCAAGGCATTCACCAGAAAGACCGTATCGACGTTGGCCGCCACAATCTGTTCCTCGGTCACCTGCCCCGCTGTCTTGCGGGAGAATTTACTGAAGCGGGGGAGAATGCCGTGAATCGTCGCCCGGCCTTCCCCCTCGCGTACGGTCAGGGCTACCCAATCGCCGACCGCAGGAAAATCCCCCCGTCCTATGGCTTCGTGCCTCAGCCGGCCGGTCACCTCAGCCAGCACGTCTCCCTGCTCGGTATACACCCGATACAGATGCTTATGCTCCAAATACACCCGCCCCGCTTGATGGCCTTTGGCCGCATAGGGCTCAAAGGCTTTCGCAAAGGCTTCGTTCCATCCCAAAGTAATAAGGTCCAACTCGGTTCCTCCTCGTTCTTCTTCGCTGCCAGCCGGCTGCTGCCGGATTACCTGCATTCGGATTCCACTGATCAATCATTCGGCATCCCTTCCTTTCCGCTCTGTCCAATCTTTTACTATTATAGACCGAGGAAGCGGGGGTGGACCCGTGACTTCTTCGTTATAGCCAAACTTTCCGGAACGGTCTAATGAGAGGGCTAAGGCTTGGAGGGTTGGAGGCCTGGCGGGAAGCGGGTATAATAGGAGGACTATTGTTGGCTGCAAAGGAGTTTGCCCGTCATGACGCAATTGCCCGAATCCTATCTCGACCAAATGAGGAGCCTCTTAGGACCCGAAACGGACGCCTTCCTGGCCTCTTACCAAGACCCCCGCACCCAGGGGCTGCGGTTCAATCCGCTGAGAAGGGCTGTTCCCGATTCCGTTAGGGAACGTCTTGTAATGGAGTGGCGGCTTATCCCGGTTCCGTGGTGCCCCTCCGGCTATTATTATCCCGAGGAGATCCGCCCGGGGAAGCATCCTTTTCACGCGGGCGGCCTGTACTATATTCAAGAACCGTCGGCCATGTCGGCCGTCGAGGTGCTCGACCCCAAGCCGGGAGAGATCGTGCTGGATTTGGCGGCCGCCCCTGGAGGCAAGTCAACCCAAATCGCCGGGAAGCTCGGCGGGGAGGGCCTGCTCGTGGCGAATGAAATTCATCCGGCCCGGGCCAAGATTCTATCGGAAAATATCGAAAGAATGGGAGCGGCGAACGCAGTCGTCGTCAGCGCTTCCCCCGACCGGCTGGCCTCAAGATTCCCGCTCTTCTTCGATAAAATTATGCTCGATGCCCCCTGCTCCGGGGAAGGGATGTTTCGGAAGGATCCCGCTGCGATCGGCGAATGGTCGCCGGATCATGTCGTCATGTGCGCGGCCCGGCAGCGGGATATTCTCCGCGAGGCGGTCAAGATGCTTAAGCCCGGAGGAGAGCTCGCTTATTCCACCTGCACCTTCAACCGCCAGGAGAATGAGGAAACGATGGACGCCATGCTCGAGGAGTTTCCCGAGCTCGAGAGAGTCCGGACCGAGAGGCTGTGGCCCCATAAAGGCGAGGGGGAAGGCCATTTCGTGTGCCTGCTTCGCAAAGACCGCGACGCGGTAACCGAGGCGGCGGCGGGCCCCGATCGGAAGACCCGCAAGGGCGCCTCGGCAGCCGGCAAACGGCCGAAGGGTACGGCCGACGCCTGGGAGCTGTTCTCCCGGCTCCGGGAAGAGGCCTTCCCCGGCCTTAAACTGAGGCAAGGAGAACCGCTTCTCTTCGGGGATCAGCTGTATTGGCTGCCTCAGGCCGAAAGCAGCCCGTTTCAAGCCCATTGGCTCGATGGCCTCAAGGTGCTGAGACCGGGCCTGCATCTGGCCGAAATCAAAAAAGGCCGGGCGGAGCCGGCGCATGCACTTGCTATGGCGATGGAACCCGCGGAAGCGGGTCATTCCTTCCGGCTCGACCCGGAAGGAGAAGAAGCGGCTGCCTATTTGAGGGGAGAAGCCCTGCCCTCCCCGGATTCCATCCGCGGCTGGTGCCTGGTGACCGCTGAGGGCTGCCCGCTTGGCTGGGGCAAGGCGAGCGGAGGATGGATTAAGAACCACTACCCGAAAGGCCTTCGTTTGCCCTAGGCCACAAAGCCTCCGGACGGCTGAGGTCGTTCTCCAGACGCAGCCGGTCCTCGATTCGTCCGATGAGCAAGCCCATCCGTTCCCCTACAGGGACGGGAAGCTCTACCTCCCGGACCGCCTTGGCTACATACAGCAGGCATTCCACCATGTCCTCCATCACCGCCGTTTTGCGGCTGTTCCGCACCATATCGGCCAGAACAACCAAATGGCTGAGCTCCTGCTCGGTCCATTTCATGAATAAGCCTCCCTTTTTTGTCTCTTTCTTAATTATGGAGGCTTTTGTCGGATTATGGAAGATGTTTCTTCAACAAAAAGGCCTCTATCCTTCATCGGACAGAGGCCTTCCCTTCCTTAATGCACCGTTTCGTTCTCGAAATAAATTTCATCGATGGGCTCATTTTGATACAGCAAGGTTAGGCTCAGCTCGTCATATTCCTTTTCCTTGTCCAGCTCCCTCATGAGCAGGGAAGAGATGATCTCGGCATCGTCGGCTCCGCCTTTATCGCGGAAGTCGATAAACCCGGTAAGCTGGCGGTGGGCGATGTCTACCGTAGCGGTCCCGATCGGCAGGCCGCCCAGCGTTTGCTGGTAGATCTCATAGGTCAGCGTATCTCCGTCATCCCGAACGAGAACAACCGAGTAGTCCTCCTCAGCGGCTTCTTCTCCAAAGGCTTCATAAGGGGTATCCAGCAGATCATCATGCGTCAGCTCCACCGTTTCCACGATCTCGCCTTCGTAAATGTGGTTAATGACGAACGTGTCGGCCTGCTCCTCATCGAAGTCGGTCACGAGAAGCTCGGTCACATGCTCGACTTCCCAATCCTCCGGCTCTCTTTCCCAGGTGACGTCACCCGTCAGATCCTCGCTTCTTGTCCGAAGGAAGGCTTCCGCGATCAATTCCTGCTCCGCATCGTAGACGTGATAGTCCACGCGGCTTCCCGTTTCCTTTACCGTGACGAGTTCGTATTCGGCGGACGCCCATTCGTCCTCGTCCATTTCCAGAATGTCCTCGTCTTCCTCCCAATCGGGTTCCAGGCCATATCCTTCCTCATCGTCTTCCTCTATAAAGGCTTCCCTTTCCTCTTCGGGAGTGGTGGCGATGATCCGGTCATAAGGGCTGTACGTGAGCAGGACCTCACAAGAGACGGCACGGACCGCCATAATGAAGGATTGAATATAGTCCTGAATAAAGGACGCTACGGACTCTTTGTCCGCTTCCGACAGCGAATCTTCCTCCAGCTGAACGGATCCCGAAACGCGGTCCTGTTCCCGGAACACCAACGTCAAGGAGCCCACATATTGTCCCCGCAGCAAAATGTCGCTGACTTCCCCGCCTGCCGTTCGCAAGTCCGGTCTAAGCATGACTTGGCTCATCCTCATCGCCCTTTCGTGATGGAATAGGTCGAACGCCTTTAGAGTGCCCGGACGGCAAGCAAAATATTGCCCCCTTTCCATACCAAAAGCCGGCCAGAGGCCGGCTTCATCCCGTTATCCCGCTATTCCCAGCTTCCCGGGGCTTAGACGCGGCCAAGCACATGCTCCCGAAGGGCTTCCGCCACTCCGTTCTCGTTGTTGCTGGCCCGGGTCACGGTGTCCGCTTTCTCTTTTACCCCTTCCGGAGAGTTGGACATGGCGATGCCAAGACCGGCCCATTCGATCATCCCCAGGTCGTTGAAGTAATTTCCGATGGCGAGCACCTCCTCGCGCCGGATTCCCCACTCCCCGGCCAGGCTCCTCAGCGCGTGGCCTTTGTTCGCTTCCGGGTTCATGACATCGAGGAACCGGTGACCGCTGCGGATCAGCAGCAAGGGGCTTCCGAGGCTCGTCCAGTCCTGCTCCATCCGGTTGATTTTCTCCTCCGTGCTGAAGATCGAAAGCTTGACCTGGGGCTCATCCACCTGCTGCACATCGGGAACGAGCTTAGGCTGAAGCATGAATCCTTCGTACATCGCTTTCTCTTCTTCTCCGAGCTTCTCGACATAGAGCTCGAACGGGGAGCAGACATCGAAATGAATGCCGTGCTCGCGGCAGTACCGCAGAACGGGCAGCACCTCGTCCGCATGGAATGGAAATTTGTTGATGACGCGGCGGTCGGAGGATTCCACCACGGCCGCGCCGTTGTGGGTGATCACGAGGCCCTCCAAGCCGAGCTCCTCCAGGATGGGCAAGGTGTTGGTGGGGCTTCTTCCCGTTGCCAGCACGAGGACCGCCCCGGCTTCATGCACTTCCCGGACCGCCTGCTTCACCGAGTCCGTCAAGACATGATCGTCCGTCAGCAGCGTTCCGTCGACGTCAAGCGCGATCAGCTTATACTTCATGGCTTTTCCTCAATCCTTCCAATTCCTCTGTCGTCAGCTCCCGGTAACCGCCTTTGGGCAGGCTTTCATCCAGGGGCAGCATCCCCATGGCAGTTCTTTTAAGGTAGGTTACTTTTTTGCCTGCCGCCGCCACCATTCGTTTCACCTGATGAAATTTGCCTTCATGCAGGATCAACCGGATTTCCGAACGGTTTTCCTCGAGGTCCGCCGACAGAATAACGAGCTCGGCCGGCAGCGTAACATACCCGTCGTCCAGCTCGACCCCTTTTTGAAACGCCCGCTGGTCCTCCCCGTCCATGATCCCCTCCACCTTGGCATAGTATGTTTTGGGAACATGCTTCTTAGGGGAAAGCAATTGATGGGCCAGCTTCCCGTCATTGGTCAGCAGCAGCAGCCCTTCCGTGTCCTTATCGAGGCGTCCCACCGGGAACAGTTCAAAGTGCGCGTATTCCTTTCCGATAAGGTCGAGAACCGTGCGGTCCCGGTTGTCTTCGGTCGCGGAGACCACGCCGGCCGGTTTGTGAAGCATAAGATAGACATGCTCGCGGAAGCGGAGCACCTCGCCATGAACCGACACTTCCTCGTTCTCGGGATTCACTTGGATTCCGCTGTCTTTAACGACTTTCCCGTTAACCTGAACTGCGCCCTTCTTGACCAGCGCCTTGATTTCGCTTCGGGTGCCGAAGCCGGAGTGGGCGAGCAGCTTATCCAGCCTTTGGGTTGCTTTCATCGGTCGATTACACTCTCCTACCTGGTGCAGGCTGTACTTATCCGTAAGAGAATCGTCACCAATTTCCTTTGCATTTGGGCAGGGAACGTCATATCATATTAATAGAGAAGCCTGTCCGGAAACATCCTGAATTTCCAGGGCATGTCCAATTCAAAAGGAGGGTTAAGGTGAAGAAACTAAGCATTTATTTAACCTGCATCATTGCTCTTTTTGCCATACTTTATGGGATCAATTCCCTGCAGCTGAAAGGCCAGGACAACAATGTATACGGCATGCCGGCCAAGAAGCTCAATCCGGCCACCGTCAGCCAGCTGAAGGACAAGAATTATCAGAATATCATTCTGCCGGATGACCTGAAGAAACGGCTCCAGAACAAAGAATCCCTGTTCGTTTATTACTTCTCTCCCACCTGCGTTCACTGCCAGAAGACCACTCCGATGCTCTACCCTCTGTCTCAGACCATGGGGATCGACATGAAGCAGTTTAACCTGCTGGAGTTCGAGGACGGCTGGCAGAACTTCAATATTCAATATACGCCGACTCTGGTGTATTACAAGGACGGCAAGGAAGCGGGCCGGCTCGAAGGCGAGAACGACGAGAAGACCTTTAAAGATTTCTTTAACAAGTTCAAATCATAGGAAGGGCGGCCGAACGGCCGCCTTTTTTTGTGTGTAGGCATGGAATTTCGGTTCTCTTCGTTCCTTTAGTCCTCTTCCAGGGCCGCCGGGGGATTCCGTTTCATTTCTTCCACGAGACCGGCCAGATCGGGGTCCAGAATCGTAATCGGGAAGGAGTAGAAAGCAAAAGATTCTCCCCCTGCCAACCGATTTCGGTAAGCCAGGCAATTCTCGAGCAGTTCGCCCAGGTCGATGCCCAGGCTGTGCCGCGGATAACGCTCCAGCTTATCCGCAGCCTGGGTGAACAGCTTAAGGCTTCCGCTCGGGTTGCCGTTCCGGTGATGATACAGGCCGACGGCCGCCTGCAGCAGCCCTTGATACAGAAGGTCGCGACCTTCCTCGAGCCACAGCTCCTCCATCACTTCGTGGCATTCGAAGTAGTCCAGGCTCACATTGAAATGGTAGAGAAACTGAACGTACAGCGGATCATAGGGCATGACGGCCAACTCCTTTCCCCCTGCCGCTAATGATCTTTCTTCGCGCGGGAGAGCGATTGTTCAATGGCGACCGAGAGCTGCTTCAATCCCCAGATATCTTCCTTCTCCCACATCTCATTAAACTGCAGCTGGAACTGCGCCGCTTCCCGGATCCGGTTATAGAAGTAGAGCCGCTGAATGTCATTCATCAGCTTGCTGACCACGTTGCTCTTATCCTCGAACGCCTTCTGGGACTCCGTAATTTCATCGCGGATGCTCGACATCTCCTGGTCGAGCTGATAGGCGGCTTCCGCCGCCTTGCTCAGCCTCCGGGTCACGTCCTCGGGGAGAGCGCCTTTGTATTTGTAATTAAGGGAGTGCTCGATCGTCGCCCAGAAATTCATGGCGAGCGTACGGATCTGAATTTCCGCCAGCACCTTTTTCATCCCTAGCGAGGTCTGCACCGGATATTCCACAATAATGTGATAGCTCCGGTAGCCGCTCTCCTTTTTGTTCGTGACATAGTCTTTGAAATAAACGACGGTCAGGTCCTGCCGCTCGCGTATAATGTGGGACAGCCTCTCAATGTCTTCCACGAACTGGCACATGATGCGGATTCCTGCGATGTCCTCGATGCCGGTCTCGATTTGATCCATGCGGACGTTTAGCCGTTTGGCTTTGTCCAATATGCTCGATATTCGTTTAACGCGCCCGGTTACGAACTCAATGGGAGAGTATTCCTCCCGGCTTTTGAGCTCCGTCCGGAGCAGCTTGAATTTCATTTTCAGCTCTTCTACGGCCTGTTCATAAGGGAGAAGAAATTTGCTCCAATCTCGTCCGTCCATCTAGATAAACCCCTTCCTTCGCCAGTGCTTCCTCCGTTCCTGCGATCTTTGGATACGGCTGCCGGACGAGCACTAGCTTCTGTGATCCGCACCTACCGCTTCAGAGATGTTCGTGAAGCCGTCCTTGCGCAGCAGGTCAAGAAGGCCTCCATTCAGCTTGCGCAGAAGCTCCGGTCCTTCATAGATTAGCGAAGTGTAAATTTCAACCAGACTTGCTCCCGCCTTGATCTTGTCATAAGCATCCCTCGCATCGAATATGCCTCCGCAGCCGATAATCGGGATTCGGCCTCCGGTATGAGCATAGATCCGGCGGATAATGTCCGTCGTTCTTGCGGTTAACGGGCGCCCGCTTAATCCTCCCGTTTCCGACGCATGCCGGTTCTTAAGTCCTTCCCGGCTTATGGTCGTGTTGGTGGCGATAATGCCGGAGGCTCCGCTTTCTACGATCGTATCCACGATATAATCGAGCTCGGGCTCGCTCAGGTCCGGTGCAATCTTGACGAGCACCGGCTTTCCTCCGTCGCCGGCCAGCTGCTGCTGCCGGGCCATTTCGTCCTTGACGGCAGCCAGAAGCCGGCGGAGTTCATCCCCGTGCTGCAGGTTTCTAAGCCCCGGCGTGTTCGGCGAGGAGATATTGACCACAAAAAAATCACCGTATGTATACAGCCTGCGGATACATGCCCGGTAATCGTCCTCGGCCGATTCATTTGGCGTCGCCTTGTTCTTACCGATATTGACCGCAACGGGAATCGGCCTCTTGCGGATTCCCTCCAGATTGCGGGCCATCTCTTCGGTTCCGACATTGTTGAAGCCCATCCGGTTCACAAGAGCGAGATCCTCAGGGAGGCGGAACAACCGGGGCAGCTCATTGCCCGGCTGGGGCTTAGGCGTTACCGTGCCGACCTCCATGAACCCGAAGCCGACGGCCGAAAAAGCCTCCACTGCTTCCCCGTTCTTATCGAGACCCGCCGCAAGCCCTACGGGATTCGGGAAGTCAATCCCGAACAGCTTAACCGCAAGCTCAGGCCGCTTGGATACCCCATAGAGCGAACGCAGCAGAGCGATGGAGCCCGGCAAGGAGGCGGATTTGTTAAGCCCTCCGATCAGCAGATGATGGGCGCTTTCCGCCGACATCCGGAACAGCGCGGGTTTTACTAATGATTTGTAAAGCATGCCAACAACACTCCGTTTTCCTTATGACTTCTATCGATCAGTTTATCTTTTTCCGCACAAAAAGGAAAGGGGCGGCCACCCAAAAACGACCCCGGCCGAAAGCAAATCCCCCCTGCTAATCCGCTTTCATTATGTTAAACTATAGGAAGATAAAGGTCTAATTCCACCAAAGGACGGTCGATTCCCGTGAAAAGAAAAGCAACCCCCGTGTCCCGCAGAGCCAAGAACGAAGTCAACAAAAAGGCCATTGTCTGGGCAGGCTCCATCCTGGCCGCCATCGTCATTCTTATGGCTGTCCTCCTTATTATTAACCGCTAGTTAAAAAAGGAGCCGTCACCGATTAAGCCGGGGCGGCTCCTCTGTTATGGAAGGCGATCTGGCCGGATGGCGGCAGAAGCGGCTAATCCAGCCAGCGATACCGGGTCCCCGGGTTGGTTTCCTTGACCTGGGGTGCCAAGCGGAAGCGGGGGACCGAATGGGCGGGCTCATCCGGGGAAAGCGTGCCCTCCGCAGCAATGGTGACCCGGGTTCCTTTCGGCACGAGATCGTACAGCTCCTCGAGGTCCTCCCTCAGCATCCGGATGCACCCGAGAGACTCGTCCTTGCCGATGCTGGACGGCTTATCGGTTCCATGGACGGCGTAGCGGGGATCCGACAGCGTCATCCCCCGGCTGCCGTATTCACCGTTCGACCGTCCGTTCGGATTCCGGACCTTCTCGGTAATCTCGAACACTCCCTCGGGAGTCCGGTCCCCGCCGAGCCCCGTCCGATAGCTCCTCAGGATGACATCCCCGCTGACAAGAGCCAGGCGATGGCTCGCTTTGTCGATGATGATCTCGAGAGGTTCGTTCAATCCCTTAGCCTTTGCGGGGCTGCCGGCTGGCGCTGGGGCTTTCGGAGAGGCTTTCTCTCCGCTCTGAGGTTGTCCCTCACCCCCGGCTATCTCTCCCGCTAATTCGGCGAACGCTTCCTTCATATAAGAGGTATAACCCGGCAGCCAATTATCGGGATAAGGGCGGACCAGTTCCTCCACCGTCTCCGGAAGCTTTCCATTCCGGCTTCGGAAATGGGTAACGGCGGAACGGAGCACGGCGAGCTGTTCCTCTTCTTCCTGCCACTTCTCCACCGTCCTGGCCGCCTCTTTTCCGTCCGCCGGCTCGCATTCGCACGTTTCCCGATTGTGGTAGCGCACCGTTACGTTCCCGCCGTCAGCGGAACGCTCCGCCGTGGCCAGAGGGACCAGCTTCTGCGCCCAATCCAGCCACTTCCCGTCGGAAGACGTGCGGGCTCCGGCGAGAATGGATATCGTCTCTCCCTTGGAAGGCGCTACTAGAATCTCCTTAAGCCGTTCTTTCCATTCATTAGGCTTCCCGATCCCTCCGGCCAGATAAACGTCGGTGCGGGGCTCTCCGTTGGAGGGCACGGGCCGAGCAACGGCCTCTGACTCCTGCAGGAAGGGCGGACCGGCCGGCAGCTCGGATCCGGAAAGGGGGGCCAGGAGAAGGAGCAGGAAAGGGAGCGCAAATGCCATTCGGCCAATCACGGCCCCCCCTCGTCTCCTCCCGGCCTCCGTTTCGGCCTCGTCAGGGGAGCTTAGGCTGCCGGCACGCTTATCCGCGGCGAGCCGCTCCTTAACATCCTGAAGGGTAAAAGGCGGTTCCTTCTTCTCAAAGGCCGCATATATTTCCCCTGCCTTGGCGTAGCAGTAGTGGGCCTTCCCCTGCTTGCCCTGGGCTTCGTATTCTTTTCCCAGGAGGTACCAGCCCATCTGATTGCCGGGGTGGTCCGCCACGAACTTTTTGAGAAAGACCATGTCCTCCTTCAACGCTCATCCCCCGTTCCTGAACTCCCAGCCCTTCTATCTAGGCATCATCCCGTACGGATCGCGGATGATGACAAGCTTCTCCGGCCCAAGCCACTGGACATCGAATCCCGCTTCTTCCGCAAAGAACCGGACCGGGACAAAGGTCCGGTCCTTGCTGAGATAAGGCGCCGTGTCCATGGTATGGATTTCCTTTGGGCTATCCCCTTCCTGAACCGAGATGGCCTTTTGGCCGATTGCGAACTCAAGAGACCGACTGCCGCGGGTCAAGCGCACACGCCGGCCATCGTGCAGATAGTCGACCCGGTAACCGAGGCTCTCCGCTACCTGCCTTACCGGCACCATCGTACGGCCGTCCGTAAGCTCAGGCTCCGCCTCGAGGGATAGCGTCTTCTCTCCCACGGCTATCCGTAAAGATGAACTTCCTGCACCTGCCGCCGGCAGAGAATAATAGGTGATTTGACGCAGCTTATTGTTGTAGGAATCGGCTACCAACAGGCTTCCGTCCGGTCTAACCGCCACATCCGCCGGAAGATGAAGCTCTCCGCTCTCTTCGATCCCGTCGAGCTCCCCTACGAACTGCTCTCTCTCCCCCGCTATCGTGGTGACCCTTCCGTCGGCGAGACGCCGGATGGAATGATTCAGGCTGTCCGCAATAAGAAGCGCACCGGCTGCATCCAAGGCGAGTCCGCGGGGAGAATGAAATTTCGCGTTGCCGGCGGGGCCGTCGGCAAAATCCCCCTCGGCGTAAAGCGCGTCCTTCCCGTAGAGGGAA
This sequence comes from Paenibacillus aurantius, assembly GCF_032268605.1. Taxonomy (NCBI): domain Bacteria; kingdom Bacillati; phylum Bacillota; class Bacilli; order Caryophanales; family Paenibacillaceae; genus Paenibacillus; species Paenibacillus aurantius. The sequence continues at coordinate 4,213,981 of NZ_CP130318.1, forward strand.
CGGGAGCCGCCGGTCCCGCCCCCAGCCGCCGTTGTAACGGTTCCGGTGCGGAAGTCGATGTAACGAATGCGCTGATTCCCCGTATCGCTCACATACAGGTTCCCTTTCGCATCGAGAACAAGGCCGGACGGCTCGTTGAACTCCGCCTGGTCGAGACGCCCGTCCCGGTAATTTCCGGCAAACTGGGGCTTACCGGGGACCGCTTCGACAACACGGGAGGAGGGGTGGTTCAAGGTCGTCACCTTACCGGAAGGATCGATCCGCCGGATGGCATGATTGAGCGTATCCGCCACATAGACCACTCCGTCCGCGGTCACGGCGACGTCTCTCGGATGGTTGAAACGGGCCTCCACGCCGATTCCGTCGGAAAGGCCTGCCTGCCCGTTACCGGCCAAGGTGGAGACCGTTCCATCCGGACGAACGACCCGAACGGCGTGATTGCCCGGATCCGCCACATACAGCCGGCCTGACGCATCGGCAGCGAGCCCTTCCGGTTCGCGGAAGAGTGAGGCGCCGGACGGGCCGTCGAGCAGGCCTCCCACCGGAAAGCCTCTGCTGTCCTTTTCGACGGTCACGCCGGCGAGCGTGCTCACTTTCCCTTCCTGGATCCGCCGGATGACTTGGCTTCGGGTATCCGACACGATTTCGCTTCCGTCGGAAAGGACGAGCACCGAGCCCGGCTCCCGGAAGGAAGCCTCGGCAAGCGGGCCGTCCTGAAGTGCGAAGTCACCGGTGCCAGCATACGTCGCCAGCTCGCTAAGAATTCGTCCTTTCTCGCCGAGGACGGGGGAATTCCCGGCATCCATAGCGGATACGGCCGGCACCGGGATAAGCCAAAGGGAAACGGCAAGGGAAAGCAGGGGCCAAGCAGTCATTTTTTTCATACGCTTCTCCTTACGTCAATAAGTTAGTTAGCATCCGTCCGGACTACGGCTGTATATTCGGTTGTACCGGACGAGACCCAAACCGCTTCTCCCCGGCTGTTCACCCATTTGAATTTCGACACCAGAAAGCGCATGTCTTCGCCAGTTAAGAGTGCAGGATCTACTAGCAGAGGAAGACGAAGGAGTCTCTTCTGAGCCGCGGAGGCCGGCAGGTCGGCATATTCCCCTGCCGTATAAGCAGCCGCCGCATAGATCAGCTGCTGCCGGCTGCCGGACCGTTCCCGGAAAATCAGCGATTCGAGCCGTGAGGAAGGCAGAAGCTCGCTCGTTGTGGCTGAATCGGCCTTGATAAAGCGGGATGACAGGTCAAGCTCCACCTGAACGCCGTAAAAGGCGGGGACGTTCTGGACGGTGATGTCCAGGTAAGCTTGCCGGTAATCTTCCCCATTCACAGTCCCAGGAAGAAGGTTCAGGGCTGCCGTCAATTGGGGAGCCGGAGCCTCCGTCGGTGCCGGGGTTGCGGTCGGGGTAGGAGCGGCGCTGCTACCCGGACTGCTTCCCGGACTACCTCCCGGGCCTGCGCTCGCCGTTGGAGCAGGCGTTGGAGATGGAGTCTCGACCGGTGTCCTTTCGGGTGTTCCCGTTGGCGTTGGAGCGGACGATGGCCCGGGGGTAGGCCCCGGTACGTTTCCGCCGCCGGTCCCCGGCACGGGAACCAGCCCTCCCTCCGCCTTCCTCGCCCTCTCCAGAAAGTCCTCCCGCTCCTGGCCGCTAAGCTGGCTTAGGTAAGCGAGCTTGGCTTTCTCCGCCTGTTCCTTCTCGTACTGCTCGTTCGCCTGATGGAGCCGCTCTCTCTTCTCTGCTAGGGCCCCGTAGGCTTCACGCCCGATCCGCAGCAGGGCATCCAGTATGGTCTGCTCCTGCTTCTGAATAAGCTTCTCCTTCTGCTCCTCCAGCTCAGGGAAAAGCTTGGCTTGCAGCCGCTTCATCTCGTCTGAAACACCGGCCGAACGGTCGATAGTCTTTACCTCCGACAGGTTCAGGACTTCGCCGCCCGCCTGCTCCTTCATTTCTTGTAGCAGGCGGTTTACCTCGGAGGCGCTCATTTTTCCTTGGTCGAGCCCTTCCTTGACGATATTTCCCACCATCTGATCGAAATTGCTAAATACGCTTTTCAGCTTCTCCGGCGTTTCCGTTTGCAAGGGAGAAGCCGCCCCCTCTTTGACCGCGGTTCCTCCGTTCGCCAGCTGCTTCTCCAGCGTCTTCTTCTGTTCCTCCAGCTCCTTGTCGATATCCTGCTTGTTCCGGAGGATTCTTTCGATAACTTCCGGAGACGAATAGCGAACCAGTTCGGATACGTCCACAATCGTCACTTTCGGGTCCAAGTCCTCCACCTCGCCCCTGGGGCCAACGGTGATTTGCTGGGTCGGAAGAAGCAGCACTTGGCTTCCGGTCGAACGGTCCTTCACGGTTACCAAACCGGAGGCCGCGGTCACGTAGGTCTCCTCCGTTGACGGGTTCGCACGGACGAACCAATGAGTGCCCCGTACCCCCATGACGGCGCTTGAGGTTTCAATCTCCATCTCGTCGGTCCCCGTCAGATGCTGGATTTTGGACCAGATGGCGCCGGCCCACATCCGGATCTTGCTCGTTTTGCCGGAGCCTTTCTTGGCGAGCTCCGACAGGTACACTTCCGAATTCGCGTCAATGGTAAATTCAGAGCCTGTGTCCTGCAGCTTGATCGAAACGTAGGAATGGTCCCCGGTCCTTATGTAATCGCCCTGGTTCAAGCCCATATCCACATAGACCTCGTAGGCACGCGAACCCCCCGCGCTCTTCACGGTTGCCTCACCGCCCACCTCGGTTACCACGGCTACCCTTCCCGATTTGGCCGCCGCTATGCCGGTCCCGAGCCCGGGACAGAGCCCAACCAGAAGAAGCAGACTGAGTAGCAGCCCGGCCCCTTTCCGGCCCCCTCGCCTTAGCGAGCTAATCGATTCTATCATTTGTCTTCCCCTTCCTGTTTTTCCCTATCTTTCTATCATTGTAATTCTCTCATAAGAGGACTGCAATTCCAGTTTCCTAGGAACGGATAGCTTCCCCCTTCCGTCTTTCGACTTTTTACGCGTGATTCTTTGTTCCTATATTGTCGCTGGCCGGTTTTTGTATTATTGTTTTCCTAGATTCATAAAATGGGATAAAAGTAGGGAAGCCATGAGAAAGACTCTGTTAAAAACCGCCGTCCCTGCCAATGCCGTTATGGTACTCGCCGTTCTGCTTCTCCTGCTGACGGATTCCTTGAATGCGCTTAAGCTGTCCCTCTATGATTTCCATATGCGGATGACCATGGATCACCGGTACCATCATGACATCGTTGTCGTAGGCATCGATGACCAGTCCCTGAAGGAGATAGGAAGTTGGCCCTGGGACCGTACAGCCTATATCCCCCTGCTTCAGAAGCTCGAAAATGCCGGAGCCAAAGTCATTGCGTTCGACATCCTCTTCAGTGAAAAAGGCGACCCGGACAGCGACCGGAGCCTGGCGGAAGAGCTCGAGAAGCATCGGAACATTGTCCTGCCGGGCCAGGCTGTCTTTGAAGGAAGCTACAACGATGTGGCGAACGGGAGTCTTGCCAAACAGAACCGGAACCAGGCGCCGGCCGCCAAACGGATGAATCTGCCTTTGGACCTGTTCGGCAAAGCCTCCCAACCCGCTCATCTTAATGCCGCCGTGGATGGAGACGGCGTGATCCGCCGGACGTACCTGCAAATCCGGACTCCCTCCGGCTTGTTCCCTTCGCTTGCATTGAAAGCCGCCGAAATGGCTGGGGTGGATACCCGGTCCGTCACGAAACGGTTTCCTTACTCCATGCCCATCCGTTACGACCTGCTGTCGGAGGATATCCAGTACATTCCTTTCTCCAAGGTTCAAACGGGCAGCTACAACCTGAAGGACCGCATCGTGCTCGTGGGCTTTACCGCTTCCGGCTTTGAGAACGATGACGGAATGACGCCTGTCGAAGGAAGAACCAAGCTGGTGTACGCTCAAGCGAACATCATCAACCAGCTTATGCAGGGTCGTTTATTGAAAGAAGCGGAAGCCCGCCTTTCCCTGCCTCTGCTGTTCCTGTTCCTCGCCGCCGGCTGGTGGCTTACGCGGAGAACCCGGCCTGCAGCAGGAGCTGGCTTCCTCCTGCTCCTTGCCCTTCTCGCCCTTGCCGCCCAATATGCCGCTTTCTCAGCCGGGTATTTCGTAGATGCCGTCTATCCGTTAACCGCTATGCTTCTGGCTTATTTGGTGAACTTGTCCGTACAGGTTTATCAGGAATCCAGGCACAAGCAGCACATCGTTCAGCAGTTCGGCCGGTACCTGTCCCCCGAAGTCGTGAAGGAAATTGCCGGAAGCGATCAAGCCATCGGAGTGGGCGGCGTGAATAAAGTGCTGACCATTCTGTTCCTGGATGTGAGAGGGTTTACGGCTCTGTCCGAGAAGCTAAGGCCCGAAGAAGTCGTCGGCTTTCTCAACCGGATGTTCGATTTGATCACGGAGAAGGCGCATGCCCACCACGGCACCATTGATAAATTTATCGGCGACGCGGCCATGATTCTTTATAACGCCCCTCTGGATGTTCCCTATCATGAATACCATGCCGTCCGGACCGCTTATGACATTCAGCAGGGAATGGAAAAGGTTCGAGCCGAGGTAAAGGAGCTGTACGGAGTCACCATCAGCGTGGGGATCGGCATTCATACCGGAGAGGTTGTCGTCGGAAACATCGGCTCTTCCGTGAGAGTCGATTATACGGCGATTGGGGATAATGTGAACCTGGCGGCCCGTATTGAGTCGCAGGCGGCGGCCAACCAGATTCTCGTCTCGGAAGCAACCCGGGTGCGCACGCTTGATTATTTCGAATACCTCTCCGTCGGAGAGAGGACATTAAAAGGCAAAACGTCCGCGTTTCCTTTATATGAAGTGACCGGAGCGCTTGGCACCCCCGAACCGCCTGGCGGCGGCTTGAAGGAAAGAAGAAAGCCCCGGTAACCCCCATCCTGACTACCATTTCCTATCAAAAAAAGCTCCTCCTCCCTGTAGCCAGGGAGGCAGGAGCTTGTCTTGTTATAAGAGGATGGTCCGTCTGATTAGTTGTTGAACGGAGCGTCGGCTACTTTGATGGAATCCGTTGGGCATCCGTCTTGAGCGTCTTGAAGATCGTCATAAAGGTCTTCCGGAATTTCGGTGTTCCCTTTGTTGCCGTCTCCTTCATAGATCGTCTCGGCCAGACCCTCATCGTCGTAATCGTAAATGTCAGGTGCCGTAGCGCCGCAAGCACCGCAGGCGATACAGGTTTCCTTGTCTACCCAAGTATACTTTGCCATGTGATAGTTTCCTCCTCAATAATTTCCTCAAAGTAACTATAATACAAAAGCCTATAAAGTTCAATTCCTTACGAGCGCCCTTATTGTTCGTGCAACCCTGTCAAACTATTCGCCCGAATCGCTCTTGGCAGCCTTTAAATGATCCATTTGCAGAGAGGTTCCTCTAACCTTGTGATTGCGGATCAGCGACGAAGGATCGCTGCCGATCATGCCGGCGGTCAGAATGGCGCTTTCGCCAAACTTATCGCGGATGCGGTCCATCGCCTGGGTCAGGCTCTCCTTCTTCGGCTGCTGCTCGTAGCTGAACAGATCGAGCTGAATGGCCGACTCGGCCTTCGGCTGCAGATTCTGAAGCGTGATGCCGAGCAGGCGGACCGGCTTCCCGGCCTGCCAATTCGCTTCGAACAGCCGGCAGGCCTCCCGATACAGGTCTTCATAGTTCTCCGTCGGCACGGGAACCGTGCAGGAGCGGGTAATCGTCCGCATGTCCGGATCCCGGATGGTAATCTGGATGGTGCTGCCGACAAGCCCCTGCCTCCTCGCTCTTCTCGCCACCTGGTCCGCCAGGTTAAGGAAGACCCGCTGAATATCCGCCGGATCGGTAAAATTGCTCGGAAGCGTCGTCGTGTGCCCGACGGACTTGCTGGGCTCGCGGACCGGATTAACGGGCGATTCGTCGTGGCCGTTCGCCGCCCGTTTAAGCCAGGCGCCCAGCACGCCGAACTCGCGCGTCAGCAGCGCTTCCCCGGTATGGGCGAGCTCGCCGACCGTGCGGATGTTCAGCTTCAGCAGCTTCTCCGCCGTCTTTCCGCCGATGCCATAGATGGTGTCGCACGGCTTATCCCACAGAATGAGCGGAACGTCGCGAAGGCGGAGGACCGAGATGCCGTTAGGCTTTTTCATATCGGAGGCGATTTTCGCCAGAAGCTTGTTGGGCGCTACCCCGATGGAGCATGGCAATCCAAGCTCGTTCCGGATCCGGGTCTGAATGGTTTCCGCTATTTCGAGCGGGGCTCCGAACTGCTTCGAGCCGGTAATATCCACGAAGCACTCGTCTATGGACATCGCCTCGATCTGGGGAGAGTAATTCCCAACAATGTCCATGAAGCGGCGGGAAAAGTGGCGGTAGAGATGAAAATCCGGCTGGATCAGAATAAGCTCCGGACAGGCCTTAAGCGCCTGGCTGACCAGCATGCCCGTCCGGACTCCGCTGGCCCTTGCCTTATAGGAGGAAGTCACCACGATGCCCTTGCGCAGCTCCACGCTTCCCGCCACGGCCACCGCCTTGCCCCGGTACTTGTCCGGCTCGACCGCTTCATGCACCGAGCAGTAGAAAGCATTCATATCAATATGTAGAACAACCCGCCCTTTTTTGGGATAAAAGCCTTCCGCCGACCGGTTCATCTCCGTCCTCCTTCCCGCGGTTTCCTTCCGTCTTCGTATTCATTCCCTAAAGCATAGCTTCCGTCCTTCAAGAGGTCAACTCTCCTCTCCTGCGGAAACAGCCCGGACTTGCCACTCCCCCACAAATCCCCTGTCCTCCGGCGGAGAATATGGTATAATGAAACAATATCTTTTGGAATGGAATTGGAGCTAGGAGGAACGAAACTATGTCTACTATCATCTCGGTCTTTGACACGACCCTCCGGGACGGAACCCAGGGAGAAGGCATCAGCCTGTCGGCGGAGGATAAGATCAAAATCGCACTTAAACTGGACACCTTGGGTGTCCATTATATAGAAGGCGGAAATCCGGGCAGCAACAGCAAGGATATCGAATTCTTCCAGCGTGTTAAGCAGCTGAAGCTCCAAGCCAAGATTACGGCGTTCGGGAGCACCCGTCGCAAGGGCGCCATCGCCGAATCGGATGCCAACCTTAACCGGATCATTGAATCGGGGGTGCAGGCGGCCACGCTCGTCGGCAAGGCATGGGATTTCCATGTTCATACCGCCCTGCAGACGACCCTTGAAGAGAACCTCGCCATGATTTACGATTCGTTCCGCTACCTGAGCAGCAAGGGAATGGAGACGATCTATGACGCCGAGCATTTCTTCGACGGCTACAAGAACAATTCCGAATACGCCATCGCCGCGCTTAAGAAGGCCGAGGAAGCCGGTGCCGCATGGGTCGTGCTGTGCGATACTAACGGCGGGACCCTCCCCGGCGAAATTCACGAAATCGTTTCGCGGGTGCGGGAGCAGATCTCGACACCGATCGGCATCCATACGCATAACGACTGCGAGCTCGCGGTCGCTAACACGCTGGCCGCCGTACAGGCCGGCGCCCGCCAGATCCAGGGCACCATTAACGGCTACGGAGAAAGGTGCGGCAACGCCAACCTCTGCTCCATCCTGCCGAATCTGCAGCTTAAGCTCGGCTACTCCTGCGTAACCGACGACCAGCTCAAGCTTTTGACCGGGACCGCCCGCTACGTAAGCGAGATCGCCAACGTCAACATGCCGGTCAACCAGCCTTATGTCGGAAACGCCGCTTTCGCCCATAAGGGCGGGATACACGTGTCCGCGATCCTGAAGGATTCCAAAACGTACGAGCACATCCAGCCGGAGCTTGTAGGCAACAAGCAGCGTGTACTTGTTTCCGAGCTGGCCGGGCAGAGCAACCTCTTGTTCAAGGCCCAGGAACTCAACCTGAACCTCAATATGGAGAACACGGAGACGCGCGCCATGATCGACCGGATCAAGGAGCTGGAGCACCAGGGCTATCAATTCGAAGGGGCGGACGCCTCCCTGGAGCTCATGCTGAGGGAAGCCTCCGGGGACCTGGAGGAAATCTTCACGCTCGAATCCTTCAAGCTTCTGGTTGAGAAAACGAAGGACCGGTCGGTCGTTTCCGAAGCCATCGTTAAGGTGAAGGTTCATGGAGAGACCGTCTATACCGCGGCGGAGGGCAACGGCCCCGTCAATGCGCTGGATAACGCCCTTCGCAAGGCGCTGTACCAGTTCTATCCGCAGATCGACGATATGCACCTGTCCGATTACAAGGTCCGGGTAATTAACGAGAAGGATGCTACGGCGGCCAAGGTCCGCGTGCTCATCGAGTCCACCGACTTCAGCAACAGCTGGAACACCGTCGGCGTCTCGGAGAATGTCATTGAAGCAAGCTGGCAGGCCCTGGTGGACAGCATCCGGTATGCCCTCATCGGCAAAACCCGCTCCCCTCAGTCCGCCGAGGCTCCAAGAGAACGGCTCGGGCTTGTTAACCACTAACCCCTGCGTTTCCTAAATAAAAAGCTGTCTAACCGTCCCTTTACCGGGATGGATTAGACAGCTTTTTTAACGTTGGCGGACCAGAGCTTATGGAAACGTTAAGAATCAGCGAATTCCTTTAATTTCTTCTCCAGCTCTTTGCCCGGTAAATAGTGGATCACATCCACAATGACTCCGTTGCGGTCCACGAGAAAGCTCGTCGGGATCACCTGAACCTGGTATAACTCCGCAGCCTTCCCTTCCTTATCAAGCAGAACCGGAAATGGATAGGGGTACTGGTCCAGAAATTCCTTCACTTCCTTCAAGTTGTCCCCTTTGGTCACGTTCACCGCATAGATGTCCAGCTTGTCTTTAAGCTTGTCATAAATACGCATCAAATCGGGGGCTTCCGCTTCGCACGGACCGCACCAGGACGCCCAGAAGTTCACAAGAAGGGGTTTCTCCCTCTTCCCCCCTACGGAATAAGACTGATTGTCCATGCCCGTAAGGGTAAAGCTTGGCGCCAGAAATTGCGGTTTGGGGGCCGTTTCGGAAGGCAGCACCACCGCCTCTTCCTTCGCCGAAAGGTTCTGGTACACGGCCAGTCCGGCAAGGAGGCCAATGATCAAGATGACCAGCACATTCTTCTTCATCTCTCGCGTCAGTCCCTTTCGTTATCGTTACCCGTTCTTTCTATAATATCTCCAATGCTCCCGCATTTCCATCCTTCGCGTCTGACAGTCCCATGAACTTTTTGGGAACGGTGGAGGGGTATGGACGGCGGAAGGCGCGGGAATATTAGTTACACCATTGCGGAAGGGAGTCCCCATATGCAGAACGTCAAAGAGAAACGGCTTCGAATCCGGTTTGAAAGCGACATGGAGCCCAAAGAGCCCCAAGCCAAAAGCAAAAAAGCGAGCAAAGGGAAGGATGCGGGGGGAAAGGGACAAATTTGGGAGTTCATCGCCATTGCCACCATACCTTTGGTTATGGTACTCGGGAATTCCATGCTCGTGCCCATTCTTCCGGAGATGATGACGCAGATGGGCATCACCAAAACCCAAAGCAGTATGGTCATTACGCTTTTCTCGGTGACAGCCGGTTTGTTTATTCCGCTATTCGGATACTTGTCCGACCGCCTTACCCGGAAAAAAGTTATCATTCCTTCCCTTATTCTTTACGGAGCAGCCGGGATCCTGTCCGGTTTCGGGGCGGTTTGGGGCTCCTACACCATCGTCATTATCGGCCGTGCTCTTCAAGGCTTGGGAGCAGCCGGAACGGCACCCATTGCAATGGCTTTGGTGGGCGACATGTACAAGGGAGGGACGGAGAGCAAGGCGCTTGGTCTGACGGAGGCTTCGAACGGCACCGGGAAAGTGGTGAGTCCGATCCTCGGCTCCCTGCTGGCGCTAATCGTCTGGTACGCGGCTTTTTTTGCCTTCCCGGTCTTCTGTGTCCTCTCCATTCTGGCTGTTATTTTCCTCATCAAGGAGCCGAAGAAGGATAAGGAGCCGCCCAAGCTGAGGGAGTACCTTCATCGCATATCCACCGTTCTTAAGAAAAAAGGCCGCTGGCTCATTACGTCGTTCTTCGCCGGTTCGCTTGCCTTGTTTATCCTGTTCGGGGTGTTGTTCTTTCTTTCCAATATTCTGGAAGAAGCCCCCTATTCGATCGACGGCATCCGCAAAGGCTTTATTCTTGCCATTCCTCTGCTGGGCATGGTGGCTACCGCCTATATCACGGGCAGCCGGATCAAGAAGAACGGGATCCTCATGCGTTGGCTGATGAACATCGGCCTCATTCTCATGACGGTCTCGCTCGGCCTGACCATCTTCTTCTTTAAGAACCTGTACCTCTTAATCGGCCTCCTAACGGTCAGCAGCATAGGGACCGGGCTGATTCTTCCCTGCTTGAACACTATCATTACGGGAGCCGTCGCCAAATCGGAACGGGGCATGATCACCTCCCTGTATAACTGCCTGCGATTCCTCGGGGTCGCCGCCGGCCCTCCCTTGTTCGGCTGGATGATGGACAAATCACACGGGCTTATCTTCATAACGGTGTCGTCCCTGTCGCTTATTACACTCGGGCTGGTATTCTTTCTCATCAAGCCGGATAAACAGGTGAGCTGACCATAGACGTTACGAGGCCTCCGGCCGTGGGCTATAATAGAAGGAGAAAAGGAGGAACCGCCCTTGATCCTGACCACACCGACCGTCCTGGCTCAAGTGATCGCCCATTGCCAACAGGAATGGCCCCAAGAAGCCTGCGGCCTCCTGCTCGGCAGCCCGAACGGCGGGGACGTGCAGGTTTCCGCGGCGGAGCCGCTTCGCAACCTGTCCCGGGACCCCCGCCTGCACTTCCTCGCCGACCCGGAAGCGTGGATCGCATTCCTGTATGCCGACCGGACGGAGGCCCGTTCCCTGGTCGGCCTTTATCATTCCCATCCGACGGAGCCGGCCGTCCCTTCTGCAAGCGATGCTGACAGCCTATGGACCTTCCCGGCGTATTGGATCGTTTCTCTCCGTAACCGGGACACTCCCGAGGTGAAGGGGTACCGGCTGGAAGGGGCCTCTGGACAACAAAAAAGCCCCCTCGTCTTCAGGGAGCATTCCATTCGGCTTATCGCTGACTAAGATGGGCGTAAAGGTCGCCCAAGGTCAGCACATTCTTCTCGGCCATAAGCGCCAGCATCCCGGCCCACAGCTGCGCCGTCATTAGGGAATCCGCCAAGGCGTGGTGGCGGTTTTCGGCCCGGATCGAGTATTTCTCCAGAAGAATATCGAGCCCGTAGTGGGGCATCCCGGGATGAAGCCATTTGCCGAGCATCATCGTATCCACGATCCGGTGAGTGAGCGCCGTTTTGGACGTTTTCCACAGGGCGGAGCGGAGAAATGGCTTGTCATGGCCGGTTCCGTGGGCAATCAGGACCCGCCGGTGGACGAAGGCCAGAAAGCGGCTCAGCACATCAAGCAGGTCCGGCGAGGCAGCGGCCATTTCGTTCGTAATGCCGGTCAGCCGGATCACGTCTTCGGGGATCTTTCGGCTGCACTGGACCGTGCTGTAGAACGTTTCCTCCTCCAGCACGACCCCTCCCTTAACCGCCACCGCCCCAACCGCTATAATTTCATCTCCATGATAAGGAGAAAAACCGGTCGTTTCCAAATCGAAGACGACCGCCTCCATTTCCTGCAGCCGGATCTCATACATGGATTCCTTCCGCTGCTCCTTCATCATGGAGCGGATGAAAGCCATATGCTGCGCGCTTCGGGGGTCGAACATGGACGTGAAGGCCGGAGCGATCCCCCCCATCTTATAGAGGTTCCACATTCCCTGCTTCCCCGTAGGTCTAATCGGCTTCATAACCGGCTTCCTCCTCCTTCAACAAGGACTTGGTCTGCCGCTTCACCTGTTTCTTTACTTCGGCACGAAGCTTGCGGCCGACGGCGAGAGCATGCTTAAGCTCCTTTTGCACCTCTGCCGTTAGTAAGGTTCGGTTTAAATACGGATGATTATGGTACAGACCGTTCTCCTCGCGGCGGGGAACCAAGGCGCGGACATGCAGCACCTCCAGAAAAGCCTGCCGCCAATAACCTGCCGTCCCGCTGCCGATCGCCTGAATGCGATGCAGGGCTTTCACCCGATCCAAGGTCGAGGCTTCCGTCAGCCCGAAGCAGACGGCGAGCATACGGATCCCGTTGACCAGCGGAATGTAAGCCCCGTACTTAACATCGAATCCGCCCGCGTCCTCGCCATATCTTTCGGTAACGATCCGGCCGAAAAAGCCGGAGGCTGTCTTGCGGTGCAGCGTATTATGAAGCATTCGCTCCAGCAGAACCGTATCCCGGCGGGCTTCCCCGAAAAGCTTCTCCACAATGACCCGGCACAGCCTCTCATCCCCGTAAACGCAGCGCAGGTCGGAGGAAATAAGAAGATACCGGACGGATTCCCAGGTCAGCTCCTGCTCCCAGCCGGCAAGCATTTCCAGATAGGCCTTTAGAGGCTTTCTCCACTGCGGGTTGGTGCAGATGACCCCGCCCTCGCAGGGGGGATACCCCGCCTCCTGAAGCCCCTCGGAAATCGCCGCAGCCAATCGCTCAAAATAGGCCTCCACCGCTTCTTCTTCCCCTTGGGAAGGATTCTGGTACAGGAGCCCGTTGTCCTGATCGCTCCACAGCGTCTGCTCCCGGCGCGCCCCGCTTCCATACAGAACAAAAGCATAAGGGACGGGGGCAGCCCCCATCCCTTCTTCCTTTAGCAGCTGTTCCGCCAGCTGCACCGTTCGCCGGATCACCGCATCGTGAAGATCGTTGACCCCGCCGTACCAGGCAGCTGTCTGTTCAGGAGGAGGGACAGCCGCGAGGGGGCCGCTGAGCTCCATCCGGAGCTCCAGCAGTTCCGCGAAGTGCTCCGCCCGGCTTATTCTCTCTCGGATGGCTTCCGGCCGAACCCTTCTCACAGCAGCATCCCCGCCTTCTAATAGTAAGGTGATTGAAGAATCATCAGGCTGGGATTATCCGACCAGGCTTCCGCTTGTGCCCGCTTTGGCTCCAGCCGTCTCGCCTGCCGCAGCTTCCGAAGCTTTCTTCATTTGCTCGGGGTAGCCGTAGGTTCCATGCTCGCTCAGGTCGAGACCAATGATTTCTTCCTCTTCCGTAACACGAAGACCGATAGTGGCTTTCATCAGCCCAAGAATAATGTAGCTGAGGATGAAGACGAAGGCAAACGCTCCGAATACCCCAAGGGCTTGAACCCCCAACTGATGAAGTCCCCCGCCGTAGAACAGGCCTGCACTACCGACGCCTACGCGTTCGGCAAGCTCCGGTGTAGCGAAGAAGCCGGTGGACAGCGTTCCCCAGATCCCGGCGATTCCATGTACGGAGAAAGCATAGATGGGATCGTCCACGCCGGCTTTCTCGAACCATTGAGCCGTGAAGAAGGTAATGATTCCCGCCAGAGCACCGATGACGACGGCGGCCCAAGGCTCAACAAAAGCACAGGCAGCGGTAATGGCGACCAGAGCGGCCAGAACCCCGTTCAGCATGCTGGGAATATCGGCCTTACCGAAGTACATCCAGGACACGATCAAGGCGGCTACCGCACCGGCAGCGGCGGCCAGATTTGTCGTAAGGGCAATGTAACCGAAGAAGCCGTCTCCCATGGCGCTCAGCGTGCTGCCCGGGTTGAAGCCGAACCAGCCGATCCACAGAATGATAACGCCGAGAACGGAGAATACTTGGTTATGACCGGGGATCAGGTTCGGAGTGCGGTCTTTGTTGTATTTGCCAATACGCGGCTTAAGCAGCAGAGTCGCAACAAGAGCGGCGGTCGCTCCCTGAAGGTGAACAACGGTCGACCCGGCAAAATCCTGCATCTTAAGATCGGCGAGCCATCCGCCGCCCCATACCCAGTGAGCGACGATCGGATAGATCAGGATCGTGTAAAGAACGCCAAACAAGAAGTAAACGGGAAGCTTTCCTCTTTCGGCAAATCCGCCCCAGGCAATGGCTAGGGAAACACCACAGAACGCCAGCTGGAACAGGAACTTTATTCCGATGGGAACATCGGAGAAGGAAAGGGATCCGAATGCGGCTTTGGCCTGCTCTTCCAATCCATTAACGAAGAACCCGGTTGTGCCGAAGAACGAGTTGCCTTCGCCAAAGGCCAATCCAAAGCCTACCGCCCAGAAAGCCAGGGCACAAATGCCGAAGGTCAGAATCGTTTTACCGGCAACGTGACCGGCATTCTTCATTCGGGTCGAGCCGGCTTCCAGAAGGGCGAAGCCTGCCTGCATGAAGATGACCAGAATGGCGGCCAGCATGACCCACACGGCGTCAATAGCCGCCTGGAGCTGAGGACTCGTCGCCTCGTCGGCCGCGAAGGCCATGGTCGGGAACAACAGAGTCAGCATCAGCACAGCAGCGGATAACTTCTTAATCAATATAACCACTCCCCAATGTCATAATATATAACATAACATCTTGTATGGAGTAATTATATGACCTCATGTTAGATAATGCAACATTAAATTTTATTTTCCTTGTTGAATTACACAAATCTAACATAGGAAGTTACAATTGTCGGTTTGGGACCTCTTCTTACTAAGCTAGCGGCCTGCCTATCCCAGCACTACTACCTTTGATCCATACAAAAAAAGGACCTGTTACAGGTCCTTTGCATGGCTTCCTTCTATTAAATAGGGGTGCGTACTCCTACAAGAAACGTTTGGAGGTTACGTAACGTCCCTTCCAGTAGCTGTTGAAGTACGAATAGGTAACGCCCGGCTTGCCGTAGGTGTGAAGCATCTTGCCGTTACCGGCATAGATGGCCACGTGGGTCACCCTGCTGCCGCTTGTTTTCGATGCCTTAAAGAAGATCAGGTCGCCCTTCTTCAGCTGGCTGATGGGGACATACTTCCCTTTTTTCGACTGCTGGCTGGAAGTGCGGGGGAGATAGACTCCCTGCTTCTTAAACAGATACTGCGTGAGGGAAGAGCAGTCAAAACGGTTGGTTACCCCGGACGGTGCTCCGAACTGGTAACGGACACCGAGAAAACGGTTCCCCATCTTAATAACGTTGTTAGCTTTCGAGACGCTATAAGCATGAGCTTGTCCAGCCGGCAAAGCCAGGGTGGCCGGAACCGCCGCAGTAAAAGTCAAGGTCAAGGCGATGGCTACTTTCGCTGCAAAATTCTTTCTGTTACGTTGTTCCACAATGTACCTCCTGATGTCTGACTTCAGCTGCCTGACCAAGGTTCTGGTTAGTTAGCGGCTGCTGTGAAACGAGTATAACAAATTTAAACCTGCCATCATTTACTACCATTGGCCTCATTGCAAGCGTGTTCTAGGTTTAGGTACCTTTGTGACAATTCCGTGAATAATTATTTTCTCATATGGGTTGACAGCCCTTTCAGCCGGTTGACAAGGGTTCAGGAGCCGAAGCGTACCGTTTGACTGTATGGTTTAATTTCAGTAGAATGGGGCATATAATGAAGAAATAACAAGTGCGGAGAGGGCGTGATGTTCTTGGGGATGTGAAGCTTTACCGGATCGGCCAGCTGTCGAAGCTGTCCAACCTAAGTCAGCGGACCATTGACTATTACACCAAGCTTGGTCTGATTGAACCCGAGAAGCGCTCGGACACCAATTACCGGTATTACAGTGATGAAACCTTGGTTCGTTTGAAACGTATTGAATCCTTGAAGAAAGAGAAGTATACCCTCGAAGAAATCAAAAACAGCCTAAAGGAACTGGACCGCGTCGGACACGACGATCTGGTTACGAACAAGCTGGCCGATCTCCAGGCGCGCATGCGCCAGCTGGAGAAGGAAGCCAAGGAGCTCGGACCGATGATCGAGCAGCTTAAACCCAAGCAGCTCAAGTACGTGTCAAAGATTCTGACACCCCAAAGCGCGGCCTGCATAGAGGCGATTTTGCTCCTTTTAGGGAAAGGACCTCTTCTCTAATCTCATATCAGGAGGTTTTCGCTAATGTTCTTTCACCCCATGGATTTTCTCATTCTGATTGCCTTCGGCTTGTCGATGTGGGCCTCTTTTCGGGTGAGGGGAACCTTTAACCGGTGGTCCGAGGTCAGGGCCATGTCAGGGATGACCGGATACGAAGCGGCCCGCCGCATGCTGGATCACAACGGCCTTCATGACATTCCGATCGAGCCGACTCCCGGCGCCCTGACGGACCACTACGATCCGATCCACAAGGTCGTTCGGCTGTCCGAGCCGGTTTACTACGAGAGTTCCATATCGGCTATTTCCGTCGCCTGCCACGAAGTGGGCCATGCCATCCAGCATAAAGTGCATTACCCGATGCTGGTCGCCCGCCACAAGATTTTCCCGGTCGTGAATTTTGCTTCCGGCGTGGCTCCATTCCTGCTCATTGCCGGGTTTCTGATGAGCATTTCTAATTTGATTCTGCTCGGCATCATCTTCTTCTCCGTAGCCGTTCTGTTCCAGGTCATCACGCTGCCGGTCGAATTCAACGCCAGCAACCGGGCCAAGCAGCTTATGGTCACCGAAGGCTTCATCTCCGGTGACGAAAGCCGCGGAGTAAGCAAGGTGCTTAACGCCGCCGCCCTTACCTATGTAGCGGCCGCTCTCGTTTCGCTTCTCCAGCTGCTGAAGTTCATCATGATTTTCAGCGGCAGCCGTTCCAACGAATAATCCTGCAAAGCGATTATGCTTGGCATCACTCAAAAGAGCCATCCCGCCGAAAAGCGGAATGGCTCTTTTCTTATTCCCAGCCGGCGGCTGGGGAAACACTTGTCAGGAAACTCGGCGTCCTTCAGCGGCTGCGGAAATAGTCAAGGAGAAACTGGCGGAAGCCTTCCGCTACAGGCGGAAGCTTCTCGTCCTTACGCCGCACAAGCCCCACGGTACGAGTTACCCGGGGCTCCGAAACTTTCACCATGGCCGGCTGAAGCGGCGAAATTTCAAGCAGGGCCATCTCGGGCAGCAGGCCAACCCCCATGCCGGCCGCCACCAGGCCGCGTATCGTATCCGTTTCTTCCCCTTCGAATCCGATCTTCGGAATAAAACCGGCCTTCTTGCAGGCTGCTAGAACGATTGAGCGAAGCGAATAGGCTTCACTGAACATAACAAACGGGTCTTCCCTAAGCTGCTCCAGCCGAATCATCTCCTCCCCCGCCAACGGGTGCTGGGCAGGCAGGATGGCGAGCAGCTCCTCTTCCATCAGGAGCTCACCGGCCACGTAATCATGGATCTCGGGAAACGGCGAGACGAACGACAGATCGATCTCCCGGTTGATAACATCCTTAACCAGGCTGTTAAAAGTCCCCTGCCGGAGACGGAACTTCACATTCGGATGGTTTTTACGGAATTCCGCCACGACGGTCGGAAGCAGGTTGATGCCGAGCGTATGGGGAAAGCCGATCCGGATCTCTCCCATGGCAGGATCCAAAAACTCGTGCACTTCTCCGACCGCCCGTTCCAAGTCATTCATGATGCCTTCCACCCTCTTAAGAAACAGCTTTCCTACGGGGGTCAGCTGAAGGTTGCGGCCCTTCTGGACGAATAGCGTCACCCCTAGCTCCTCCTCGAGCTGGTGTATCTGCCGGCTGACCGCCGATTGGGCGACATGGAGCTCCTCCGAAGCCTGGGTCACATGCTGCTTGCGGGCTACTTTGATGAAGTAATGCAATTGTCTTAGCTCCACTCTATAACCCCTTCTCAATTGGACAATCCCATTTCCAACAGTTTATAATAAGATGTGTCAAAACACCATCTATATCCTTAAAGGAGGAACCGGAAACCATGGCTCAAGCAACACTGAAAGGAAATCCGATTACCTTGGTCGGCAATCAGGTGAAAGTGGGCGACCAAGCCCCCGACTTTACTGTGAATAAGAACCTCATGGAAACGGCGTCTCTTAAAGATTTCGAAGGCAAGGTTAAGCTGATCAGCGTCGTTCCTTCCCTGGACACCGGCGTTTGCGATGCCCAAACCCGCCGCTTCAACGAAGAAGCTTCCAAGCTTGGCGACAAAGTCGTGGTTCTGACGATCTCCAACGACCTGCCGATGGCTCAAGCCCGCTGGTGCGGAGCAGCCGGAGTGGACCGTGTGGTTACCCTCTCCGACTACAAAAACCTCAGCTTCGGACAAGCTTACGGCGTCGTCATTGAAGAGCTTCGCCTGCTGATGCGCTCCATTTTCGTTATCGACGAAAACAACAAAGTTCAATACGTGGAATACTTGAGCGAAATGACCGATCATCCGAACTATGAAGCGGCCATTGAAGCGGTTAAGAAGCTAGTGTAATACATAGTTACCCAGGCCGGGGACCTTCGGGCTCTGCCCGCCTAAACAAATAAGCCCTTTCAGGAGCCGGACGGCATCCGAAAGGGCTTATTCCTATGCACTTTCATTAGTTGTTCTTTTTATAGGGGGCCAGACGTTTGTCCAGGTGCCGGTAGATCTCCAGTATGGTCCGGTAGTTCGAGCCCAGGTCCCCCAGGGAGCCGCGGGATGCGGAGTAAATGTCAACAGCGGATTCCAGCGGGTTAATTCCGAACAGGGTAAGCGTGATGTCCTGTTTTCGTCCGCTCATGGTGCGTTTCTCCACGACAATCTCGCCGACGTTCTTAACCTCATGCAGCACCTTGTAGCCGCTGAGCTTCTTAAGGATGGTGGTCACTTCTTCCCAGAGCTTGTCCTTGGAAAGCTTGTAGTGCCTTGTTCTCAAAGCAGGATCCTTGGCTTTCTCTCCTGTGGTCTCATGGCTGCGAAGCAAGCCAATCAAGGTTCTTTTAAGCAACGCCTTGCCCCCCTCAGTATAATCCTTCCAACCCGATGGTCTATATAGGTCTTCAACTATTTAATCTTAACATTCTTTTATGCATAGCAAAAGAGGAAAAGAAGCCCCTCGGCTTATTTAATCCTATGTAAGCGAATACATGAAAAGCATTTCACAACCGGGAGAACAGCCAAAGGGAACGGGCATCCCCCGTTCCCTTACTATTCCTAGAACGCCGGAACCTTATTACCGGTAACGCTCCAGCAGACGGTCCAGCTCCTTCTCGTCAGACGGCGACGGCGCGGCCACATCCGCGATCAGGCTCCAGGCTTCTTCATGAACCGCGGTTTGCCCCGGCTGCACGGTGCGGAGCTCGCCCAGCGACTCCAGCTCCAGAAAGTGATCGCACACATACGATTCGAAGGAAACCCCGTAATCCGGATAGCAGCCTTCCCGTTCGTGCTTGTATTTCTTCAAGAACAAGCTGTTGTGGTTGAAATAACCGGCCCATCCCTCTTCGTTGTTGGTTCCGATCTTGAAAGGAGTCGGCCCGTTGCCCTGCTTCAGCACGATATACCGTTCTCCCCAATACACGCGCTCGTCATTCATCCGGCTGTACGGCCAGACGGCTAGCACTCGGTTGGCCAGGAGGCCTGTCTCGCGCTTGGCCTGCGGGATGACCGCCATGCCGCCGGTACCCATAACCGATAGTGCCCAAGGGGCGAACTCGACCGGCCACGCCCCCCGGTTGGTGACGCGATGAACAACGGTTACTTCGCCCGAAGCCGGCTCCATTCGGACTTCGATCTCCTTCTGAAGCTGCGTCCATCTTTCTTCGGGAGGGGTCAGCACGATACCGTTCTCGATTTCCTTCCATTCGACCGGATCGTTATCCGGGTAAGTGCTCCGGGGCACAGCCTCCGGACTGGTCCAAAGCCGGTGGCCGCCGTAAATTTTCCAGGCTCCTCCGCCTACCGGCGCGAAGCGGTCCCCTTGCTGGACAATGGCCTCCTCCGCGTCCTCCATAAAGAAATTCGGCCCGTCGACAAAGCCGAAGCGGATGATTCTAGGGCCGAAGTCCAGACTCGCTACGAGCTCCAAGACTCCGTTCGTCAGCCTGACTGCCCTCCCCCATCTTCCATAGGTGATCGTCTCGATTGTCACGTTCCCCATCGTTCTCCCCCATTCGAATTAGTGAAAGCCCATCTCCGTCATAAAACGGCGGAAAGCCTCGTTTCCTTCTTCGTTACGTTTGTATACTCCCGCGTCCATCAGAACACGCAGGAAGATTCCTCCGATCTCATCCTGCAGCACCTGACGGGCTTGTTCCCGCTCCAGCCCGGTTCCAAAGCGCTCGACAAGGGTTCGGATCCAGGGAGCATGCTGGTGAAGCGGATGCTCCGGACTCTGCAAGCCCTCCCAATCGCTCTTGCCGCCGGTCAGGTAATCGGAGATCGCTTCCAGCTCTTCCTTCAGTCTGCCGGGAAGCACAGCGAGGCCCATGACCTCGATTAAACCGATGTTCTCTTTCTTTACATGGTGGAGATCCGCATGAGGATGAAAGATACCAAGCGGATGCTCCTCCGAGGTCCGGTTATTGCGCAGAACGAGATCAAGCTCGTACTGCCCGTCCTGGTTACGTCTCGCAATCGGGGTGATCGTATTATGGGGCACCGGCGTGCCCTCAATCTCCGAATGGGAGCGGATGCCGACGGATTCGTCGCTGTAGGCTCTCCAACCGGACAGCAGACGGTCCGCAAGCTCCACAAGCGGTTCCTTGTCGTCCGCAGCCAGCCGGATAACCGACATTGGCCAATGGACGAGGCCGGCTTTTACCGCCGGGAAGCCGGGATGAGTGAAAACGGCCTCCACGGGGGCAAGCTCCATCGGAAACCGGTGTCGGCCGCCCTGGAAATGGTCATGGCTCAGGATGGAGCCGCCCACAATCGGCAGATCCGCGTTCGAGCCGATGAAATAATGAGGAAACGAGCGGACGAAATCCAGCAGGCGGACAAACGACTGCCGGCTGATCTGCATAGGGGTATGGGCTTCGCTGAACACGATGCTGTGCTCGTTGTAGTACACATACGGGGAATACTGCAGATACCAAGGCGCCCCGTCGAGCCGTAGCGGAATGACCCGGTGATTCTGGCGGGCCGGATGGTTCAGCCGGCCGGCATAGCCTACATTCTCCAGGCAGAGAAGGCATTTCGGATACTGGCTCTGGGGCAGGGCCCTTTCGGCCGCAATGTCCTTGGGATCCTTCTCCGGCTTGGACAGATTGATAGTAATCTCGAGCTCCCCGTAAGGCGTCGGCGTTCTCCAATAGAGGTTGTTACGGATGCGGTCCATGCGGATGTAATTGGAGTCCATGGAGAGGCGGTAATAATCATCCGTCGCCTTCTCGATGGATTCCTCTTCCGCGGTCCGCCAGAACCGACGGGCCACCTCCGACTGCCGGGGCATCAGCAGACCCATCAGGCGGGCGTCGAGCAAGTCCCGCCGGGTCGTGGTGTTCTCGGTCATCAGACCCTGCGCTGCGGCGTAATCGAGAATCCGGTCCAGAATTTCCACCGGGCTCTCCAGCTGCTCATCCGGAAGCTTTCCGGCAAAAGGCTCCTCGACCTGAAGAAGGTCAAGAAGGGCATTCGTCGCCGGAATGCGGTCTTCCCTTTCGATCATGCCGCGCTGCTCCGCAAAACGAACCAAACGGGCAATCTCCCGTTTAATGTCCAAGCTTTCCACGGACGATTCTCCTCTCTCTACTTCCCGTCTCCGTATCCGTCCGGATGGCTGCGGTGCCAGTTCCAGGCCGTCTCGATGATTTGCTCCAGGCTGTCCCGTTTCGGCGTCCAGCCGAGCTCTTTCTTCGCCTTCTCGGAGGAAGCGATCAGGACCGCCGGATCTCCCGCGCGGCGGGCTTCCACCTTAGCCGGAATCGCATGGCCCGTCACCCGGCGCGCTACATCAATCATCTGCTTAACCGAGAAACCCTGCCCGCTGCCGAGGTTATAGACGGCGCTTTCTCCGCCTTCCCTCAGTCTCTTAAGGGCCAGAATATGAGCGTCGGCCAAGTCCGAAACATGCAGGTAATCCCGGATGCAGGTTCCGTCTTCCGTCGCGTAATCATCGCCATATATCGAGATGAATTCACGCTGGCCGAGGGGCACTTGAAGGATAAGCGGAATAAGGTGCGTTTCCGGGGAGTGATCCTCTCCGATCCGGCCGCTTTCATGAGCTCCCGCTGCGTTGAAATAACGCAGGGAAACGTACTTGATTCCGTGTGCCGTATCGAACCATCTCATCATCTTCTCCATGGCCAGCTTCGTTTCGCCATAGGCATTCGTCGGAAGCGTACGGTCGTCTTCTTGGATCGGAACCCGCTCCGGCTCCCCATAGGTGGCCGCTGTAGAGGAGAAGACGATCCGGTGTACGCCGTGCTCCTGCATTTTCTCAAGCAGGCACAAGGTTCCGTATACGTTATTGTGATAATATTTTCCGGGAAGCTTCATGCTTTCCCCCACGAGGGAATTGGCTGCGAAGTGAATCACGGAATCGATCTCGTTCTCCCGGAAAACCGTTTCGAGAAAATCGGCATCCCGCAAATCTCCTTGATACAGCTTTCCGCCAAGCACCGCCTGCCGGTGGCCCTGCTGAAGGTTGTCAACCACTACAACCTCCTCGTTATGATCAAGAAGCGCCGCTACCATATGGGAACCGATGTAACCGGCTCCTCCCGTTACCAGTACCGCCATTGCTTTTTCCTCCTTATCGGGTAAGCTCCATAACCCCGTTGCCGATCTCTCCGACATAAAAGTCCCCTTGGAAATCGGTACGGTCCGCATAAGCCTTGCCGACTTGCTCGATAAAGCCCTGAACATGATCGCCATGGACAAGAGATACCGTACATCCGCCGAAGCCCGCTCCGGTCATCCGGGAGCCCAGCACGCCCTCGGCCTTTAAAGCCTCCTCCACCATCACGTCGAGCTCCCTGCAGGTCACCTCATAGAGGTCGCGCAGCGAGTTATGCGAAGCGATCATCAGCCGTCCGAATTCCTCGAGATCCCGTTTTTTGAGAGCCTCTACGGAGCGGAGTACCCGGTCGTTCTCTTCGATCACGTGACGCGCCCGCTTGCGGACCGTTTCATCCGGAATAAGGGATTCATTGGCCTCGAACTGCTCCAGCGTAAGCTCGCCCAGTAGCGTTAAATCCGGGAACTTCGCTTTGAGGTAACCGACCGCCTGCTCGCACTGCGACCTTCTTGCGTTATATTCGGAGTCCACCAGTCCGCGGCGCTTGTTCGTGTTGCCGATGACGATTTTGTACCCCTGGCTCTCAAAGGGGACCTGCTCGTATTCCAGCGTGTTGCATTTCAGCAGAACGGCATGGTCCTTCTCGCCCATCGCGACCGTAAACTGGTCCATGATGCCGCAGTTAACCCCCATGAACTGGTTCTCGGATTCCTGGGCGACAAGCGCGAGCTCCACCTTATCGATCTTGTGATTCTCCATCGTCATGAAGCCGAAGGCGGTGACGAGCTGGATGGAAGCCGAAGAGGACAGCCCCGCCCCGTTCGGAATTTCTCCCAGATACAAGACGTCGTAGCCTCCAAAGGTATAGCCTCTCTTGCCCAGGTGCACCAGCACGGCCTTCGGGTAGTTGATCCAATCGTCTTCCTTCACATTTTTGGCTTGCGCCAAGTGAACGTCTCCCGATACAGGGAAATTTTCGGAAGCGAAGCGGATGGTTTGATCCTCCCGCTTGCGGAGGAGCATCGTCGTCCCGAAGGTAAGCGCAGCGGGAAAAACGTAGCCTCCGTTGTAATCCGTATGCTCCCCGATCAAATTTACACGGCCCGGAGCAAAAAACACCCGGATCCCCTCTTCGGAGCCTCCGTACCTCTCCACAAATTTGTTCTTGAGAACTGACAAATCGGCCATCCTCAACACCGCCCTGTTCATAATGGTTAAATGTTTTCGTTTATGATAATTAATGATCATTTACTTTCATTTCAATTGTATCGGATTGGGACCGAGGTGGCAATGGTTTTTTGTGTGCCCCCTTGGCCGATCAGCGTTTGCAGGCAAACCGTGGCAATCTAAGGGTTAGACGAGAATCACTTCGATGCCTCTCTCCTCCAAGGCTTCCCGGTCCGCCTTCGATAGAAGCCGGTCGGTAATAACCGTGTGAACCGAATCCAGCGAGGCGATGCGGCCGAATGTCACTTTGCCGAACTTGCTGTGATCGGCCACGACGATGACCTGCTGGGCGATGGAGATCATCCGCCGGTTCACGCTCGCTTCCTCCAGGCTTGGCGTCGACAGGCCGTCTTTCATGTGAAAGCCGTCCACCCCGAGAAAGAGCTTGTCCACCCGTACCTCGTCCAGAGACCGTTCTGCAAGCGGACCAACCAGGGCGAAGGATTTGGGCCTCATTTTCCCTCCGATCAGCAGGACTTCCCATTCGTTTCCCGGTGGAACAAGGGCGGGGAGATTGGACGCGTTGGTGACGACCGTTAGCCGCCGCTTGTCCGCCAGCTTGCGGATAAGAAACATATTGGTCGTCCCCGGCGTCAGCAGAAGCGCTTCCTCTTCCTGTACAAGAGCCGCCGCCGCGGCCGCTATTCGTTCCTTTTCCGCCGCAAAGGCCTCTTCTTTCTCGGAAAAGGATTTCTCGTGGGCCGCTTCCCTCAGCAGCCCCCGGGCCGCCATCGCTCCGCCATGGGTGCGCCGCAGCAGCTTCTCCTCCTCCAGCCGTTCCAAATCCCGGCGGACGGTTACCGGGGACACGTCAAGCGCTTCGCTAAGCTCCGCTACCGTCACTTTGCCCTGCCGGTTGACGATTTCTACAATCCGGACAAGCCTTTCCTCAGCGAACATACCGCCCCTCCTTACACCCTTTTCATCATTTCCCGAATCCCCATAAAAGCCGCCCCCCGCGCGCAGGCTTCCTCCCCGAGCTCCGAGTAACGGATTTCCACCGCTTCCCCCGACCGGAAGGGAAACCGGCTCCGCATGGAGCTTGCCATCACCTCTTCGAGCCAGCTCCGGTAGAAGGCGATGGCGTTCCCGAGGACGACCATCTGGGGGTTGAAGGTGTTAATCAGATTGCCGATGCCCACGGCCAGGCTGCCCCCGATGTCTCTTATGGCCTCCCGCGCCTCCGCATCCCCTTCCTGAAGCCTCCGGGTCACCTCAGCAGTCACCCCAGGCTTGTAGCGGAGCCCCAGGCTTTCGGCCAACGCTTTCTCCGAAGCATACATTTCCCAACAGCCCCGGTTGCCGCAGGTGCACAGCCGCCCGCCTCTTTCGATCGTCGTGTGGCCGATCTCTCCGGCATACCCGTGCGACCCGCGGAAAATGTTCCGGTCGAGGATCAAGCCTCCCCCGATTCCCGCCCCCACGCTGACATAAAGCATGTCGGAGCAGTCGGCTGCCGCCCCGCTTTCGAGCTCACCCAGGGCGGCCAAATTGGCTTCATTGTCGATCCAGACGGGGACCCTCCATTCCTTCTCGAGCGCCTCCTTCCAAGCAAGCCGCTTCCATCCGAAGTGGGGGACGAAGAGAATCTCTCCTCCGGGATGCCCGACGAAGCCGTGAATGCCGACTCCCACCCCGCATAGGCCGAGTGGGCTTAGCGGGAGCTCGTTTCGGATTTCCCCGATGAGAGCCGTCAGCTGCTTCCGCGTATGCTCCTCATCCTGAGGCCGTTCATACTCCTCCGTCCGCTTTAGAACCGGTTCCCCCTGCAGGTTGACCGCCAGCACCAGCAGATCCTTCGCCCGCAGGTCCACCCCGGCGATATAGCCCGCGTTCCGGTTAATCTCCAGCATGGTCGGACGGCGACCTCCACTGGATTCCCCCGTTCCGGTTTCCACCACCAGGTGCCGCGCGATCAGCTCCTCGACCAGAGTCGAGACGGTGGCCCGTGTCAATCGGGTGGACTTGGCGAGCTCCGCCCGCGAGATCGGAGCCTTCCGCCGGATCAGATCCAGCAGGCTCGTCAGGTTTATGGATTTGAGCAGGGAATGGTCCCCTGCGAAAGGCTTTTGCACCGTT
This sequence comes from Paenibacillus aurantius, assembly GCF_032268605.1. NCBI lineage: Bacteria > Bacillati > Bacillota > Bacilli > Caryophanales > Paenibacillaceae > Paenibacillus > Paenibacillus aurantius. The sequence goes on from NZ_CP130318.1 coordinate 4,239,771, forward strand.
TGCCCACCCTTTGTTAATTGTTTTTACAAAGTTAGCAGGATTTCCACCCTGCTGCTAGAATACATTATAACAAAAAAGGACAACTAATCTATGAGGTGAAGGTCATGGCCTATTTTCTTGGTATCGATTTGGGAACGTCGGCGGTCAAATGCATTCTCGTCGATGATCATGGAAAGGTAAAAGCAAGCCGCAGCGAGGAGTATCCTCTATTGCAGCCGCATCCCGGCTGGGCGGAGCAGCATCCGGAGGACTGGTGGCAGGCCACGTCCCGCTGCATCCGCGCTCTGCTGGAGCTTAGCGGGGTGGACGGCGGCGAAGTCGCCGGAGTGGGCCTCTCGGGCCAGATGCACGGCTCCGTCTTTCTCGATGCGGATCGGACTGTTGTCCGCCCCGCTCTCTTGTGGTGCGACCAGCGCACCTCCCGGCAGTGCGAGTGGATCGAACGGACCGTCGGTCCGGAGAAGCTCGGCGAGCTGACCGGAAACAAGGCGCTGACGGGCTTCACGGCGCCCAAGGCGGTCTGGCTCCGCGAGGAAGAGCCGGAGAACTACCGCCGCACCGCCCATCTCCTGCTGCCCAAAGACTACGTCCGCCTGCAGCTGACGGGAGCGTTCGGCATGGACATGGCCGACGCGAGCGGAACGCTGCTTCTGGACGTAGCCGGACGCCGTTGGTCTCGGGAAGTGGTGGAGAAGCTCGGCCTTCCGATGGAATGGCTTCCCCCCCTATACGAGAGCAACGAAGTCGCCGGGCAGCTGACGGGCGAAGCGGCGGCCCGCACCGGCCTCCGCGAGGGCACGCCGGTGGTCGCCGGCGGCGGCGACCAGGCGTGCGGCGCCGTCGGCGTCGGCGTCGTGAAGCCGGGCATTGCGAGCGTCGCGCTCGGCACGTCGGGTGTCGTGTTCGTTCACGACGAGACGTACGAGCCCGACCCGGAGCGCCGGCTGCACGCCTTCTGCCACGGCGTGCCGGGCAAGTGGCACCGCATGGGCGTCATGCTGGCCGCGGGCGGTTCCCTGCAGTGGTGGAAGAACCACTTCGCCTATGAGGAGCTGCAGCTGGCGGCACGGGACAACCGCGATGTCTACGAATACTTGACGGAGCTGGCGGCGGAAGCCCCGATAGGCAGCGAAGGGCTGGTCTTCCTCCCCTACCTGACGGGCGAACGCACGCCGCATCCCGATCCCGAGGCACGCGGCGGTTTCATCGGGCTGAATCTGCGCCACACGAAAGCTCACTTAACCCGGGCCGTTATGGAGGGAATCACCTTCGGGCTCCGGGATTCCCTGGAGCTCATGAAGGAATCCTCCGTGGAAATCACCGAGCTTAGGGTTAACGGCGGCGGAGCCCGCAGCCGGTTCTGGCGCCAGATGATCGCCGATGTTTTCGGCTACCCCGTCGTGACGGTTAACTCCACCGACGGACCCGCTTACGGAGCGGCCGTTATGGCGGCTTCCGGCGTTCTTAAGCGGGACGTCTCCGAGCTGTGCGAGGAGTGGATCCAGGTCGTCGACCGGGTGGAGCCGAACCCGGACCACCAGGCGCGCTATGAGCCGTACTACGCCGTCTACCGCAGCCTGTACCCTATCCTGAAGGACAGCTTCCACCGGCTGACCGGACTGGCGAGGCAGGCTTAACGGCCCCTCCTCCGAATGGGACCCTCCCCGGGGTTGGCTTCCTCGCCGGGAGCCGCGCCTCCATCCGCCCGCAATAGGCTCCGGCCACTTGCGGGTTTTTTGCCGTGTCCCGCTTCCTCTTCCCGGGATAAACCAAAAAAAACACCCTCGGCATGAGGGTGTTCCTTAACCAAACGTGCTGCCGCACTCCGGTTCTAGATGGAGCCCAGATTGGAGCCGGCCTTGTCCCAATCGTCCATGAACTTCTTGATGCCCGCATCCGTTAACGGGTGACGGACCATCTGCTGGATGACCTTGAAGGGCAGCGTGGCGATATGCGCCCCGAGGGAAGCCGCCTCGATCACGTGGGCCGTATGCCGGATGCTGGCCGAAATGATCTGGGTCGGCAGCTCGTGGACTTGGAAAATCTGGCTCACTTCCTGAATCAGGTTCATCCCGATCTGGTTGATATCGTCCAGCCGCCCGATGAAAGGAGACACATACGTCGCTCCCGCCCGTGCCGCCAGAATGGCTTGGGGAGACGAGAAGATAAGCGTCACGTTGGTCTTGATTCCTTCCTTGGCCAAGCGGTTCGTCGCTTTCAGGCCTTCCTCCGTCATCGGAATCTTGACCACGATTCCCTCTCCGAGAGCCGCGAGCTTCTTGCCCTGCTCCACCATTTCCTCCGCTTGAAGGCTCACCACTTCTGCGCTTAAGGGCAAATCCCCGACAATGGCTATCATTTCCCGAATGGTTCCTACGAAATCTCTGCCTTCCTTTGCAATGAGCGAGGGATTGGTGGTAATCCCGGATATGACCCCAAGCTCGAAGGCTTGCCGGACTTCTTCCACATTGGCGCTGTCAATAAAGATCCGCATGATTCGTTTCTCCTCCTCGAGACCGGTTATGGGAATGGCTCCTTATATGTATTTACCCCCTGACACAAAAATATCCCTGCCAGGTCAGGAGAGCTTGCCAGCTATCTCAAGAACTAACAGGGATCTTTGATTGTAAGAGGTAAACCCGCGAATGCCGTCCGATTTATGCGTTTCAAACCCGCTCTCGCAGGTGGGTGTCCGCAGCGGCGGTTTTGAGGTCCCCTTTCGAGGGCATGTCAGCCGCGCCGCAATATAGGTCTCCCGGAAACTAGTCATTGGTTCAAAACAACTAAAAACCGTTACGAACATCGCAGGAGTTACTTTCGATATCTCTATTATAAGGTCTGCTGCCGCGAAAGGCAAATCGGATTGCTGGGAAAGCTGGTTAGGCTTTCTTGTCGCCTTGCGGACCGCTTTCTTCCCTGTCAGGGGCATCGGGATAACGATCGGTCAAGGAGCGTTCCTCCAGCCCTTCCGGCTGGCTGCTGTCTTCCCCCTTCTGGGCCTCCGCTTCCGCTTTGGCCAGCTCCATCTTCTCCATCTTCTCCTGCATGCGGACGAAGCTGCGGTGGAAGTACCAGAACGAGACCACGGCCATGAGGCTACCCATGAAGAAGGGAATGAGGAACGTGAACCGGGTGCTGAAGTATAGGATCAGCCCGTTCGACAACAGGATAAAGAGCGAGTTAACAGGGTTGCCGATCGTAATGAGCAGGCTGTTCTTGATGATCTGGAAAAATTTCATATGAAAATGCACCGTGATCGACAGGAAATTGAAGAACGAGGCGATCAAGAGCACGAACAGCACGATAAACAATATCGATACAAGCCCGAGCGTGCCTCCCTGGGTGCCGTAGAAGCGGTAATTGACGACGAGGATCCCGCCGATCGCCAGGTATACCAGACCGCCCAGCATACTCTGCAGGTAGTTTTCCTTATAGCCCTTGAAGAAAGTTTTGAACAGGGGCGCGTCCTCTTCTCCCGTCGTCCATTTGCGGGCTACCGTGAACATGGCGGCCGATGCCGGCACCAGCGTAAAAGGAGCCACAATGGCGATGAGAATAAGAGACTGCAGAACCAGGTCCGTGCTGGCCGTGATTTCCGGATTCAGCAGGGCCGAGGCCAGCAGGAAGAAGAAGGGAAGCGAGCACACCACCCAAAGTACGTTGATAACCGATAATCTCATGATCCATTCGGAAATCCGGTAAAACCCACCCATGATGCCGCGAAATTCCAAAACCGTTTCCTCCTTCAGACGTGTGCGTAATAAACCGGACCAGTCGCGGACGAGGCTCGTCCCGCTGACGGTTAATCGTTTTCATTCGGTACGTGACTCCATTATAGCCTATTTTGTGCCGTCTGGCATCCCCTGCGGCATCCGATGATCCAACGTCATCCTTCGGTTAACTGCAAACCCGAGTCCCCCGTAAATAAAAAAGCGGATCCTTTCGGACCCGCTTCTCTTATTGGCTTATTCGCTCGGCTTATTCGTAGGTGTCCCGGGAGCGTGTACTGTTGCGGTCACGAGAGTAACCCCAGCTGTCTTTTGATCCGGACGGACGGTCAGATCCGCGGTTGTCACGGCTGCCTCCGCCGTCCCGGCTGTCGCGGCGCGGTCTCGACCCGCCATAGCCTGAGCCTCCCGATCCGCCGGAACCGTAGCGGCTGCCGCCGCGTCCGTCTCTCGATCCGTAGGATCCGCCTGGGCGTCTGCCTGCAGAACGGACATCCGGACGGCGCTTCTTGGCCCGCAACGGATCTTCCGGAGTAAGCTCGACGGCCACTTCCTTCTTGTCCCCGGTAAGCAGCTTCATGGCCGCAGCCAGAAGATTGACGGAATCATACTGCTCCAACAGCTGAATCGCCACTCCCTTGAACTCGTGGTTCTCGTCGTTCTGAAGGATGTCGATGATACGCTCGGCTGTTGCCTTCTGCTTTCCTTCGATGGCTTCCGCCAAGCTTGGCAGAGGCTTCTTCGGAATTTTGTGGCGCGTAATCTTCTCGATGAAGTGAAGGTGATCAATCTCGCGAGGGGTAACGAAGGTCCAAGCGGTTCCTTCTTTCCCGGCCCGTCCCGTACGGCCGATACGGTGAACGTAGCTTTCCGGATCCTGTGGAAGGTCGAAGTTCACGACATGGGTTACGCCCGACACATCGAGCCCGCGTGCCGCTACGTCCGTCGCTACCAGCACGTCGATGCTGCCGTCGCGGAACTTGCGCATGACGTTGTCACGCTGATTCTGGGACAGATCCCCATGCAGCCCTTCGGCCGGATAACCGCGCTTCTGCAGAGCTTCCGACAGCTCGTCGACCCGGCGCTTCGTGCGTCCGAAGATGATAGCAAGCTCAGGCGCTTCCATGTCGAGGAGACGGCACAAGCCTTCGAACTTCTGCTTCTCGTGCATCTCGATGTAAGCCTGCTGGATAAGAGGCGCGCTTACCTGCTTAGGAATGACGGAAACATGCTCCGGATTCCGCAGGAACTGCTGGGCAAGGCGCTGGATGTTCGCCGGCATCGTAGCCGAGAACAGCATCGTGTGGCGATCTTCCGGAACAAGCTTCAGAATCGACTGGATATCTTCCATGAAGCCCATGTCGAGCATTTCGTCCGCTTCGTCCAGAATAACCGTCTGAACATCGTCGAGCTTGATCGTTTTACGGTTGATGTGGTCAAGAAGACGTCCAGGGGTTCCGATAATAATCTGAGGCTTCTTCTTCAGGGCACGGATCTGCTTGACGATATCCTGACCGCCGTAGATAGGCAGGGAACGGATTCCTTTGAACCGTCCAAGCTTGCTGATCTCTTCAGCAACCTGGATCGCCAGTTCCCGGGTAGGACACATGATGAGGGCCACAATCTTCTCTTCCGTAGGCTGGATCTTGTGAATGAGCGGCACGCCGAATGCAGCTGTTTTTCCCGTACCGGTCTGGGCCTGTCCAATCAAATCTTTTCCTTCCATGGCAAGCGGGATGGTTTTCTCCTGGATCGGAGTGGATTCCTCGAACCCCATCTCGGTAATGGCACGCAGGACCTTCGGCTCCAGGCCGAACTCGTTAAATGTTTTCAAATGTCTTCATTCTCCTTTACTTGTCGGGTAAGGTGAATCACCCATATCTCTTTATACCCTTAAGTGCGACTCCTATTCCTATACAGAATATATAGTATCCATCTGAACACCGAATCGATTCACACCAAAAAAGCATTTCCCTGTTCAGCAGGAAAATACCGCCGTACTTAAGAACATCACTACGTAGTATAACACATTTCCATAATTCAACGCCAGTTTGGCCGCAAAATTTTCGAATCCGTCAAGAAACGAAACCGAAAGAACGCTAAATGCGTATAGAACTGTACACAGCTAAGGTGTATGGTAAGATTAACGAATCATCCATTATTTCGGCTTACAGGGAGCGTTGAACATGTCCATATTTAAAAGAATCGGAGATATTATGCGCAGCCGCAAAGAGACGCCGGCCGCCGCCCCCTCCGTTCATCCCCTCGAAGGCTCGTCGATCGGCGACATCGTCAATGTGGATTTGGAGGAGTATGTGGTGACGGGAAAAGTAGTCTATTTTGACCGGGGATACGCCCCGCACCGCTTTGCTTATTATGTACAGAACGGGCGGAACATCTCCTGCCTGCTCGTCGAGAAAGGGCGCAGCTACGATTGCTTTCTATGCGAATTCGTGGAAGGGGCGCTGGACGATCCCGCGAATGTACCGACCCGCCTCGATGTAGACGGTGAGGATCATTATGAGCTCGAGAATCACCAGAACGACATCACCCGTACGGAAGGGAATACGGATTTCCGGACGGGGGACGAAGCCTTGTTCTGGCGTTATTTTGGAACGGAGGACCGTTACTTCTTCCTTCAATGGCAGGACGGCAAATTCGTGGCCATGCAGGGCACGCGCGTCCCTCCGAGCGATGTCAAATTCATGAGGTCCGCCAAGTAAGCGGCCTCAGGAGGTGAAAGTCACATGAAGCGTTGGCCGGCTTGGATTGCCTGCCTTCTTGTCCTTTCTCTGATCTTCGGCTGTTCCAATGCGAGCAGCTATGTCAAGGACAACTACCCGCTGGTGGACGTTCAGGGCAAGGGCAAGGATTCATCCAAAATTTATTCCGTTGAAGGCAAAGATGTCCCGACGGTCGCCAAAGAGCTGGCCAAGGAAGAGAAGCCGGACGAAATCAGCAAGGAAAGTCCGGACCAGATGTTTCTTGCCTATGACGATAAACTGATTCAAGTTCAGAAGGATCCGGTCGAAGAGAAGAACACCCTGGTCGAGATCAGTACGATCGAATACGCCAAAAATCACTATGACAGCTCCTTCCTGCAGGGCTATCTGACGGCTTCCATTATCCAATCCCTCTTCGGAGGCGGATGGTTCAGCGGAGGCGGAGGCTACAAGGATTACCGCGGCTATAGCAAGGTCCCGCCGAGCAGCAGCGGTTCGGGTGGCTCTTACAAGTCCCCGTACTCCTCTCCTGATGTTAAGAAGCCGGATACGACGGACCGCTCGGGCAGCTTCAACACGAAGCCGACGACGCCAGGCTCTTCCGACAGTTCCTCGGGCAGCTCAAGCAGCTCGGGCAGCTCTGGCAGCTTCAAGACCGGGTCGGGAAGCTCGGGATCGACGAGCTCCAAGCCTTCCACGGGAAGCAGCTCCTCGGTCCGCAAAAGCGACGGCTCTACCCCGTCCTACAAATCAAGCAAACCAAGCACGAGCACACGTTCCGGCTCCTTCTCCAAAAGAAGGAGATAATTCCGGGATTCCAACAAACACCTCTTTTTTGATAAGAGGTGTTTTGCTTTGTGTCCCGGGGATGAATTATACATAGAGGGCCAAACTAACTTAGAGGTGTAAACATGAAGAACATTTGGAGCGTACTGGCTATCCTACTCAGTGCCGTCCTTCTGACTGTAGGCTTTAACCTGCTGCTCATCCCCCATCAGCTGATTACCGGCGGCCTTTCGGGGATCGCCATGATCATCGGCTACTTCACCGGCTTGAATATCGGGATGATCTACCTGGTCATCAACATTCCCGTTATGATCTGGGGGATGATGGTCATCGGCCGGCGGTTCGTCTTGCTGAGCGCCATCTCCGTATTCGCCACCAGCTGGTTCATGCAGCTGATCCCTGAGAGAACGATTACCCCGGACACCATTCTCGGCTCCGTTTTCGGCGCCGTTCTAATCGGCATTGCCACAGGTCTTTCCCTCCGGGCGGGGGGATCGACGGGAGGCTTCGACATTATCGGCTCGATTCTAACGCGCAACCGGGACTTCCCTCTCGGCATGGTATTGTTCGGACTGAACGGTTTAGTGATTCTGGCATTGGGGTATTATAAAGGTGACTGGAGCCTGGCTTTATATTCCATGCTCTCCATGTACATTACCGGCAAGGTGATGGATATGATCCATATCCGTCATATCAAGGTGACGGCCTTCATCGTTACCCGCAACAAAGAAAAGCTCGTTCAACGGCTGCTGCAGCACCGAGGGGTGACGCTTATCAAGACCGAAGGGGCTTTTTCCAAGCAGGAGCATGACATGCTGATGACGGTCACGACCCGCTACGAGCTCGCCGAACTGAAGAAGATCGTGCTGGAGAACGACCCCAAGGCCTTTGTCAATATTGTCGAAACGGTTGGCATTATTGGAGAATTTCGCCGCACAAATTAGACCATGGTTCCCTAACATTTTCACGGATATATGTTATAATAAGAGGGTAATTTCATATTTGCCCCGTACTGGTTTAGCTGCAGCAGCCACTGGCGTTCCAATTCTTTTTCGCAAGAAAATACGATTGGGAGGGTGATGTTTGTGGAAACCGTAAAACTGGCCAGCATTGTTATGAAATTAACCCCTCAAATGTATCCCTTCCTCAAGAAGAACGAATTGGACTCGGACATCGTCCTGGTCAACGGGATCGACGCTTTGGAAGAGGAAGACGCACTTGAGATTATTCAATTCAGTATTTCTGAACACCAAAAAGACGCCTGTCTCCACTGAGGCGTCTTTTTTTTGCGGAACGGATGCCGGGGAGCGGCCCCTCCGTTATCTCTTCCTCTGGCGTGCATGAGTCACAAGAAACAGAACGGCGGAGATCGCCGTAAGGACGGTGCCGAACAGGTACATTCCCGTCCCGCCGTATTCATCCTGGAACCAGCCCCCTACGAAGCCTCCCGTAATGCCGGCGAGTCCCAAGAAGACGGCGGACAGCAAGGCCTGCCCCGTGGAACGAAGCTCTTCCGGAATAAGGCGTACCGCATATTGGACCGCGACAAGCCAGAACACGGCGTAGGTGACGCTGTGGGTCAGCTGCAGGAACACAAGCACCCAAGGGTCGTGGATGTAAGCATACAGCAGCCAGCGGATTGTGTAGAGAACCGAAACCAGCCCGAGTACCGCCAGCTCGTGATACCGGTTCATGTAGCGCCCCAGCAGCGCAAAGGTGGGGATCTCCCCTGCCGCCGCAAGAGCCCAGGCCAAGCTTATCATTCCCGGGCTCGCCCCCAGGGACTGCAGGTACAGGCCGAATAACGCATCGTTCATGCGATGGGGAATGGTAATAAGGAAGACCATAACCAGAAACCACAGAAACGTCCGGTTATGAAAGACCGCCTTCATGGAGGCCCACGTAAGCCGGGGGCCAGCGGCCGGCTTATCCTTCAGGAACAGCATCAGAATCATGGGAACTATCCACAGCAGCCAATACATCACCCCGATATTCGCCACCCCGCCGAACAGCGGGAGAAGCGATCCGGTTCCGGCGGCCAGGAGCAGAAAGCCGACAGAGCCCCACATCCGGATAGAGCCGTAGGACAAGCCCCGTTCCATCGCCATCCGGATGTTGAGGCTGTCGAGCAAAGGGGTGGCCGGAAGCATAAAGAAATAGAGCAGGAGCACGAATAGTAACGTCGCCGAATAGCCGGCGGCGAAAAACAGCCCGAAGCTCGAGGCGATCGTTAACGACCACAGGGTAAAGATAATCCATTTGATCGATTGGAGACGGTCGCTCAAATAGCCCCACATCGGTTGGGCGAAGACGGCAACGAACGGGCCGATCATCATAAAGAGGCCGATCTCCTGGTTGGTAAACCCGCGCAGAGCAAAGTATAACGGAAGCAGCGGCAGCAGGATAGATTGGGTGGCAAAAAAGAAAAAGTTAAGGCCGCGCAAAAGATGGGTCTGGTTGTTCAATGGGTTTCCTTCTCTTCTTTGGGGATGGGGTAGACCCGCCTGGCAGGCCGACCCTCTAACTATAGCAAAACCCTGCCAAACTTCAACTAGTAGATGACATAAGCAACATATGCCAAAATACCTGTGTTCTTCAAGTCCCAAGTCCTTTATAATGATACCATTGTGCGTCATGGAGCCGTTTCCGGTTTAAAAGAATAAGAACTGTCTTTTTATTCCTTTTTATGGTCAGGAGTTTCGTCGGCCGCAATAGCTAAAGAGAAGATAAAATGGGAGAGAGAAGAAAATGGAATCAATTTTGGCAGCTCTGCTTATGGCCTGGGGAAGCGTTACCGCTGCGAGCCCTCAAGCCACTCTGGATCAAGTCGTGACGGCATCCCTTACCCCTCCGCCTCCTGTCACCCAGCCGGCGCAAGGCGGCTCATCCGATGACTATTTAATGCCTGTTAACAAGCAGGACCCCCAGAAGGATGCTCCCGTTATCAAAGGCATCTATTCAACGGCCCACAGTGCGGGCGGGGCCCGGTTCAGCTCTCTGGTCAAGCTGTTGGACGATACGGAACTAAATTCTATGGTTATCGATATTAAGGACGACAACGGATACATAACGTATTTAACCGGCAACCCTGAACTGGCGGCAACCGGTGCGGAACAGAAATACATCGCCGATCTTCCGAAGGTAATGGCCACTCTTAAGGAGCATGACATCTATCCGATTGCCCGGATCGTGGTCTTCAAGGATACGATTCTCGCGAAGAAGAAACCGGAGCTGTCTTACGTCAACCCCGACGGCTCCCTCTGGCTGAACGGCAAGGGAGACGGCTTCGTTAACCCGTACAGCAAGGACGTATGGGAGTATAACCTCACGGTCGCCAAGGAGGCGGTGAAGGCCGGCTTCAAGGAAATCGAATTCGATTACGTCCGTTTCCCCGAGGGCTTCGAAACCCGGGCGGACAAACTCAAATACGTAAAAGACGACCGCACCCGGCTGCAAGCCGTGTCGGAATTCGTCAAATATGCGAGAGAACAGCTTAATCCGCTTGGCGTCCGGGTTTCCGTGGATATTTTCGGCTACGCGGCTTCCGCACCGGCAGCCGGAATCGGCCAGGACTTCAGCAAGATATCCCAGAACGTCGACGTTATCTGCCCGATGATTTACCCGAGCCATTACACGGCCGGCTGGTTCGGCGCCAAGGTGCCGGATGCCGAGCCTTACAAGACAATCAACGGGGCCAGCATCGACATCCACAAGAAGCTGGAGCCGCTTGGAACGAATAAGCCGATCAACCGGCCCTGGATTCAAGACTTTACCGCCACCTGGATCCCCGGGCACATCAAATACGGCAAGCACGAGGTGGAGGAACAGATCCGCGCCCTGAAAGACAACGGAATCAATGAATTCCTTCTGTGGAATGCCGGAAATTCGTATACCCCTGACGTAAATTACAAGCCGTAACTCCCTTCCCGCCGGATTGCAACGGTTCGAATCAACCGGCCGTTCGGCTATCGGAAGCCCATAATCCTGCAGCAAAAGGGCGCCTCCCCTAGTGGAAGGCGCCCTTTTGCTGTAGGGATCCCTAATTCCTCTCCTCCTCAACCCCGTTGGTTGACGCTTTTCCGGCTTCGTCCCTGAGCCTCAGCCCGGTTATTGGCGCTTGGCCCGTTTCGCTTCGCGGGAATGTACGAAAGAGAGAACCCCGCTTGATAGAGTTCTCTCTCCCTTGAGGAAACGGATTTACGCTTCCTTCTTCAATTGACCGGCCAACTGGAGGAAATAATTCAGCGCCCGTATGGCGCGCTCCTTAACGGCAACGCTTGCCGGCTCTCCGGATGAGTCGAACTCCCGCTGGTCCCCGCCAATCGAGATCCATTCCGGCGAATTGATTCCGTGCACATTGCGGACCAGAACCTGCATCTGCTGCAAGGAGCTTACCCCAACGGCTCCCCCGGCCGAGCTGACGGACAGAACGGCCTTGGAATCGAACTCGGCCCCGCCCATATGGTCCAGGGCGTTCTTCAGCACGCCTGACATGCCCCCGTGATATTCGGGCGTTGCCAGAATAATGGCATCCGCCGCGGCCGCCGCTTTCTTCATCTCCGTCAGGTTGGCATCCCCCTCCGGATAGCCCTCCGGCGTATAGAAGGAAACCGGCTTTTCGTACAGGTCGAAGAAGACCGTCGCGCAGTCGCGGGCCTGCAGCTCTTTCTCCAGGTAACGGCAGATTTGCGTGCTTGTGGCGTCCTTGCGGTTGCTTCCCGCTAGAATAAAAATGTTCATCGTCGTATTCCTCCTCTAAGCTTTGGTTTCAATAACATAACCGGCTCCCTTATCGGCGCGCTTCTTCTCGACGATCGCCGCCTCCAGGACCTCGGGGGTCCGTATGAAGTGGCGGGCCAGCTGCCCCTCCAGGGACTGAAACGCTTTCTCGTCCGATTCGGCCAGGACGACCAAATAGACGGTTTGGTCTTTCAGAACAATCTCAAGCTTGTACAGGAACATAACGGGTCCTCCTCTGCCGGGTTTCGGCTTATTTGGTTTCATCCGGATAGAAATAGCTGTACTATATAGGTAAGCACCTAAATCCATATAAGAATGGGAGGTTAGGCTATGCTCCAAGTCGGCGATACCGCTCCCTCTTTTCAAGCGGAGAGTACACAAGGAAAGATCGATCTTAAGCCATACATAGGCAGGCAGCCGATCGTGCTTATCTTCTATCCGAAGAACGAGACGCCGATCTGCACGAAGCAGCTATGCGCCGTCCGTGACTCCAAGCAGCAGTACGCCCGCTACCACGCGCTTGTCCTCGGGGTCAACCAAGGCTCCCTTCAGCAGCACGAGAAGTTTGCCCGCCATCACGGCTACGACTTCCCCTTGTTGTCCGATTCCGATGGAGAAATCAACAAAAGCTATGACGTAGGGAACTTTCTTTTTGGCCTGATCGGCCAGAACCGCATCGTTTACGTAATAGGATTGGACGGGAAGATTGCCTACGCCCGTAAGGGAAACCGCCCCACATCCGAAATTCTGGAAGCGCTGGAATCGGCCGTCGGGGCCCCGCAGTCTTGACCGCTGCCAGCCTTTACACTTTCAGTCAGGAGAATCCGCTATGATCAGATTAACGGCCGTCACCAATATGGACCTTACTCCGCTAGTTGATAACTGGCCCCGCGACCTTACGGACCAGGTAGAGTTTACTTGGTACCGAAAAGCCGAGGAGGCCCTCCCTCACCTGGGGGAAACCGAGGGGCTGCTTACCTCGTACCGTCTCCAAGATCAACTCCTGGATGCGGCCCCCAAGCTAAAATGGGTACAGGTGTCATCCGCCGGCGTCGATATGGTCCCCCTTGAAGCGCTGGCCGACAGAAACATTGTGTTAACCAACGCAAGCGGCGTCCACTCCATTCAAATGAGCGAGCATGCCCTTGGCGCCATGCTGTACTGGGCGAGGCGGTTCCGGGAGTTCGACCGCAGCCAGCAGGAGAAGCGTTGGGCCCGCCGCGTCCCGACCGGCGAACTCCATGGCCAAACCGTCGGCATCTTGGGGACCGGAAGCATCGGCAAGGCCATCGCCCAAAAGGCGAAGGCTTTCGGAATGACCGTCTACGGCTATAACCGGTCGGGCGGGGACAGCCCCGAGTATGACGTAACGCTGACCGGTCAAGAAGGGCTTACCCGTCTGCTGCGAGAAAGCGATTATGTCGTATCCCTTCTGCCCAAAACAGCGGAAACCGAAAAACTTTTGGGGCTTGAGCAATTTCAGCGCATGAAAATCAACGCCTACTTCATCAACCTGGGCCGCGGCGAAGTCGTAGACGAATCCGCATTGATTCAAGCCCTGAACGAGAAGTGGATTGCCGGCGCCGCGCTCGATGTATTCGAGGAGGAGCCCCTGCCGGAGGATTCCCCCTTCTGGGAAATGGAGCAGGTGCTCCTGACACCCCATGTCTCGGGAAACTCCCCCCATTATGTAGAAAGGCTCGCCGGGATTTATTACGACAATGTCCGGCGCTTCCTTAAGGGAGAAGCCTTGCGAAATACCGTGGATTACGGAGCCGGCTACTAAGCCGGCCGGAACTCCGCCCCACTCTAAGCACAAAGGCCCTGTCGCGGTTCAAGCGGCGGGCCTTTGTGCGGTTTTCGTAGGGGATTATTGGGACAGACGAAGGCCCAGGTTATACAGCTCCATGTTGAATTCTTTCTTCGTGTTGACCACCAAGTCGATATCCGTAGCCACGAGCTCGCCGCGGATAATTCCGCAGGCTTTGCCGGAGTCGCCTTCCAAGAGACGGCGCACGGCAAAGTCTCCAAGCCGGCTTGCCAGAATCCGGTCGTTGTGAGTCGGCGTTCCTCCCCGCTGAATGTGGCCGAGCACGGTCACCCTCGGGTCGATGTTATTGTGCTCATACAGCTCCCGGGCGATATCCTCTCCCTTGCCGGCTCCTTCGGCCACGATGATGATACTGTGGCGTTTGCCGGATTGGAAGTTCTCTTTCATACGGTTCGCGACTTCCTCCAGGTTATAAGGAACCTCCGGAACAAGAATGGTCTCCGCTCCGCTCGCCAGTCCGGAGTACAGGGCGATATCCCCGCAGTGACGTCCCATGACTTCTACCAGCGAGGAACGCTCGTGGGAGGTCATCGTGTCGCGGAGCTTGTTGATGGCGTCCACCACTATGCTGACTGCGGTATCGAAGCCGATGGTAAAGTCGGTGAACGAGATATCGTTATCGATCGTGCCCGGCAGGCCCATAGTCCGGATCCCGAGCTTGCTCAGCTTATTGGCGCCTTGGTAGGAGCCGTCCCCGCCGATGACGACAAGAGCGTCGATCCCCCGCTTGCGGAGATTGTCGGCAGCCGTCTGCTGGCCTTCCGGCGTTATCATCTCTTTGCAGCGGGCGGTTTGAAGGATGGTTCCTCCCCGCTGAATAATATCGCCCACGCTGCGCAGGTCCATCTTGCGGATATCATCATGGATCAGCCCGTAGTAGCCCCGCTGCACGGCATAGACTTCCAAATTGTGAAAAAGTGCACTTCGAACCACGGCGCGAACCGCGGCGTTCATTCCCTGGGAGTCGCCTCCGCTCGTTAATACGGCAATCGATTTAACAGACATCTTACATTCTTCCTCCTTGTTACTTGACAATAGACCGGATCCACATGCTGTTGACCCAGAAAAAGACCCGGGTTAACGGGCTGTTCTTCATTAAAGCTCTGGAAATCCGGCGGACCTCGTATTGTTTCTTAACCTTAGGGTCCGACAGATAGAGCGCAAGCAAGCCTTCTATAATCATCCGGTGAAAAGCAGGCGCCTTCAGGCCGTCAATTCGTTCTTTGGCCCGTTCGGCTACCTCCGCCACGCGGGCGGCCGTCTCCTCCATGTCCCGGTAATAGAAACAAAAGTTCAAATCTCCCCCGGCGCGGTCCTCTTCCTGGTCGATCAAATAATCCAGAAGAATATGAAGGGCGCAAACATAAGGAAAATAGGCCCCCAGAATAACGTTCGCTTCCTCCTCCGGAAAATCGGGGTCCGCCGCCGCCAGGAAATACAAAAACACACCGAGGGTGGAGCCGGCGGCTGCGGCAAATTCATTCCAGTAAATGCCGGGAACCTCCGCTTTGTGCCTCTCCCACCATTGAAGAAGGGCCTGCTCCCTCAGGTCGCGGCGGATATGCTTGTGGACCTGCAGCTCTGCATATAACCGGACCAGCCGGATAACCGGCGCTTGAACCTTGCTGTAAGACGGAAGCCGACCGATGCACTGCCTGCAGGTTTCCACCAGGTGCCGGAGGTAGCCGCCGTCTTCCTTCTCTGACCGGAAAGCATAGTAATCCCCGGGTACGCGTTCCGGATCCACCGCATCCAGCATGGCCTCATGCAGGCTTCGGAAATCCTCGGGATCGAGCGATGTGCTCCGGTCGCACAGGTTATCCAGGTAGTCACTGATGGTCTGGAAAGCGACGATGAGCGGAATCAGATCATGACGCGCATGAAGCCCGGCGGCCGCGTAGACCGCTCCTCCCTGGCAGTGGAAGGCCTTGGTCGCGAGACTGGCCAGTGCCTGCCGCCGGAGCTCCTCATCCGGGATCCGCTCCGCCTCATCTCTCCACTGCTTAAGCGAGGCCCGGACCGAAGGCAGGACAAACCGGTAAACCCGGTACATGAGCCCAAAGGGATGCCTGGGATAATCCAGAGAGCTGCCGGCGCGTCTCACCCTTCCGCTCCCCCGGTGCTTCTCCGGTACACATAATCTAGCAGAAGAGCCATTTCTCGTCTCTGAATGGAACGGAGGGCTTGCGCTTCCGGCGCTTCCGGTTGGTCGCGCCACTTCTCCACCAGATCCACCATCCGGTAAGGGTCCCAAGGTCCGCCGGAGCCCACAAGACGGTCATCCAATCGGCCTGCCGCCGCCTGAATGGCTTCCCGGGCTAACGAGACATAAACGGGGTGGTCGCCGACACGGCGGAACCAGTACTTGGCGTTGCCGTAGTCTCCTTCCATCCGGTGCATGATCCCATGCCAATAGCTGCCGCTCGCATTTTCCACTTCCTGGGAAATGGAATGAGAACGATTCAGGCTTTCGTTCCACAGGTGCAGGCCCGATTTGACGCATAAAGCGTAAGGATCGGCATCGGCCGCTCCTTCATATAGGTCACTCACCGGGGTGCCGGCGAGCTCGTCATCCAGTTCCTTATTCCAAGGCTTGTCCGGGCATAAGCCGGGCTCATGATCCCAAAGCTGCTGCTTGAAGGTTTCCAGCAGGCTGCGGTTCATCGTCATCCCTCCCGCCGTTTGCATTCCCATATTATATAATAAAACCGGATAAAAACGCACCATGGTCCTTAAGTTTTTTGTCAGCCTTCCTGCCATGAGGGGCAAGCCGCCCTCAAATAACTAATGATGAGCAGGCCCGGAGCGGATGTCCTGCTGGGTCCGATACCAAATATGAAGATCGTTAATAATGCTGGCCAGCTCCGCGATCTCCGAATTTAACCGGCAGGCCGTCGGAAAATGGTCTTCCTTGTCCAAGCGGCTCTGCCTGGCGATAATATCCCTCTCCAGCTGCACGATCCGGTCGGGGATCCTCCCGCGGATTTCTTCCCACTCGGCCAGAATGACGGCGCGGTCCTCGTCACGGTAATCCTCCCAATAACGGTCCAGTTCCGGCACCGGAATGCCCAGTCTGGCATTGTATACAAATTCGGGTCTCACCGGTTTCCTCCTCAGATGCCTAGTTTTCTTCCGTTAACTTTACCATGTTCCCCCTTGCTCCGCCACAGAAAGACGGCGAAAAGTTTGGCACTAAACCTTTACGGGGACCCGTCCAGGCGGTAAAATTCTAAAGAAACCAACCGGAGAAAGAACCGCCCTTATAAAGGAGAAAATCATGTCACAGCCCGGCACCGCCGTCTCATCCATCTCCCCGAGCGCCCGTCCCGTATCGCTTATCCGGCTGCTCGCTTTCTTTTTGCCGTTAGGGCTGTCCGCCAGCCTGGTCACGATTTCCCATGTCATCATTAACAGCACCCTGGCCCGTTCCTCCACGCCCGAGCTCGTCATAGCGAGCTATGCCATTGCGATGAGCCTGCTCGCCATCACGGAGCGACCGGCCGTTCTGCTCCGACAAACCTGCTCGGCACTCGTACGGGACCGGATTTCCTTCCGGGCCATGCGGACGGTAGCCTATGTCGTGTTTGGCTGCATCACCGTTGCCGGAGGCCTTGTTTCGTACTCCCCGCTTGGCGTGTGGATCTTTACTTATTTCTTCGGCGTAGAGCCGGACAGGGTCCCCGACGTTATTGCCGTCTACCGGATTCTCATGTGGGTAAGCTTATTCTCCGGCGTCCGCTGTCTATATCACGGCCTTATTATTTTCAACCGGAGGACGACCTGGTTAACAATCGGTATGGTCATCCGGCTCGTCGGCATGTATTCCCTTGCCCAGTACTTCATCCGGACCGATCAGGTGACCAGCGGCCGTGTGGGGGCGATTATCTTCCTGACCGGGATGATCATCGAATGCTTGATCAGCTTCCTGGAAGGAACCGTGCTGCTGAAGAAGCGGATTCCCGAGAAGCTGGAGGACCATCCGATCGAGCGCAAGGGAGAGGTTTTCACCTTTTATCGTCCGCTTCTCTATTCCTCCTTCCTCGCTGTCGTAGTCGGCCCGTCCATTAACGCCATTCTCGGCAAAACGTCGGATATGGAGCTTTCGATCGCCGCCTTTGCCATCGCGGCCAGCCTGACGCAGCTCGTTCAGAGCTTCTTCAGCTATATTCATCAGATCGTGCTTAACTTTTACCGGGCGGACCGGGACCAGGTGATCCGCTTCACCCTCCTGCTGTGTCTAATTCCTACTATCCTGCTCGGCACTCTTTCTTATACCGCCGCGGGACCTTGGTTCATGACCCACCTGATGGGCGTTAACGAACAGCTGATGACGGCCAGCCTGCATACGTTAAGAATTTTTATGATCATGACGCTGATCTTCCCCTGGCTCGATTTCTGCAATGGCATTCTGATGCTTAACGGCCAAACCAAAATCATGGTCTGGTCCCAGGCCTGCAACGTATCCGTCACTTTGATTACGCTATTTCTATGCTTAGGCTTTCATCCGGAATGGAACGCCAGAATCGGAGCACTGGCTCAATCGTTAGGGGTTGCCGCCGAGCTGGCCGCTGCCGCCTGGGTGCTGCGCAAAACCGCCGCCGAGCAGCGGCTTGCCGCTTCCATTACGGCAAACCATTCTCCCACTTCAAGGAAATAACTCACAAAGGAATTTTGCCCATGTCTGCCCTTACCCTTCCGAAGCCCGCCGGAGCCCTATCCAGAAGCCAGGAGTTTCTCCTTAAGCTTTTTTCCTTCACCAACTACGGAGTCAATGCGTTTATCGCCGTCATTTTCCCGGTATATTTCCACATGCTTGGCTTCAGCAGTCTCCAGTTCGGCATGCTTTATTCCATCGGGCCGACCGTTGGCATTATCGCCAATCTGGTTTGGGGCGTGACGAGCGACCGGTTCCAGACTATCAAGAAAATCATAACGACCATCCTCTCCGGACAGCTTGTCTTCATTCTCCTTATGTTCCGGGCGGAGGCTTACCCGGTTATTTTCGTTCTCCTGACCCTCTACTATTTCTTTCAAACTCCGGTCAATATGCTGAACGACAGCCAAATTCTGCTTCATACGAAGCAGACGGGCAAAAGCTACGCCTCCTACCGGGTCTGGGGCTCTATCGGCTTTGCCGTAGCGGCCCTCTTGTTCGGCCTGCTGCTGAAGACCCCTACGCACGGAAAAATGGCGCTGCTCTGCATCGGGAACGTCGCTTTGGCTCTCCTTCTCTCTCTTCTGCTGAAGGATGCCAGGGGGGCCGGCTTCAAGAAGATGCAGTTCACCGGATTAGGGAAGGTTCTCCTCGCTCCCCGGCTGACGGTCTTCCTTCTTCTCGTGCTGCTTCTTGCCGTTGCGGCCCGGATCAACGACGGGTTCCTGTCCCTCTATTTGCTGGAACGGGGGGCCGGCCAAGCCGTCATCGGCTCGTCCTGGATGGTTTCCGCCCTGAGCGAAATCCCCCTTTTTCTCCTGCTCTCCCGGTACGGGGATCGCTTCCGTGAGCTGCCGCTGCTTGCTTTTGCGGGGTTGATGTATACCGTCCGGTTCTTTCTGATGAGTCTGCCTCTTACTCCCGGCATGATACTGGCGGTTCAGACGATGCACAGCCTGTCCTTCGGCATCTTCCTGATTACCGCGCTCCGTTACCTCCAGGGAATCGTTCCAGACCGCTTCCGGGCCACCGGCCAGGCCGTCTTTAACGTCACGTGGGGCAGCTTGTCCGGCCTCATTGGCGGCTTCCTCGGAGGACAGCTCTTCGATGTGTACGGCGGACACGAGGTCTACTTAACCGCGACCGCCTTCGCCGGGATCAGCACGGTCGGTTTCTTTGTGTTCGGCCGGCTGTCGCTCCGGAAATCCGGGGAGGAATCTCTATAACAAGCCGACGAAGGAGTGCTGCCCCCGCCGGGAGCTCCGCAAGCCCCTTCTAGCCCAAGCAAGGGAATCGGGAACCTATCTTTGCTTTTCCCGGGAGGGCCGTTATAATAAGAATAGCCTTAGGACCAGGTCTTAAGATTGAGAAGCGTTGCGAGTTAAAGAACTTATTTTACTTAAAGGCGGTTTAGCAATGGATTATCAGGCATTCAAAAGCATTGTTCTCGACCGGCGGAGCATCCGCCGTTATACCGATCAGGAAGTAGCCGTGGAGGATATCCGCGAAATCATCGACTGCGCCCGCTATGCGCCGAGCGACACCAATTCGCAGACGTGGCAGTTCATTGCCGTGACCAGCCGGGAGAAGATCAAGGAAATTGAGCGTCTCACCTGGGAGCAGCTGCACAAGCGCGCGGAGGAGGCGGAGAAGAAGGGATTGTCCAAAGAAGCCCGGCTTCTGACGAAATCCTTCGGTCCCTATGCGACGGCCTTCTCGCAGGCTCCCGTCCTTCTGGTCTGCCTCGCCACTCCGTACCAGTCCAAATTCCGGGAGAAAATCTTCGATCCGGTCCAGCTGGTCGGCGAGCATGTCTGGGCGGAGGAAGGAATCAAGAGCAGCTGCCTCGCTGCCCAGAACCTCATGCTGGCCGCTCACGCCAAAGGCCTCGGTACCTGTCCGATGACCGGCCCCGTCCTGCTGGCCGAGGAACAGCTGCGGCAGGTTCTGGATATCCCCGAGGAGTGCCAGGTGAACATGGTCATCGCCCTCGGACACCCGTCCGAAACGCCGGGCCGTTTGCCCCGTAAAGAGATCGACGACATTCTGACGATTGTTTAAGCAGAGAGCCCACCGAACCGCTCCATGCGAGCTCTGCCGCTGTAGACAAGCCGGAGGAAGGGAAAGAGAAAAGCAAAACATAAATAGAAAAAGCCGCGAAAAGCTTCGCGGCTTCCTTAATTAGCAGACCAGCCGGGAAATTCCGGCTGGTCTGTTTTCATCATGACTTAGGATGGTAGCCACCGGTATTGGAAAACAAGCTCCAGACCTTAAACCAGGCTCGCTTGGTTCCTTTCCACCAGAGCTCCATTGTGAAGATCCAGGACCCTGTCACACAGCGGCACGACCCGGTCGTCATGGGTCACGATGACGGCGCTCATCCCCCGCTCCTTCACCAGCTTCGCCATCAGCTGCACGACCTCGCGGCCGCGCGGGGCATCCAGGCTCGCCGTCGGCTCGTCCGCCAATAGGACGGCCGGTTCGTTCATGAGAGCCCGGGCAATGGCGACCCGCTGACGCTCGCCTCCCGAGAGCTTCTCCGGGTAGGCCGACCGCCGGTGGGAAAGATCAAGCTTCCCAAGCAGCTCGCCGGCCCGCTTCGAGGCGGTGCCGGGGTCCATTCCGGCAAGCTTGGCAACCAGTACCAACTGTTCTTCCGTCTTGAGGTACGGAATGAGGTTCGCGCTCTGGAAGACGAATCCGATTCGGCGAAGCCGGAGATCGGCCAGCTCTTTTTCGGTCTTATCCAGAAGGGATTCGCCGTCCAGCAGCACTTGGCCGTCCGTCGGCTTCAGCAGCGCCCCCGCGATGGACAAGAAGGTGCTTTTGCCGGAGCCCGATGGCCCCATGACCGCCACCATCTCTCCCCTGCCCACCTCCAGGTTCAAGTTATCCAGGACGGTTCTAACCGCTCCCCCATCCTCAAAGGATCTTCTGATGTTCATCAGCTTCAGTCTGCTCATGCCGCCCCCCTCCCTATCGCATCCAGAGCATCAACCCGGCTTACCTTCCACACGGAAGCAAGGGAGCCGGCCAACGAAAGGATGACGAACGCAACACCCGTCCCTGCTATCGCGGAAGGATGGAGCTCAAACGGCAGGGAGCTCGGCAGGACAGCCTGAACGAACGTTACCACAACCAGGCTCACGACCAGGCTGACCGCCGAAAGGATCAGGACCTGCTGCGCCACGCTGCCCGTTAAATAAGCGGAACGGGTGCCGATGGCTTTCAGAATGCCGAACTGGCTCGTTTTCTGAATGGTGATGACATAGAAGAAGACCGCCAGCACCAGAAACGAGATTCCATATAGAAATACGATCATCATGAGGAGAGAGCCCTGCTCCTCCTTGTACCCGGGAATGGCGGCAACCGCCTCCGACGCCCCGATAACCTCTGCCTTCGGCAGGACGGCCTCGAGCTCCCTCGCCTGCTCCTTCGAGGCTTTCACGGCAATTGCCGTGAATCCCTCCGGTGACGATAGGCGGCTTCCATTGGCGGCCTGGAGAGCCGGCCAATCCGTCATCCTGACGAATACAGCAGGGGTATGGCTGAACGACTCCTTCTCCACGAACCCGCCCACCGTCCATTCCGTGCCCGACGCCTGATCCTTCAGGATCGTGCCGATACGGACTCCGGCTTCGGACAAGCTGCGGTCGACCAGAACGTGGCCCTTCTCCGAAAGCGGAGAGCCCTCAACCAGACCCGGCGCCATCCACCCCTCCGGATTAACCCCCAGGAAGGTTATATCCAGCTTCTTTGCCTCCCCTGAGGCCAGGACGGTTGCCATCTGCACACCAAACGGTTCGGCATTCCCTTCTCCGACAATCCGGAGGGCTTCCTTCCCTTGTTCCCCGTTCACCTGCGACCGGGTCAACCGGTGGTTGGAATCCGGACCCAGGATATAATGCGTCGCCGCCCGGTTCTTTATGGAAGAGGCATTGTCATAGGCCAATCCTTGGGCCAGTCCAGTCACGAACAGGACAAGCAAGGTGACCAGCAGCATGACCGTCCCTATTAGCGCATATCGCGCCTTGGCATGTCTCATCTCCCGAATAGCCAAATACATGAGGTTCCCTCCTTTGGTTTCCTACCAAAGGATACGATACGAAGATGAACGGGAGATGAACAACCGATTACGGATTCGGCAGCGTCACCGTAAAAACCGTCCCGGCCTCCGAGCTGGCCACTCCGACGGTTCCCCCGTGGAGCCGGACGATCTTCTTGACAATGGCGAGCCCCAGCCCCGTTCGTCCCGTAGAGCGGTCACGAGACCGGTCCGCCCGATAGAAGCGGTCGAACAGATAGGGCCAATGCTCCGGTTCAATCCCTTGGCCTGTATTCCGGACGTTGACGGCCGTATGAGACGGCCCCTGCTCGGCGACAATCTCGATGCTTCCTCCTTGAGGTGTGTAGGTGACGGCATTGCTCAGCAGATTCATCCACACCTGCATCAGGAGAACCTCGTCCCCTTTCAGGAGCAAGGGCTCGGGAATCGAAAGCTTCAGCAGCAGCTCCTTCTCGTCCAGCTGCCACTGCAGCACCTGAACCGCCTGGCGGATCTGGTCCCGGAGCCGGAAAGACTCGACGGAAACCGGTTCCTCTCCCTGCTCCAAGGACGACAGAAGAAGCAGCTGCTTGCTGAGCTGGGAGAGATGGCGGCTTTCTTCCTCGATAACCGCAGCATAATGTCTACGCTCCTCCTCCGGCAGCCCCTTCTCGGCCAGTAGTTTGGCAAAGCCTTGAATGGAGGTGAGAGGGGATTGGATCTCATGCGATACATTGGACACAAACTGCTGGCGTGCTTGATCCACCCGCTCCAGTTCCTCGCTCATCGTCAGGAAATGCCGGGCGAGCCGTCCGATCTCATCATGTCTCTTAACAGGCAGGCGGAGCTTGTAATTTCCTTGGGCAATAAGCTTCGTTGCCTCGGACAGGCCGGTGATCGGTTTCACCAAGTACCGGGTACTAAGCAGGAAGAACAGCACGCTGATGACAACCGTGAACAAGCCTATCAAAGCGAAAAAAAGTCGCAGCTCCCCGAACTGAAGCAGCACGTCCGGCCTCAGGAACAAGCCATAGGGCCGGCTCCCAAGGAAGACGGGAACCCCCACGGTATTGCTCAACCGGTTATCGAAGAAGCCGGTGACGAACGGCTTGTCGGGAAAGTCCGCCACCCCATGATACCGGTTCCCGTTAAGCACCGAGCGGATGGCGTTGTCCGGGAGATCGGTCACACGGAAGGCCCGGCCATAGAAGCGGTCGTTTCCCCGGCCATCCGACCAATACAGCTGATATCCAAGCGCAGCCGACTCTTGCAAAAACTCCTCCGGGTTATCCGGATGGCTCTCCAGGTATTGTTTCAGCTGCTCCGCGACCCGGATCAGCTTCTCGTCGTTATAGGGCTTAAGCTTAATATGATAATACATGTTAGCTCCGAGAAACCCGAGCAGGCTGCTGGCGAGAACGACGATAATTGTGGTGAGAAAGACACGGGAATATAACGATCTCAACGCTTGCCCACCTCCAGCTTGTAGCCGATCCCCCGTACCGTCACAATCGAGAAATCGTCGCCGTACTCCGCAAATCGCTGCCGGAGCCTCTTGATATGGACGTCGACCGTGCGGTCGTCCCCTTCGTAGTCCTCTCCCCAGATAAGCCGGATCAGCTCTTCCCTCGAGAACAAGCGGCCGGGATAGTGAGCAAGCTGAGAAAGCAGATCGAATTCCTTCATCGGCAGCAGAAAATCAGAGATGCCGTCCGAAACCTCGCGATTCCTGCAGTCGATTACAATCCGGTTCAAGTTCAGGGTATCGCTGGAAGGCCGCTGGTAACGCCGGAACAGGGCCTTGATCCGAAAAACAAGCTCCTGCGGCTCAAACGGCTTGGTCACATAATCGTCCGTGCCCCTTAGATAACCTTGCTGCTTGTCCGTAAGCTGATCTTTGGCCGTAAGCAGGATAATCGGAATGTCGTAAGTTTGCCTGATAAGGCCGCAAAGCTCAAGCCCATCCAGGCCGGGCATCATAATATCCAGAACGGCCATATCCAGGGAATGGTCTTTTAGAATCCGGACGGCCTCTTCCCCATCCCGCGCCTCGTGCACGCGGTAACCTTCCTTGGTCAAAACATACCTAAGCAGCTCTCTTATGTTAGCGTCATCGTCCGCTACGAGCAGGTTTCGGATCATGAGACTCTCTCCTACTATTGCGATTATGAGTTCCTTGGTGCATCCTCTTATTTTCACCGGAAGGCAGGGAAATAACAAGCGGACCGGCCGGAAAACAAAAAACAGCATCCGGCTGGGCCGAATGCTGTGTTTCGCTAATTTATAAGTTAGTGAAGCTTATAATTTAATGACGTTAGCTGCTTGAGCGCCGCGGTTTCCTTGAGTGATTTCGAATTCAACTTCTTGACCTTCGTCAAGGGATTTGAATCCTTCGCCTTGGATAGCCGAGAAGTGAACGAATACGTCTTCGCCGCCCTCAACCGAGATAAAACCGTAGCCTTTTTCTGCGTTGAACCATTTAACTGTACCTTTCAAGTAAACAACCTCCTAAAAATATCGCCATTCGTGGCGAATAAATCCATTATAGCACGGGCGGCAGCACAGATCAAGCTACTTTCCAAGAACTTTTCCGGAATTTTTGGTCAGAACCAACAGGGAGTCGGAACCCGGGATAAAAGGCAGTCCGGACCGGGCCGTCCGCGAGGAAATACCTTCCCCTTCCAGCTCCGTTAGGAGCTTCTCCAGATGGGGATAAGGCTGCCAATGAAGATCCACAAGCGGGTAAATCCTTAGCTGCCCTTCCGGACGGAGCAATCGAATAAGCTCTCTGACGGCTGCCAAGTGAAAATCATAATCCAGCTGGCGGTTGTAAAGGAACAGAAAGTGGCTGCAAAGCACCAAGGAAAAGGCTTCGTCTTCAAAAGGAAGCTTTGGCAGGGATGCAGGCTTATACCGCCTTTCCCCTTCCCGTTCAAAGTCGGCAAGGAACAGGCTTAAAGACTGCTCCCGATTGGCCCGGTGAGCATCCAGGCTTCCATAATAAGACCAGTCGTACTGGTGGGCCAGGCCCTTCAATTTGGCCGTGGAGGTCTCAATCTCTTCTCTTCCGTGCTTCTCCAGCTCGTGCCGGGACATGGCATACTGGGGATCGGCCGCCATGACCTCAAAGCCGTTCCGGCCGGCTCCGGCGGCAAAGGAAGAAGCTCCTCCCGCCACATCCAGAATGGGGCCCGCCTCAAGATCCGCTGGCTCCAGCGCGAACATGTCTGCGTATTCCCGGTACGACCGGCAGGTCATGGCCACTCCGGTCTGCTCATAAAACTCTTTGCTCATCTCATCTGCACTCTCCTCTACTCTACTCAGCTCAGCTCTTTACAGCGCCGGCGCTTACCGGCTTGAAGGGATTTTACCATCCGGACGCTGGTAAATCAATCCCATTTTCACCGGCTTTCCCCTCCCTTCGTTTTTGATTAAATGAACCGATCATGCTAAAGTTAAGGGTAACGCATTATACATTATTCCATGAAGGAGCCGTCTTTCAATGAGCCACGGAATCAAAAAGCACTTAATCTATAAGAAGGACAAATGGAACATGCTCACCGTAGAGGTTAACGGCAAAACGCTGATCCTACGCGAAATTTCCGATCAATGGGGCGAGGAATGCCATGAATTTCTCAGCCGCCCGGCCCTCATGCATTGGGTGGAGGACCGGTTCGCTCCCGAAAAGTTCGAGGGAACCGAGGAGGAGCGCGAGGAAATCCTGAAAGCCTTTAAAGAGGTGTGACACCGGCCGCAGCGGAAGGAATCAGCAGCCGGAAAAGCGGGAATTGACAAGCACATCCGCTTCCTGCTATGATGATTGTACAATTTCATACTTCCAAAGGGGAGTAGCTGGTACAGTAAAGCCGTCATTTCGGGAGCAATCCCCGGTTTTATTGGCAACGAAAGTTGTTAGCAAGACCTTTGCCGTTACATTAAGCGGTAAGGGTCTTTTTTGAATAAGAATGGGCCTTTACCGCAGATTAATCGGTAAAGGCTTTTTTAGTTTCTATCTTAGATCGAGAAGAGGAGAGAGGCGTATGGAGTTTCTAACACCCGAATTTTTTACCGCACTGCTCAGTATCATCATCATTGACCTGGTCCTCGCCGGGGACAACGCCATCGTAATCGGAATGGCGGCCCGCAACGTTCCGAAGGAGATGCAGAAAAGGGTTATCGCCTGGGGGACACTCGGAGCGATTGTCATCCGGATCGTGGCCACCCTCGCGGTCGCCTGGCTGCTCAAAATTCCCGGTCTGCTGCTCGTGGGCGGCATCCTGCTTCTCTGGATCTCCTACAAGCTTCTGACGGATAAGAAGGGTCATGAGCTCGAAGCCAAGACGTCTGTCTGGGATGCGATCAAGACGATCATTATCGCCGACGCGGCCATGGGGATGGACAACGTTCTCGCCGTCGCCGGCGCCGCTCACGGAAGCTTCCTGCTTGTCATTATTGGTCTGCTCATAAGCATTCCGATCGTCGTCTGGGGCAGCACGTTGTTCGTGAAGATCATCGACCGCTTCCCTGTTGTGATCTATGCCGGTGCCGGGATCCTGGCCTATACCGCCGCCAAAATGATCGTGGAGGAGCCGGTGGTGCACGACAACCTGCTCCATCCGGTTTGGGGGAAATGGACGGTCATTTCTGTTGTCGTTCTCCTCATCCTGGGACTGGGCTATATGCGGAACCGGGTCGGCCGCCGTCAAGAGCTGCCGGATGCCTAATCGGATGATGACGCCCTAGCATGGCGAACAAGGAAAAGCCGGGCTCCTGTCCAAGGAACCCGGCTTTCCTTATGGAGCAAGTGCTTACAGCTTCGTGTGGGGAGCCATTTCGGGAGCTGTGATGACCTCGATCAAGAAAGGGACCGGAGAAGAAGATGCCTTCTGGAGAGCTTCCCGGAGGCCCGTCAAGCTGTCCGTTCTCTCCCCCGCTCCCCCGCACGCTTCCGCCAGCTTGGGGAAATCCGGATTCCGGATCGAGCTTCCAAGCGGAGCGAGTCCGGCCTTCTTCATCCGGTTCGCTTCCATGGCGTAGCTTGCGTTGTTGAGGATCAGGACGGTTAGAGGGAGCTTGTGCTCGACGGCCGTCAGAAATTCCATCATCGTCTGAATAGAGCCTCCGTCTCCAGCGATGGCGAGGACCGGGCGTTCCGGCTGGGCAAGCTTTGCCGCAATGGCGGCCGGAAGCGCGAAGCCCAGTGTCCGCCAGCGGCCCGAGACGAGCACGGTCTGGTCCCGCTTGGCCTGGTAGATCCGATTGAACCAAATGGTGTGATCTCCGGTATCCACAGCGATTACGGCATTCGGTGGAGCCGCGTCGGCGATCTCCCGCATGATCATCTGGGGAGAGAGCGGATGCGTTTCCCGCGCAGCCTCCATGAGGAGCTGGCTGTTCCATTCCGCCGTAACCCCCGCCGTTCGGCGTACCCATGCGGCGCGGTCCGCCTGCGGCAGTCTCCGCACCATGGCTAAGAGCTCCGGCAGGCAATCGGCCAGATCTCCTACGATTCCATGGAGAAGCGGATGCCCGACCGCAAGGTTGGCCGGGGACCGGTCGATCTGGATAAGACGCGCCTGCGTCGGCACGTAATCGTCCGGCCACCAGGTAGCGCCCAGCATGAGGATCAGGTCGCTTTCCCGCAGAAGCACCGTTGCCGCTTCGCTTCCGGCCTGGCCCAGCCCTCCGGCGTACCGGGGGTGATCGTTAGGAAACAGGGGCCTTGCCGGAAGGGTCGTGATGACGGCCGCCTCCAGCAGCTCCGCCAGAGACAGAACTTCCTCCTTCACCTGCCCGGCTCCGCTTCCTACATAAAGGACCGGCTTCGCGGCCCGGGAAAGCTCCTCTACCGCTTTTTCCAGTGCTTCCCTGGGGGTGAGCAGCGGCTGATGCAGATAGCTCCCATAAGGGATCGGAAGGCCTGTAAGCTTCTGCTCCCACACATCTTTGGCAACCGAAAGGTGAGCTGCCTTGCCGTGCAGAAGAGCTTGAACGAGCAGACCGTGTAGCAGCTCCGGCAGTGCCTGCCCGCTCACCAGTTCGCGGGATTGGTCCGTCAGCGCCTGCATCAAGAGCTGCTGGTTGACGAACTGCTTCGTGCGGGTGCCGTGCTTGGACGTTTCCACCTGACCGGTAATAGCCAAGACGCCGGCATAATCCATCGCCGCATCCGCCAGCCCGTTAACCAGGTTGGCCGCTCCCGGACCGCTCGTCGCCAGGCATACGCCGATCCGGCCCGTCAGCTTGGCTTCGGCGGACGCCATCAACGCCGCGGCTCCTTCGTGGCGGCAGGCTATGTAACGGATGGCGGAGCTGCGGCTGAGTTCATCCAGAAACCGCAGATTGGCATCCCCGATTACGCCGTAGATGCGCTTAACGCCCCAAGCCTCCAGCTGGGCGATAAGGTAACCGGCGACCGTCAGGTCTTCCCCCGGCATGCCGTTTCCGTTATGCTTCAAGTAGATCCTCTCCTGTCGATGAATTCTCTCCGCTCTAGCTTTCTCCAAGGAAGGGGCGGCCATTCTTATGACCGGACAGGCTAGCTTAGCAAGTGCCTAAGGATATTCCATACCATAAAGAGGTGAAACGCTCCTTGGATTACGGGTTAATCGTCACGTTTATCATCGTCTCCTTCTGCCTGGCCCTCCTTCTCATTATCAAAAAAGACACCCTGGCGCCGCAGGCCCGCCGCCCGCTCGCCTTGATCGCGCTCGTCATGATCGTGGTTTCTTTCTTCCTGCTCATGTACACGATTCTCAACGCCGGCCGTTAATGGCATCCTTACGGGAAGGTTTACTGGAAATCTTCCCCGGCTTCGCCTTATAATTAAAGGAACGGCCGCCCATACTAAGCGAAAAAGCTTAGGAGAATGCCATAATGCGGATTATCCCCGTTCTGGTGACGGTATGCCTGCTTGGCAGCACCGTTGCGGTGTCATCCGCCGGCGGGCGGGCGGCGCCTCAGTCCACCAACCAATCAAGGAGGGTTCCCATGAATCAAGTAGCAAAACGCTCAGACGTATCGAAGGAGCACCAATGGAAGCTGGAGGACCTGTTTGCCGACCAGCAAGCATGGGACCGGGAATACCAAGAAGTCAAAGACCTGCTGAAGAAAGTGGAGCCTTACCAGGGCAAGCTGAATGAGCCCCATGCCATCAAAGAATGCTTCGCGCTCGAGGATGAGATCTCCGTACATACCGAACGCTTATACGTATACGCCAACATGAAGCACCATGAGGATACCGCGGAGCCCTCGTTCCAGGCGCTGTCCGAGAAGTCCCGAAAGCTCAGTGTCGAAGTGAGCGAAGCGCTGTCTTTCGTGACGCCGGAAATTTTGAGCTTGTCCGAAGCCAAGCTGAAGGAACTGATGGAGAATCCGGACCTGAGCTTCTACAAGCGGACGCTGGAGGAAATGATCCGCCAGAAGCCGCACGTTCTCAGCAAGTCTGAAGAAGCCCTTCTGGCCCAAGTAGGAAACCTCTCCCAGGCCCCGGGCACCATCTTCGGAATGCTCAACAATGCGGACATGAAGTTCCCGAAGATCAAGAATGAAGAAGGCAAGGAAGTCGAGCTTACCCACGGCAGCTACATCCAGTTTCTGGAGAGCAAGGACCGGGATGTGCGCCGGAATGCGTTCGAAGCGGTGTATGCCACCTACGCCAAGCAGAAGAACACGATCGGGGCCACGCTCAGCGCCAACATTTCCAAAAATATTTTTTATGCCAAAG
The DNA here is from genome assembly GCF_032268605.1 of Paenibacillus aurantius. Classification (NCBI taxonomy): domain Bacteria; kingdom Bacillati; phylum Bacillota; class Bacilli; order Caryophanales; family Paenibacillaceae; genus Paenibacillus; species Paenibacillus aurantius. The sequence goes on from NZ_CP130318.1 coordinate 4,270,004, forward strand.
CCCGTAAGTATCCTTCCGTTCTCGAAATGTCCCTCTACGGAGATAACATTCCGAAGGAAGTATACACGAATCTTATCGATACGATTCACGAGTCCCTGCCGCTTCTGCAGCGCTACATGAACCTCCGCAAGAAGCTCTTGAAGGTCGACGAGCTTCATATGTATGACCTGTTCGCCCCCCTAGTCGAAGAATTCAAGTGGGACATCAACTACCAGCAGGCGACGGAGATGGTCCAGGACAGCTTGAAGCCGCTCGGCGACGATTACCTGAAGGTTCTGCAGAGCGGATTCGAGAACGGCTGGATCGACATCTACGAGAACGAGGGAAAACGCAGCGGGGCCTACAGCTGGGGAGCCTACGGCACTCATCCTTATGTGCTGCTGAACCACAAGGACAACCTGAACAGCATGTTCACGCTTGCCCATGAGATGGGCCATGCTCTGCACTCCTACCTGTCCGACGAGAATCAGGAGTACCGGTACGCGCAGTATACGATCTTCCTTGCCGAAGTGGCCTCTACGCTGAATGAAGCCCTTCTCATGGATTATCTGCTGAAGAAGACGACGGATCCGAAGGCCAAAATGTACCTGCTCACCTACTATGCCGATCAATTCCGCACGACCGTGTTCCGCCAAACCATGTTCGCGGAGTTCGAGAAGATTACGCACGAAAGAGCCGAAGCGGGCGATTCGCTTACTCCTCAGGAGCTGAGCAAAATCTACTACGACCTGAACTTGCTGTATCACGGCAAAGGAATGGTCGTCGACAAGGACATCGAGATGGAATGGGCGCGCATTCCCCATTTCTACAACAGCTTCTATGTCTACAAATACGCCACGGGCTTCTCCGCGGCCACGAGCTTCGCGAAGCAGATTCTGGACGAAGGCCAGCCGGCCGTCGACCGCTACCTCGGGTTCCTGAAGAGCGGCGGAAGCGACTATTCCATCAACATCCTGCAGCGTGCGGGTGTCGACATGTCGTCGCCGGAGCCGATCAAGCAGGCGATGAGCGTGTTCAAGAGCCTTATCGAGCAGATGGAAGACCTGACGAAATAAGCGGTGGATCCCGCGCCATAAGAGGTTCCCGCCCTTCCGGTCCTAACGACGGAAGGGTTTTGTTCCGTTAGGGAGGCGAATCCTTGCGGTCTCTGCAACAATAACCGCTCTGCCAACGTTTAGAGGGCAGATGGACAATTTTTCCTACCCTTTAAAGAAAGAAGGTGAACGGCCATGAGACGAATATGGATGGTACCGGCTTTATCCGCCGCCCTGCTGCTGACGTCGAGTGCCTCCCCCGCCCCACCGGCAGCGGCCGGCCCGGGCAGCGAGTATACCCTGCTCCTGGAAGGAGCGGCTATGACGCTGGACGCCTCCCCTAAGCTGATGAACGGGACGATGATGGTTCCCCTGCGCAACCTGGCGGAAGCGGCTGGAGCCGAAGTGGAATGGAACCATAAGGAACAGAGCGTCACCGCTGTTAAAGGAGATACGTCGGTCAAGCTGACGATCGGCAGCACGTCGGCCGTCCGTAACGGCTCCCCTTGGACGCTGGGCGCCGCCCCTGTGCTGGAAGGCAGCCGGACCTTCGTTCCCCTGAGATTCTTCAGCGAAGCGTTCGGCTACATCGTCAAGTGGGACGGCATCCGCAAGCAGGTCACGATCGACAGCGATGCGGGACTTCTCCCGGTCGTCGGGAGCTATGACAACTTGAAGAAGCTGGTTAACGAGTCCATGACCGAAGGGCCTGTGCCTGCAGGGGCCGCAGAGAAAAGCATTTCCGCCGATTCGGCGGCAAGCGGTGCGACGGCTGCCCGCGCCCCTTCCTCCGCGGGCCCGGATTATTCGGGCACGAACGTTCAAGCAGAAGGGGTCGATGAAGCGGACATCGTCAAGACCGATGGAGACTACCTGTACCAGGTCAACGCCAACCGGGTGTTCATCGCCCGGGCTTCCGGGGAATTGAAGCTCTCTTCCACCATTGAACTGGGCGGGGAATTCCAGCCGCGGGAGCTTTATGTGGACGGAAACCGGCTTCTCGTCCTCGGGACCTCTTTTGCGGAACCGATGGACGTCCCTGCTCCTAACGCCAAAAAAATGATCATGCCGATAAGAAGCGGCACAACCAAAGTGCTTGTCTATGACACCGCTGACAAAACGAAGCCGGTTCTAAGCCGGGAAGTGGAGCTTGAAGGGAATTACCTCTCTTCCCGAAAGGTGGGCTCGTCGGTTTACTTGATCGCGAACCGTTTCCTGGACCTATACTCGATTCAACAGGAACAAGGAGAACAGCCCGCTCCCCTCTTCCATGACAGTGCGGTTTCTTCGCAATGGGAATCCGTCGGCTATGACCGAATCCGCTATTTCCCCGACTCGGTTAAGAACAGCTACTTGATGGTGGCCGGCTTTGACCTCGACCGGCCGGATCAGAAGGCCGACGTCCAGTCCTATCTGGGCTCCGGACAGAATGTCTATGCTTCGACCGACCATCTGTATGTGGCGGTTTCCCCATACGGCGGTCCTGTCCGAATCCTGCCCATGGTCAAGCGTCCGGCGGGTTCCACTCCCGCCAGCCCGTCCGCTGAGCAGCCTCCCGTTCCGGAGCAGACGACTTCGCTCTACAAGTTCCGTCTGGATCAGGGAAGTCTGAGGTTCGCAGGTACGGGCAAGGTGCCCGGCTCGGTGCTCAACCAATTCTCTATGGATGAACGGGACGGCTACTTCCGGATAGCCACCACCAAGGGAGACATGTGGGCCCAAGGCGAACAGATCTCCAAGAACAACGTGTATGTGCTCGATGAATCCTTGACGGTGACAGGCAAGCTCGAAAGTCTAGCTCCAGGTGAACGAATCTACTCCGTCCGTTTCCTGGGGAACCGAGCCTATATGGTCACCTTCCGCAAGGTGGATCCGCTGTTCGCCATCGACCTGTCGGATCCCCAGTCACCGAAGGTGCTCGGCAGCCTCAAGATCCCCGGGTACAGCGATTACCTGCATCCGTACGATGAAACCCATCTGATCGGGTTCGGCAAAGATACGATCGAGACCGCCGTGGAGAATCCCTTCCCGGGTCAGGAATCCACCCAAGCCTTTTACCAGGGGATGAAGCTTGCCATGTTCGACGTATCGGATGTGGCCCACCCCGTGGAGCTCTTCAAGGAAGCCATCGGAAACCGGGGAACCGATTCGGAGCTTCTGCACAACCATAAGGCCCTCCTCTTCTCCAAGGAGAAGAACCTGATGGCTTTCCCGGTTACCGTAGCCAAGATCAACCCGAAGCAGACGCCGAATCAGCCGGCAGGCTTCCCCGCCTACGGAGAATTTGCCTACCAGGGAGCCTACGTTTACGGCATCGATCTGCAGAAAGGCTTTACGTTGAAAGGAAAGATCACGCACCTGACGGAAGAGGACATCGCCAAAGCAGGACAAGGTGGAGGCGAGTGGAACAAGTATATCAACCGGATCCTCTATAGCGGAACCAATCTGTATACCTTCTCCCCTTCCGAAATCCGCTCGAACGACATGGGCAGCCTGCAGCCGAACGGAAGCCTGAAGCTTCCCGCCGCCGCTATGCCGGAAACGGGCATTCCGATCGACTGAAGACTTCATGACAGCAGCGAGAATCGCTGAGAGGAAAAGCCGTTTCGAAAAGTCAAAAAGCGAAGAACCTTTGCCGGTTCTCCGCTTTTTTTGTTTTCTTCGCGTTCTTGAAACCCCTTACAGCGCATATCCATTACTCAATCGGTTATCCCGAATAAGGAGATGGGATTATGCTGGCTTTTGTCCTGTTGACGCTGCTCTTTCTGTTGTTCCTCGGGGGCTTGTGCCTGCTGCTCTACCGAAGGATCAAACGGGACTCCTACGAGTACGACTCCCTGCATCTGTGGGAAACGAAGAAGGCGGACAAGAAAAAATTCGAGCTCCGTTGAAGGCCGGACAGGCTCACTCTATGCTGTCGTTGGTGACCGCATAGATCCGATGGTCCTCCCATTGGCCGTGGATCCTTAGGTATTTCACCGCCAGCCCCTCCAGCCGGAAGCCGGCTTTCTCCACCACCCGGATCGAAGGCCGGTTCCAAGGCATGATGGCCGCCTGCACCCGGTGAAGACCGGCTTCCCCGAACGCAAAGGCGACCGCTTGGCGAACCGCCTCGGTCGCAAACCCTTTTCCGTTGTGCGCGGAATCGATGAAATAGCCTAGATTGGCGTTCTGCCAAGCCCCCCGCACGACGGACGAGAGGGCGACCCTCCCGATCAGCTCCCCGCCTTCCACAAGACAAACGGCGAAGGCGTACTCTTCGTCTTTTTCCCAACCCGCCAGGCTGCGCTCCAGCTGCTCCCGCTGTCCCTCCAGCGTATAAAAGGAGGCCGGGCGAACGGGATCATACGGTGCCATAAACGTCCGGTTGCGCAAGCGGAGCTCCAGCTGGGCCGGAGCATCGGAAGGCTCGTATCTCCGGATGTAGACAGGGCTATTCGTATCCAATAAAGGGACTCCTTTCCTCAAAGCAGAAGCCGGTAGATGACCGCTCCCGCCACCCCGCCCAAGAGCGAGCTGATGATATTCACCGCATCGTTATTCATCCACCGCCAGCCCCGTGCGAACACGGCGGGACGGCCGCAGTGGGAGGTCTTCTCCACCGTTCGGCCGCAGACGGCGCACCGGTACATCCGCTGCCATTTCGCGCCAATCAGAGAATCGGAGAAGGCTCCGACGAGCCCTCCCGCCAGGGCGGCGGCGAAGCAGAGAACGGCCGAAAGACCTGATGGCTGACCGGCCCAGGCGGGATCCGGGTAAAGGAGGAGCAGCAAGAAGGATGCTGCGCCGATAAAAAGGCTTCCGGCTGCCGCCGCCCCGCTGCCCAGCAAGGTGATTCCGCCCGAGGTGCCCGGCGCGACCACCCGGCCCGTCAGGATCGACCGGGGCGGCCGGCGGCTCAAGCCGCCGACCTCCGTCGCCCATGTATCGGCATTGACGGAAGCCATCACCCCGAGGAAGGCGGCCAGCCAAGCCGGATCCGGCCACACGGCCTGCGCCACGCATAGAAGAGCCGCCGGCAGCCCGTTCGCCGCCACCTGGCCGGCATCGCGCCGGCCGGATTTCTCGTATCCTTCCTCTGCCGTGCTTTTCGCCTTCTTCTTCCATCGGGACAGCAGCGTCGACGAGAGGAAAAAAGCCAGCAGCGCCCCGAACCAAACGGGGCTTCCCAAGGCATAAAGCAGCGTCCCGACTACGATCGCCGCCGCCCAGCCTGAAGCCGACAAGGACCGTTTGGCATAGGCCAGCCCTCCGATCAACGTGCTTCCGGCAAGGCCGATCAGCCAATCTCCCGCTTCGTTCAAGATCATTCCTCCTGTTCTTCTCCTGGAACGGTCCGTAGAGCAGCATCCCCGTCCGGACAAAAAAGCAGCGGTAGGCATGAGCCCCGCTGCCGGGTTATTTCTTAGAAGCCTTCTGACGAAACTAGGCCTGTTCCAGCCGAACAGTAAAGTTACCCGCAGCTTCCTCGGCCCAGTAAAGCTCGAAGCGGTCTCCGTCTGCCGCCGCTCCTACTCCTTCCGGGGTTCCGGTAAAGATAACATCTCCTTCTCCCAATCCGAAGTGGGCCGCCACGAAATCCACAATGGTCTGAGGAGAAAAAATCATGTCGTTCAGATTGCCCCGCTGTACCTCCGTCCCGTTCCGGCGAAGGCTGAATTCGCTGCGGGCCGCTTCGGCAATCCCGGGAAACGGCCGGAAGGCGCCGACCGGCGCCGAATTCCGGAAGCCCTTGGCGGCCAGCCACGGATGGCCCTTCTTCTTCAACCCATCCTGCACGTCGCGCAGGGTAAAGTCAATGCCGATGGCTATGGAGTCGACCAGCTCGTCGACCGTCAGGCCCGGCTCGTAATCCCGTCCGATGCGGAGCACCAGCTCCGTTTCATAGTGAACTTGCCCCCGGTCCCCGGGTAGCGGGACGGATCCGCCGTCCGCCAGCACGACCGAATGCGTCGGTTTCATGAACAGCATCGGTTGATCCGGGACGGCATTGCCAAGCTCGGCCGCATGAAGACGGTAATTGCGGCCGACGCAGTATACATTGCGAATGGGGGTTGTCATGGTTGTTCTCTCCTATTTCGGGAAATACCCTTATGATTTAATCAAGGCTCTGCCGATATGCGCCCATCCGGAAGAATCCGGGAGCCGTACGAGACCTTCGACAAGCGGTCAAACAGCTTGGCCGCGTCGGCAGGCTGCATAGGCACAGGCTTCGCCCACTGCGTGAAGATCGGCAGGGCCTTGAGGCTGCACTGCCGGTCCTTGGAGCAGCTCGCTTCGAGAATCATAGAATCCAGCGTTTCCTTCACCGTATTGGTGGTAAAGATAAAATTGCCGAGGCTGTAGGCAATCCACTTGCCTTTGTACTTTTCAAACCCCTGCAGGACATGCGGATGGCCTCCGATGATCAAGTCGGCCCCCGCCTCAATATACCGATGGGCCAGGTCTCTCTGGTACGCCTCCGCCTGGCTTTGCCGTTCCACGCCCCAATGGGCGATCACCACGACCAGGTCGGCCTTCTCCCTCGCCTTGCGGATGGATTCTACCGGCACCGTGTAATTATAAGTATCCGCTACTCCCGGATGGTTGGGGCCGGCCTTCCAGGAGTTATCCGGGACGACACGCGAGAAGCCGAGAAAGGCAATTCGCATGCCCTTCTTATCCAGAATGACCGGCTCGAACGCTTCCTGGCTGTTATGGCCCGCTCCCACATAAGGAATCCCGTTCTTTTTCAGGTTGTCGAACGTATCGAGCAGCGCATCCTGGCCGTAATCCAGGATGTGATTGTTGGCCAGGTTGACCAGATCAAAGCCGGCTTCCTTGAAAGGAGGCAGAGCGAGGGGCGACGACCGGTACGTATATTCCTTGGATTGGGGAGCCCCCCGGAGGCTTATCGGCGTTTCCAGGTTGGCGATCGCCAGATCCGCTCTCTCCAGATCGGCCTTCACCTCGGTGTACGGGTAATCATACCCGTGCTGCTTAAGCAGCGTCTCCACTGCGCTAGCCATGATCACATCCCCGACAAACGACAGCTTGACGCTGTGGGGATCGTTGGCGGGATCCGGCCCCGCTGTTTCGGCGCCGCCGGCAGCGGGCGCCGCCGGCGGCTTGACGCTCGGAGCAGGAATCGGCGTGGAGGTCGCCGCCGCGTTCTCAGCTCCCGAAGGCCGGAGACTCGGACTCGGGGAAGGCGAAGCGGTAGCGGCTGGTGAGACCGCAGCCGAAGGGCTTGGCGCAGCCGGCGTTTCGGCGGATGAGGGAGCGGGTGTCGGCGAGGCGGTGCGTGCCGCCGCATCGGCCGACGTCCCCGCCTTCTCCGGCTGTCCCGGCAGCATGAGCATGATGCCGGCGCCGAGAAGCAGGGTACCGGCCAAGCCTCCTGCCAAAAGCCCGACGTTGCGGACCCTTTTCTGACGCTGGGGCTTGCTTTGTTTACGGGATGGAATCATTTCATTCTCCTTTTCCTTAACCTACCAATCTATTATAGCAAAGATAGGCGCCAAGAGAACGGACTTTCCCCCGACGAATAAAAAACTTCCTCATCCGTATATATAAAGATATAGAAGCGATTATGCCTTACCCAAGGGAGGGATTCCCATGTCAATGGCAGCGAGGGAGGCCGCCGGCTGTGTTGTGCTCCGGCAGCTGCAGGGTGGGCTGCAGGTGCTCCTCATCCGATTGAAGAACCGGGATGATCCAAGGCTGCCGAAAGGCGGAGTCGAGGACGGAGAAAGCTATGAGCAGTGTGCGGTAAGGGAAGTCGAAGAAGAAACCGGGTATCAGGTGCGCCTCCTTCCGTACGAGCCGGTGGTGGTCGAAGCAGTCAAGAACAAGCGCTTGCCCGTGCTGCACCTGACCATCCGTTTTTTTCTCGCCTCCGCCCTCGACGGCTCCCCCGACAAACGAAAGGACCGTGAGCTCGTTTCCCGGGTGGACTGGGTGCCCGTACAGGAAGCCGTCGGCAGCTTGCGGTTTCCGGAGGAAAAAGAGGCGCTGGAGGAATGCCTGAAGCTCTTTTCCGCGCAAGGCTTGGCGGCCGATCTTTAAAGACCATCCCCCTGTTTCCACCCCAAAAACCACCCGAGAACAATCGGGTGGTTTTATCACGTATAGGCTTTGCTTCAGGCAGAAGCTTTAATGTCTCATTCCGCCTTGGGTCGGGTTGGACGAGGAGAAGCTGTTCCCGCTGTTCATCCGGCTGCCCCCGCCCATCGGCTGGTTTCCAGCCTGCGAAGCTTGGGCCGGAGAATAGCCGCCCGAAATCGGCTGCTGGAACGCGGAAGGAGCTCCCTGTCCCATTCCGCTGTTCATGCCGCGGTACGCGGCAGACGCTGCCTGCCCGCCAGCAGCCGGATAGGAACGCTGGTTCGAATTCTCATAGGACGGAGAGGAAGTCTGGGACATGGCCGGCTGGACATAGGGCGCCTCCGGAGCTTCCTGGACCGGCTGGAAGGTATGCAGGAACGTTTTGGCCGTATGCTCGCTCATCGTCGGCACCTGGTATTGTCCCTGCTCGTTCATCAGTTGGAACACCTCATAAGCCTGGATCGCACAGGCGTTAGCCGTATTCATCAAAAGCTGGCGAACATTCGGATCCGCGCATTCCAGCGAGGCCGTCATGGCATTTTTGGCCGAATTCTTGTGGCACAGCAGCACGGCGGAGGCAATGTCCGTGTCCTTCATTCCCCCTCCGGTCTGCGGGGAAAGCCGGGCCGGGTTGTGCAGGCCGTACTTGATCTGCTCCACCGTGTCCGATACCATGCCCACTCCCTGCATCTGCGGCTGCGCATGGTTGTAATCATGCGTATAGGACACAATCTGGTCATAGAACTCGACAGCCGATTGCAGATGACGCTCGATCATTTGACGCAGCTGAGGATTCTGGGCCTGACGGGCATACCAGGCAAAATGATTGATCTGGTTAACTTTCTCATTGAGGATTTCATGGACTTCCATGGTTTCGTGGGCGCCAAAAGGCATGGACCAACACTCCTTTGGGATAGGATTCTCTTCCAAACGACACGAAGCTTACTATCCCCCGAGTCGATAACATTATGCAGGACTGGTCAACGGGACCCAATTGCGTTACGATTTGGGTATACTAGTGCCTTATCCGGTAACTCTGTTGGTGAGAATACCTTCGTAGGCGCAGGATAATCAAAAGGGAAGCAGAACAACACTCACGGATAAGGTACTAAGGAGGCTGGGACTGCCGCCTCGGCAAAATCGGAAAAAGCCGGGCGCGGCCGCCCGGCCTGCCCTTCACCGCCAAGCCGGATGGGAGAGACAGCAATGGTTAACTGGAAAGTCAATTTATCCGTTTTGTGGATCGGGCAATTTCTCGCCATGGCCGGGATGACCATGATCATGCCCTTTCTTCCGCTTTACCTGCAGGAATTGGGCGTAACCGATACCAAGCAGGTAGCCTATTGGTCAGGCATCATTTTTGCCGGCAATTTCGTGACTTCCTTCATCGCCCAGCCGATCTGGGGAGGACTGGCCGACCGCTACGGCCGCAAAGTGATGCTTCTGCGCTCGGGCTTCGGAATGGCCCTCGTCATGACGTTCATGGGCTTTGCGACCGATGCCTGGCATCTGCTCCTGCTTCGGCTCGTGAACGGGACGGTGTCCGGCTTCGTGCCCGCCTCCGTCGCCCTTATGTCCACGAATACGCCGAGGAACAAAATCGGCTTCGCCATGGGCACCCTTCAGTCCGGCGGAGTCGCCGGCACCATCCTCGGGCCGCTCATCGGCGGAATACTGGCGGAGCTCATCGGCTTCCGCAGCATTTTTTATTTGACCGGCGGGCTTCTCTTCGTGGCTTCCCTTCTCGCCATGTTCCTAGTTAAAGAAAGCTTTAACGCATCGGAGGCCCGAAGCCAGCCCCGCGTTTCCCTGTGGCAGAGCTTCAAGGACCTGGCCCACATTCCGCAGCTTCCCGCTTTGTTCGCGGTGACCTTTATGTTCCAGTTCGCCCTGATGAGTCCGCAGCCGCTGATGGCCCTGTTCGTTCAGGATCTGTACGGCAAGGCGGCGTATCTCGCCTTCTTCGCGGGATTGGTCGGTTCGGTGAACGGCTTCTCGAATATGATCGCCTCGCCGGTCCTCGGCCGGTTCGGGGACAAGCTGGGCTCGGAGAAGATTCTGGGCATCTGCCTGATCGGATCGGCGCTCGCCTTCATTCCCCAAGCGCTGGTGAGCAACATTTGGCAGCTTCTGGCCGCCCGTTTCTTCATGGGGATCTTTATGGGAGGGATGCTGCCCTCCATCTACGCCCTCATTCGCAAATACACGCCGGAAGGAATGGAAAGCCGGTCCTACAGCTTCAACTCCAGCACCTTGAGTCTCGGCAATGTCATCGGGCCGTTAACGGGCGGGGTTCTGAACGGCTTTATCGGCATCCGCGGGATCTTCTGGGTCAGCTCGGCGCTGCTGCTCCTGAATTTCTTCTGGGTGCGCAGGACTTTGCTTTCCTCCCGCTGGGGGAACCGCCTCCCCGGGGAATGACGCGGCATGGACAAGCTCTATTAAAGCCGATGCAGATAAAAGAAGAACGGCCTCAGGGCTTCCTGAAGGCCGTTTTTCTTGTGCATTGTTGGAGTGCCGGGACGTTTGGCGCCGGTTATTTGATCCTCGCTACCGCCAGTCCGTCGTAAGCCGGTAGGACCGTACTGTCGAGTCCCGGGTGAGACGTCATCAGCTCGTTAAAGCGCCTCATGCCGCGAACGGCGTTGCCGGTCTGCTCCGGGTCCATCGTTTTGCCATGCATGAAAGCATTATCTCCCACAATAACCGCTCCGGGATTGGCCAGCTTCAACGCCCATTCGAAGTAATTCGGGTAATTCCCTTTATCTGCATCGATAAAGAAGAAATCGAAGGTTTGCCCTTCCGCTTCCAACGCCTGCAGGCTGTCCAGCGCTTCTCCCACCCGGTACTTCACCTTGTCGCCCAGTCCGGCCTCTTTCAGATTGCGGTGAGCGAGCTCGGCATACTCCTCCTTCAATTCCAGCGAAACCAGCTTGCCGTCCTCCCCAAGGCCCCGTGCCAGGCAAATGCCGCTGTAGCCGCCAAGCGCACCGATCTCCAAAATCCTTTTGGCCCCGCCCAGCTTAACGAGCAAGGTCAGCAGCCGTCCGTACCCGGACGGAACGGAAATTTCCGGCATGCTGTTGTCGCGGATGCTTTGCTTGACCGCTTCGAGCTGCTCGTCCTTAGCAAAAAGCGAATCTACATACTGCTCTTCGGTAACCCTATCCAATGACTCCACCATCCCCTCCGGAAAAAGCGATTTGTATCCATCCGCTCTTTCCCCTATACTTCCTATTGTATGAAAAAAACGACCGAAAGCAAAGGAAACGGCACTTCCTACCTGCCCTGCATATCCCTTTCTAAGACAAGGCTGACAGGGAAATCAACAGGCTTCGTCGGATAAGGATGAACGGAGCAGACTCCGGGGGAAAGCCGTTCTTCTATCCCATACGCCCCGAGAGGGGATTCCAAGGAACAGAAAGAGGGAGTTACATGGCCAAAATCGATCTGATCGCCACCTGCCCTATGGGGCTGGAGGCTTTGGTCGCACGGGAAATCAAAGATCTCGGCTACGAGGATATGATGGTGGAGAACGGCAGGGTGACGTTCAAAGGGGACGAGCTTGCCATCTGCCGGACGAACCTTTGGCTGCGCACGGCCGACCGGATTCTTATCAAGATGGGCGAGTTCAAGGCCGTCACCTTCGATGAGCTGTTCGAGGGGACAAAAGCGCTGAACTGGCCGGACTGGATTCCCGAAGAGGGGGAATTCCCCGTAGAGGGAAGATCCCACAAGTCCCAGCTTTCAAGTGTCCCGGCCTGCCAGGGCATCGTAAAGAAAGCTGTGGTTGAGAAAATGAAGCAGCGTTACCGGACCGAGTGGTTTAAGGAAACGGGAGCCCGGTATGTCATTGAGGTGTCGCTATTGAACGACATCGCCACCCTGACGCTGGATACATCCGGGGCGAGCCTGCACAAGCGCGGCTACCGCAAGCTCGTGACGGAAGCACCGCTCAAGGAGACGCTCGCCGCGGCGATGGTACTCCTGAGCCGGTGGAAGCCGGAGCGGCCGCTGTACGATCCGTTCTGCGGCTCGGGCACGATCCCGATCGAGGCGGCGATGATCGGCTGGAACCTGGCCCCGGGCCTGCGGCGGCCTTTCTCCGCCGAGGGCTGGCCGGCGCTCCGCCCGGCGCTTTGGGACGAGGCCCGCGAGGAAGCCTTCGATCTCGTGCGGGATGACGTTCCGCTTGATATTAGCGGAACGGACATCGATCCCGCGGCGATCGAAGTGGCCCTCGCGGCCGCCAAAAGCGCCGGCTTGGCGCGGGAGCTGCGCTTCGGCGTCGAGCCGGTAGCGAAGGCCCGGCCGCGCGGCGACTACGGCTGCCTGATCACCAACCCGCCGTACGGCGAGCGGTTGGGGGATCAGGACGAAGCCGTGCAGGTGCTGCGGCAGCTGGGCTCCGTCGCGGGCCGGCTCGACACGTGGTCGGCGTTCGTGCTGACGCCGAACAAGCAGCTCGAGCACTATTTCGGCCGCCCCGCGACGAAAAAGCGCAAGCTGTTCAACGGGCGGATCGAATGCGCCCTGTACCAATATTTCGGGCCGCTTCCTCCGCGGCGGGAACAGACGGAACGGGAAGGCGGCTCGGCCGAAGGACGGTAAGGGTTCCCGTCCCCCAGCCCCATAACCCGATAGGGAATCGTTCGTTCCTGGTGCCTTAAACGGTAACAAGCAGAGCTTCAATCGCGGATAAGGGACCAGGTTGAACCTTTTGCCTTCCCAAGGTGGAGCACGCAGGATACGTTATGGGCTACCTGGCGGCTGCCACGCTCCTTATGCTCTACCGGCACCTCCCCAAAAGATGCATAATAAGGATATACCAATGGGATTGGAGTGATGAGAAGGATGACAATCGGTTCGGAGAAAGATATCGAGGCCTTGAAGGAAATCGGCAGAATCGTTGCCCTGACGGTGAAGGAAATGAAACGCAGCGCCAGGGTGGGCATGACCACGAAGGAGCTTGACGAGATCGGCGGCCGCATCCTGCAAAGCCATGGAGCGGTGTCCGCGCCAAAGAAATTTTACCAGTTTCCCGGCCACACCTGCATCAGCATCAACGAAGAGGCCGCCCACGGGATTCCGGGCAGCCGGATGCTTCAACCGGGAGATCTCGTGAATATCGACGTATGCGCCGAAAAGGACGGCTATGTGGCCGACACCGGCCACTCCTTCCAGATGCCTCCCTTCACACCGGAGCTGGTGCGGCTGTGCGATTATACCCATGAGACGATGATGAAGGTTATCTCTTCCTTGAAGCACGGCGTACGCCTGAGCGAGGTGGGCCGTATTATAGAGACGGAGGCGGCCAAAGGCGGCTACAAGGTCATTCGCAATCTGTGCAGCCATGGGGTCGGAAAAGCGATTCACGAGGCGCCGTCCGAGATTTGGCCTGTGTACAACAAGCATGATAAGCGCAGGCTGAAGGAAGGTCAGGTCATTACGATCGAGCCATTCTTGTCCACTGGCGCCGAGTTCGTTCTGGAACAGCCGGACGGCTGGACGATGAGCGTAACGGACTGCAGCTTTACGGCACAGCACGAACATACGATCATCATTACGAGGCAGGAGCCGATCATCGTAACGGTAGCCTAGGGTAAGGACGCGTGACCAGGCTTAAGGTGTCTATGACCTCGGACCATCCTTTCGGCCCATCGCCTATCCCCGAATATGGAAATATTAATAAAAGGACAGATTGGCCGAAGAAATTCGGTTCCGATCTGTCCTTTGTTTTTACTGCCCCCTTGCTGTTCCTCCATGGTTGGCCGGCCATCCACCCACCGTCCGTTCGCAGCAATGTCTACTGGACGCGGTGGACCCCGAGGAACGCTTGCACCGATCCGATGATGTTCACCGGAACCGTCTCCTCTTTGACTACCCCGTTGCCGTATCGCAGCCGGAAGTGAATGCTCTGAGGCCCCTTGGGCAACCCCGAGGTGAGCGACTGCAGCACCGGATCGTACAGCTCCCCGCGGAAGGAAACCGGTCCGGTCCGATCCAGAACCACCTCCAGGTGGATGGGCTCCCCATCAAGTCCTACCGCATCCATCCAGGCTTGGGCATCCGCCACTTCGGTCGGAGAGCTTACGGTTTCGACCACAAAAATTTCCCCGGAATAAAAATCTTTCGGGCGGCCCCTCGTTTCATGTCCCCGCTCCTCATGATGCTCCAGCCATTCCGGCGTATGGTATACCTCCGACCGGATGGTTAGCGGGAGAACTTCTACCACCTTGGAGACGGACGAATCCGTGATGCCGTCCGATACCGTCAGCCGGACCGTGTAGAACCCGGGTACTGGCGTGACGGCGCTGAACGTCTCCGTCTCCCACTGGCCGAGCTCGCCCTGCGGCCCGGTCAAGGTCCACTTCGACGTCAGCGGATCGCCATCGGGGTCGGAGGAAAGATTGACCGTTGTCAGGGTGTCTCCCTCCCACACCGGCTTGGGCGTCCAATCAAAATCCGCTTGAGGAGGCCGGTTCGTATAAATCCATTGGTCCTGCGACCAAGGGGACCAGACGATGCCGTCCTGCACCCTCACCCTTACGCGAAGCTTCGTTCCTTTGGGCAGTTCCGTAACGGTCTGGTAGCTTTGGGCTGCCGCCTCTGTATGCTGCGAAACGGCTCCCGAATCCAGGATGAGGTCAGAGCCAGCCTCGTTCCAGAATTGAACCTGGTATTTCAGGAAGACCGTGCCGGGATCGGGATCGGTCTGCTCCCAGACGATAAGCGGCTTGGGTCCGGTAATGGCCGGAGCGTCCCGCGTTCCGGACGGGCTGATGATTTCCGCCCGGGGGCTTAGGTTGATGGTCAGCCACCCCGTGTTGGACCATTCCGACCATAACGTTCCGTCGCTTACCTTGACCCTCACCTGAAGCGGTTCGCCGGTCGGAAGGTCCGTTCCGGTTGCGGCCGTCTGGCTGGCCGCGCTCGTCCACTGTCCCGCCTGCCCGGAATCGTAAACCACGGCTCCGTTAGCACGGGCGATCTGAACCTGATACCCTTGAAAAATCGTGCCGGGGTCTGCGTCCACCTGATTCCAGGACACCGGAGGTCGGCGGTTATCCAGGTAAAGCGTTGGAGCCTTCTCGGAGCCAGCAGGGCTCGTTAGCGTAACGGCTGGAGGGCCATTGACCCGAAACCAACCGATGTTGGACCAATCCGACCACTGTTCCCCGTCGCTAACGCGTACCTGCACCTGCATGCTTACCCCGGACGGGAGATCCCTTGGCACCTGCCAGGACCAGCTTCCACTGGAAGTCCAGAAGGAGGCCTCTCCTGTCTCCTGAATGACCGTACCGACCGGATCGGAAATGCGGACATGATATCCCTTGAAGACGGTGCCCGGATCCGAGTCCGACTGGTTCCAGGTTACGGTAGGTTTTGCCGTATGAACCATAGTGGGAGCCGCCTGTGTGCCGGTTGGATAGGTAAGGACAGCCGACGGCTTGCCGTTGGGCGGCGGAATGTTTCCGACAGCCACCTGGCGGGTCACCGGCAGGCTCCAGGCTCCATATTCGTCCCTAACCTGAAGCCCGACTTCGTAGGTGCCTAATTCCGCGGGCCGGGTAAGCTTGTCCGTCCGGTACTCTCCGGAAGGAGAGAGATACCACCACTTGCGTTCCATGATCCCTCTCGTCGCCCCATAATCGATTCCTGTCGTGTCCGGAGCGGAGAAGCGGTCCGGAGCGGCCCACCGGTCGGGATCGTAGCTGTCGTCGGCGTACCGGATGGTGCCATCGGGATTGGCCGCTGCCGTGAAAATTGCAACCGGCCGCCGGTGGACGGTCACCTTGGCCATGAACCGATTAGACAGCATCCGGTAGGAATCGAAAACGAGACTCGGGCTGGGATAGCCCCCATGAGGATCATCCTTGGCGCGGAGCGAAACGGTATAAACCCCTACCTTATCGAAGGTGGTCTGCTCAGCCGTGTAGGTTTGCCCCGCCATTGCCGACACGCCCTGATGATCAAGAAACTTCGGATCATGGGAATAGCTCCACTGCATGCTGCCGGCGGGCGAATCCTTTTCCGGGTCGTCAAAGGCAATGTTCCGGTATTTTACCGTGGCATTCCCGGACGAAGGCTCCCATATCGCATATCCAGTCAGCCACTGAAGTCCCTGCGCCGGCACCGCCTTGGTCGTGATTCCGCTGAAGGTCACGAAGGATTTGTCCGCAAAGGGGCCTAGCTTGCCGCTTGACCACGTACCGTCGCTGGCCGTCAGATACGGCACCCCGTTCAAAGCAACCGAAATGTCAGGGCCCGCCAGTTTAATGCGGAAGGAGGCGGGAACGTTGTCCTGAAACGGGTAAGGAATGCTGGACAACACGGTCCGGTTGCCATCCGCGTACTTGGCCAGCACCAAAGCGTCTCCCTCTGTTTCGACCGCATAGCGGTTTCTCGGGTCCTGCATGCGGAACGAAAAGCCGGCTTTCTCCTTGTTCACCCTGGCCTGCCCCATGGTCATCGTGAAGGAAATTTCCGTATCGTCCACCGCAAAAGGGGAGACAAACTGGCCGAGCTGGTAAGTCTTGAAGCGTTCCGGCTCCTCACTCGGTTCCCCTACTGAAATCCAGGGAACCCAGCCGGCTGAGGGCGGATTGCCCCCATATTTGGGATTCCACATGGCCAGAAAGAGACCATCTCCGAAATATTCACCGAATCTCTGGTTGTAGGTGACGGAGCCATACATAAAATCAACATGAATGAGCCCTCCGGATTTCCAGCCGGAATAAGGTGTTTTGTCTTCCTTAAAAGCCCAATTCGAGTAGCTGCTGTCATTCGAATCATAACGGGAAATCAAACCGTCCCGTGTCAGGGTGCCGGTATTGGCGGCAGCCCTCTGGTCGATGTAATTCCCTTCCCCATCGATATTGAACCGCCGGCCATAGGCGAAATATTCATATGTGCTGCCATCGAAGGGAGCCGGCCAGCCGGTGTTCATGTTGACGGCTTGGTAGTGGTAGGAGCCGCCCATGAAGGCATCGGTCCAGCTCCGGGCAATCACCTCGTTCTTCATCGGATTGATAATCAGAAGAGCCGGATTGTCATAAGGAAGCTGCATGCCGGCCGGGAAGGATTTGGCGTAGGAGGCGTCCTTCCCCGTCAGCCGGGTGAGGAACCCAATGGTGAAGTCCGGGTTGATCTTCTCCAAATAGATCCCTTTCGAATACGTGTACCCGTTTTGGTACGTGCAGGTCTCGGTCTGGTAGCGGTAGAAATCCCCTCGGGTTCCTTTGTAGATCGTGCCCGGAACCATCCGGCAGGAGGCGGGCTCGGAGGAAATCTGCTCGGTATATGGCTCCGGCTCCTCCATGACGCGGCTCTCGACCAGCTCCGCCTGACGGTTATAGACCTTGACATCCACCTGAGGCCGCAAATTGGAGTAGGAGCTGTCATTAAGGTCCTGCAAATAAATCATCTCGTCCTGCCGGTTGAACGCATTCTTCACCCTCTCGTACCACGAGTTGGGGGCGTGAAGAATGTTCCCTTTTTCGAGGGAGCTCGCAATAAATTGACCCGTATACGCATCATAGGTGCGGATGTCCAGAAAGGGAATGTCATATTCGGATTCATCATCCGTATTGACCTTCGCGCATTGCCGGCATACCCAGAGAACCTTCTGGTAGATGGTCCGGTCCGCTATTTCGTAAGAAAGCACCCTCGGGCTGCTCAAGGTCGAATCATAAGGCCAGCTGACCCGGCTCAGGTCATACCGGGCAAGAGATTCATGATCGGGCCAGAGACCTCCTTTTACTTTCACGGAAGGAGTCCTCACCGGTGCTTTTAACATGAAATCATAGGGACTTCCATCCAGCCATTTGTGCTCATAGCTGCCGTAAGGACCTAACTGAAGCTGGTACCGGCCGATCTTCGCCTTGTTCATGGCGTAATAGATGCCATCGTACGTAAAATAGAGATGGCTTTGATTGGATCGGAAATCAGGTACATTGGCCGAATTCGGTCCAAACGTCAGAACCTTCGGCTTGCCGTCGCTCCCCGGGATCATGACCGGCTGCCTTCGGTCGGCATCCTCCGTCTTGATGACCCGGTAGGGATTAAGGCTGTTGGCCCCAAAACCGCTGTCCGTAAACGGGGAGAACCAGGCATCGGAATAATAATCCCCGAATCGCTCCACGGAGAACGAGAAGCCTTCCTGCCTTTCAAAAAGCTTCCCCAACCCGCCGGAAAGGGAGCTGCCATTGGCTGACCAGGATTTGTACAGCATGGGAGACAGGGAATTGGTCCGGTACAAGCCCCAATTGGCCAAAATGGAAGAAGGACTGTAGGTAACCGGCGGAGTGTAAACCGGCTGGTCGTTCTTCCCCTCCACCTCGAACGATACGGTCGGCGCCAAATTGATCACGTCAAGAGTAAGCAGAGCGGGATCCGTCGAGGCCGTATCACCGGTTCGGCCGTAATCCTCCGTCACTTGGACATAAAACAAGTACTTGCCCACCTGGGTAGGGGTAAACGACGTTTTTTCCAGAGTCCCTCCTAAAGGCTGCCAAGCGTCATCCAAAAAGCCGTTGTTGTTGCCGTCGTATTTGTACTTGTATTCAGCCGTCGTTAAGACGTCTCCATCTGGACTGTAGGATTTGTTGTACAAATCCAGAGCCATTCCCCGGATGGATAGCGGCGGAACATCGAGCTTCGCAACCGGCGGCAGATCCGGGTTCACGATAATGGTACAGGTATCCGGGTCTATCGACTTCAGCGGCGGAGACCCTTGGTCATACACATGCAGTGAGGCTTGTACCGTCACATCCCCGGAGGTCCCGTTGGTGTAAGAGGATTTCTTGTTCGTCCATTCGTCCCTCGTATGATCGATGGCGCGACCTAGCGGACTGTAGCTCTGGGTCGTGTCAAACAGGCTGTCGTCGACGGAACGGTTCTCCTTCACTTTCTCCGGGCATCCTGCCACCGGGATTGGATTTGGCGGTATTACCTCCAGAGTGGCGGAGGCCGTAAAGCTTAGCCCAAATTTATCCGTCATGGTGGCGAAGATGGTATGGTAGCCGGGCGTATCCGTATTAATTCCATAGAGATAATCGGAATTCGAGGCGAATCCATAAGTGCCCGGAAGGGTTTTAACCCAGGCGGAGCTTCGGTTGTAATCCCATCCGGTCAAGTTGAACGGATCTCCGTCCGGATCGCTCGGGGAGACGGGAACGGAGTTCGGGTCCTCAATGGGTCTGACGTTCACCTTCGTCCCCTGCACAACTTTCGTCAGCGGCTTCACACTGGTAAAATCTCCGTCCGGGAACCAGCCCAGCTTAAAGTAAGGGGGCTCGTTGCTGCCAGGGCTCTTCACCACCAGTGGCTTATCTGCGATCCAGCCGGAGTTGCCGCAGCTTGTCTCGATCATCAAAGAGACGTTATGGGTTCCCACGCCGATGACCCATGGATAGGTGCTGTACGTATAGGTCAGGTCCTGGCTGGAACTGGTGAGCTTTTGTGTCTGCACCTCGCTTCCGTTACGGCTTATCTTGTAAAAATGCCTGGAGTAAGTGCATCCGCTCGGGATCACGAAATTTTTCGGATGCAGCGTAAAATTATCCCGGTAGCTGATCTCGGGCGGCAGGATGTCAAAATCCCCTGTGATGACCTTCGGCGTCGGTTTGGGTGTCGGCGTTGGCGTCGGGGAAACGGTCGCCGAAGGCTTCGGGGTGGCCTTCGGCTTCAACACGACCGTCACGGTCGACGGGTATTTGTAGGTGACGGAGTTGACGTTCACAATAAAGGCGGCAAAATACACCGTCATCTTGGCACCCGGCAGACCGAGATCCATGGTCTGGGATGGTTTTAAGACGTTAAAATTTTGAGAATAGATAATCTTGAAATGAGTGGAGTCAGTTATCTCTTCTATTCTTAGGTTATAAGGTTCAGGAGTAGCTACTCCAGATAATCCAAGTGGACCTGAAATTACAGTTCCAGTGTCAGTCCTTATCCTGAAAGAGTCTTGATTTGGTGGAGCTACAAGAGAATCAGGGATCTGCAATCCTGAAGTATTAAAATAACCCTCAGTAATTTCTCCACCTAAAGATAAGCTGTGGTCAACAACACCGGGATAAGATGGCATTTTAGTACCATTTACTATCTCAAAATCAATGTTAGTGCTTGGTTCACAATTATCTGTTGGATAGTCTATTGGGCTTGGGGGACAACTACCTCCTTCTTCATACCAATTTACCCCATGTGGATCACCTGGTGTATATCGATACCATGCGTAATAACCTTTAGATGAAGTATTTCTAGTAGATGTTAGATTTACTTCCTGACCAACGACTATTTTTGATCCAGTCCAGTTGCTTTTTCCAGTAGCATCCGTTAACAACACTTTCTTCTCATTTTCGTAATAATACGCTTCCGAGATAACATATTCATCAGCAGTCACAATTGCAATATTTGCTGAATCTTGATTGAGATAGCTATAAGTTTCACCATTCCAAATCTTTTCTGCGTTTGTATAGTTAATATCAAATGAATCTGCTTTTACACTGGCTTTTGGAAAATACAAAGAAAATAGCGATAATATTATTACTGCGATAACTACTTTTGAAATATTGTACTTTTTATATACCACAATTTTATCTAATATTATTCTCCTTCCGTTTTTGTCTACCATTACATTGCTTCTGGAACAGTTACCTGAAGCAAGGATTTGGAGTAATTTGGATTCGGTACTATAGAGGGTGAATAAATATCAAATGAAATAAACCCCATTGTCTCCAACCCCTTCTTTGGAACGATGAAGCCCGCAAAATCTCCAAGCTTTTTATGATACACGTTGGCTATAGTATTTAAATTTCCTTCTGAAAAGTCTTGGAAATCGGGACCTATGTAACCAATTATAGTGCTAGGAAGTATCTTCCAATCCTGATAAATCTCATGATCTGTGTTAAACACCGTCCGGCCTTTAAACCATACCAAATACGAATCTTTGTAATCCTCTATCGGAAACCCCTTATCTAAACCGTTATACCACCGCAACTCCGGAAGCTCCCCCAAATGAGGGTCGTTCGGGTCGGCCAGGTCAATCGCGATCAGCGCCTCCAGTTCTCCCCGGTACTTGCCGTCCGGCGTGGCTACGAACAGGTTATTCGGGTCCCAAGGGTGGGCGGGATGCTGCTTCTGCGTAAACTCCGGCATCACGGTGAAAATATTCGTCTTGTGCCAGAACAGCTCCGCGTTGGCAACCGCATACTTGTCCACCTCGAGCTTGCCGCCGCCTTTGACCGTCAGGATCCTCTCAATCACGGTAACGGATTGGGCACGCGTCGTCGCTTCCGTTTCTCCCAATGCCCCGCCGGCCAAGCCTTGGATCAGCCCCGACTGGGCCGCCAGGTACAGCCATTTCTTGTCGTCGTCCGTCTTCTCCCCCGAAGCCCGAACGGCGATCCGCGCCATTTCCTCCCGGGTGATCGCCGTGTTCCAGTCACCGGTCGTGAAATCCTCATACCGGTGAATCCCGGCGTTTACGGCCGCGTTCACATACGGAACATACCAGTCGTTGCCGCTTCCGGCTCCCGCTACCTCGAGCTTGAGGGCCGTCACGGCCTGCTTGAGGAACTCAGCGCGCGAAACGTTGCGGTCCGGACGGAAGGTTCCATCCTCGTATCCGTCCACGTACCCTTTTTGCACCGCCTGCTCGATCCCGCTCTTGGCCCAATGACCGTTGACGTCAAGGAATTTGACTTCTCCCGCTTTCGTCAGGGTGGCAGCTCCCGCCAACCCGATTGTTACCGCCAGAACGGCGGCAGTCCATGCCTTTTTCATGAGTGACTCCCCTTTTTTACATAAACTCTTGCACGAAATAGCCTAAATCAGCCTATTTTTTCCCGTCCCCCCTCCAGTCACAATTCTTAGGAGATACCCGCTTTTCTGTAATCATGAGGCCTCCCTGAAGGCTTTCCTCTCTCTCCCCTCCTTCCCACGGCAAAACAAAAACCGCCCAAAGCCCCGCGACTAGCGAAGCCATGGACGGTTCTTCCGTTCCTGCTCTTATTTTTTCACTATATAGCAGAGTTTCCCATTTTTCAAGACCCATTTTTGGAGCGCTTGTTCCCCGGCGATGGGGTTTGATACAATGACAGGGAGTTTTCTTAACCTTTACCAGGCAAGGAGCCCTATTCCCTATGAAAACATTGGTACTAGCCGAAAAACCGAGTGTCGCCAAGGAATTGGCCCGGGTTCTCGGAAGCACTCAGAAGCATAAAGCGTATTTCGAAGGCCCCCGCTACGTCGTCACCTGGGCGCTCGGTCATCTCGTGACCTTGGCGGAGCCGGAAGATTACGACCACAAGTACAAAACGTGGAACCTCGACGATCTGCCCATCCTCCCGGGACGGATGAAGCTGAAGGTCATCAAGGAAACGTCGCATCAATTCCGGGCGATCGAGCAGCTGTGCCGCCGTTCCGACCTCGGGGAGCTCGTCATTGCGACCGATGCGGGACGCGAGGGCGAGCTGGTGGCCCGCTGGATCATGGAGCTCGTCAACTGGAAAAAGCCGTTCAAACGGCTGTGGATCTCCTCCCAGACGGACAAAGCCATCCAGGACGGGTTCGCCCAGCTGAAGCCCGGTCACGATTATGACCGCCTGTACCAATCCGCCGTGTGCCGGTCGGAGGCCGACTGGCTCATCGGGTTGAACATTACCCGGGCGCTCACGAGCAAATACAATGCGCAGCTGGCGGCAGGCCGGGTGCAGACCCCAACGCTTGCCACAATGATCCGGCGCGAGCAGGAGATCAAGAGCTTCCAGCAGGTGGAATATTGGACCGTTTCGGCGGATTTCGAGACGTTTCAGGCCCAATGGCGCCATCCTTCGAACGGGGAAGCCCGGATCTTCGATAAGGCCAAAGCAGAGGACATCCGCAGCCGGCTGACCGGCAAGCAGGCCCAGGTGGTATCCATCCAGAAAACCGACAAAACGGTGCCCCCGCCCCTCGCCTACGACCTGACGGAGCTGCAGCGTGACGCCAACAAGCGATACGGCTTCTCGGCCAAGCAAACCTCGAACCTTCTGCAGAAGCTGTACGAGCAGCACAAGCTCGTCACCTACCCGCGTACGGATTCCCGTTACCTGACATCGGATATGGTGCCGACGCTGAAGGGGCGGTTGGAGAGCATTGCCTTCGGGCCTTACGCCTCCCTGGCCAGGACTATTCTTAAGAAGCCGTTGAACGTAACGAAACGGATTGCCGACGACAGCAAGGTCAGCGACCATCATGCGATTATCCCGACGGAGCAGTATTTGCAGCTGGGCGCGCTGAGCAGCGATGAACGGAAGCTTTACGACCTGATCGCCCGGCGTTTTATCGCTCTGTTTTACCCGCCCCTGCGTTATGAGCAAACGAGCCTCGTTCTTGAAGCCGGAGGAGAGAAGCTGTATGCGTCCGGCAAAGTGATCCAGGACCACGGCTGGAAGGAAGTATACGGCGCGAGCGACTTCATCGATCCGGATTCTGATGAAGACGGGGACGACAGCAGCGAACGGGACGGCGGAAAGTCCGGCGATCAAACGCTGCCTCCCGTCCAGAAGGGCGACAAGCTTCCCGTGAAACGCAGCAGCGAACGCAGCCAGTACACCAAGCCTCCGGCCCGGTACACGGAAGCCTCCCTGCTCAGCCAGATGGAGAAAAACAGCCTCGGCACCCCCGCCACCCGCGCGGATATTATCGAGAAGCTGCTGAACACGGATACCATTCAGCGCCAAGGCAGCCATCTCGTCCCTACCGGCAAAGGGCTCCAGCTGATCGAGCTGGCGGCCGAGGACCTCCGCTCTCAAGAGCTGACCGCCCGTTGGGAGCAGGAGCTCGAACGGATCGCCAAGGGCCAGGGAAGCATGAAGACTTTCCTCGAAGGCATCCGCGAGCAGACGATCCGTATGGTCCAGGACGTCAAGAAAAGCACGGCCGACTATAAGCCTCACAACCTGACGCACAGCCACTGTCCGGAGTGCCAAGCCCTGCTTCAGGAAGTCAAAAGCAAGCGAGGCCGCACGCTCGTTTGCTCCAACCGGGAATGCGGCTACCGCCGCTCGGCCGACCCGGTGCTCTTGAACAAGCGCTGCCCGCAATGCCATAAAAAAATGGAGGTCCACACGGGCAAGGCCGGCCGGTACGCCCAGTGCCGCGGATGTAACGTGGTCGAGGTACTCGACAACGAGGGCGGTGGCCGCAAGGCCGCCAAGACGAACCGCGCCCTGGTCAACCAGTACGCCGATCAGGCGCCGCTCTCGAACCCGCTTGCCGAAGCCCTGAAAGCGGCCATGGACAAGAACAAGGAAAAGTAGCTTCACGCCAGGCACTGCCCCATTAAGAAAAGAAGCCGAAGACTACCCGTTAAGGAGGTTTTCGGCTTCTTCTTTGAGCTGTGCGGGAACCGGCGTATCCATTATCTAACGAAAAGGCAGGCCTGCATGGCATTAGAGACTTGGGGTTTAACGTGGCACTATTCGCGTGGAGAGCTCAGGGCAAGAAGGGCGGTCAAGAGACCCAGCCCTTACCGGCCTTCCAACCCACCGTCTCCTTACAACTTCCGCGAAGTAACCTTCGCTTGCATGAACAGCGGAAGGTAATCCGGACCCCCGGCCTTCGAATCCGTGCCGGACAGGTTGAAGCCCCCGAACGGATGCACGCCGACGAACGCTCCCGTGCATTTGCGGTTAAAGTACAGGTTGCCGCAGTGCATCGTTTCCATCGCTTCTTGGATCCGGCTTTCATCCGTGGAGAAGAACGCTCCGGTCAGCCCGAACTCCGTCTCGTTGTAGATCTGGATGCCCTCCCTCCAATCCGAAGCCTTGGCAATGGCCAGGACGGGACCAAAGATTTCCTCCTGCATGATCCGGGCTTTCCCATCGACGTCAGCGAATACCGTGGGCTGAAGGAAATATCCCCCGCCTTCTGCTGCAGCCCCTCCCGTCAACAGACGGCCTTCTCCTTTGCCGATGTCGATGTAGCTCAGAATCTTCTCGTAGGAGCTGCGGTCGATCACGGGTCCGATCGCGTGATTTTCCTCGGGGAGACCCACCGACAGGGCCCGGGTCCGCTCCACCACCTTGGCCACGACCTCGTCATAGACGGCCTCCACGACAATGGCCCGCGAGCCCGCCGAGCACTTCTGGCCCTGAAAGCCGAAGGCCGAGGCCACAATGGCTTGAGCCGCCGCATCAAGGTCCGCCGTCTCGTCGACGACGATGCCGTCCTTGCCCCCCATTTCGGCGACCAGCCGCTTGATCCAGATCTGTCCGGCGGGAGTATCGGCCGCCAGCCGGTTGATATGCAGCCCGACCTCCTTGGAGCCGGTAAAGCTGATAAAGCGCGTTTGGGGATGGGAGGTCAAGTAATCCCCGATCTCTCCCCCGCTTCCGGGCAAATAGTGGAGTACTCCGGGGGGCAGCCCCGCTTCCCTCATGAGCTCATAAAAGTGATAGGCGATCACGGGAGTCGTCGAGGCCGGCTTCAGCACGACCGTATTTCCCGTGACGACGGCCGCCGCCGTCATACCGGCGCAGATCGCAAGCGGAAAATTCCACGGCGGAATGACAATGCCTACGCCAAGCGGAATGTAAGTCATCCGGTTGGTTTCCCCCGCTATTCGGACCAGCGGCCGGCTGTCCGCCAGCTCCTCGAGCCTCAGCATCTCGCGCGCATAGTACTCCAGGAAATCGATGGCTTCCGCCGTGTCGGCATCGGCTTCGGACCAGTTTTTGCCGGCCTCCACTATCATCCAAGCGGAGAAGATATGCTTCCTCTCCCTCAACAAAGAAGCCGCCTCCAGCAAATAGGCGGCCCTTTCCGCCGCCGGGACCCGCTTCCACCACTCGAAGGCCGCCGCCGCTTCTCCCATCGCCTCTTCCGCGAGCTTACGGTCGGCCCGGCTGACCCGTCCGATGACCTCGTCTGGCCGGGCCGGGTTGCTCGACACAATCTTTTCCTCCGTGTACATCGTCCGGCTTCCGAGCCGGAGGGGGTACTCCCTTCCGAGCCGGCTTCGTACGGCGCGGATGGCCTCTTCCATCGCCCGCCACTCCCTTTCCTGCCCAAAATCCGTTAAGGGCTCGTTGGCGAAGGGAGTCAGCCCGTCTTTATCCGCCATGCTTTCCTCTCCTCCCTGCTCGGCTTCCTGGGGAAGCCTTCCTTCTTAAGCGTATGCGGAATGCTCGGACTACCTGACTACTGCCGCAGCCGGCCTTTTACAAGCCGGAGGAAAGGAAATCCTGGTATGCAGTTTTTCGGACCGGGCTAAGCGGACTTCTCCTGAACCGCCGGAGGGGCCTGACGTACCGGAGCAGCAAGACGGCTGCCCGCCGCGTAGAAATACGAGCCGCCGAGCGTAACGGCCGCCATGGTCAGAAACAAAGGGGATCCCCCATAGTGGGAGAGAAGATAGCCGCCCGCAAGCGGTCCGACGAAGTGGCCGATGTTCGTGAACGTCTGCGCTCCGAAATACGTCCCGCGCATGCCTTCCGGCGCGAGCTTGTCCACCAGCAGATTGCCCGCAGGGTAGGTCAAGATTTCGCCTAAGGTGAAGACGACCATAGCCGCGATGAAACCGACGGCTCCGCTGGACAGCGAGAAGCCGACAATTCCCAGCGCGAACAGGACATTCCCCGTCACAATAGCGGCGAGAGGCGTTCGCTTGGCGGCCCACGAGGAAAGCGGAAGCTGGAGGACGATGACGACGAGGGCATTAACGGTCATGAGCCACCCGAACAGCTCCACTCCATGCGCTACGCTGTTCCGCAAGTATTGCGATAACGTGACGGTCATCTGCGAATACCCCATGGCCCCCAGAATGCCTCCCGCTATATACAGACGGAAAGGACCGTCCCGGCGGATGACATTCCAGGCGGATTGGAAGCTTACCGGGGCTTTGGCGTTTCCTTCGATTTTCCGGATGCCAAAACGGGCCAGAAGCACGAAAAGAATCAACGCGTACAGCAGGTACACGAGGCCCGTCAGGAAGAAGGGCAGCGACCCGTTCACGGTCCCGAAATACGCTCCGGCGAGCGGTCCCACCGCTCCCCCTATGTTAATGGACATGTACCGCAGGGAAAAAACTTTATACCGTTTCGAAGGCTCCGTCAGGTCCGCCATGAGAGCTTGGGAGACGGGCTCGTAAAACGATTTGCACAGTCCGTTCAATAGGTTCAGAACCAGGAACAGGACCGGCTCCCGAACCAGGGCGAAGCCGATAAAGACGACCGCCCAGCCGAATAACGCGGCGAGCATCACCCCTTTGCGCCCGAGCTTGTCCGATAGCGTACCCCCGATGAAGCCCCCGACGGTTCCGGCGAGAGAGCCGGCCCCGATGACGAAGCCGATCAGAACCGCTGAGGCCTCCGTATGGGCGGCCAGGTACAGCGCGAGAAAGGGCATGCTCATGGTGGAGGCGGTGCGCGCCAGCACCGTTCCGATCAGCAGAATATGAACAACCGGGTGATACGAATGAAGAAAACGGCGGATGCGATTCAAGGGACAGGACTCCTTCGTTCAAGTTCTAATGATAGTTGAGAATGCCAGGCTTTGGACGAAAGACCTGAAAAAAAGCCCCCGGCCGTCTCCCAAGGGAGCAGGCGGCCGAAAGCTTTGAAACCGATTGGTTACGCTTCGATACGGGGTTTGGCCGGATCGCAGGAAGGATTTTTCGTTTCCGCCACCAGGGCGAGCTTCGTCAAGTAATAGCATTCTTCCCTGGCCATATGGTCCGCCATTAACGGAGTCAGCGTGCCGAGCAGCTCCGCCCGAAGCCCCATTTCCTCCAGCTCCTTCAGAAACTCCCGGAACAGGAGCATTTCGAGCTCGACCTGCTTGTTAAAGCGGGAGAGCGCGGGAAAATGGGCGAGATGGGTCCGCATGTACCCGGCCAGCTCGAAGGCCTTCAAGTAAAATTCTTCAAAATGCTTCGTGAACGAATCGCTGAGCTCCTTGACCCGTTTCTCCGTCAGGTCGAGCTTTGAGGAGATGGTGGCCGAATGCCCGTATGCATCGTCCAGCCATAGAAGATGGAGGTGCAGGGCACTCGCGGGAGGCGCAGGTTCGCCCGCCGTAAGGGGAACGAGAATCTTCAAATACTCCTCCACCTCGTTCACCATATGATTATAGAAGGTTGGCGGCAGATGGGAAGCCAGGCCTCCCGTCAGCTGCCTTTGGAGCAGGTGCAGCTTGAAGCCGCGAAGCTCCGACGCTTTCTCCGACGCCTGTCGGGATAAAGCCATCACGTTTGCCCGGTCCGGGGGAAGGGTACGGGCTTGGGCCAGCAGGGCGTCAAAGGTTTGCACGAATTCATGGGCACGCCGGATTTCCAAGGCTTCCTTAGGAGGCAGAGAATCCCGGATAAACCTTCCGTGATCCCCCAGCACCTGCAGCCAGAAGCGGTGTTCCGTCAATGCCGATTCTACATAGCCCTTTTCGGTCATATCGTCCTCCTTGAGCCTTATTCAGCACGTTTGCTTTCTTCAAGCAGAATATGTGCATGCGCCCAAGAAGGTGAATGGGAAGTAGCCTTACCGGTAGATCCGCCTTTGACTCCGTTTCCAAGCCGCAGGTACTGCTCTCCGGATACGGCTTTGTCCCTTCACATACGAAGGATAGGGGAAACGGACGATGAGCTTTAATCTCCGCCTCCGCCGCAGCCCGAGCCGCAGCTTGAAGAGGAGCAGCTCGATCCGCTGTCATGGCCGCCGGAGTGGCCTCCGCCCGAGTCATGTCCCCCATGATGCCCGTCCTGATGCTGGTGGCTGTGATTACCGTGATGCTGGGAGCCTTGTCCCCCGTCGTGGTGGTGATCGTGCTTATGGCTGCGGTCCTCTCCCCAAGAGCCGGAGTCGGAGGAATAATAGCCCCCGGAATCGGAGCTTGTTGTCGATGCCGCCGCCTGACGGCTTCTCTGCTCCTCCGCCATAAGCTCCTCCATCTGTTTATCATAGCGGCTGGGGGATTCCCAGGAATACAGCAGCATGGCATTCGCGAGCAGATAAGCGTACCCGTCGCTGTACCGGTCCTTAGAAGCGGCCTCAGAGCGAAAGGATGCCCGGTCCCTCTCCCTGAGCTGGATTCTGGCCTTCTCTACCAGAAGATCGGCGGTGCGGGCGATCTCCTCGAAACGGTCGACATGACGGCCGTTGAAGAGCAGGTCCTTCAGCTCCTCCGGCGTTCCCTCGCTGATCCGCTTCAGCCTGGCTCTATCCAGCGGATGGCGGTAGAAATCATTCCAAATCTGGCCGCTGTATGGCGTGAGGACGAAGAGCTGGGTGTACACCCAATCGAACCACGCCCTTTCCCCCGGCATCGGCTCGTAATCGGAATGGGGGGAATGATGAACCGGCGAACCGGTAAAGGCTTCCCCGAAGCTCTGGTACTCCCTCGTAAAGAGCAGCATCTCGTGCCAGACATCATCCACCCGGCTGCTGAACATAGGGACCTGCTTCAGGATGGCCGTCAGCATAAAATAACGCTTCAGCTCGAAGAACAGGCAGTCGTATTCATTGGCCCGGATGGCAGGGTGCTTTGCCATTACCCGCTGCTTCAGCTTGTTCTGAAATTCGGCATCCAGCGCCTGGTTAAGCCTCTGCTCCATCGCTTTGAGGGGAACGCCCGGTCGGAGCCCGAGTCCCTCCGGAAGAACGGCGGCCCGGTATTGCACCTGCTTCCGGGCGGGACGCCGCTTGCTTCCCCCTTTGTAGATGGACCCATTCCGTTTGCGGGTTCTTGGTAACACAACGCCGAAAACGATTAGGGCGACAACAAGAACAATGAAAAACGTCACGGCTTCTCCTCCGTTTTTTGCTTAGATTATAACACGTGACGGAAGCCGAGAAAATCGAACAACGGTTAATACAAAAACCCCCATCCTCGGATAGGGGTTAAAGGTTAAGCTGCTGTTTCATCCGGCTGTCCCGGGTCCGGCTCCAGATCGTGAGCGAGGCGAGGAAAACGAGCAGGACCGCTTGGGCTAAGGCGATTTCCGATGTCGGGTATAAGGCAAGCGTCGGCAAGTCCGGCAGCCAGGATACTTTGGTTTCGCGCAGGTAGCCGGCCTCTTGCAGCCCATGGATGCCGGTTCCGAGAAACTTGACCCCGAGGTAGACTACCAGAATGCCGGATAAGGCATTCACCGGGCGGACCGGCAGGGGGATTCCTTTTTTTACCGCTAGGTAAGCCACAGCTGCCCACAACGCGAGAACAAGGCCCGTCCCGGCGGCCAGGCTGGTCCTGTCAATCGAGGAGGCGAGTCCGGCAAAGCATAGGACACTCTCCATCCCTTCCCGGAACACCGCCCCGAACGCCAGCAAAGCAAGCGAGGCAAAGCTTCCCGACGTCAACGCATTGGAGCTTCGGTGGCTGATGTCCTGACGCCGGCAGGCCAGGCTGTACCGGCTGCGCATCCACAGGCTTAAATGAAGCAGCATAGCGGCGGCAAACAGCCCGGTAACCCCCGAGGTCAGATAGGGATTCAGCAGAAACCTCCCGCTTGTGAACAGCTCCCGGACGGCCGCTCCGAGGAGCAGGCTCGCCGCGATCCCCGCGCCGGCACCCAGCCAGATCCAGCGGCTCAGCTCCCGCCGGCGGGTTTTGGTAACGAAGCCGATCAGCAGGATAACGATCAGGAGAGCTTCCCACGCCTCCCTAAGCATGACGGCTATGACATCCACAATGGAATAAGGCATGTTGAGCAACCTCCGGCTAACTAGTGCCTTGTCCGGTAACAAGGTTTGCGAGAAAACCTCCGGATGCGCACGAAATTCGACAGGAAAGCAAAACTTCATTTGCGGATAAGGCACTAGGCGAGCTTAGACTCCTTCCATATGATTGAAAGGGAATACCCGGTAAACGGCCTTTCCGATAATGGATGAAGCCGGGACGAACGGAGTCGGCCATAGATGGGAGTCGTTGCTCCGGTTGCGGTTGTCGCCCAGGAAGAAATAGCTACCTTCGGGTACCACGACCTTGGCCATACGGTAAGTCATCGTTTCGTTCAAATAGGGCTCCTCCACCGCCTTGCCGTTGCGGTAGAGCTTGCCGTCCCGGACTTCTATCGTGTCTCCGGGCAGGCCGATCAGGCGCTTGATGAGGATTTTGTCGAGGTTCAGCTCTTCGGGAGGCTGGAAAACCACGATATCCCCGAATTTCAAGTCCTCCGGCTTTACCATTTTGTCGATTATCAGGACATCATGAATGTTCAAGGTCGGGATCATCGAACCGGAAGGGATGTAAGCGGCTTGTCCCACATTGGCTTTAACGAACAGCAGGAAGGCAAGAAACAGGGCATAAGCGAGATAAGGCTTCGCTTTGCGGATAGCTCGTGACATGACGAATCCCCTCCTCATGGTTTAATGATAGGGGATTCGGGGGGGAGAAGTCCAGCACAACCGGACAAAATCGATTCATAACGTTCTTCCCGCCGGCTGGTGCCGGGTTTCGGGACGGCGGAGCATGCCGCGCAGGATGGTAAGCGTAAGAATAACGAATACGGAGGCAGCGTACAAGAGCCGGATTCCCGCCAGTTTGGTATCCGTCCCCTCAAAGAAACCGTGAATCAGAGCCCCTGCAAAAATCGGGTACGCCAAGAAATGGATGGCCAACCAGAGCTTCCGTCCGAGCTTATGACGGATATCCGAGGTGAAAATAAGCACCAGCAAGCCGTAAGCCGTCAGCGTTCCGATCCCGGTCAGAACCGGAGAATGAGAAGCGCTGAACGGAATCAGCACGTCGCTCCAGGTAAAAGGGGTATACGTATCGATTACGGTAATCACCCCGTGAAGAAGACCTAGAAGGGTTCCCCCGTTCGTGGCGAACAGATGGGCCTTGTGAACGGTCAGCTTGCTTTTGCCGGTGATCGTGGGAAAGCTGTATAGAATGCCTAAGGAGACACCCGCGAACAAGAGCACGTAAGAAACGAGTCCCAGAAGACGCATGAGCCCCCAGGCGGGAAAAAGATCCAGAAAAACAGCCATGTTAATTCCTCCTTGATGCGTAATTAGCGAATCTTATCCGGCCCGCTTCAGGAACGTTTGGTACGGGTCTGGGGCATGGTCGAAGAAGACGAAGAAGATCCAGAGCCGCTCATGCTTCCTCTGCTTCCGATGGAGCCGCTGCTGGAGCCGTTGCTGCTGCTTCCTCCGTACGGCTGTGTGCTGCCGCTCCCCGTCATGGAGCTTCCGCCCGTGCCCGGTGAGCCGGCCATCGCCCTGCGGTCCGGACGTCCGCCTTCTCCGCCTCTCCCGCGCTGGCCCCGAAGCTCTCCTCTATCGTATCCCGGCGCCATCGTGCCCGTGCCGGGATCGGTCGCCTGGCCGGTGCGCTCATGGAATTCGTTCATGACCGCATCCTGCTGGATGGCGGAAGCCGTTGTTTCGGTGTTGTCCGTCTTTGCCTTGGCGACCGCCTCCGTAAAGGCCGGACTCGCCTTGATGCCGTTAAAGAGTAGGGCCAAGCCGGCGGCTCCGACCGCTCCCGCCTGCCATTTGAACCATTTGGATTTTTTCATTGCTATCGCCTCCGTGGATGGGTTCGGTTGGTGTGGTTGATGAACCCATTATCCATCCCTCGGCTGAAATAGACATGAACACAGGCTGAAGGTTTCCTGAATGTCCTGCGGAATCGTCTTCAGCCGGTCTTCAGCCCGGGCTCAGAGGCTTTTCAGGTTTACGGGTTACTATAGAATCCATTATGATGAACAGGTAAAAAGGAACGGCAACTAAGAACGGAGGAACCCATGAAGCAGCTTAAAGGAATCAAGCTTCTGCTGGTCGATGATGAACCTACTATCCTGCAATTTCTGGAGCTCGGCCTTCTCAACGAAGGCTTTGAAGTAACGACCGCTCCCGACGGCATGACGGCCGTCACGCTCGCCAAGCAAATTCAGCCTCATGTCGCGGTGCTCGACGTCATGATGCCCGGCATGGACGGCTTTGAGGTGTGCCGGATGCTCAAGAAAATCGGCAACATCGCGGTCATCATGCTGACCGCCAAGGACGAAGTGGATGACCGGGTAAAGGGATTGACGCTGGGTGCGGACGATTATATGGTCAAGCCCTTCAGCTTCGAGGAGCTGCTGGCCCGCATCCACGCCCGCATCCGGAACCATTTTCCCCATCTGATGGAAGAGGTGACGGCGGGTCCGTTTAGCATCGACGACCGCCGCAAGGAAATCTCCCTGGACCGCCGGGTGCTGGAGCTTTCTCCTACGGAGTATGAGCTCCTGAAATTCCTTCTTATTAACCATGGACTTGTGCTGAGCAAGGCGCTGATTCTGGATAAAGTATGGGGGTATGATTTCGGAGGCGATGAGAACATCGTGGAGGTGTACATCCGGTCGCTCCGGGACAAGCTGAACGACCGGGAGCACCGTCTGATCCGGACGATTCGCGGAGCCGGATACCGGGTGGACTTCACATGAGACGCGGTCTCCGCCCTTATGGACGGCTTCCTCTTCCCCGCTCCCTGCGGGTGCAGCTGCTGTCCCGCTCCCTTTTTATCCTGGCTGCCATCCTCTTGCTGATCGGCTTGTTTCAATATTATTTCATGCAGCGCTTTCTGTATGGGAGCGAAGCCGAAAGCAGCCTGAACCAGATCCGCTCCACACCCAACGATTTCTGGCAGCGCGGACGCGGCGGCCCCCGGGCGCCGGAAGGCCCCGGCTTCGGCAATCAGGACTTTACCTTTGCCGTTATCTCGCCGGACGGAACGTTTGCCGACATGACGTCCGAGCTGAGCTCTTCCGGAGCCGCTCCCGAGCTTGCCCCGGAAGCCTATACCGAAGCGTACCGGGGGGAACGGCGGGAGGCGAATTATACGATTGCCAAGAATGAGCAGGGCGTAGAGCAGCTCGTCGTTCTGCAGCTGGTCGGGGGCCGGGGGCATCCCCAGGGGCTCGTCCAGCTCGGAACGCCGACAGGACCGCTGAAGAAGGTCCTCATGACGCAGATGATGACGTTCCTTATCCTATCGGCGCTTGCGCTCATTCTGGCCTTCCTTACGTTCCTGCCGGTCATTCGCCGTACGCTGACCCCTCTCTTCCGAATGGTTCAGACGGTCGAGCAGATTGATTCCGGCAAGCTCGACGTCCGGCTGCCCGTTCAGCAGGGCCAGCAGGAAATCGACCGGCTGGCTGCTTCCTTCAACGGCATGCTGGAAAGGCTCGAGCAGTCGTTCGAATCGGAGCGGGAAGCGAAGGAGCAGATGCGCCGCTTTCTGGCCGACGCCTCCCATGAGCTCCGGACGCCGCTGACGTCCATTCACGGGTTTCTGGAGGTTCTTCTCCGCGGAGCCGCCCAGAACCCCGACCAGCTGAACCGGGCCTTGAAGAGCATGCACGTCGAGTCGGAGCGCATCAACAAGCTGGTGGCGGATCTGTTGATGCTGGCGAGACTCGACCGGTCCCCGGAGATCCGCCCTGAGGAAGAGGACCTGGACGCCATTCTGGCCGAGATGGAGCCCCAGCTGAGGCTTCTGGCCGGAGACCGGCAGGTCGTTCTGTCCTCCGCTCCCGGTACCGTTATCCGGCTGGACAAAGATAAGATCAAACAGGTCATCCTGAATCTGTATCACAATGCGGTTCAGCATACGGATCCGGCGGAAGGGCAGATTACCGTCAGCGTTCGTCCCCGCCCGGATGAGGTGGTTATCGAGATAGCCGATAACGGGACTGGAATCCCGGAGGAGCATTTGCCCCACCTGTTCGAGCGATTCTACCGGATGGACACGTCCCGGACCCGCAAGAACGGAGGAGCGGGGCTCGGCCTCTCCATCTCCCAATCGCTGGTTGAGCTGCATGGCGGATCGATCGAGGTGGACAGCACACCCGGCCAAGGAAGCCGGTTCCGGGTCACGCTACCGAGGCTGGCGCAGGCGGCCGATCCTCGGGAGGACTAGTCAGCCGGAGCCGGGACTCGAAAGCGCGGCCTCCTGCGCCAAAATGCCAAAAAGGGAAGAAATCCGGTTGACGGATTTCTTCCCTTTTGCTCGTCTGCTTATTTCTTAATATATTTGGCGGCCTTCTCCAGCGCCTCGTCTTCGGTCGCTCCGGTTACGTAGCGTCCGTTGATGAAGATAAAGGCAAAACGCGAGCACGGGCCGCAATACGATTTGCAGCCGATCTTGATCTCGGTGCCGGGAGCCAGCTTCTCGAGCTTGGGCACCATGGTCTTCATTTTCATATGCTTGCATTTGTCACAGATGCGGATGTCGTTCTTGGCCATTAATGATCCCCGTGGTTGCCCTTGGAC
This sequence comes from Paenibacillus aurantius, assembly GCF_032268605.1. Lineage (NCBI taxonomy): Bacteria > Bacillati > Bacillota > Bacilli > Caryophanales > Paenibacillaceae > Paenibacillus > Paenibacillus aurantius. The sequence goes on from NZ_CP130318.1 coordinate 4,305,366, forward strand.
GGATTCGTGATCACAAAGCCTTCCTGCGGCAGGTACAGGTAATCAATCCGGACGCCGTCGAGCAGAGGCTCGTCCTTGGAGAGGAGCACATCAATGCCCTTGTCGGTGGCGACGATCTCATCCTTCTCAGTAGGGCTATCCAGGTCAAGCCCGTAATGGGCGTGGTCTCCATGGCTATGGGTGACGAGCACGCGAAGCTTCAAATCCTTGTTCTCTTCCTTCTCCAGCTCGAGCTTCAGGATTTTGGCCGCATTGCGCGTAATCTTGCAGTTCATACCAATCTCTCCTCAGTCAATCGTTTGATCTAATAGTAGTGGAAACGCCCTGCGGCGTCAAATCCAAGAGGCTTATACCGATCACCCGTCCAGCACCGAATCTCCCGTATAGAGCGGGTAAAATCCCATCTCCGTTCCGCAGGCCGGGCACTGCTTGCCGGGACCCGGCAGACGGCCGCAAGCCTCGGCTGCCGTATAAGCCGCATCGTATCTCCACGTTACCGCGTAGGGCCTGTAGTGCACATGGACACACAGGCGGTTCGGGCAATAAGCCCGGATGTGATAGCCTCCCGCCAAACCGGTCCGCTCCTTCCTCCCCCCGTCCCAAGCCGGGGTTCTTTCCTAACAGGATGGACGGCGGACGCCGGTTCTAAACGGGGATGGCGGCGGATGAAGCCAAACAACCCCCAGAGGCCAACGGCACGGCGGGAAGTAAGCTTCCTTCCGGGTTTCCCAAGGGGGTTATTCTTATGGAAGATGCTTTAGGCCGACTCGCCCGCCAGAATGGCATCGATTTCCTTCAAATCCGCCTCCGCCAGCCGGATGCCGGACGCCTTGACATTCTCCTCCACCTGCTCGGGGCGTGAAGCTCCGATGATGCAGCTTGAAATGTTCGGAAGCCTGAGAATCCAAACGAGGGCCAGCTGCGCGAGCGAGAGATCGTGGCTCTCCGCAATCGGCTTCAGCTTCTCCACTTTCTTAAGCTGTTCCTCCTTAAGCAGCCACTCCATGAACATGTTCGACTTCGGATCGGTTGCCCGGGAGCCTTCCGGTGCCGGCGCGCCCGGCTTGTACTTCCCGGTTAGCACCCCTTGGGCGAGCGGGGAGAACACCACCTGGCCGATCCCTTCCCGCTCGCTGACCGGCACGATTTCCTTCTCGATGTTCCGGTTGAACATATTGTACTGGGGCTGGTTGGATACGATCCGGTCCAGATTCAGCTCCCTGGCCGTGGCGGCGGCGTCGGCCAGCTGAACCGCGCTCCATTCGCTTACCCCCGTATACAGCACCTTACCCTGGGTGACCAGGTCATCCAGCGCCCGGAGCGTTTCCTCGAGCGGCGTGTTGGGATCGTACCGGTGGCATTGGTACAGATCGATATAGTCCACCTTCATGCGCCGGAGGCTTGCTTCGCACTGCTCCATAATATGCTTGCGGGACAGGCCCCGGTCGTTCGGTCCGTCGCCCATCGGGAAGAACACCTTGGTGGCCAGAACATAGGAATCCCGGGAATATTTCTTCAAGGCTTTCCCGACAATCTCTTCGGCCGCTCCCCGGTGATACACATTCGCCGTATCAAAAAAATTGATGCCCAGCTCATAAGCGCGGTCCACCACAGCCTCAGCCTGCTCCGCCTCCACGGAGCCTCCATAGGTCAGCCAGCTTCCCAGGCTGATCTCGCTTACCTTCACTCCACTTTTCCCCAAACGCCGGTACTCCATAATGATGGCCTCCTCTATGTCTTTAAGTAAAAGGTAATCCTCGCTCTATTCCCTCTCCAGCATCAGAACTCGGCTCCATCCTGCAAATAATGCTGCTGCCGCCACCCGAGCAGCTGCTTCGCTTTCTCGTTGCTCAAGAAGCTCGACCTTCCGTCCAGCCGCTGGCGGAACTCTTTAACCCCGGGCAAATACCGGGCGGCCAGCTCCTCGGTCGGAAGATTCGAGGACGTATCGTCCGCCGCCAGAATGAGGGCCTGGGCTCCCAGCCCTTCCTTCTCTATGGCGAGCCGGCAGGCCGAGGCCACATCCCTTACATCAATGTAGGACCAGAGGATGCCACGGCGCTGCTCCGGCTTGTCAAAGCCTCCGATGACCCTCTCATAATCGGACGGTTCCAGGATGTTGCCGAGCCGGAACGAGACCACCTGCATCCCGGTGCGGCGGTGGAACGTTTCTCCTGTCTGCTCGTTCACCACCTTGGACAGGCCGTAGCTGTCCTCCGGTAGCTGGGGATGCTCTTCGTCCACCGGCAGGTAGCGGGGCTCGAAGAATTCGCTTGCAAAACAGATGCCGTAAGAGGATTCGCTCGACGCCAGCACCGCCTTGCGGATAGTCAGATTGGCGCATGCCTCCAGAATGTTGTAGGTACTCATGACATTCGTGCGGAATACCACATCATTCGGGTGGGTGAACGCCTGCGGAATGGCGGCGAAATGAATGACCGCCTCAACCGGTCTCCGGTCTCTCCCCCCAAAAGAACTCAAGGCGTTATGAACCTGTCCGGCATCAGTCAAGTCGGTCAGGATCGTCCGGCACAGGCTTTCCTCCGGCAGCTTTGAATCCAGGTTAACCACCTCGTACCCGTGATCGATCAGCTCGCGGACGATCCATTTGCCCGCCTTGCCGCTTCCGCCTGTAACCGCTATCTTTCCCTTGTTCATGAGCAGAGCCTCCCGTGATGTTGCCTGGATATAGTCCTTTGAAACCACGCTTACATTGTAAACGCTCCTCCAGCGGGTGAAAAGTAGTGAAAAATTGTTGCTATTATTACAGAAAGCATACATACTTTATTGGAGTATAGCAGCTATAGCGAAAGGAGATTTCCATGCCAAACCAGGAACAAACCGCCTCCCATCCAGGGAAACCGAGCAGTTACATACCCAAACAGCCCGTCACCGTCGCCTGCTCGATCGAACAGACCCTAAGCGTCATTGGGGGAAAATGGTCCTTCCTCGTCCTGCGCGAACTCTTCTGCGGGACGAAGCGCTTCGGCGAGCTGCAAAGGCAGATCAACGGGGTAAGCCCCAAAGCACTTACCGATACGCTCCGCCACCTGGAGGAACAGGGGGTATTGGAGCGCAAAGCCTATGCCACCGTACCGGTAACCGTCGAGTATACCCTCACACCGAAGGGACAAGACCTGCACCAGATTTTGAAAGAAATGAAGCTTTGGGCAGCCAAATGGACGTAGTGCCTAAGGCATCCCCACCCCATTTTACATTGTCGAGGTGACCCCCTGTCATGCTTTCCTTCTACAAGAAGTATTACAAAACGGTGTTCGATATCGCGCTGATCGTCGTGACGATCTACCTGTTCATGCTCCTGTTCAGCTACCTGTACCGGATTGCGACGCCCATCTTCCTCGCCTTCCTCATCTTTCTGGCGATTGAGCCTCTGGCCAAATTCCTGAACCGCCGGGGGCTGAAGAAGTCGATCGCTTCGGCGATCTCCACCCTGCTTTTCGTCCTCGTCATTCTCGGGATTCTGGTCGGAGTAGGGGCGATTTTCGCCAGCCAGATTTATAACCTCGCCGAGAAGATTCCGGCTTATAAGCTTATCCTTCAGGAGCAGATTGCCTTGAACACGGATTATGTGCAGAACCGGCTCGAGGCCCTTCCTCCCGATCTGGTGGAGAAAAGCAAGCAGTATACATCGACCGTTATTGAGTATGGCTCCCGGGTGGCCACCACCTTTCTGAAGTCGCTCGTAGCGGGCTTGACCTCCTTCTCCTCCTTCCTGGTCAACTTCGTGATCGGCATCATTCTGGCCTATTTCCTGAGCATCGAAATCAACCTGTGGAAGAAAATGGCCGACGAAAATACCCCGAGTACCTTCAAGAAGGCCTTCTTTTTTCTGAAAGAAAACGTCCTGGCCGGCATCGGGGGGTATTTGAAGGCCCAGCTCAAAATGGTGAGTGTCACCTTCCTCGTCATTTTCGTTGCGCTGCTTGTGCTTCAGGTCAAAAACGCGTTCTCGGTGTCTCTTCTGGCCGCCGTCTTCGACCTCCTGCCGCTGCTCGGCGTATCCACCGTCTTCATTCCGTGGATCATCTACCTGTTCATCGTCGGCCATACGAGCCTGGCCATCTGGCTCAGCGTACTGCTAGCGGCGGTCATTCTCGTCCGGCAGATTCTCGAGCCGAAGATTACCGGCGATACGCTCGGCGTATCCGCTTTTACGATGCTTTCGTTTATGATCATTTCCTTGTCCCTTTTCGGGGTGGCGGGCCTGATCATTTCGCCCATCCTCATCATCACGATCAAAGCCCTGCATGAGCAGGGCTACTTGAGACGCTGGATCCGGCTGCCGGCCGGTGAGTACGACCAGCAACCTCCTCTGTGGTAGCTTAACGCAGGACCGGAAGCAGCACCCTTTCCACGTGAAAGAGGTGCTGTTTCATTTTGTCCTGGGCGAGTCCCATGTCGCGGGCCCGGATCGCCTCGACGATCTCCGCATGCTCTCTCCACAGCTGTTCCGATACGGAGCGGTTCGAGTAGAACTGCTTTCGTCTCGCTTCCCGGACAGCGGTTTCAAGAGCGCCTGACACCTCTTCCAGAAGCCGGGCCAGCACGGAGTTATGGGCGGAGCGGGCAAGCGTCCGATGGAAACGGAGGTCCGCTTCTTCCCCCGCCTCCTCGTTGCCGAGATGAGGCTGAATATCCGCCACCACGACCTCTAGATCGGCCAAGTCCTCCTCCGTCCGGTTTTCCGCCGCATAAGCCGCCGCCGCTACCTCGAGTGCTTTGCGTGTTTCGAGCAGCTCGGTAATGGGATCCCGGTCGGTCAGAAGCGGTTCAACATTCAAAGACATGGTTAAAGAATCCAAGTCGGAAAGCACCTTCGCTGCCATAGCTTCCACCCCTTCTTCCGGATGGCTTTATCCGGTCTCTTATGTTCTTTTACCCAATATTTTGAGGCTTATTCAGCCGATATGGTATAGTGGAACGATCAGCATACGGAGGAGATCGAATGACGTCCCAACCCGCCTCAATAGCTTGGAAACCGGCCGTTTGGCTGCTGGCCGGGGATCTGGTCATGATCCTGCTCTTCACGGCGGCAGGCAGCCGGGAGCACCATTACGGCTTTACCCTGTACCAGACGTTCTTCACGGCGCTGCCCTTCCTGCTAGCCTGGATAGCCGCGGGCTTCGTGATGGGCGCGTTTCGCCCAAAAGCTTATTCCGGCTTCGGCGCCGGAGCCGCGGCTGCCGCCCTTTCCTGGGTGGTGGCCCTCCCGTTCGGCCTTGTGCTCCGCCGGTTTATGTACGGAAAGCCGATCTTCACGATTTACGGGGTGCTGGCCCTGTTCTTCGTCTATCTCTTCCTGATGCTCTGGCGAAGCCTGTTTATCACCCTCCGTCGGAGAAGGAAAACAGCCCCATAGGGACCTTCCCGGTCCGATCGGAACAAAAAGAAAACCGGCAGGCGCTTTGGATGGCGCTTGCCGGTTTTTTATAATCTTCTTTTTGCAAACCCGCCTGAAGGACGGCTTTTCTTACACGATGGTCGGAACCTGCCAGACCACCGGCGAGGCGTCCATGTATTTCTCGAGCCAGGCACAGGCAATCTGCTTGAACATAACCGGATCTCCACTGCAAAAAAACTGATGCACCGGCGTCCGGTCCGCCTTCGCTAGCTGGCCGCGGTGGTAGAGGATGGCACTGATTTCGCGGGCCGTCTCTTCGGCCGAGCTGATCAGCGTCACGTCCGGTCCCATTCCCTCGCGAATGGCGCCCGTCAGGAACGGATAATGCGTGCAGCCGAGGATGAGGCAGTCCAAGGGAAACCGCCGGATCGGCTCCAGTGTAATCCTTACCGTTTCCTTCGCATGGTCCGACAGGAACTGGCCGGACTCCACAAGGGGCACGAAGGTCGGACAGGCCAGGCTGACAATTTCCAGCTGAGGCGAAATCTCTTTGAGGGCGTATTCATAAGCCCGGCTCTTCACGGTGCCTTCCGTGCCGATCACACCGACCGTCCCCCGCCGGGTATGCTTGATCGCGGCTCTCGCCCCGGGAGCGATAACCCCGACGACGGGGATCTCCACGCGGGAGCGGATATCCTCCAAAGCAACGGCCGTTGCGGTGTTGCAGGCAATCACGATCATTTTAGGCTCGAATTGAGTCAGGTAGTCTACGATTTGCCGGGTAAAGAGAACGACTTCCTCTGGGGAACGGGGGCCGTAGGGAGTTCTCGCGGTGTCGCCGAAATAAATCACTTTCTCCTGCGGCAGCTGCCGGAGAACCTCCTTCACAACCGTCAATCCGCCAACGCCCGAGTCTAGAACGGCAATGGCATTATGCAAGACCATACGCTTCCTTTGCAGTAAAATAAGTGCGGTAAACTAATGATAGATTATGACCACGGGCGGTGAAACGTACGGACGATCGGCCGGCGGACACCCGAAAGCACGGAAATTATTTTTGAAAATCGGTCAGGAGCCCAAATTGATAGCCTTCCTTCTTGATCCCTTTAATGATCCGGTCCAGAGCCTCGATATTGTCCTCGGAGCCCTGATGCATCAGGATGATGTTTCCGTCGTGAAGGTTGTTCATGATGTCGTTATACGAATCATCGGGACCGTTGGCCCGCGGTTCCCAGTCCCGCATCGCCGTGGACCAGAAAACAGAAGTATACCCCATATCCGAAACCAAGTCCAGCAGGTGCATGCTGTACGTCCCGTACGGGAAGCGGAAGAACGGCTGGATCGGCTTGCCGGTAATGTCCTGATACATCTTGGCGTAATCTTCGATTTCCTTTCGGACTTGGGCATCGGATAACGTCGTCATGTCCTTGTGGGACATCGTATGGTTCGCCACCAGATGGCCGTCATTGACCAGCCGCTTCAGAAAATCGGGATGGGCCTTCACGTTGTAGCCGGCCAGAAAGTAATTGGCCTTCACCCCGTTATCCTTCAGAACCTTCAGCATCTTATCGACGTCACCGAGCGGTCCGCCGGTATCAAAAGTCAGGTAAACCTTCTTCCCGGTTCCCACGTAGGCGACCTTCTGGTTAGCCGTATACTGTTTGACCTCCGCCGGGAAGCCGGGGACCTCTCCTTTTTTCTTCTTCATATAATACCAGGAAACGGATTTGCGGCTTGAATCTCCTGACGGCTTCGCCGTGGGAGCGGAAGTCGGTTTAGCGGTAGGCGCGGTAGTAGGCTTCACGGACGGCTTGGCCGTCTCCGGAGGCTTGACGCTCGGACTGGGTGAAGGGGCCGTTGGAGAAGGCACCGCGGTCGGCGTCGGGCTGGGTGCTGCGGGACTTGGAGAAGGCGTCGTCTTCGGAGACGGGGGCGCGCTGGGGGCCGGACTCGCGGCTGCCTCCTGTTTGGGGCTGGCCGGAGGTTCCGCTCCTTCTTGGGCACCGGTGCAGGCAGCGAGCATCGCCGAAAGCACGGCGGCGGATACGGCAGCGTTCCATCGTTTGTTCAAAAAAGTCACTCCTTGCTTAGGTTCGTAAAACGTTTGTTCCCTGTTACAATTCGACATGATTCCCGCAATCCCTGTCCCTTCTTCCTATCCGCTCGGAAACTTTTGGCACCCTCGCTCAATAGGGTGGAAAATTTATTTTTTACTTCACCAAAATAGGGTTAATAATATAGGAATCCATTTGCGTAGGAGGCGGAAGGTCATGAAGAAATACAAAGCGGGGATTATCGGCTGCGGCAACATTTTTCCCATGCATGCCGCATCCATTCAGCTGTCGGATATCGCCGAAGTCGAGGCCGTATGCGACGTCAAGGAAGACCGGGCGAAGAACAGCGCAGCTAAGTATAATTGCCATTACTATACCGATTATGAGGAAATGCTCGAGAAGGCGGATATCGACGTCGTACATATCTGTACCCCTCACTATAATCATGCGGACATTGCCATTGCCGCCGCCAACAAGGGCAAGCATGTCCTTACGGAGAAGCCCATGAGCATCTCGATTGAGCAGGCGAAGGAGATGGTCGAGGCGTGCGAACGTAACGGAGTCACATTGGGCGTGATTTTCCAGAACCGCTACAATCCCGGGTCCCAGCTGATCAAGAACGCGATTCAGGACGGCAGCCTGGGGCAGATTCTTGGGGCCAAATGCTCCGTTACCTGGAAGCGGACCGACGATTATTACAAGAAGAGCGATTGGAAGGGAACGTGGAGCAAGGAAGGCGGCGGCGTTCTCATCGACCAGGCGATTCATACCATGGACCTTATGCGCTGGTTCGTCGGCGAGGACATCGAATACGTGGATGCCCAGATCGCGAACCGGGCCCACGAGAAGATTGAAGTGGAGGACAGCGCGGAGGGGGTCATCAAATTCACGAACGGGGTGTTCGCCGGGTTCTTCGCCATCAATTATTACAGCTATGACGCCCCGGTCGAAATCGAAATTCACGGCGTGAAGGGCATCGCCAAGATGGTAGCTGACCGCGCCACCATCACCTACAACGACGGGACGGAAATCACCCGGGACAAGAACCCGAATGAAGTGATCGATTACGGCGAAGGGGTCAAAATCTACTGGGGCGTCAGCCATTCCAAGCAGATCCGCGATTACTACTATTCGCTTCAGGCCGGCAAAGCTCCGTACATCGACGGCCGGGAGGCGATGAAAACGCAGGAATTGATCGCGGCGGTGTACCAGTCCGGCAAGGAGAACAAACGGGTATACCTGAACTCGCCTGAAGACAAAAAAGCCGAAAAATAGGATTTGTAGAAGCGAAGAGCGAGCTTCGTAAAAGCTAGAGGAAGATGCAAAAAGGAGCCCTTGTGGGCTCCTTTTTGATCTGGTCAGCTGAATTTCGGCAGCCAGTCGCCGTGCGCTTCGATCAGTTCGTCGCACATGGCTACGATGTCGTCCATGGACAGCTCCGCAGACGTGTGGGGATCGAGCAGGGCCGCATGGTAAATGTGGTCCTTCTTGCCGGTGAGCGCCGCTTCGATGGTGAGCAGCTGGGTATTGATGTTGGTCCGGTTAAGAGCCGCACATTGAGGAGGCAGGTCTCCGACATACGTCGGCGTCACGCCGCTGGCGTCAACGAGGCAGGGAACCTCGACACAGGCTTCCTTCGGCAGGTTCGTGATCAGGCCGGTGTTCATGACGTTGCCGCCGATCTTGTAAGGCTTGTCGGTCTCGATGGCTTCCATGATATGGGAAGCGTATTCATGGCTGCGGCAGTGCTCGAGCGATTTGTCGTTGACGAGCTCCTCCCGCATTTTGGCCCATTTCTCGATCTGCCGGATGCAGCGGCGCGGGTACTCGTCCAGCGGAATATTAAAGCGGTCGATCAGCTCGGGGTAGTTCCGCTTGATGAAATAAGGATGGTATTCCGCATTGTGCTCGGAGGATTCCGTGATGTAGTACCCGAACCTGAGCATCATTTCGTAGCGGACCATGTCATGGTGCTTTTCATTCTGCTTCTCGGCCGCCCTCTTCTTGATTTCAGGATACAGGTCCTTGCCGTCCTTGGTGACTTCCAATAGCCAGGCCATATGGTTGATGCCGGCAATCTTCCATTGGACACCTGTATCGTCCATTTCGAGAGCCCGGAACAAATGAGGGACGCACGCCTGCACGCTGTGGCACAAGCCCACCGTCTTGACTCCTCCGTAAGTGTTCATCACATTGGTGAGTACGGCCATCGGATTCGTATAATTCATGAATAGCGCATCGGGGCATACCTCCCGAATGTCCTTCGCAAAGTCTAGCATGACCGGGATGGTGCGCAGGTTGCGGAAAATGCCTCCGATCCCGATCGTATCGGCGATGGTCTGGCGCAGTCCGTATTTCTTCGGAATCTCAAAATCCGTGATGGTGCAAGGGTCATAGCCGCCCACCTGAATGGCATTGACCACATATTTGGCTCCACGAAGGGCTTCCTTGCGGTCGGAATAAGCCTTGATGATGCAGGAGCTTCCGCTCGTGGCCTTCAGGTTGTTCAGCATCTGCTCCGAATCCTTCAGCCGTTCCGGGTTAATGTCAAACAGGGCGATTTCAAAGCCCTGCAGAGCCGGCACCTGCATGCTGTCGCCGAGCACGTTCTTGGCGAAGACGGTACTGCCTGCTCCGAGGAAAGTAATTTTGGACATCGATCCATGACCTCCAGGGGAAAGTTTGACTTGCTTATCCCACTTTACACCCGAATCGGGTAAAATCGAATGGAAGAAAGCCATTTCCATATGGAGGAATGTAGTTTGTTTCGGGCGGGTATCCCCGACTTACCGGGAGGCCCGGCGGACCATAAAGAGCAGAACCGTAATGATGATAAAGGCGATCAGGGCGAGCAGCGGAATCGTTACCACTCCCCACCAGTCGAGATAATCATATTCGCACGGCACCCGGCCGCAGGCGGTCGCATTGTCGTGAAAATAAGGAACCTTCTGAATGGCATAGTGGTAGATGGAGATGCACCCGCCGATGATGGACAACGGCAGCCCATAGCGCCAGATACCGTAATCCTTGCGCACTGCAGCGATTCCAAGCAGAATGGTCAGCGGATACATGAAGATCCGCTGGAACCAGCACAGCTTGCACGGCTCGAACTGCATAATCTCCGAGAGGTACAAGCTTCCCGCGGCTGCCACGAGCGCAGCCGCGAAGGAGAGGTATAACCCGTTCTCCAGCACAAATTTTTTGTTCATCTTCTCTATTCATCCTTCCAAGCCTGCCGACGATATTACAAAAATCGGTTCCGGCGACCGTTGTTTTCTATTATTTTGAGGCAGACGTCCCGGATTTGCAAGAAATCCGTTGCACCGCTTCCGTTTATCCTTCATCATTATAGGTAGCTTACCTCAGCAAGGAGGAGCCGTCATGGCCGACATCCGTCATCAAGTATCCATTAACGCCCACCCAAGCAAAGGAGAGCTTACCGTTCTGTTTGCCGGAAGCGCCGAAACGGAGCCTCGGCATTCCGTGGGACCCCAGGTGCTCGACTATCATCTCGTCCACTATGTCCTTTCAGGCAAGGGGCGCTTTCGCTGCATGGGCAAGGAGTATGAGCTTGGAGCCGGCGATTCCTTCTTCATCTTTCCGGGGGAACTTGCGGCCTATGAATCGGACGGGGAAGATCCGTGGACGTACCGCTGGATCGCCATGGAAGGAACGGATGCCGACCGGCTGCTCAGCCTGCGGAGCATCACCGCCCACCGGCCGGTGGTCAAAGGCTCCGGACGCCGGATCCCCCTTCTCTTCCGCCGGATTCAGCGGACCCTCCAGGAAGGCAAGCCGGAGAACGATCTCCAGGCGGAAGGCTATTTGCGGCTTCTGCTCGCCGAATGGGCGAAGGATGCCGGAATCCGTCCGGACGAGCCGGATGAGCCCGAAAGCGAAGGCCGCCGGCAGGTGGACCAGGCGATCCGCTGGCTGACGCTGCAGTACTCCCAGCCGGTCTCTATCGATCATATGGCCCAGACGCTCGGGTACCATCGGACCTACTTGTCCAAAATTTTTAAACAGCAGACCGGCCTCTCTCCGATGAATTTTCTGCTCAAGATCCGGATGGAACGGGCCCGGCTCCTGCTTGAGAAGCCGCTGACGATCGAACAGGTCGCCTCCTCCGTGGGCTTCTCCGACGCCCTCTATTTCTCTAAGCAGTTCAAGAAATGGTATGGCGCGTCCCCAAGTGATTATCGGCAGGAAAACCAGGGAAAGCTCCGGTTTGACTGCTTATAACGTAGATCAAGTAACATTAAGTAAATTTTTTTATAGGTTTGGTGTAACAAAATATCAAGTCATGCTGTCTATAGAAGTAAAGAGACTCCATTCGACAAAAACTGACTAATCCCGCGCATCCGGTGGGAACTATTTCCCGGATGTCCTGTCGCGGCGGAAAGGATACCATGTTAAAAATACCCGTCCTTCAAAATGGAATCAACGGCTGGGAGAATGTTCTCATTTCCGCTTCCGACGTTCTCAAAATCGTTAATACCGGCGGTCCCCGCCACGAAGTTCATACGCCGGAAGCGGTTTACGGGCTTGACCTCCCGTGGGACTGCATTGAGGAATGGCTGCTCGACGAGGGCTTCGTCCAGCTGGATGAGAACAATATCGTTAACATCAACCGGGTCATCTCTTATGACGATTACAAAGGAACCGTTTTCTTCGGTCCCCAGGACGATCCGGAAGCAAAGACAGCCGCCGTGGCCGTGCTCCACAAGAAACGTCTCGGCCGGCTTCTCGGGGCCCTTCAGCAATCCAACGAAACCGCCACCGGCGCAGAGGGAGGCCGGGTTAACCGCGTGTCCATGCTGAGGGACCGGTTCAAGGACATTAAGACCCAGGCCGTTTACCTGGCATCGTTCGATCCGGTTACGGGATTGCCCAACCGCTCGTCCTTTCTCGACCGCATCGACCGGCTGATCGAAGCCCAGCACGAAAACCGGATGCTGGCCATTCTCGTTCTGACCGTGGACCGGTTCGCGGAAATCAATCATGCCCTCGGCTTGAAGGCGGGCGACGACCTCCTCGTGTATTTGGCCGAAAGCCTTAAAGGGTGCTTGAACGGCAAAGGGGAGGCCGCTCGTCTGTGTGGAGGAGACTTCGCCGTTCTTCTTCCCGAGGTGAGCCGCATGGAAGAAGCTACGGGTCTCGGCAAAAAGCTCCAGCAGCTGCTCGCCTCTTCCCCCTTCGTGATTCAGCAAAGAGAAATTCCCATCTCGGTGAGCATCGGCATCAGCTTCTCACCGAACGACGGAACGGATGCCGAGACGCTGCTCCGGCACGCCTTCATTGCTCTCGACGGGGCGAAGGCCAAAGGCGGAGGAATCGTGAATGTGTTTCATCCTTCCCTCTCTGACCGCACGCTGGAAAAGATGCACCTCGAAATAGAGCTGCAGAAGGCGTTTAAGGACGAAACCCTGCAGCTGCAATACCAGCCGCTTATCCGGCTTAAGGATGGAACGGTATTCGGAATGGAGGCCCTGCTCCGCTGGAACCATCCCACGAAGGGCGCCATTCCCCCAAGCCTGTTCATTCCGGCTGCGGAAGCCTCCGGCTTGATCATCCCGATCGGCAATTGGGTCGTTAAACAGGCTTGCCGGCAAAACCGGGCCTGGCAGAACGCCGGACTTCCGCCGATTCTGATCTCGGTCAACATATCGGTCTACCAGCTCGAACACCCCGGCTTCGTCGGATACATAAAGGAAGTGCTTGCCGAAACAGGCCTCGCCCCCCACTACCTGTGCCTGGAAATAAGAGAAACCGTGGCGAGCGACAAGATCTCCCTTGCCCTCGATACGATCGAGAGACTTAAGGGCCTGGGCGTCAGCATCTCGATTGACGATTTCGGCACCGGCTATACGTCCTTGTCCTGGCTGAAACGGTTTAAGGTCAACACACTGAAAATTGACAAGTCGTTCATCGACGACCTCGACAAAGGTTCCGGTCATTCCGCGATCGCCGCCGCCCTGATCCGGCTCTGCCGGGAGCTGAACATCCGTTCGCTTGCCGAGGGCGTCGAAACGGAGGGCCAGCTCAAGGTGCTGAAGGAGCTCGGCTGTGATGACATCCAAGGCTATCTGTTCAGCCGTCCCCTCAGCATCCGGGATGCGGAACAGCTGCTGAAAGAAAATAAATCGTTCTCCGCTTGACGGATCAAAAGGGAGCTCCTCCAACGAGGGCTCCCTTTTAAGCTTGGGCCATGACCTATCCGTATTTCCTCTGGAGCAAGGCCGCTAAGCATCCGCTCTTATCCCTGACGGACGATCTCCGCTTCCTCTTCAAGCGAAATCTCCGACACCTGGGCCAGCTCTTGCCGGCTGTCTTCGGACTCGTTCCGGCGGAAGGACCAGCTTTTGACCTCGCCGATGACGGCTGAGCCCTTCTCCTTCGCCCGGTCCACCCACTCGGAGGTGGAGGTGCCGACCGAACGGGCCAGCTCCTGGGTTTTATCGCTCACATTCTGGTATTGATCCGCCAGATCCGCTCTTAATTCCTTGCCGGATTTGGGGGCGAAGAGAAGCGCGGTGACCGCTCCCAGCACGCCGCCCACCAGGGCGCCGACTGCGAAGGTTTTGCTGTTTTCCAATTTTGCCATGGGTATCACTCCTTGTTCTCTTTAGAGGGGGTTTCCGGTTTGCCGTCGGGTTTCCAGGCTTTCCACAGCTTGATCCCCGCCGTCAGCCAGCTTGCGGTTTCGGCTATGCGGTTCTGATGCCGGGTCACTTGATCCGCCGCATGAACCGCCACCTCCGCGATCGCCCCCGTTACCTGATGAGCGGCATGGGCCGCCGTTTGAACCGTCTCGCCCGTCTGCCGAATGGACGCCAGAAGCGGGTCCACCTGCTTCAACCGTCCTTCCAACCGCTCGGTCGTCCGTCTGATCTCCTGAAGGGTCGCCGACGCTTCCCGCGCCAGGACCAGCGTCTCCTTGCTTACGGTCTCCACTGTTTCTCCTGTCCTCTCCAGCGTTGCCTTCACCGCCTGTAAGACGCGTACCGCAAAAAGGACCAAAACCACAAAAGCCGCCGCGGCGACGGCCGCGCTGATCTGCAGGACCACTTTCCTCACCTCTCCTTGTTGGCCTGGTTGGCTGCCCCGGGCAAATGCCCATTTCTTAGTTTCATTATAGTTAGGCGCTGGACTTTTGACACAACATTTGGCAAAAAAAAAGAGCCCTGCTCAAAGCCATGTAGCTTTAAGCAGGGCTCTTTCCCTTTAAGGCCGCTTCGCCCGCGGTGACGCGATGATGACGAATGAGCTTATACCCAGCGTGGCAGGGCCTTCCGGACCGCTTCCACCGCTTCCTCAATCGTATCCGCCTGAACGGTTTCCGTTTCGGCATTGTACCGGTGAATGGCATGCTCGTACCGGGGATCGTAATAATGAACGAGCAGCAATTGGACCGCTTCCGCAAAGCGGCTTTCCTGCAGATGCTGTTCGATCACTTTCGCAATGGGGGTATGGATGCGCTTCTCAATGAGCCGGAAAGCGGCCAGGCACTCTTGCTTGTGCTCTTCCGGACGGTAGTCTTCCAGAATGTGCCGGATTCGTTCTTCGACCGGCAGCTCGATGAGAAGCTGCTTGCCGTTTTCCTTCGCTTCCATCAGAAAATCAGGCAGGGTCACCTTGCCGACGCGGCGGCTTTCCGCTTCCATCAGCACGAAGGAGGAGCCCTGCAGCTTAAGAAGCTCGTGCACCAGCTTCGCCTCGAATGATTTCTGGTTGCTAGGCTTGCGTCCGATCTGGCCGAAGATCGACCCTCGGTGGCCCGCCAGCTCCTCCAGATCAAGGACCGGGTAGCCCTGCTCCGCAAGCTTGGAGAGAATGACCGTTTTGCCCGTCCCCGTATGACCGTTCAGCACGATGCAGGTCTGGTCAAGCTTAAATTCCTCCAGTGTCTTGACAACCCACTGCCGGTAGGCGCGGATCCCTCCCTGCAGCCGGTAAACGCGGGCTCCGTACAGGGAGAGGAGTGTCGCCGCCGTCCGGCTGCGCATGCCTCCCCGCCAGCAGAAGACCGCTTTGCGGTTATCCATGGCGTCCAGCTCTTTGACGAACTCGGGCAGCTTGCGGGCGACGATCTCCAGCCCCCGCTCCTTGGCGGCGTCCACGCTGACCTGCTTGTACAACGTTCCGATTTCGCGTCGTTCCTCATCGTCAAACAACGGACGGTTAAGGCTGCCCGGAATCGTGCCTTCTTCGTACTCCGAAGGGGAGCGGACGTCGACAACCGTCAGCTCGCCCTTGCGCTGCTTCTCGAGCAGTTCTTCTATCGTAATATCCTGAAACAAGGCATTCGCTTCCCTTATTGTATATTGGCTCTAGACGACCACAATGTGTCCGGGATGATCGGCGACCGTCTCTCCGATGATGGAGGCGGCTTCCACGCCGGCTTGGTGCAGGTCGGCCAAGAGCGCCTCCGCCCGGTCTGCGGCAACGGAGATGAGCAGGCCGCCCGAGGTCACCGCATCGCACAGAATCCATTGGTCCACCGGATCCATGGATTCCGCATAGGTGACCGCGCCCTGCAGGTGCGCATGGTTGTTCTTGGTGCCGCCCGGCACGAAGCCTTCGTCCGCCAGCTCGCGAACGCGCGGCAGCACCGGCACCTGCGAACGTTCGAGGCGCACGCCGACGCCGCTGCCCTTGGCCAGCTCGGAGGCATGGCCGAGAAGGCCGAACCCGGTGACGTCCGTACAGGCATGGACGTCGTAGGGCGCCATCGCCTCGGCGGCGGCCTTGTTCAGCGTGGCCATGACCTGCGTCACGCGCTGCACTTCCGCCTCGTCGAGCTTATCCTTCTTGATCGAGGTGGTCAGAACGCCCACCCCGATCGGCTTCGTCAGGATAAGCTTGTCGCCCGGCTTCGCGCCGGCGTTCGTGCGCACCTTGTCCGGATGAACGAGCCCGGTCACGGCGAGCCCGAACTTCGGCTCGTTGTCGTCGATCGAGTGCCCTCCGACGAGCGTGACGCCCGCTTCGCGCATTTTATCCCCCGCTCCGCGCAGAATCTCCGCCAGCACGGCCTTATCCAGCTTGTTGATGGGAAAAGCCACGATATTGAGCGCCGTCAGCGGCTTGCCGCCCATGGCGTAAATGTCGCTGATGGCGTTAGCGGCCGCTACCTGGCCGAACGAGTACGGATCGTCCACGATCGGCGTGAAGAAATCGACCGTCTGAACGAGCGCAAGCTCGTCCGACAGCTTGTAGACGCCGGCATCGTCGCTCGTGTCGAGCCCGACGAGCAGGTTCGGATCCGGCACCGGAGTAGGCAGGTTTTTCAGCACTTGAGAGAGGTCGGCCGGGCCGATTTTGCAGCCGCAGCCTCCTTTGGTCGAATAGGATGTCAGCTTGATGGACGATAGCTCGGACATGGAAATCTTCCTTTCCTGAATTAATCTTGATCCGGCGGATAAATGCGGGCGAGCGCCTCGTCGTTCAGCTCCCCGGGCGGGCCGTCATAAACGATCCGTCCCCCGGAAAGCCCGATGATGCGGGGAGCATAGCGCCTCGCAAGCGCAACGTCGTGCAGGTTAAGCACGACCGTAAGCCCCTGCTCCCGGTGAAGCTCCGCGATAAAGCCCAGAATGCGGTCGGCCGTAACCGGGTCTAGGCTCGACACCGGCTCGTCCCCGAGGAGTAGTTCCGGCTGCTGCATAAGCACGCGGGCTATCGCCACACGCTGCCGCTGCCCCCCGCTCAGCTCCTCCACCCGGCGGGAGGCCAGATGGGCGAGACCCACGCGCTGAAGGGCTTCCCCGGCGGCCTTGCGGTGCTCCGGGGCGAAAGCTCCGAACAGCGGACGCCATAACGGCATGGCGGCGAACCGCCCCGACAACACATTCATCTTCACCGTAAGCCGGGGCAGGAGGTGAAAATGCTGAAAGATCATGCCGATCTCCCGCCTTCTCTCCCGGAGAAGACCGGGCGGTACGCCCGTCAGTTCCCTTCCGTTCCAACGGACCTTTCCCGCGTCCGGTTCCACCAGCCGGTTGATGCAGCGGATCAGCGTCGATTTGCCTGCTCCGCTGCGTCCAAGCACCGCCACGAGTTCCCCCGGCCGAACCGTCAGATCGATCCCGGCAAGCGCCGGCTCACTCTCTCCCGGGTACTGCTTCGTTAAGCCTTGTATCTCAAGCATCTAGTTCACCCGCTTCCGGACGTAAGCCCCCAGGTAATCCACCGAGGTGACAAGGAGCATGATCAGAACCACCTCGAAGGCGACCCGTTGGTAGGCGAACATTTTGAAATCGTTATACAGGAGCTGCCCCAGTCCGCCCGCTCCGACCACCCCAAGGATGAGGCAGGTCCGGATGGCGACTTCCAGCCGGTAGAAATACTGCGAGATGACGAGCGGGATGATCTGGGGCATGATTCCGTAGAGGGCCACGAGGATCCGGGTTCCTCCTGCGGACTGAACGGCCTCCTGGGGCCCGCGGTCAACCGATTCGATCAGCTCGGAGATCATTTTGCCGAAGACCCCGATGTTGTGAATGATGAGTGCTAGCACCGCCGGCATCGGACCGAGGCCAAGCGTCGGAATAAACACAAGCGCCATCACGATCTCCGGGACGGACCGGAGAAAATTAAACACCGCCCGGATGCCGTGGTAGATCCCCCCGAAGGGAGTCGTATTCCGGGCGGCAAAGAAGCTCGCCGGCAGGGCGATCCCCACGGCGATCAGCGTGCTGAACAGAGCGATTTGCAAGGTAAGGACCATCTGGCCCACCGCATAGCCCGCATCCTCCGTATCCAAAGGAAACCAATTGTCCCGGATGAACCGGAAGGAATTCCCGATATCCTTAAACAGGGAGAAGTCAAAGCGGACCCCCGCGCCCGACCAGAGGAGAAGGGCGATGACTATCGCCGCCCCCGCCCATTTTTTCAAGTCATCGCCCCCTTTCCCAATCCACTTTCTTCTTATTTCTTAGGCTTCACCCGGCCGTCTTCAATGGCTGCCTGGCGAATCGCGGCATAATCTTCGTTCTTCGCCAAGGTAAAGCCGCTCGCTCCCCCGAAGGCCCCGAGAATCTCCGGGTCCTTGATGGCCAGCATGGTATCCTGGATGATCTTGATATCGGCATCCGAGGTCGATTTCTCGACCGCCCATGGATATTGGAACAGCGGCTCGGATTTCCAGATCGTTTTGATTTTGCTGCCGTCGATCTTCTTGTCGAGAACCAGCTTGTCAAAGTAGGCGCTGTCGATGGCGCCGACGTCCACTCCCTTGTTCTGAACAGCTAGGGCGGTCGCGTCATGATTGCCCGTGTATGTGACGCTCTTGAATTTGTTTTTCTGCTGGCTCTCGAACAGTCCCGCTTTCTTCAATGCGATTCCCGGGATCAGGCTTCCCGAGGTCGACTGGATATCCCCGAAAGCAAACCGGATCTTGTCCGAATTCGCCTTCACATCGTCGAAGGTATTGTAAGGCGAATCCTTCGGCGTGATCAGGTACGAGTAATAATAGGGCTGGCCGTTGATCAGCTGGGTCACCACCGCCTTCACGTCGTACCGTTCGTGGGCCTCTACATAAGTCAGTGGGCCGAGATAAGCCATGTGCAGCTTGCCGGCACCGAGCGCCTCCACGACACCGTTATAGTCCGGGTATACTTCCGCTTTTACTTTGCGTCCCATCTTCTCACTGAGCGCCGCGGCCAGCTTCTCCGCTCCCGTTTTCATGCGGGTATCCCCTTGGGCGGGAATGACGCCGATCAGAAACTCGCCCTTCTCCGCTTTTCCTGCCGTCGCCTGGGGAGAGGGGGAAGCTTGTCCTCCGTTGTCCGCCGCTTTCTTGCCGCCGCAGCCGGCGAGAATCATGATCAGGATCAGCATGAGGGCTGAGCCTGCTTTTGTCCATTTTACCATCTGCTAAACTCCACCTTGCTTCTAG
This sequence comes from Paenibacillus aurantius, assembly GCF_032268605.1. Lineage (NCBI taxonomy): Bacteria > Bacillati > Bacillota > Bacilli > Caryophanales > Paenibacillaceae > Paenibacillus > Paenibacillus aurantius. The sequence continues at coordinate 4,324,681 of NZ_CP130318.1, forward strand.
GGTATGACCTTCCGGTCGTTTCACCTAAAATGTAGCATAGTTCGACGGGAAAACAAAGAAAACTGGCTTGCGGCCCCTCCTAAAACCATGCCGGACGGCCGAATCCGGTGGAGACGGGCATGGACGCCCAAGACCTCCCAAGGGTATAATAAACCCAGTGTCCATACGGAAAAAAGCTTGCCAAGGAGGCTGTATCATGAATCGAGAGCAGGGCCTGCGTCAAATTGAGGATACCCGGATTGTCGCCATCGTGAGAGGGGTGGAGCCCAAGCACATCCAGCCGGTCGCCGAAGCCCTTCTTCAAGGAGGCATTACGGTCATGGAGGTCACGCTTAATACGGTGGGGGCGCTGGATTCTATCCGAGAGCTGCGTGAGGCGATGGACGGCCGGATGTTTATCGGGGCCGGGACCGTGCTGGACCGGGACGACGCCCAGCGTGCCGTGGAAGCCGGCGCTTCGTTTCTCGTGACGCCCAACGTGGAGGAGGAGGCCATCCGTTACGCGGCGGACCGCCAACTGCCCGTCTTCCCGGGCGCTATGACACCCACCGAGATCGTTAAAGCGTGGAAAGCCGGGGCTACCGCGGTCAAGCTGTTCCCCAGCGCTTCCTTCGGCCTGTCCTTCATCAAGGAGCTGCGCGGGCCGCTCGGCCATATTCCCATGGTGGCCGTCGGCGGAGTGAACGAAGGGAATCTGTCCGATTACTTGAAGGCCGGCTGCTATGCCGTCGGGATCGGAAGCTCGCTGTTTCCTCTCGCCGAGATTGCCCAAGGCCGCTATGAAGCCGTCACCGCCAAAGCCCGCAGCCTGACCGACAGTGTCACCCGTCACCATGCCCGCTCCTGAAGCGGGTTTGGCGGCCGGAGTGTTGGTCGGTTCTCCTGCATTTGTTGGATATCCCGGGCCTATGGGCCTTCCCGCTAACAAAGTTACCGGATAAGCCTCCAGTGGTGTAATCTGGATACGGTTGTGTTCCGGAATGGTTTAGTGGTAAAGTATTGGCATGGTCTTATGTCCGATTAACCGGATAAGAAAAGAAGGATTCACTCTTTGTTTCTAGGAGGAACGTTTATGTCTGCCATTGCCTCTAATTTAACCGAGCTAATCGGCCGCACCCCGCTGCTGGAGCTGTCCCGCTATGCCGCCGATCATCGGCTGGAAGCCCGGCTGGTCGCCAAGCTCGAGTCCTATAACCCCGCCGGCAGCGTCAAGGACCGGATCTCCTTTGCCATGATCAAGGATGCCGAGGAAAAAGGACTGCTTCGCCCGGACTCGGTGATCATCGAGCCGACAAGCGGGAACACCGGCATCGGCCTCGCCTTTGCCGCGGCGGCGCTCGGCTACAAGCTGATTATCACCCTGCCCGAATCATTCAGCTTGGAACGCCGCAAGCTCATGAAGGCTCTCGGCGCCGAGCTGGTGCTTACTCCCGGCGCGGAAGGCATGCGGGGGGCTATCCGGCGAGCCGAGGAGCTGGCCGCCGAGCTGCCCCATGCCTATATGCCTATGCAGTTCAGCAACCCGGCCAACGTGGAGGTTCACCGGACGACGACGGCCGAAGAAATTTGGACCGACACCGATGGGGAGGTCGATCTGTTCGTTGCCGGAGTCGGAACCGGAGGAACGGTCACCGGTGCGGGAAGCGCCCTAAAGGAACGAAAACCCGGCATCCGGGTGCTGGCCGTGGAGCCTTCCGCCTCGAGCGTTCTCTCGGGTGGCCGTCCCGGTCCTCACCAAATCCAGGGGATCGGGGCCGGTTTCATCCCGGACATCTACGATGCCTCCGTGATTGATGAAGTGGTTCCCGTCCGGGATGAAGATGCTTTTGCCGCGGCGCGGGAGCTCGCCAAACGGGAAGGCCTGCTGGTCGGCATTTCTTCGGGTGCGGCGGTTCATGCCGCCGCCCAAGCCGCCAAGCGGCCGGAGAACAAGGGCAAGCTGATCGTCGTGCTCCTTCCCGATACGGGAGAACGATATCTCTCGACTTCCCTGTTCGACGGGGAATAGATTACCGGCCCATTCGCAGGCCGTCCTTATCCAATCCGATAAGGGGAATAACCCAACAACCCGCCTTCGGCAGCTCGAAGGCGGGTTGTTGGGTTTAGAAGAAACGCCCGGCTGTCCTCCCGGTTTACCTGTAGGAGAATCGGCGCAGAGACGATCGGGCAGACTGCTGCGAGCTTTTGCCGCTAAGCCTCTTCGCGTTCAATGATATAGGTGCATTTGCGCCCGCCCTTCGTGAGGCACTCGGTCCTCTCCACCCGGGCACCCAGCAGCTTCTCAAACAGGGCCAGCTCGCACGTGCACGCCTGGTTGTACCGCTGGGCGACCTGCGAAATCGGGCAGTTGTACTCCTCCAGCGTGTAGCGGCCTCCGTCCTCCCTCCAGGCTACCATATAGCCGTTGGCATCCTGAATGGCCGCGAGACGGCTTACCCGTTCGGCGAGGCTAACGCCCGCCATCTGTTCGCTGTATTTCGCGAGCAGCTTCCGCTTGCGTCCCTCGAACAACCGGCGAACGAGCTCTTCGCCCTCTTCGGCTTCCAGCTCCCCAAGCAGATCCAGGGAGAGCTGGTGATAATTCTTAGGAAACAGGTCATCCGCACCGGCTGTTAACGCATACCGGTGGGCGGGCCGCCCCACCGCCTGGCGGACGAGCGTACCGGCGATCCAGCCATCCCGCTCCATGGCCTGGATGTGCCGGCGGACGGCCATTTCGGTAATGCCCAGCTCTTGGGCCATTTCTTGTATGGTCATCGAACCGCGGGTCTTCAACAGGGAGAGAAGCACCCGCCGGGTCGAGAGGTCTTGATTGGGTTTCATGCCTTTACCACCACCTGTACCGACCATTGTAGCTCATTTGGGTGGATTCGTAAATTACTAAACGATTCTGTTTAGAAAGGCGGAAAAGCGTAGCCCGATCGAACCGCTCTTCTACATTTTCATTTCCTTTTCGATAAAAGCCTCGACATCTCGACCGAAGCTTCCTAGCCGGGCCGGCAATTCCGCGATCAGCGGATCCAAGCCGCCTCTTTCCAGACGGGCGTAGTCCTGCACGAGAGGACGGCGCAGCTTGACCAGCTGCTGAAAGAACCGTCCTTCCTCCTCCCCGAATACCTTCTCGCCGGTCAGGATCTCGATGATGTCCTCGTAGCTGCTCGCATCCCGCATCATAAAAGCGTCGATGAGAAGGCTGCCCACGTCCGTAACCGTCTCAATGGCGAGATGAAGAACCCTCTCCTGGGCGAGTATCGCCAGGGGATCGGTTCCGTTCCAGCGCTCCGCCAGCTGGCCGCACGCTTCCTGAAGAAACGGAATGAACCGGAGGCGTTCCCCGAGTTGTTCGCGGTTAATGTAATACATGGCGACTCCTACTTTCTTTTGCGTTTTTTGTACTTCGTCCAAGCCAGCATCAAGGCAAATGTGACCGCCACTACGACGAGAAGCGTAATAGCCTGCATAGGATATTCCAGGGATAAGCCGCTGCTGCTTTTGTCCATTTCTTCCCCCTACTTTCCTCTGGTATGCGTTCTGCCGTACGCCCAGTGATTCGTCGGACCGTGGCCGGCCCCGAGTCCCAGTTCTTCCTTAATGGCACTGGTGATAAAAGCCTTTGCCGTTTGGACGGCATCCGGCAGGTCTCTTCCCTTCGCCAGCTCGGCGGTAATGGCGGCCGAGAACGTGCACCCCGTCCCGTGGGTATGCCGGGTGGCATACCTCTCCGAGGTGAAGCGGCGCAGGCTTGTCCCGTCGTAGAGGACATCGGTCGGTTCTCCTTCCAGATGGCCCCCTTTGACGACGGCCGCCCGGGCCCCGAACCCGTCGACGATCCGGCGGGCTGCCTCTTCCATGTCGGCCACCGTCGCAATCGTCATGCCCGTCAGCACTTCCGCTTCCGGAACGTTCGGCGTCACCACGGCGGCAAGCGGCACGAGCACGTCGCGCAGCACCGACTTGGCTTCGTCCTTCAATAAGGCGGCTCCGCCTTTGGCGATCATGACCGGGTCAATCACCAGAGCCGTCAGCTTATGATGCCGGATGCGGTCGGCGACCAGCTCGATGATGTCCGGACGGGACAGCATGCCGGTCTTGACGGCATCCACTCCCAAATCCTCGACAACAGCGTCGATCTGGGCGGCGATTCCTTCCAGCGGAATCTCGTATATTCCGTGAACCCCAAGGGTATTCTGCGCCGTCACGGCCGTGAGGGCGGACATGCCGAACACGTCCAGCATCTGAAAGGTTTTCAAATCCGCCTGGATGCCGGCTCCTCCCCCGCTGTCGGAGCCTGCTATGGTTAATGCTCTGGGTATGGTCTTCACTGTACTCTCCTCCATTGTTCGGAACCGCAAGGAATCCGGCGAAAAAACCGCCTTCTTCGCCTGTTGCTCCCCGTAAGTGCCTTATCCGTGAGTGTTGTTCTGCTTTTTTCCTTATTCTCGTGCGCATACAGAGGTTTTCTTGCCAACAAAGTTACCGGATAAGGCACTAGGAAGCTCCGTGCCTTCCTGACTCTCCATTGTTCAGTGTAGCCCTGCCCGGCGGGAGCGTCAAGCAGCGCCAAAAAGGCTTTTGACGGTCCGTACGGCCTTTGATAAGATTAGCAGGAAAGCGGTCTTCGGACGAATTCCGGCAAAGGAGGAGCAGCCATGCGCAACCGAAGGCATGTCCTTCATCTCATCACCACCGGCCGCCAGGAACTGGAAGAAGTGGAGGCCCTGCTCGCGAAGGTGCCGGAGGGAAGCCTGGATGCTCTTCATATCCGGGAAAAGCACAGAGGTGCGAAGGAAATCGTTCATTGGTACGAACGGCTTCATTCCCTGCTGCCCTGGGCCCCCATCTACATTAACGACCGGCTGGATGCCGCGGCTGCCGTCGGTTCCCCCGGCGTGCAGCTGGGCTATACCAGCCTTGGCCCTGCCGCCGCCCGCAAGCTGATGGGGGAAAGGACCCGGATCGGCGTCTCCGTCCACTCGGCCCTTGAAGCGGTGAAGGCCGCGGAGGAAGGGGCCGACTATGTCCTGTTCGGCCATGTGTACTTAACCGGCTCCAAAGAAGGCCTCGCCCCCCGCGGGACGGAAGCGCTGGCGGAGGTGACGAACGCCTCGCCTCTACCTGTTATCGCCATCGGGGGAATCACGCCGGACAACGTCCGGGAAGTTCTCGCGGCCGGCTGCGCGGGCGTCGCCGTGCTGTCCGGTTTTTTTGGCCAGAAAGACCCGGTCGGGCAGCTTCTCCGTTACCAGGAGGAACTCGGCCGCCGGGCCTCTACACCAAGGAGGTTATCGCAGTGAAGAAAGAATCAACGGCCCTTGTGGTCGGCGGAGGCCTCATAGGAGGCTCCATTGCCTGGGAGCTTGCGGAGCGAGGGGTTTCCGTCACCCTCCTCGACAAAGGTTCCTTTGGAGGAGAAGCCTCGACGGCCGCTGCCGGCATGCTGGGTGCCCATGTGGAGACCCATGCGGACGGGCCTTTTTTTGATTTGTGCAGGAGAAGTTTGCAGCTGTACCGGGATTGGACGGAACGGATCGCCGGGAGGAGCGGGCTGAACCCGCAGTATGAAGCCGAAGGAATCGTCCGGATCGCGTACACGGAAGAGGATGAGGCGGAGCTTCGCAGCCGTCTTCCCTGGATCGGAGACTACTCCTGGCTGGAGGCGGACGACCTTCGCCGCCTGGAGCCAGGAATCGGAGGAGAGCCAAGAGGCGGGCTGTTCTTCTCCGGCGACCACCGGGTCCATCCGGTCAAGCTGGCCGAGGCGATGCGGGCCGGGCTGGAGCGGCTCGGCTGCCGGGTGCTGGAGAATACCCCCGTGCTGGGCCTCGTCACATCGGGCGGACGGGCGACCGGGGTGCGGACTGGAGAAGGTCTTCTATATGCCGATTCGGTTATTCTGGCCGGCGGGGCTTGGGGGCTGCTGCCGGAGGAGCTCCAAGAGCTTGTCCCCCTGTTACCGGTAAAAGGGCAGTGCTACTCGGTTCGGCCGAATGGCCGGACGGCAAGCCGCACCCTGTTCACCAAAGGCTGCTACCTCGTTCCCCGGCTGGATGGAACCGTGACAATCGGGGCAACCCAGCTTGAGGCGGGCTTCGACAAGCGGCCTACCGTGGAAGCGCTGGCCGCCCTTCATGCCTCTGCCGTCCGGCTCCAGCCGGCCTTGGCGGAAGCGGAGTTCCTGCGCACATGGACGGGACTACGGCCCGGAACGCCCGACGGGCTCCCTTACATGGGTGCCCTGCCCGGCCTGGACCAGGTCTACGTGGCAACCGGCCACTTCCGCAACGGCGTGCTTCTTGCACCGGTAACGGGCCGGCTGATGGCCGGACTGCTGCTCGGAGACCCGGCGGCTGCCGCGGAGCTGGAGCCTTACTCGCCGGAGCGGAACCGGCCAGCCGTTTCGACCGGGCCTTAACGCCGCATGCAGCGATGGCCGGCGGTCGGGGATGACGGGGCGGCTAATGCCTGCCTGAGCGGGTCCCTCCTATCCCCGTTGGCCGGCTCCCCTCGGAATGCTAGCGAAAGCGGGCCAGAATGGCCCAGCGGCGCTCGGTCCGTCTTTTGTATTTGGGTAGAGATCGGTAAATGTCCACGGTTTCGCGGAAGGCTTCCTTCGCCTCCTGCTCCCGGCCCAGCTTCTTGTACAGCATGCCAAGCCGGTAGTAGGCTTCGCACGAGGAGGTATTGAGCTCCCGAAAGCTTTCCAAATACCGGATCGCTTTATCCGGCTGGCTCGAGGCAAATACCTCTCCCAGCCGAAGGTAGGGCTCCCCGTAATGGACCCGGGGGTTAAGCTCCAAGCCGTTAAGAACGAGCCGTTCCCCTTCCTCCAGCTCTCCCAGCTTGATTCGGCACAGGCCAAGCTCGGTGAGGACTTCGGCGGAATCGTCCATGACCGGGAGAATGTCCTCGAGGTAACGGGCGGCTTCGCGGTATTTCTTTTTCTCCACGAGCAGCCGGGCCGCCTCCAGCTTTCCCCGGGTGTCATGAGGCTGTGCCCTCAGCTGCTGGCGGAGTCGGGCGAGCCGGCGGTTTCGCCGGATCGGCTTGCCGATGCTTGGGGTCAGGCCCAGGAACCGCCGGTCCAGAAAATACAGAATGATCAAGAACACGATCAAGGCTCGGATCGGGCTGCCGGTCAGCCATACCAAGGCGGCAAACAACAAAATTTTGCTCATCGATTAACCCCCATTTCCAGATCAACGCCGTTATATTTTACCATAAAGCGTCAATAGGCAGGGAAGGAAGCATACCATGAACGAAAAGCAAGAGACGGCCTGGGCCGTCAAGAGACAGAAGGGCCGGTCCCCCTTTCTCCTCCGTTATATTCTATCTTTCGGAATAGGGGCGGCTCTCGTGTTAACCCTTACCGATTATGTATTTAATGAAGATGTCCTCTATCCCTTTATTGCCATCCGGTTTGTCGTGTTCGGGGTAATCGGCTTCTTTGTCGCCAATTCCTTGTGGGATTCGCGGGAGAAGAAATACTTGGCCCGGACCCAGCGCAAACCGTCGAAAAAGAAATAACGCCGTCAGCGTGAAGAAACTAAAAAAAAGAGGGTATCCCTCCGCCATTTTGATGGCTTAAGGAACACCCTCTTTTCGTTATGGTTTAATAGTCGTTGAAACGGGACGACCAAGTATGATACTCCTTCTCCGCCTCGTCTTTGTTATGTCCATGACGCTCCTGGATTTTGCCGATCAGCTTGTCCTTTTCCCCGGCGATGACATCCAGGTCGTCGTCCGTCAGTTTGCCCCACTGTTTTTTGGCTTCGCCTTTCAGTTGGTTCCACTTGCCTTTGATTACATTGTCGTCCATGATTGTCAGCTCCTTTTGTCTATTTTGTAGAAGTAAGCCTGTTCTTTTTTACCCGTTGGGATTCCCGCTGAAACAAAAACCCCCTCGTCCGGGAGGGGGCTGCCCCTTCCTAATTCAGGAAGGGGGAAGATTATGTATGCCTTCCGCTATGCCGTCTCAAACAAGATCATCGGACTATCGCCGCCCAATTCCGGCATAACGTCTTCGGCTGCTATGGAACCGAATCTCGCCGGCTGGCTGCGGATAGCCATCTGCCGCTCCACCCATTCATGAAAGGGGACCTCCCTGATCCAAGGCTGGCATTTGGCGACATATAGGCTGCAGTAGAACTCACCGTACTTCTCAAGCAGCACATCATCTAACGGCATGACGCTCTCCTCCGATCCGGTAAGAATTGGGTAATCCTGTACCTACTATTTCACCGGATTGCCCCCTTTTGAAACCGATTAATAGCCTTGGGGAAACAAAGATTTTTCCGTGATGGCGAAGAAGGGCTTGCCCCTTCCCGGCATGCTGAAACACCGCTAAGCCCAAGGGCCCGCGGCGGATGTACGGCACAAAGTTTGTTCCTCCCTTGTTCTCAATAATACTGGGTATCCAGCGATTCGACCGGATTCTCGAGAAGCTTCTGAAAGCTTCGGGCCCTCTCCCAATGATAGCGGTCACCCGGCTCGGACCGGTTGGCCATCCATTCATGCCATTCCACCATCTCGCGGATGTAAACGATCTGATCGTGCCCGCAAACGGGCATTTGCGGATGCTGAGGTTCCGCCACAGTCACTCCTCCTTGAATACCGTATGGAACTAATCCTATGCGGCTCATGACCGATTCAGTCGTGAGGGACAGGGAAGGCAGTAATATTTTAGGAATGAAGCCATCTCCCGCGGGGAAAACTAGCCACTATTGCCATTAGCCTGGAAAGGGAGGAGGACAAGCATGAACTCCGGATACGAATTTACGAACATGGACCAGGACGGCGAGCTCGTTCAGGAAATTGTAAAGCTCGAAGCCAAGATGCAGCAGAAGCTCGGACGCGAGGTCAACCTCATTGCCTATTCTCCAACAAACGGGAAAGAGGATTCGGCCGATTCTTCCACCGGTACCTGCCGGCCTGGTTTATCGGAGTAAACCAAAAAAAGCTTACAACCCCCGGTTTCTTACTGGAGTCGTAAGCTTTTCTTGTATGGCAAAAGGGGACCGTCTCCACGCTGACCGAAGCAGCGGGCCGGTCCCCTTTTCACGTCTGGCCCTTCCTCCTGGCTAGCCCGACTCTACCTGGCCGACGCCACGCCGATGCAGCTTGCCTCTGCTATTGCCGCCGTTTCTTGGCGGCGAGAAGCCGGCTCATGGTCTCGCTCCGCCCTGCCGTTTCCCCTTGAACAGGCTGATCGGGTGGAGGTACGGGACGCTCCTTTCCTTCCCCGCCACCCGGCCGGTCTCGAACGGGAGCGCGAGAAGGACCTTTGCCGGCTTGTGCCTTCCGGTTCTCCTCCGCCAGCGCGTCCTCTCCCCGCTTCATGAGGCCCGCACCCGGGACTTGATTAGGCGGCCGCTCCTCTCCCAAGCTCCGGTAAAAGGCCGCCGCCTGGTCCTTGCGTCTGCCGAGCCTCTCCATCTTGGCCGGAGCGGAAGGGACAGTAACCGGCCGGCCGCTGAAACCGAACCGCCTCCTCGCCCTTTCCGCGAGCCGCGACCATGGCACATTCAACCGCCTGGCCGCAATGTCGGCCACCCACAAGAGAGCGGCAGCGGCCAGCAGCAGCCTCGTTCTGTCCCGGCTCTGCTTCTTGGCCTGGACGGCTCCCTGGAAGACTTCCTCGGGATGCTCGGATGAAAGCAGACGGCCTCCGGTCATGTCGGCCAGCTGCTTAAGCTTGGCGGTTTGGTCGCCGGCCGATAGCCGGTATTCCGGTGAGTAGGGGATGACAAAGCCCGTAGTGGAGGATCCCAGCGTCTTGGAGCGGTCGGCGGGATCCTGAACATCGATGCGTGTCAGGTAAACCCCCGGTTGGCGCACGGGCACCTGCGCCTCGTATTCACCGGGCAGCGTAGGAATCGCGGCGAGCTCCGTTGTCCCAAGAGCTTCATCCGTCACCGTCGCTTGGATCTCTCCCTGGAATGCCGGATCGGCGCTCTTAAGGTCAAGCCTGACCTGATCCCCCTCCAGCCGGGAGGTGACCTCGAAGGCAGAAGCTTGAAACTGGGGAAACGTCCATTTCACCAGCCGGCTGAACACTTCGGGAAACCGGTCCCAGGATGTCCAGTCCGGCGACCACTTGCCGCTGAAATCACTCGTCCAGGCCACGCTGCGGCCCGAGCCGTACTGCCAGCGGACAAGAAGCGGATCCGGCTCGGGACTGAGCAGAATCGTCTCAGCCGATTCTTTGGCCGTGGCCGCCACATACGCCTTGACCTTCGGAACGCCGTCCCCGAACAAGCCGCTCCAATCCGCGAGCTGTCCCGCCGCCGGGACAAAAGGCTGGTCGACGACATAGGTCCGCGACATCATGACGGTTTCCCGGCTGAAGATAGCGGGAAGCGTGCTCTGGTCGTTCGTGAAATAATAACGCCCCTTTGCGAGCTTGGACAGGTACTCCAGCAGCTGCCCGTCCGCCCCGTCCCCGACGGCCACGGCCGACATGGTCATGTTATTCTGAACCATGTTCCCGGTTAAAGCCTCATAGCTCTGGCTGGTCGCCGATTGTCCGTCTGTAAGCAGAATAATATGCTTGCGCTGGGCTTCCACCTTCAACAGCTTCTGGTACGCGGCATCCACGGCCGTATAAATCTCCGTTCCGCCGTCAGGCTGAATGGAGGAGATCTGTTCCATTACCTTCTCCCGGTCGGTCAAGCGGGTTGGCTCTACCACCCACCAGGGGGAGGTATCGAAGGCAACAACGCCGACTGTATCCTTATCCCGGAGCATCTCGACCGTCCGCAAAGCGGCTTCCTTGGCCAGCTCCAGCTTGCCGCCGCCCATGCTTCCCGACCGGTCAATGACCAGGATCAGCCCTAGCGACGGAACCTCCCTTTTTCCTTCCAGCTCCATCTTAACCGGCAGGGCCTTCTCAATCGGCGTTTTGAAGTAGCCTCCCAGGCCGTAGCTGTCCTCTCCTCCGACCATCAGGAGGCCGATTCCGTAATCCCTTACCGCCTGTTCGATGCGTTCCATCTTGGGACCCGAAATCCGGGTCGCCGGCACATTGTTCAGGATAAGGCTGTCGTACCCTGTGTAATCCGCCAATTCAGACGGAAGCATTTCCGGGGAAATAATGGTAAAACCAATCAGTCCTGACGTGAGCGCGGCCGTTATATTGGAGGAGGAGCCCGGCTTTCCTTCCACGATCAGCACCTTCGGAGGACCCGTCACCCGGCTGAAGGCATAGCCGGAATTGTTGGCCGCCTGTTCGTCGTCAGGGAAATAGATTTCCGCGCGGTACCGGTGAAACCCCGGCTCGCGGGCCAGGCTCTGCAAGGCGAAGCGGTTCTCGCCCTTCTCCACGGTGACCTGCTCTCTCGTCAGCTCCTGGTTGTCTTCATAAACCCTCAGCTCTCCGGTTCCGGCAAACGTGCTGTTCAAGGAGATCTCCAGGGAATATTTCTCCGCCTGGTAGATCTTCTCCGGCACCTTGACGCTTTCAATGGAAATATCACGGCCGGCTTCCTTCGCCATCGGAAGAACATCGACGGGAATCCCTTTGTTCTGAAGCAGCCTCGCCTGCCGAAGAAGGTCCCCCGCGTTCTCTTCTCCATCCGAGATGAGGACGATCCGAGGGGTAACGGATTCCGGAAACAGACTCCCGGCCAGCTGAAGGCCACCGGCCAGATGAGTAAACTGGGAATTCACTTTCCCATCGTAAGCGATCCGGCCCGTCCCTTCCCCGGACAGTTGGCGCTCCACCAGCGACTCCAAGCCCGTACTGATCACACCCGCCAGGTCTTTCTCTCCTTTGGCGGAGACGGAAGCTTGAATCCATTGTCCGGCCGTCTGACCGGCCGGCATACTGTCCGAACGGTCCAGGACGAAGTAAACGGCTTTTTGTTCCATAGTAGCCACCGTCTGCAGTCCGGCCAAGGCCAGGATAAGGAGCAGCAGGATCAAGGAGCGCAGCGGAACGGCCATGCGCCTCCGCCATCCGCCCCGAGCCGGATAAGTCCGCCACGCCCAGACGGCAAAGGCCGCAAGAGGCAGGAGCAGAAGGAGATACCAAGGCTCGTTAAATTGAATTCCCACGCCGGAACACCCCCCACTCCGCTAAAATGACAACAGCGGCCAGCAGGAGAACCCACGGCAGCCATGAATAGGGGGACTCCCCCGCATGCCGGTCGGCCGGCTCTTCGGAGGAAACCCCCTCTTCCCCCGTCCCCTCTTGAGCTCCAGGGAAGACCAGCTCGGGACGGCGGGCGAAATCCGATTCACCGGGATCGGCGGCTGCTTCGAGGTACCGCCGGATTTCGCCTTGTCCCTTCTCCGCTTTCTCTACAAACTGATACAAGCCGGGACGGTCGGGTACCGTCTGACTGCCGGAGACGGCTTTGTCCTTCTTCTCGGCAGGCAGGCTCACCGGCGAAGAGCCCGGAGAGTCGACGGCGACCCATTCGGCGGAAACCGTCTGCGGCGAAACCGCCAGCTCCTTCCGGCTGCCGGCCGTCACTCTTCCGAGGCTCGCGCCTTGAGCGGAGCCGAGCCAGTCAACCGCATTTTGGACGAGAATGGGAAATTCGGAACGAAGGGGAAGATCCGACTGGTGCAGATCAAAGGTAAACAGAAGACGGGGACGCCCGTTCTCTTCCCCGGCCAGTATAAGCGGAGAAGTACCGTCGGAAATAACCGGCTTGCCCCAAGGAACGGAGCCGACTTTCGTCCGCTTGGCGATATGCGTATCCTGAAAGCTGATATAGCGGGTCACGGGATGCTCCGTGATGCGGTAATCCCTTCCGCCCTCTTCGTCCTCCCCTTCTACGCCGCTGTGAATGTACCAGACCGGCAGGGAATCGAGAAGGGCCTTCCATTCCTTCGTTTGCAGCAGGGACGGGGAAACCGAATCCACCACGATCAGATCGGGTTTGCTCTCGGCTGTAAGGGGAGCGGTGCCCGGCTGGACGGCCATCTTGGTAATCTCGATATTCGCCAAACGGAGCGCCTTCTCCAGAAACAAATTCCCTTCCGACAGAAGCAGCGCCTTACGGGGACGGTCCCCTTCCGGAAACGCATAGGCACGGTTATCCGCGGGATACGTATCCTCCGGATCGACCGCTTGAATCCGGTAATAATCGGAGAGAGGCAGCCCGTCCCAATATAAGCTTCTCTGATTGCCGGCCGGGATCGTCACTTGGCGTGAAGGACCGGCTTGGGAGCCCGCCGCAAGCGTTACTTCCACCTCCCGGGCCGTCCCGCCCCAGTTCCGGAGGACGGCGACGGCGGACATCGTACCGGACGAGGAGTCCGGGGCTTTGACGCCAAACTGCATGACGCTGACGTTTCCGGCATCCGGATTCCCCACGTCCTCCCGATGGACAGGTACGGAATAAGTCAATCCGGCGGCAGGATCTGTCCAGCGGCCGTCGGTGTAAACCCGGATTTCTCCGTCGGGGTCATCCTGGGTAAGAGCAGCGGCGAGCGACATCGTTTCTTTATAGGCGGTTTTTCCGTAGGAGGGGGTTACCGCCTTAAGCGCCTCCAGCACCCGGTCCGCCGAAGCTTCCCGGGCAACGGGAACCTCCGGCTCTGTCCCCATCAGCAGAAGGGTAACGAGGCTTCCCGGACTCTTGGCTTGAATCCGCTCCGCTATCCGCCGCTTGGCCTCCTCCAGGGCGGAATTCGTCCCCTCTCCGCTTCCCGTTCCCGCCTCCATGCTTGCGGAGCGGTCGAGGACATAAACGGTATGCCCGCTCTCGCCTTTCGGAGACCAGCTGAACGGCTGCAGCAGAGCAAAGACGAGCAGGGCGGCCGCGGCCAGCTGCAGAATAAGCAGCAGCTGGTTCCGCAGCTTCTGCCAGGGGCGATTCGCTTCCAGGTTGCGAAGCACCCGGTTCCACAGCAGATGGCTCGGAATTTCGGTATCGATGTATTGGCGCTTCAACAGATAGAGAAGCACAATGGCCGGAAGCGTCAGACCGAACCACAGGCCGTTTAGCCATTGGAAATGCATAGGTCACCTCGTTTGTCCCTGCCGGCCGAAGGTCGGCCTTCCTCCTCTAGTAGAGGGTCTTTCCCCGAACGGGATGGAAAAAGGGCTTCTGCCCCTTAGGCACAGAACACCCCGGTTCGTAATTAGAACAGAAGACCCGCGTCGCGAAAGGCTCGGCGGACGGTTACGTCCACCGGGACATCGGTTACTGCCAGAACGTAAGCCATCCCCCGCTCGCGGCAAAATCGTTGAAGCCCGCGCGTATAACGGTCCACCGTCTTCCGGTATTCCTCCAGCACACGGCGGGAAACGGCAACCTCCTTCGCTTCCCCGGTTTCGCTGTCGATCAGACGAAGATCCCCCATAAGGTCGGGACGGACTTCTTCCGGGGACAGGACCTGGACGACCACCACTTCCTGGCGCGCGGCCAGGAAATAAGAGAGGGTCTCCTCAATCCCCGACTCATACAGGAAGTCGGAGAAGATCCACGTGCTGCCCGGGAGCCTAGGAAGGGCGGAGGGCTTCATCAGGGCCCCCTTCATGTTTCCGGAAAGCTCCACCTCCGCCTGCTCCAGAAAGGCAAAAAGCCGGGAAGCGGAGCCTTTGCCCCGCATAACCGGAAGCTGCCCGATCATGTCCTCCCCGAACAGCTTCACCCCCACCCGGTCATATCCCGCCAGGGTGATGTACCCTACGCAAGCGGCCAGGCGGCGGGCATAAAGGAACTTGGAATGATCAGGATGGCTATCCGTGCCTCCAAAATCCATGGACCGCGAGACGTCCACATAGAGGTGAACCTGTAGCTCCTGTTCATCCATAAACTGCTTGATAAACGCCTTGCCGGTTCGTCCGTATACATTCCAGTCCAGCTGCCGGGTGTCGTCGCCCGGGGTATACATGCGGTAGTCGGCAAATTCCATAGAGGAACCGAGCATGCGGGAGCGGCGCTTGCCCTGCATCGTCCCGCGGATTCTTTTCTTCGCGGCAACGCTCATCTGCTCGATTCGAAGCAGAAGACCCGGATCGGGAAAGAGCCTCCCGCTCATCGGCCGTTCTCAAGCGAGGCGAGAATGTCCTCCACGACCGTATCGGTGGAGACTCCCGTCGCTTGTCCTTCGAAATTAAGAAAAATGCGGTGCCGCAAGGCCGGTACGGCCACCTGCCGGATATCCTTCACCGACACGTGCATCCGCCCCTGGGTCATGGCCCTGACCTTGGCCACCGACACGATGGATTGAATGCCTCGGGGTCCGGAGCCGAACCGGACATAGTGACCAACGGAATCCGGTGCGCCTTTCTCCCCGGGATGAGTTCTCATAAGAAGCTGAACCGCATAGTCGAGAACATCGTCGGCGAGAAGGATTTCCTTGGCCCCTCGCTGGATTTCCTCCAGAAGCGGAGCGTCGGCCACCTTCCCGGCTTCCACCGTTACCGCGGAGGTAGTTCTTCTTACAATCTCCTTGAGTTCTTCCGGCGTCGGATAGGTGACGTGGATTTTAAGCAAGAAGCGGTCCAGCTGCGCCTCCGGCAGCGGATACGTGCCTTCGTTCTCCAGCGGATTCTGGGTAGCCAGAACAAAAAATGGCCGGGGAAGCCGGTGGGTGGTGGAGCCGATGGTCACCGTTTTCTCCTGCATGGCTTCGAGCAGGGCGCTCTGGGTCTTCGGAGTCGCCCGGTTGATCTCATCGGCCAGGAGCAGGTTCCCGAACACGGGACCCGGCTGAAACTCGTAGGACGTTTCGCCCTTCTGGCCGAAGCGGATCACATTCGTTCCGGTAATGTCGGCCGGCATCAGGTCCGGGGTAAACTGAATCCGGGAGAAGCTCAGGTCAAGCGTATCGGCGATCGTCCGCACGAGCATCGTCTTGCCGAGGCCCGGTATCCCTTCGAGCAGGGCGTGTCCTCCGGCCAAAATACACCAAAGAATCTGCTCGACCACCTCCTGCTGGCCGACGATGACGCGACCGATCTGTTCTCGTATGGCATTAATGGAAGCCGTCCAGCCCTCCACTTGTTCTTTCGATTCGATCAAGCTTACCACCTCGCTCTAGTGCCTTATCCGGTAAGGCAAGAATCATCCATCCGGCTGGATTTCGGTAAAATAGTCCCTCACTCGGTTTTGCATGTTCTGCGGCAGGGGATGGCGGTCCAGGGAGCTTTTAGCCTCCGCGGCATACTCCGAGTAGACCTCTTCGTAGGGCCGCGATACGCCGTCCACTACCGGAGCGGGACCGCCCTTCTCCACCTGTCCCGGACCGCTAACCGGTCCTTGGTCGGACTGTACGTTGCCGGAGCCTTCAAGCGAACGCGGCGTCGTCACGAGGCTTCGGTTGCCCGCCCCCGTTCCGGCGCCCGTACCACCGGCCGCTCCACTGCCGCCAGCCCCGCGCCCGCTTCCCGCACCGGCTCCAGCTCCGTTGCCTGCGCCTGCACCGGCTCCGCTTGCCCCAGCCCCGGCTCCAGCGCCTGCTCCCGATCCGGCTCCAGCGCCTGCACCGGCACCTGGCGCCGGTGACGAGCCAGGCGGCGCTGATGCCGACGGCTGCTGGCCGCCGGGCGGGCTTGCCGATCCGGCGCCCGCGTTAGCGGCCAGCGCTCCGGCGAGTCCGCCCGGGCTCCACGCCGCCGAAGCCGGCGTGCCGGCTGCCGCAAGCTGCGCGGCCATCGGCAGGCCCATCTGCGCGAGCTGGGCGCTCTGCTGCTGGGCCAAGGCCAGCTGCTGCGCATTCTGCTGGAGCTCCTGGGCGGCAAGCTTCATCTGCTCGCCGAGCTTTTCCAGCTGTTCCTGCAGCTCCTTCGGGTCGGCGTCCGGGGAACCCGCCTTCTTGAGTCCTTGGGCCGTCTCCTTCATCGCCTCTTTCAGCGGCTGGAGCTCTTCCCCGCCCGGAGCTTGCTGCGCCAGCTTCTCCAGCTCCTTAGCAAGCGCCTCCTTTTGCTCGGGAGAAAGCTTCATGACTTGGGAGGCGAAGGAGTCTAGTGCCTTTTGCAGCTCCTCGGAACGGCCCTGCTGAAGGGCCTCCGCAGCCTGCTTAAGGGAAGCCTGCTTCTTCATCTCCTCGGCCAGCTGCTGGGTCCGCTGGATCGCTTTTTCCGAGTTCTCCGCCTGTTTATCCAGCTCTTTCATCGTTTTTTCCATTTCCTCCAGAGCGGCGCGGGCGTCCTTGGGGCGGTCCAGCGCTTCGTCCAGGCGATTTAATTCCTTCTCCATATTCCGCTTCGCGGGCTCCGGGAGGCTGGCGCTCTTAAGCTTCTCCTTCATCTCCTGCACCTGCCGGTCCTGCTCCTGCACCCACTGCTTCTCTTCCGCTTCTTTGAGCGCCTGATCATGCATCGGATTCGGCAGGAGCAGAAGGACGGCAGCGGCTGCCGCTCCCCCGGCCAGCACCAGCATCGGACGGAGAAGAGACGGAAGACGAATGTTCTCTTTTAGCGTTGCCGCGAACCGGTTGAGGTACGTCTCGGCTTCCTCCCGCTGGATCCGGGCGATCGGAGAATCGGAAGCCCGGTATTGGAGCGCGGTCGATACCGCGTCCTGGGCTTCCCCTTTGTCCACGACGGCCGCGGCGGCTTCATCCGGTACAGACCGGAGGAACCCGTAGAGGAAGCCCGCAACGACTCCCAGTAGAACCAGTCCGACGGCCAGAAAGGGCTCGTGAAGCATCGGAATCAGCCGGGCTGTCCCCAGAGCAAGGAGGGAGGCCCCGAGCCCGGCGGCGGTGCCCGCCCAAGTACAACGCAGGGAGCGGACGAGACGCAGGCGGTTTTTGACAGGAACAAGCAGCCGGGATAAACGATCTCTCTCCATGGGGTTCTCCTTTTCCTAGCTCAAGGGATGGGCGACAAACTGGCGGGCGACCCAAGGTTCGTTCAAGAACGCTTTTTAAGACGCGGCCGGATATAACGGATGCTGATCCATACCGCCGCTACCGCCAGAACCGCATAGACGGGAACGCATACCTCCCACAGCTCCACAGGAGGCTGGGCATTGTTCGACCCGGTTACCCGGAACACAGACCGTGAGATGCCCGGCTCAAACAAGCTCAGCAGAGCCGCCGCCGGATTGAAGCCGAGAATATACCCCGCCCAGGAATAGGACGGCGGAGTGGTGCCGCGGTATGCCCTCTGCATTACCTCCATAAAGAAGAGATAAAGCATCCCGGTCCCGGCAAAGATGAACAATGTGAAGCCGTAGGTCACGATAATGGAGATTACCGTTTTCTTGAACAGGGTGGAGAACATGATGCCGAAAGCACCCAGCACGAACATGATGAACAGGTAGAACAGAAAAACCTTGATCAGCTGACTGGGCGAGATGCCTCCGAACAGGAAGACGATGCTGTAGACCGGCATCGTGGCGACAATGACGAGCAGCATGAAGCTTAAAGAGGAAACCAGCTTGCTGACGATAATCGTCGTCGAGCTCTGCTGCGTCGTAAGAAGCATATTAAGCGTCTGCTTCTCCCTCTCCCCGCTGACGATCCCTGCGGTCAGTCCCGGCGTCATGAAAGCGATGAGGCCAAGCTGCGCACAGCTGAGAAAATAGAACATCACCCGGCTGTTCTCCGGATTGAAGCCCGGCGATCCGTTTCCGAAGCCGCCCATGGTGACATAGATATAGCCGAATGCCATCAGTCCGATGGCAAGCAGGTAGACAAGCAAGGCGATCGGGGAGCGGATGGTCCGCATCCTCAGGCGAAATTCCTTGTCGAGAACAGGATTGATCAATCGCTGCTGCCACTTCATGCGGGATCCCCCCCTCTAGTAATCTCCAGGAAGACGTCCTCCAGGTTGGTCTGGGCTTCGCTGAACGTCACGATCCGAAAGCCGGCGGCAATCATATCCGCCAAGAGCTCCGCCTGCTCTTCGTCCTGTCCGCTGAAATGAACGTGAATTCCCTGCTCGTCTTCCAGCACCATCGACGTCAGAGTCCGATCTCTCAGAAAGGCCACGGCCTGAGCAGAAGGTTCTGTCAAGCGAATGTGCAGAACGCGTTTGACCCGCATCCGGTTCTGGATGTCCTGTACTTTTCCTTGGGCGATCATGCGTCCGTGCTCGATTACTCCGATCTCATCCACCATTTCGGCGAGCTCCGGAAGAATGTGGGAGGAAATGATGATCGTTTTGCCCATCGTCTTCAATTCTTTCAGAATTTCCCGCATTTCGATGCGGGCCCGGGGGTCCAGACCGGATGCCGGCTCATCCAGAATAAGCAGCTCGGGGTCATGCACGAGGCAGCGGGCCAGGCAGAGCCTCTGCTTCATGCCCCGGGACAAGGAATCGACATAGAAGTCCGCTTTGTCCGACAGATTGACCAGATCCAGCAGCTGGGGAATCAGCTTTTCGCGTTCGCTTCGCGGGATGCCGTAGCTGGCTCCATAGAAATGGAGGTACTCCGTCGTTTTGAACTGGTCGTACACCCCGAAGAAATCGGGCATATAGCCGATCAACCGGCGGATTTCCTTCGGGTTCTCCGTCACCTCTATGCCGTTAACCTTGGCCGATCCCGACGTCGGAGCAAGCAGGGTGGCGAGGATGGACATCGTCGTGGATTTCCCTGCCCCGTTCGGACCGACAAAGCCGAAAACCGTCCCTTTGGCGACCGACATGTTCATTCCCTTCAAGGCGGAAAAGCTTCCATACGTTTTCGTCAGGTCTTTGATCTCAATCATGGGCTCACCGTTCCTTCCAGGGCTATGTCCGGACTCCGGAACGTGACGCTGCCCGTAACCGCCGCTTTAAGACGCAGGGTCTGGCCATGGAGAAGATAGGGGGCCGGCTCCGACGTTTGCCAAGGTCCTCCCGATAGATCGAGAGGCTCCCAAGCCTGCTTTCCTTCGTTCCAGATCTGCAAGGAGACGGGACCCGTGTTGCCGTCCATCTTGACCTGCAGCTTGTCATACTGGGCTCCCTGGTTGCGGGGGAGCCGGTATTCCATCGTCAGCTCACCGTTATTAGCATGAATCGTTCCGTTTGGTTCGGTCCCCCACTGCTGCATGGTGGTGGAGGTGATCTGAGCGGCGACCATCCCCGACGGGATCGTGACCTTTCCTCCCTGAACGGTCGGCATGGCGAGCTCCTGGGTCCACATCGTCAGGACGTCGGCATGGGCCGCTTTTCCGTTTACTATATAGGGGGACGGTTCGTTCGTGCTCCACCCGATGGCGACGGGCCCTTTGGGCTGGCCTACGTTTATCAGGCGGTTGTAGTAGCCTTGGACGAGCTCGCGCTCCCGGTTATAGGCATCCTGTCCTCCCGTGCGGGGGAACAGCATCCCTCCTATGTCTACGTACCCGGGCTGAGGGGAAGAGGCGGACAAAGCAAAAGGTTTCTTCTCTCCCGCCTTCATATCCCCGATCTTGACCGTTTGCATGCCAAAAAGAATATGGACGTTCGTCAAATCCCTTGTCGTGGAATTGACCAGCTCTCCCTTCCAGCCGCTTAAGTCGGACGTTCCCGTTACTTCGAACTGTCCCAGCTTCTCGCTTTCTTCGCTTTGAAGGATGGCTTTGCGGATGGACCAATAAGGAACGTTCGTCCATTCGATCTTCTTCGAACCGGGCTCCATATAGAAGACCTGATCCGTGTTCCCGGACAGCCCGTTCGTGGAAGATGCGCCCGGTCCTATCGCGTGAATCGACGTCAGGAGCTGGCTCGAAGGAGGAAGCTTCACGTCATAGGTTCCTCCGCTGGGGACGAAAACGGCGAGTCCCGTCGTGCGCAGCCCTTCCCCCTGTCCGTCAAGCTCAACCGTATTCACCGCATGAGTCAAGGTGGAACTCTTGTCCGAGGCTCCCGCCAGATAGATCGCGACGCTGCTGATCAGAGAAACGGCGGGGATAACGGCCCAAGCCCATTCCCGCTTATCCATCCGCTTCAGGACCAGATAGAGAACGGGGGCCACCACCACGACATAGATTCCGAAAAGCAGCAGCAGAAGCTTTAGCGAAGGCGGAGTCAGAGAAGGAAAATAGTTCAAGATGTTCTGGTATTCCCAGAACCCTGGTTGTACAGGGAAGGTGCCCATACTCCCTTGCTTGGGGTTCAAGGGCAGAGAACGGCGCATGATTTTCTCCCAAAGGAAGGGGGTCCCGTTCCAGGAAGCCACCGGCTCCAGGGAAAGATCATAAGCGGCATACCAGACGGCCCCTTTTCCCGAATCGGCCCGGGCAAAGAGTACGGTGCCCTCCTGCTCGAGGAACACCTCTCCCTTCTTCAGGGAAGCCTGGGAAACCGTAAACCCTCCCGTCAGGGGCAGCGCTTTGCCAGCTTCCGTCTCCAAGGCGCTGAGCTTGGTTAACGAAGCCGTGCCGGAGTAGGAAACCGGCGACAGCGCATCGAAGGCTTTGGCGGTTTTCGGATATCCCGCTCCCCCCGCTAATACGAGCTGGCCTCCGCGCTTGACCCAGGAGCCGATGGCTTCGATCTGCTCCGGCTTCCATTGGTCGGTGGCCACATCGTTCAGGACCAGCATATCCAGCCCGTCGAGCATAAGCGATTCCCCCGGAAGCTCGGACGCTTCCAGATGAACGACGCCAATGTCGTATTTATTCTGGTTCAAGAGAGACAAGGAATTCAGCGTGTCCGGGTCCCGGGCGATGACGCCGACTTGAAGGGATTTGGCGGCACTTGTCTTTATGTAAGTCTCTCCTTTGGCAAAGGACACGGCCTCTCCCTTGCGCATGGAGCCTTTGTAGAACTCGACCTTATTGTTGTTCTGGTTCATTACCATGCCGGGAAGCGCCATGGAGATGATCTTGGTGCTCGACTTGGGCACCTCGACCGGCTTGACGTAAACCAGATCCTGACCGCCCTGAGGGTTCGCGACCCGCACGACCAGCTCCCCTGTTAAATTCTCGGAAGGGTTGGATAGCGTGAATTGAACGGGAAACCAGCTTCCCTGCTTTGCCGATCCGTCAAACCCCGCCTTGATTTCGACCTCCACCGAGGCGTTCGCCGCCTTCGCCGGGCCTGCGTTCCAGACGAACAGGAACAGGGCGGAGAGCGCCGCCAGCAGCACAACCCGAACGGACAACCATGGACTCCGTATACTCATTTGCAACCGAGAGACTCCCCTCTTTCGTAGATGGACAGCTTTGTCCTTAACCATACAACGATAGAGCCCCTCCAAAAGTTGCATAGGCGCCATTTTTTTATTCCTATTCCACTCCCCGATCCCGAAATAAGGACGGGGAGCACCCGCTCGCCGCCTTGAAGTGCTTGCTGAAATGAAATTCATCGGAGTAGCCGCATTCCCGGGCGATTTCCTTCATGGACAAGTCGGAGAACAAGAGATAACGCTTGGCATGCTCATACCGGAGTCGGGTTAGGTAAGCCTTGGGCGATATCCCCAGCTCATTCAGGAAAAGCTTGCGTACGTAGGAGGGGGAAATGCCGAATCGGCCCGCTGCTTCCTTCAGTCTAATGGAGCTGGAATAATGTGTGTCCAGGTACTCCTTGAACTGACGGAAGGCGGCCCGCGCCGGCTCTTTCTCTTCCTCCTCGTGCTCCTTCCGGTACAGCTCGTACAAGAGCTGGAGCATTCTGGCCCGGGCCGGAAGCTCTCCTCCGGTCTGACCGGGAACCCAGCCTTCCAGCGTTTCCCGGAACAGACGGGCGATCCCGGAAGCCCGCTCCGGCGAATAGCGCCGAATGAACGGAAGGGCGAACTCCATGACGGGCTCCGCCTCCGCCCATCCGCCGCTTCCGAAACGAACGGTTGCCCACTCGGTAAGAAGCATGGTCATCTGCAGAGGCTCCCGCGGATCGGTCTCCATGAAGAGCTCTTTCCCCGGCTTCAAATAGATCAGGCTGCCGGCAGTTACCTGGTGGCGGGTTCCTTCGGAATGAAAAACCCCTTTGCCCCTGTGGATCCAATAAAAGCTGTGGCAGCCGACCGTGCGCCGGATATCCGACCAGCCAGGGAAAGTGGGCTTCTCCATGGCCAGATGAAGATGAACCGTCAACTCATTCAGCCCAATCGTTTGCTCCATTGCCGCCCCTCCTTTCGTTTGGTTTCAGTATACCAGAAGAGGAGAAGCGTTTTGGACAAAGAGGCGCAAGATTTTTTCCATTCCCCCTCCAAGCCTCCGGTGCTAAGATGAAGGCATTCCACTTGCAGGAGGAAGCGTTATGAACAAAGAAACGTTACTCGACGAAGAACTCCAGTACATGCCTTGGAAAGCCAAGTCAGCCGAACAGCTGGCCCGCCAGCTCGCTTGGCAGGACGTCCTGTCCTCCGCTTACCAGGTGACCTTCGGCCGCGACTGCTTTGTTTCACCCCAAGCTTATTTTGCTCCGGACTCCCTGGTGATGGGTGATGGAAGCTATATCGCCGCAGGGGCGATGATCCGGAATACGGAGCTCGTGATGGGAGCAAGCTGCACCGTAAACTCCTTCGCCGTCCTGGCCGGCCGCATCACGATGGGAGATGGCGTCCGTGTTGCTTCCCATGCGACGATTATGGGCTTCAATCATGGCTTCGCCGACACCGCCTTGCCCATATACCAGCAGCCCCTGACCGTAAAAGGCATCATAATCGGCGACGACGTATGGATTGGCGCCAATGCGGTTATCGTAGATGGAGTCACCATCGGCTCCCACAGCATTATAGGCGCGGGTGCGGTCGTCACGAAGGATATTCCTCCCTACAGCATCGCGGGCGGCAATCCGGCCCGGGTCATCCGCAGCCGGTTGAAGGAAAGCGAAGGCTTCCTTCCCCTTGCTACCTTGGCGGAAAAGGAGACCGCGGCGTCTTCCGCCTCCCCCCCTCCCTCTCCCGCTGCCGCACCATCGCCCCTGCCAATTTCCCGTCATAAGGACCTGGAGAGGAGCCTGGAGGAATTCGGCTGCCGGGTTAGGGGCCAGCTTGAGGAAGTGCTGACCCGCTATGTAGCGGAAGATTCGGAGGGGCTCGCCTACTTCAACCTCCCCAACGGCAAAAGGACGGTCCGGGCATGGTGTGATGCCGTGGAGATCGCCGCCATGTTCGGCGAAGCCGCTCCCCATTTCAGCCGGGAGGAGCTGGTGGTACGCCTTCAAGGCTTCCAGGATCCAGCCACGGGCCTTCTGCCCGATCCGTGGAATCCTCCTGAGCCTTCCGCCGATAATCCCGCTCTTCTCACCGATCACCTCTCCCGGTATCATCTCCTGGCCGTCGGTTATGCTTTGGAGCTCCTTGGCGCCAGGCTGAGCATCCCCGTCCATGTCGTCGAGAAGATGAACGGGGAAACCCTTTACCGCCAGCTCGACTCCTTGAACTGGAAGACGGGAGCGTGGGGCTGCGGGGATTGGATCGATGCCTATGCCACGGGGCTTTATCTTAACCTCCGTCATTTCGGTTCGACCCGCCGGCCCGATGCGGTGTTCGGCTGGCTGACGACGCATGCCGATCCGCTTACCGGAATGTGGGGAAGCCCGACTCCGCAGGAAAGCTGGCTCCAGCCGGTGAACGGCTTCTACCGGCTTACGCGCGCCACCTATGCGCAGTTTGGGATCCCCCTTCCCTACCCGGAGGTCTCGATCGACACGGTGCTCGCCCACAGCCGCAATCCCGCCTTCTTCCGCCGGGACGCCGGCAACGCCTGCAATGTGCTCGACGTCATCCACCCGCTCTGGCTCTGCCTGAAGCAGACGGATTACCGCCGCGCGGAAGCCGAGGCATGGGCGGAAGCCCAGCTCAGGCGCGCCCTGACCCGCTGGCAGGACGGCGCGGGCTTCAGCTTCACCCTGGAAGGGGGAGAAGCCGCCGGGCTGCAGGGGACGGAAATGTGGCTGAGCATCCTCTATCTGCTTGCCGAGGTTTGCGGAGTCAGCCGCTGCCTGGGCTACCAGCCGCAAGGAGTTCACCGCCTTCCGCCGGCCTTCCCCCTATCCCGCTGAGCTCGTCCTTGACTTCGCCGCTAATGGCGGACAGCCAGGCTTAGCGTTTCTCCCGCCTCCGGCAGGAGGCCGGCGCCTTTTCTCCTGTACTACGTCAAGAAGACCGCCATCCTGGGGATAGCGGTCTTCTTGACGTAGAGCTATTTGGCAGCCGGGAAGCTCTAGTGAATGTTTTTCTTTTTGAAGCGGCCGCCTTTCACATCGTGAATGTTACCGACGGCTAGGAAGGCATGAGGATCCCAATCGTCGACGATGGATTTCAGCTTCGCTTCCTCCAGCCGAGTAATGACGACGAAGATCACCTTCTTGTCATCGCCGGTGAAAGCCCCTTCCCCGTTCAGATACGTGACTCCGCGTCCCAGCCGGTGCAGCAAAGCATCCCCGATTTCGCGGTATCTCTCGCTGATGATCCAGACGGATTTCGATTCCTCGAAGCCTTCGATCGTGATATCGATCATCTTGAATGCGATGTAATAGGCGATGAGGGAATACATGGCTTTATCCCAGCCGAAGACGAAGCCGGAGGAGCTCAAGATAAAGATATTCAGGAACATGATGATTTCCCCAACAGAGAAGGGGGATTTCTCGTTGATCAGAATGGCCACGATCTCCGTCCCGTCAAGCGAGCCCCCCGTTCGGATAACCATCCCGACTCCAATCCCGAGAATGATCCCGCCGAAAACGGCGGCCAGCAAAGGATCCGGAGTAACCGCAGGCACGGGATGCAGCAAAGCCGTCCCTATGGACATAACGGTAACCGCAAACAGGGTGGAGATAGCGAACGTCTTTCCGATTTTTTTATAACCCAGAATCAGGAAAGGAAGATTGAGTAAGAAGAGAAGAAGGCCCAGGGAAATCCCCGTCACTTTCGATACGATGATGGACACGCCGACGATTCCGCCGTCAATGATCGAATTCGGGACGAGGAAAATTTCGATCCCGACCGAGACCAGGGAGGCTCCAAGAAGAAGGAAGAACGCCTTCTTCAGAAGCTGAACGCTCGACATTTTCTTATGCTGAGGAACGACCTTCGGCTCAATGCTTTCCATGGCTGGTCTCCCCTTTCTCGCATTCAATTTCAAACTCGGCGATGATTTCCTTATGAATCATATCCACCGCCGAAAGCTGCCCTTTCAGGAACTGCTTCATGTCCTCGAACTCTTCGCTCGCCAGCTGCTCCTTGAGGATCGCCTTACGGTGCTCCAGCCGGGCGGCATAGTGCTCGATCTTGGTTTTGCGGTACGTCTCTGCCACATTTCAGCCCCCTTGTCATCAAATGTCTACTTTATACTAATATTGTATACTTATGTATACATTGTGTCAATGAAAAACTGTTAAGATTTAGAGGTCTCTCTCCGCGGCAGGCCCTCTCTCTTCTGCATATAATGCAGTAGCGATAACGGGAGAGTGATATTAATGGGGAAGCTTACCTATCTGGCTCTAGGTGATTCCCTTACGGCAGGGGTAGGCGACCCTTCCGGGGAGGGATTTGTGGGCCTTTACAAGGAACGGCTGCATACCGTTCTGAAGAAGGAAATTCAGGTGCACCGAAAAGGACGCAGCGGGGCAACCAGCCTCGACCTCTACGAATGGATCCGCCAGGAAGACGTTCATCCGCTGATCGGTCCCGCCCGGATCATAACGATCAGTGCCGGCGGCAACGATCTCATCCAAGCGGCGAAGCGCGCTCTTTGGGATGGGGACGACCGGCACTTCACCGAATCCCTTGCTGCCTGCCGGCGCCATGTCGGAGAGATTCTGGCGGTCATCCGGCAGGCCAAGGCGGGCAAGCCTCCTTATATGATCCGCTTGATCGGCCTCTATAATCCCTTCCCTCTTCTTGCCGAAGGAAGGCATTGGGTAAACGAATTCAACCGAACCTTGAAAGGCTTTACCTCCAAACGAATCCGGATGGCGGAGGTGTATGAGGCCTTCCTCGGAAATGAACAAAAGCTGCTGGCCTTTGACCATGTCCATCCGAATCCGGAAGGGTACAAGGTCATGGCCGAGCAGCTTGATGTCCTGGGGTATTCCCCCCTAGCTTAGAATTTACTATTACTCAAAACGGTCCCATACCACGATTTCCTCTACGGGGAAGCGGCCGCTCGGACGGCCCGGTTTGGCCGCTTTTCCTACGGAAATCAGCATGACCGGGATATACCGTTCGGGTACTTCAAACGCCTCCACAAACTTCTTCTGATCGAAACCGCCCATCGGGCACGTATCGAGCCCCATCGTTTTGGCTGCCAGCATAAGCTGCATGGAAGCAAGAGAGGCATTCCGGATGGCCTCGTCACGGGCCACTTGCGGACTTTGATAAGCGGCGTTGATTTGGCCGATCAGCGCATCCTTCACCTCTTGCGGAAGAGCTCCCGCTTTCACCCCTTCGCTGTAGATCGGCTCGGCGTTAAGGTTCGCTTCCAGATCTCCGAGCACGGCAATGACCGCTGAGCTTTGAACGATCTGCTGCTGGCCGTAAGCAATCGGAAGCAGCTTCTGCTTCTGCTCGTCGGAATGAACCACGAGGAATTTCCAATGCTGAAGATTCCAAGAGGAAGGAGCCCGGCCGGTCAGCTCGAGAAGCTCTTTTAGCTCCTCCTTGGACATTTGATAACCGGGGTCATATTGCTTCACCGAACGGCGTTCTCTTAAAGCCGTCTGAAGATCTTGCGGAACGGATGTTGACATCATAATCCTCCTCGAATGGATATTAACTAATGTATGGATATATACTAACTTTATTATAGTGTACTGTCAACCCGAAATGGTCGATACGGTCGATGCCCTTAGGATCAGCTCTCCTTTAAGAAGCTCGGGCGAAACGCTGGACGGCGAGGTCATCTTGGCTTGAAGAAGGCGGAACCCGGCTTCCGCCGCCGCTCTTCTCGGATAATGGATGACGGTAAGGCCGGGATTCGTCTCCGAGGACATCAGGATGTTCTCGCATCCGGCTACGGCAAGCTGCCGCGGAACGGCAAGCCCAGCCTCCCGGCAGGCCGAGAGGCAGCCGGCCGCCATAAGGTCGTTCGCACAGACGACCGCTGTAAACTTGCTCGATCCGCCGAAGGTTTCCAGCATCGTCCGTTTGGCTCCTTCAAATCTTCCATCCCCGTGCAGAAGATCTTCTTCGCCGTAAGACAAGCCCTCGACCTGCAGGGCATTCCGGAAATGCTTCCAACGGGTTCCATAAGGCGTATGCGTTCCTCCTGCCAGGAAGGCAATGCGCTCGTGCCCTTCCCTCTTTAGATGGGCGATCAGCCTGCGGTATTCCGCCGTCCAGTCGAGGTCCACGAAAGGCAAGCCCGGCGCGGCAGCGGAAGGCTCCATGATAGACACTGCCGGAAGGCCGATCGTTTGAAAGTAGGCCCATGTCTCCGGACGGAGCGATTGCCCGAGCAGCACGACTCCGTCCACGCGCCCCGTAAGAAGCCTTCTAAGCTCGTCTTCCCTGCCTGGGCTATAGGTATGATAGGTTACGACGTTCCCTGCCCGCGACGCCTCCTCTTCCAGATGAAGCAGGATCCCCGCCTCAAAAGGATTTCCCAAAAAGCCGACCAATACCGCAAGCTGTCCCGTCTTTTTTGTTTTGAGACTCCGCGCCGTCTGATTGGGGACATAGCCCAGCTCGCGGATCGCTTCCATTACCCTTTGACGGGTTTCTTCCTTCACAATGCTTCGGTTATTCAGTACGTACGAAACGACGGCGGTCGAAACGCCCGCCCGTTCGGCCACTTCCTTGCGGCTGACCATCGGATCCCCTCCTGGCGGCCGCAAGCGGCCTATAATCAAAATCGGTCGCCCCCTGCCTATTCGGCCCGCCGGACAGAAAGAAAGCCTTCCCTAGGAAGGCCTTCGATCCGGTTGGGCTTGCTGAACCATCCCCTTGTTCGGCAAGCTCAGGACACCGGGGATTTCTTATAGGGATCCGACCCGGCAGCGGCATCTCCCCGATACAATTTCTTTAAGGGTACCATAGATTCGTCCGGAACGTAATGCTTGAACGGATTATCATCAATGATGCCAAGCAGCTGGCGGCGGTAAGGACTGGCGTCCTTAAGAAGCTCGGGCGACGGGGTCCGGTAATCGATCGGCCTCATCCAGATCGGGCTGTACCCGAGAAAAAGCTGGCGCCGGGTTAGGGACGAACGGTTCGGCGCACCGGCGTGCCACAGGTTCTGGGCGAAGAGGAAGACGTCCCCGGGCTCCCCGCACACCTGCTTCTCCCCGGGCAGCTCCTCCCGGACATTATGATGGCCGGGCCGGAAAGGCTTGTTGTGGGAGCCGGGAATGATCTTCGTGTTGCCGCGGTCCGGTTCGGACATGTCGCTAAGGATATAGCAGGTTTTGATATAGTAGGTCGAGGTCAAGCCGTGGATGGCCGGGAAAGAAGGATGCGGGCCGTCCTGGTGCCAGTTGATGAAGCTTTGGGTTTCGGTCTGAAGATCGTCGGGATTCGGCTTGCGGACCGTGAGATGGGAGATGTGAAGCTGAATGTTGTAGCCGAGCAGATTGACGATGAGCGGCAAAATGTCCGGATGATCGATCAAATCCGCGATCTCGGGACTTCGCTCCACGCTGTTATAAAGGTTATAGGAAAGCGATTCCTTCTCTTGGGCCAGCAGCTCATCGATGGCTTGGTTCAAGCGGGTTACCTTCTCGGGTCTTAGAACTCCCCTTAGCAGCAGGTAGCCCTGCTCGTTAAACTCTTCCTTCAGCGCCGGCAGGTCCCATTTAACGGATGTCATGTTTCATTCCTCCTATAATTTACTCGTGTAAATTTATCTGTAGTATACTCCGCTTATCGGGTCCCTGCAACGTTTTTTTTGCCGGAACACTCCCTTGCCCCTTCCTCTTTTCGGATCCACACAAAAACGGCTCCTGCCGGCTTCATCCCTCGAAGGGACAAAGCCGGCAGGAGCCGGCGGGACCGGGCCGACTCAGCCGGCCGCTTGTTACCGCTGCGCCGCTTTGGCGGCTTGGTGGAATTCGCGAAGCTTCTTCGCTTCGGCAATGCTTTCGTAGAAGTCCGGGCTTCCGCTCAGCAGCCAGTTCTTGTGCTGGCCGGACGTTTCGTTACGCTCCGGCTCGCCCATGGTCCACTGCTCTCCAATGCCTTCCGAGTAATCCTTCATCAGGCTGACGAAGGCGGCACTCCAATCGCGGGAGCCGGTGACGGTAGGAACGAGCGGATAGTAATGGTCGTAAGCGGAGCGAATGAGCGCATGGACGACTTCCTGAAGAATGGACGGCACGTCCGCCTTTTCCATCTTCTCTTTAAGCTCAGCCGGCATTTCGGCCTCGTCGGTGGACGCGAACGCTTCATACTCCTCGGCGCTTACCACTCCCTGCTCTTTTGCGTACCAGAGCTTCATCCGGTCAAGAGCGGGCTTAAACGATTCGGGAACCGATACCGTGAGCTCCGGCTCCGGGTTCTCCAGATTGATGACGAACGATTCTTTAAATTTGTTAATACGCACGTTTTCGCGGAGTCCCAGCCAGCGAAGCGCCAACAGCGCATGGGTTCTTGCTTTCGGGTCCATCTCCTCGTTGCGGCACACCCGCCGCAGAAGCTTCTCGCTTCTCGGATCGGGCAGCATGCACAGAAGCCGGACGGCCGTCAGCACCTTATCGTCGTCCTGAAGCCATTCGTTGATCTGGGCATAGACGGCATCCGGCGTATTGTCCGCGGTCCAGTCGAGCTCGGTCTGGCGGGAGGCGTACTCCTGCAGCTTGAACAACCCTTGGGCCCGCAGGGATTCTTCACCGTATTCGGCGAGCAGCTCCTGGTACGCTTTCTCCACGTCGGCCGACAGCTCCGTCAAGGTGTTCCGGGTGGTTTCGGTTACATTTTGGCGGGAAGAAACAGCATTCAGCCACTCGGCCAGCGCCTGAGGGTTCTCTCTCCACAGCATGACGGCAAACGTCAGCATATCCTGGTCGTAACCGAGCTGCGGAAGCAGGCCGTAGCGGGCAAGCATGGTTTGAGCGTCGGCTTCTCTTTTCATCAGGGTCAAGGAAAGAATGATGCCGTTCCATGCATTTTCATTCGACACGTTCTCCCGGATCGCCCGGTGAAAGCAGAAGGCCGCTGCCCCGTAAGTATCATTTTGCAAATATTGGCGGCCGTAGCCGG
This sequence comes from Paenibacillus aurantius, assembly GCF_032268605.1. Classification (NCBI taxonomy): domain Bacteria; kingdom Bacillati; phylum Bacillota; class Bacilli; order Caryophanales; family Paenibacillaceae; genus Paenibacillus; species Paenibacillus aurantius. The sequence goes on from NZ_CP130318.1 coordinate 4,355,640, forward strand.
TAAGTTCTTCATTCTTGCTCATGCTTGTCCGATCCTCCTATTGATTGGTGCGGCAAAGATAGATTGAAAGAGTGCCGCTCTTCCATCGTAAACCACTATTCCCAGCTTAACAAGCGTTTTCCAACCAAAAAGTGTGAAAAACCTCCGTTTCCGGCCGCGGAAATGCGGTCTGGGAAGCACGGAGGCAAAAAAAGATCCGGAAATTTCCAAGCGGGAAACCTTAGGGAAAGCTGATTTCCGTGTCTTTGCCCTGCGGGCATTTACTAACGTCAATATCAAATTTTTTACTCCCCAGGCCGCCCGCGGCAAGGGAGGTAATGTTCCTCTTGAAGGAAATGTTCGTGATGTTCATTTCCCGTCCTGCCTTGACGAACAATCTGGGCTCCTGCTCATTCGGGAACGTGATGGAGGCTTCCTCGAGCGACCCGCCGTTCATCTGTACGATGGTGGACACGGCGTTCTTGATCATGCCGCTGTTCTGCCGGTAGGTGTCGCACAGCAGGCTGCCGTTGAGCTCGGGGGTGAACCCGTCGACATCCAAATTCATGAAGTATTCGTCCGTTACGACCATCAGCCAGTCCTTGTCCTTATCCAGCCCGTCGTACAGCTTCTCCGCAAGCGCCCTGCCGACGCCGGCTTCCGTCGCGAGCTTGAGGAAGAGCTCCTTGCGGTCCTTCTTCAACTGGCCCGGATTCAGGGTGGGCGACGGGGAAGGAGCGGGAGTCGGCTCAGGGGTAGGCTCCGCCGGACTTGGCCCGGGCTCGCCCGAAGGGGACGGAGAAGGCTCCGCCGCTTTCTTGAGCAGGTCTTCCACCAGTTCCAGGATATCTTTCTTGAAAGCATCCGATACCCGGACCACCTTATCCTTCATCGCATCCTCATACCGGTCTCTGAGCTCCTGCGAAGCGGCCAGGGCGGCGGCATCGGCAATGTTCTGGGACTGCCGCTTCTCGATGAAGCCCATGAAGAAGTACAGCATCCAGACACTGCCGGCCACTACCCCTATAACCGTAAACAGGCTCAGGATCGACATGCTCCCTTTCTCGTTTTCCAGCGGACGCAGCCAGCCCTTCATTTCGTCATCACTCCGTTAGTTAGACTCCGTCGATTCATAATAGCTTACGATCCATGCGGCGGCTTCCCCCCGGGTAACGGGAGCCTGCGGATTAAGCTTGGACGTCCGTCCGAACGTTCCTTTGTAGATATTGTTGTTGTGTGACAGGTAATAGTCCACCGCGTAGCGGTAAGGCTCCCCGATGGCTTTGCCGTCCGTGTAGTTGTTCAGAAACACGTCCGAGAAATCCAGCTTCTTCTCCATCACGGATTCGTTCTTGCTGAACCAGCCCCATAAGAGACACAGCTCCTCCCGGGTAAGGTCCCGGTCCAACTGCAGGGTGCCGTCGGGAAGAGGCGTGATCCTTCCCGCCGCCTTCAAGCCCTCCGCTAATCCAAACTGGGGATGCTCCGACGGAACATCCGGGAAACTGGGAGCGGAAGGCTTGCCCGGCTGTATTCCCCGCGGGTCGTAGCTCGAGGCCCACTTCAGGAACTCCCCGCGCGTCAGCATCTCCTCGGGCTTGAAGCGGCCGTCGGAATCGGGCTTCGCTCCGCCGGCCTCCAAGAACTTGACGAGCAGCCGTTCAGCCGGATGCCCCGCGATATCGGTCACCTGAATCGTTTCCGCAGGCTGCCCGCCTGTTCCTCCGTCAGGTATGGCGGAAGGAGACGGCGTCGGGGATGGCGTGGCCGAGCTGCCTTCGTTCGCATAGTACTCCGCCATCCATAAGGCGGCCTGGGAACGGGTTACGGGCTGCTGCGGCTTCAATTCATCCGCTGCTCCGAATACGCGCTGGTACAGGCTGTCCTTGTTCTTGGCATACGTATTCATCGCGAAGAGAAAAGGGTCCGCGACTTGGGCATTGTCCTTGTAATCCTTCAGGAAATAACGGACCGTTTCCTTGGCGGTGACAATCGGGGAAATGACGTTCTTGTCCCCCTGGTACCAACCCCAGATCAGCCCGAGCTCTTCCCGGGTGAGCTCCTTGTCAAGCTTCATCGTGCCGTCCGGATAGCCTGTCACCGTTCCCGAAATCATCATGCCCTCGATAAGCGAATAGTCGGGATGATCCGGAGGCACGTCGGGAAAGCTCGGCTTCTTGGGCTTTCTCGGCATGATACCTTTTGGATCATAGGCCGTCATCCAGCGGATGAATTCGCTTCTCTTGATCGTCTCATCGGGCCGGAAGGCTCCGTTCGTAAGCGGAATCGCCCCCGACTCGATTATAGGCTTGAGCTTGTCCGCATGGGGCACACCGGCCAGATCGGAAGCCTGGACCGTCTTCCCGGGGGTAGGTTGGCCCGGCTTAGCCTCGGCCTTCACCTGGACGACCCGGGCTCCGGGCTTGAACGTCTCCGGATTGACCGAGGGGCGGGCAGATGGCGCGGGCGAAGCCGATGAAGTGGCGGCCGGGACCGGATCCGGAGACGCCGCCGTTTCTTTCCCCCCCTTGCAGCCACCCAGGACTAGCGTGATGAGCAGCAGCCCGTAAGCCGGCTGCCGCGGTATGGATACCTTCAAGAAAGTGCACGTCCTTTCGCCTGTCTGCCGGGCAGGCGGATCGCCTGCCTCATCCAACCAAGGATGGCCGGGGCAGCAGCCCCGGCCGGCAGATCACTCCGATTTTTGCTACATGTAGTCGTACCATATTTTGGCAATAATGAATAGGGCGACCAGCCCGAAGCGAAAATTGTAGCCCTTCCGGTCTTCCGCACTCGCCCTCATATAGATGAGAAGCGTCCCCACCAGACCGGGCAGGGCGGACAGGACCAGGATCAAGACTCCCTGTTGAAACGTAATGTACTTATGATCCCCGCCGAGATAGGCCACGATGAACGTTATTACGACGAACAGAGCGGTAGTCAGGTATAAGTACTTATTCAACGATTTCGGATGGAGCGAGGAAACCCATTTCTTCATGCCTATCACTTCCACAGAAAGTATTTTTTCTTCACGATTTCATCGGTTACTTTACCGGCAAGCTTCTCCATCGTTTTGTCATTCTTCTGAAGCTGCTGGAGTCTGGCATCGTTGGCTTTGAGCTGATCCCACTGCTTCTGGGTAATCTGGGAGCCGTTCTGCTGCCACCTCTTGAAGGTGTTCGAATCGGTGCTGACCTTTCCCTTCCAGAAATTATCGACCTGGGAGTTGGTCATGCCCTTCTTGCCGATGTTGCTTTCCGAGAGCTTGATTCCTTTGTCTTCAAAATCCTTTGGCACGGAACCATGGTTCTCCTTCAGCCGCTGGTTCTTGATCTTCGTCTTAAAGAACGGAGCCAGAATGAAGCTCTTGATGAAGCTCCGCTGCGCCAGCTCGCCCGGATTGGTCAGAATGCCTTTGAACATGGCGGCCGACGTGAAGGACTCTGTAAAGCTGACAAAAAATTTGGAGGTCCGCTTCCCAAGCTGGGTAACGGCATGAAATCCGGTAATGTCCGAAAGCTTGTCGAAGACCAGGGTACTCAAGACGGATTCCCCAAGCGAAATCAACGCGGTCTTGACCGTGGGAAGCTGTCCCTTGAACGCCATGTCCGAGAAGATGTTCGCCATGAAGTTGATCTGGAAGGTCGTCACGAACTTGGGATTGATGATTTGCTTCTTCAGGGTGGCGATGGGCGACTTGAAGGCGGATTTAAGCCCCGAGAAAATGGAGCGCCCCGTGCTCTTGAAGAAGTTTCCCGACGCCTTAAGGGCGTTCGGGAAGGAACGAATTTGGCCGGGCAGGGCTTTCAGGGCATTCGGGATGCCCCGGATTACCGTACCGGGGCTTTTGAACAGCTGGACAGCCCCCCGAAGAATGCCCGCACCGGCTCCTGCCTGCCCTAGGGAGAGCACGAACGTGGCCGCGAGTCCGCCGACTCCCATGGTCTTAAGGAAGTCAAAGTCGGTATGCATGGCGGCATATATTCCGCCTACCACTGCCCCGACGACAACCGCCGCAATGATGAGCGGAACGCCGATCGTGACACCGATCAGGGCGCCGACGGCCACGGTGACCCCGACAACAATCGCGGCCCCGAGGGCTCCCGCCACCATCCCGAGAACTCCCCGTCCGACGGTATTCTCCTTCACTTTATTATATAGCTTTTTCCACCAGGGGAGATCCTCTTCTTTCTTCTCGGACTTCTGCTGGTCCGGATTGGTGGAAGGCTGCTGCTGGGAAGGATCGGTCGTTTGCCCGTTATCGTCAGGTCCCGGAGGAACCGGCTGGTACCAGGGAGAGGTTACCCCGGGGCCGTACGGGAGATAAGGGCCGAGCATGCCAGGTTGCCCGCTTCCCGGCAGGCCCGGGATGCTAGGATCTCCCGGCTTCCCGTTACCCGGATCGTTCGGGTCGCCCGGTTTGCCGCTATTGCTGCCGTTGGGATCCCCCGGCTTCCCCCCACCCGGGGCGTTCGGATCGCCGGCTTTGCCTCCGCCGGGTGCATTCGGGTCGCTGGTCGGAACGCCGGGCGTACCGGCGGTCCCCGGTTTTACCGGCCCCGGCACCTTGGGATCCGTGCCGCTTCCGCCATCCGGCGGGGTGACATCTGGGGAGCTGCCCCCGGAGCCTGTGGGAGGATCCGCCGGTTTAGGTGGCCCCTGCTGGACGGAATCTCCCGGCGTTCCGCCTCCCACGTCAACGTTCCCATCGGGAATGCCCGTTTCCACGCTTACATTGTCACCTGAATTGCCCTGTTTGGATTCAATGGGGTTCTTATCGAGATAAATATCAATATCCTTGGCATGAGCCGTCCAACCGGAGCCGGCAAAGACAAGGAAAGCCATGATCAGCGATACAATCGATTTTTTCACGTGTCCTCCTCCCCGCTTTAAGCATAGTGTCCCCTTCATCATCTGCAGGGGACACCGTCCTGGGACTGCCTCACAGGCAGATTATTGGATTAGCCGGGCGGTACCCGTTCGGGCATGCCGTAACCAGCGTTACTCGTCCTCCTCCTTGCTTTCCTTGCGCACCGTTACCTTGGAGGTGATGGGCAGCGACAAGCCGGAGGTGTTGAACAGCTTATCGCTCATCAGTAAGGGAGCGTTAAGGGTCACGGATACTTGTACGTAATCCGAACCGACGGACGAGCTGGATACGCTCGTCACCTCATAGCTTCCCAGCATGTTGCGGGCCGCCCGGTCATAGTCCCCCTCCACCATGGCGGCACGCGCTCCCTCCATGGCGGCAGCTTTGGCGGAAAGGGCGGCCGACGCCACCATGGCACACTGCCACACGATGATGATCATCAAGAGGAAGAGCGGAAGCGCCCCGATGAGCTCGATCGACTGGGAGCCCTTTTCGTTATTCCACCAAAGCTTCATGGTCCACCACTTCTCTCTTCTTAGCCGATTTTGAGTTTTCCGATGAATTCTTCCAGCTTCTTGACCAGAGCCCCGGCAATTCCGCCGCCTTTGTCGCCGACAGCCGAGATAAGAGCCAGAATAAGAACGACGGCGACGGCCGCAATTCCGATATACTCGATGGCTTGAGCGCCTCTTTCATTCTTGACGGGGGTTAGAGCTTTAGCAGCGACACCATACAGACGGATTCCCAAGTTTTTCAACATAATTATTTTCCTCCTCAAATGGTTGATCTTTTCTATTTCAATGGTTAGAAAATCGATTTCCATTCGATCCCGAATGCCCCGGGATTGTAGATAAAGTTAAGCACCAGAAGGCCCATAATACTCAAAATAACGGCGGGCATGATCAGGAACGTGGTAATCATCGTGACCTTCGGTCCGGCCTTGGCGGCCCGTTCCTTGATCTTGCCGATGCGCGATTCCCTCATGTCCTCGGCCAGAAGCTTGAAGGTGTTGGCAATCGGAACCCCGAGCCGGCTTCCTTGAATAAGCGACAGGATGAGAGTCTCCAGCTCTTTGCTCTGGTTGCGGTTCATCAGCCTCGTATACGCTTCTTCCCGGGGGACGCCGATGTCGAGCTCCTGCTGAAACCGGGTAAGCTCTTCCCCGAGCGGACCTTCCATGTCATCCACAATCTGCTTCATCGCCGGGTCCAGGGGCACCCCTGCCTGCAGGGTGACGCTCATGGAGTCCATGAAGTCCGGAAGCTCGATCCCGATCTGTTCCTGGCGGCTGTTGGCAGCCGATCGGATCCAGAGGATCGGGAAGAACATGCCGGCCAGGAAGAACAGAATCTGCATCAGCCCGCCGCCCAGCCCGATATAGGAGAGCAGCGTCCCGAAGAGCAGGCCAAGGAACATGCACAAGAAGCGGAAGCCGTAGAAGGAATCGACATTCAGGCCGCCGGGAGCCCCGGCGAGCGCGATTTTGCGCTCCATTTCCTTCTCATTGGAGAAGATTCGGAAACGGCGCCCGAGAGGAGCGAGCGTATTGGACCACCGGAAGATCCGCTCCTTCCACTCGTCACTTAGCTTCTTTTTCTTCTTCCGGGTTGTTTTGATCAGGCCCAGGGTTTTCTTTAAGCGGATGCGGCCGAAGTAGTACCGGCAGAGGGCCAGCATCGCCAGCGTCCACATCGCAAAAGCCCCGTAAAGCCATACGTCTATCCATTCGCTCAATGTAATCACGCCTTTATGTTGGAAACTTTACGGATGGCCAGGAAGCCGATAGTCATCAGAATGGCCACCACAACGAGAAGGATGAGACCCGGAATCGTGAACAGCGGCATAATAAACCCGTCAAATACGACATTAAACCCTATAATCAACACAATCGGGATAACGGCCAGCGTAATGGCGATGTATCGGGATTCCGCCGTCTGGTTGCTCAACTCCTGGTTCATTCTCGCCCGGTCCTCCAGCGTTTTGGCCAGATGATCCAGCGCCTGTCCCAGGTTACCGCCCGCCTTACGCTGAATAATGATTGTCTTCAGAAGCAGCTGGAAATCTTTGCTGGAGAATCGTTCGCTCATCTTCTCAAAAACCGCCTCCACCGAAGTCCCGAGATGCAGCTGCTGGGACATCGCGTTAAAAAGCGGGCCGGCCGGCGCCTTCAGCTCTCTTGCCACCGTCTCGATGGACTGCTGGATGCTCATCCCCGCCCGAAGACAGGAAGCGAGCATCCGGCTTACCTCGGGCAGCTGGCTGTTGACGAGCTGCGCGAATTTGTTTCTCCGGGACTTCAGCCATTTGCGGCTTAGAAAGACGGTCAGGTAGAAGGAGACAATCAGGTTAAACGGAAACTTCAGGCTGAGCAGAACACCGAGAAGCACCGATAGCGCCGTGAAGATCCCCGCTTGGATCGCCATCCACCTAAGAGGCGAAAGGGTCAAGTTGGCTCCCTTCAGCTTCTCTCCCAGCTCCGAACCGTAGTCGGAGTGGGCGAGCTTGGCTTCGTAACGGTCCAGGACACTCTTCTTCCGGCGGGCTTCCGCCGTATAGAGCGGTCTCATCCGCCGGTTCAGGGCGTTCAGGTTCCGTCGGGTCGAGATGATTTCCGCTCCTCCCATCACCGCCGAGAATGCAAAGACAAACACCACAACCAGCATCCAGGTTTCAAACGGCACGCTCGTTCCTCCCCCCTTCCGGGGCGAACCAGTCGGCCGGAAGCTCTTGACCGAACGAGCGGAAGCGGGCGGCACATGCCGGCACGTAGCCGGTCGCGGTGAAGTCGCCGATGACCCGGCCGTTCAGCTCCACTCCCTTTCGGTCGAAGCGGAAGATGTCCTTCAGCTTAAGCTGCCCGTTCTCCAGGCCCGCTTCGGCGATCGAGACGATTTTTCTCGTTCCGTCCGTCAGCCGGAGCGTCTGAACGACAAGCTGGATCGCGGAGGATATGAACGGCCGAATGACATCCACCGTCATGGACGGGTTGCTCATCATGATCATCGCCTCCAGCCGGGACATGGCATCCTGGGGACTGTTGGCGTGAATGGTGGTCAGGGAGCCTTCGTGACCCGTGTTCATCGCCTGGAGCATATCCAAGGCTTCTCCGCCCCGGACCTCCCCGACAATGATCCGGTCCGGGCGCATCCGCAAGGCGTTCTTCACCAGCTGGCGGATGGAGATTTCCCCGGTGCCTTCCATGTTTACCGGTCTTGCCTCCAGGGAGACGACATTTTTGCGGTTCAGCCTGAGCTCCGCCATGTCCTCAATGGTGATGATTCTCTCCCCGACCGGAATGGCCGCCGATACGACGTTCAGCAGGGTGGTTTTCCCGCTGCCCGTCCCCCCTGAGATAATGATATTCATCTTGGAGGCGGCGGCGGCCTGCAGGAACCGGGCCATCTTCTCCGACATCGTCTGAAAGCCGATCAAGTCCTTCATCGCATAAGGATCCTTCTTGAACTTACGGATCGTGATCACCGGCCCGTGAAGCGCGATGGGCGGGATCGCTGCATTGATCCGGCTTCCGTCCTCGAGACGGCCGTCGACAAGAGGAGAGCTTTCATCGATCCGGCGGCCGATAGGGGCCACGATCCGGTCGATGATATGGCGGATATGCTCATTGCTCTTGAATGAAACATCGGAGAGACTGATCGTTCCCCTTCGCTCCACATACACCTCATGCGGACCGTTGACCATTATCTCTGTAATTTCGTCGTCCCGCAGAAGAGGCTCCAGGGGACCATACCCGACGGAATCGTTCAGGATCATGCTGAGCAGCTCGGTTTTGTCCGATTGCGTGATGATGACCTTCTCTTCCTCGAGCATTTCGGTAATCAATTTCTCGATCGTCCGCCTTTTCTGGTAAAGAGGCAGCTGAATCAAATAATCGAGGTTGGTCTCTTTCAGCAGGCGTTCCTTGTAGTGGTGGAACAGAAAGTCCAGGTAATCCTGAGAAGTCGATTTCTCCGGCTGGACGCCGTCATCCAACCTGCTGCTGAGCTTTTGGAATATGGCCATTCGATGGTTCCCCCCCTACCTTCTGCAGCACGACGGAAGTCAGCTGGTACATGTCGCGGGCGGGTCCTTTCGGACCTTTGTCGTTTGCTTTCGTATGCAGCAGCTGCCCGAGATTGACCAGCTGCTGCAGCCCGTTCATGCCGTCTGCAATGGTTCCCCATACCGGGAATAGCGTCATCTTTTGCAGATCGTCCAGCGTCACGTCGTTCTTCTTGCTGAACCGGTTCACGACCAAAGCGACGCTCTCGTCCTTGACGAGATGATAACGCTCCAGAATGTTGTAGACCTGCTGCATGCGGACTATGGACGGACGGTCCAGCTGAAGAACGTACAGCAGCAGGTCGGTCTGGCTGATCGCGCTGATGGAGACCTCGTTCAGCTCCTTCGGAATATCCAGAACAATCAGGTCAAAATGCTGCCGGCACGCCGTCAGCAAAAGCTCGATGTCGTCACTTCCGAAGTTTTCCGCATCCTGCGGATGGGCCGGGGACAGCAGAACGCTTAAAGGCGAATCCTCCCGGCGGTAGAGCACATTGTTGAGCTGGCTGAAGGTCAGCTCTTTCAGAACGGACTTCAGATCGCCCAGGTTGCGGTCGTGGGGAACATCCAGCAGCTGATGAAGCCCGCCGAACTGCATGTTCAGATCAACCAGCAGCACCTTGGCCCCGCTGTTCAAGGCCAGCGTCTGGGCGAGGTTGGAGGCAAGGAAGGTAGCTCCGGAGCCGCCTTTTCCGCTGTAGACGGTTATTACCTGGCTGGAGCCTTGCTGCCCTTTGGGCTGAAGCAGCTCCTGCCTTTGGACATTCTTCTTATACTGAACGTTCGCCCTCTCCAACGCTTTCTCCAGCTGCTCCATCTCTTCCGGAAGCTGCAGGACATCCATGACCCCGGACCGGTACAATTCCCGGAGGGAAATGAATTCCGCGTTTTTGCTCAAGTAAATGATCGGTGCCGTTTCGTTCACCTTGCGTACGCTTTGAATTACCTGAGAAATATTCACCGCTTCAGATGGCTCGGCTATAAGCAGAATCCGCGGCTCCTTGAGGTTGATCTGCATGTACGCTTCTCGCGGCTTGTCGATAATTTCGCCGATAGGGACATTGAGAAAGTGCAGCTGCTGCGTTATTTGTTGGGTCAGGCGGGAATCATCGCAAACGACGCTGATTCGTGGTGTGCTCAAGGCTTTTTCTCTCCTTCCTTCAGCGCCTTGGAGGTTCCGCTTTTCAGAACCCTGACCTCCTTGGCGTAATTCAGAGCCCAAACGGCGCTCTTGGAATTTTCGAGGCTTAATACGACGCCGATGGCCGAAAGTTCCGTTTCATTCTTTTTTTGCACGTTATTGACGGTCACATCCTTGAGCAAAACCTTGGTCACCCGCCTGTCCTGACCCTGTGCGCTGCCTGCGTTCGTTACCCCCTGCTGCTTGGCAATGGAATCAGGGGAACCGCTCTGGTCATCGTAAGAAACGATAATGTCCACTTTGTCAAAAACGTCGATGCTGTCGTCAAACACCGCCATGGGAGCGCGGAGAATGACCTGGCGAAGGTCACCGGAAACCACGGTGTTGTCGCGAAGAACGGAAGTCGTGATCACCTGCCCTTTCGGAATGGGGACCACGGTAATTTTGTTTTTCAATTCCTCTTTTGTCTGGATAACGGAGGGCAGCAGGTACTTCCGCGGCACTTCCTCCGTGGTAAAGGAATCCGGATCAATGGGCCGTCCTGCCACGATATCCGTTTTGGCCACCAGGACCTGCGCCAGTTCCCCCATGCTCTGTTTGGTGGATTTTATGTAGTTGGAGAACAGGATGGTGGCGGTTAAGGCCATAAGGATGGAGAGGCTGGTAAAAATTACGGCACGTCTTCTCGATTCGAACATGTTATAAGGACACCCCTGCTAGTTGAGTAATAAGAGCACAATTCCTGTACCGAGCGCCATGAAAGGCGCCAAGGCCAATTCCGTCAGCTTCTTATCCTTGTTTCTGCGGACTCTCTGGACAAGGAGGATTGGCCAAGCCGCCATACCGGCGGCTAGAAACGTAAGCAGCATCGTGAGCAGCCCGTCCGGGGCTCCCAAAGCCGCTCCTATTACACTGAACAGCTTGATATCTCCGCCACCCAGCTGGCCTTTGCTAAGAGCGGCTAGGAGCAAGGAAAGACCAAAGAGCAGGGCCGCCCCAACTATACTGCCGATCAAGCCTGACCAGCGGTCAAAGACCAAATGAAGAATTCCAAAATATACCAATGAAGGTATCGTTAGCCAGTCGTAGATTTTCTTTTCCTTCAGGTCGGTGATGACGGCTACGGCCAGGACAGCAGCTAGGGAGACCCAGGTAACGAGATGCATGAAATGGTGCTTTCCCCCCTTTTGCTAAAAAAAAGAAAATTTTGCTAAAGTCATCTTACCCGCCTTTTTACTCATTGAATCAAGATTCCGGTCCTTTTTTAATAGGCCCAGGCTCTCATTTTTCATACCATTCATTTACAGGCCATCCAGGGGCAGAAGGAAAGAAAGCCGGCCACCCGGTCCGTTCGTTCTAGTTCCATCTTCCTAATGCCTGGAAGTGGAGAGATTTTTTCCTGTTTGGGTACGGTTATTAATCGGTGAGCAGGACAACCCAAAAAAGCAGCTTCGGCCCGAGGACCAAAGCTGCCATTATAGAATCGTTATTGAGCATACCGGTGCTGACTTGGCAGAGAGGAGGCATCCTCTCTCAAAGTGCGGGTGTCGAGCTTTTCTACCCCGTATTGAAAATACCGGATTAAGGCCGAAGCCGTCAACGGCCTGCTGAAATAATAGCCTTGGGCGGTATCGCATCCCATTCGCTTAAGCAGCTGCAGCTGCTCCGAGGTCTCCACTCCTTCCGCCACGACTTTCTTGCCGAGCGTGGTGGACATGGAGATGATCGCGGGAACTATCGAACGGTCCGCATCTTCCTTCGTTAAATCTCCCATGAAGGAGCGGTCAATTTTGATCGTGGAAATGGGAAGCTGCTTGATTACACTAAGGGAGGAATACCCCGTTCCGAAATCATCCATGGCAATCCGGATCCCGAGCTCCGCCAGCTCTTGCAGCATCGTGAGCGTAGCCTGAAGATTGTGGACCACCATGCTCTCGGTAATCTCCAGGCATAGCCTTTGCGGAGCAAGGCCCGTGCTGCTTAAGATGCTTCTAACCCTGGAGACGAAGTCCGGCTGCATAAACTGTCCCGCGGATACGTTGACCGATATCTCCACATGGCCCCCTCCGCACGCTTCCCAGCGTTTCGCTTCCCGGCACGCCTCCTCCAACACCCAATGGCCGATTGAACGGATCAGGCCGGTCTGCTCGGCCACCGGAATGAACTGGGCAGGCGAGATGAGGCCGAGCTCCGCACAGTTCCAGCGAATCAGCGCCTCCACCCCGATCAACCTTTCTCCGTCCAGCTCCACCTGGGGCTGATAGAGAAGAGTAAATTCCCCTCTCTCCAGAGCCTTGCGAAGATAGGCTTCCAGCTCCACATGCCGTTGAAAGGCGGCATTCATTTCCATCGTGTGAAAACGGTACTGGTTGCCTCCGCTTCTCTTGGCATGGTCCATGGCGATATCCGCGTTCATCAGCAGCTGGGTGCTGGTGATTCCATCAGACGGGAACAGGCTGATTCCGACGCTCGCCGAGAGAAAAAATTCCCTTCCCTTTAAGGAGAAAGGCTCGACAAACTGGTAAATGACGAGCTCCGCCGCCTTTACCACATCGTCGTATTCTTCCAGCCCGGAGAGCAGGATCCCAAACTCGTCCCCGCCCAGCCGGGCCAGCATTCCATTGGCGTCGAGACATGCCTCCAGACGCCGGGCGCTCTCCATTAGAGCTTCGTCTCCCCGAGGATGGCCGACCGTGTCATTGATTCGTTTAAACCGGTCCAGATCGACCACCAGAAGGGCGACGAACCCGCTGTTTAAGCGGGATTGCTCCAACCGGGACTCCAGCTCCTTCACGAAGGAAAGGCGGTTGGGCAGGCCGGTAAGGGGATCGTTATGCGCCAGATAGGCCAGCTCGTTCTCCTGGCTCTTGCGTTTACTGATGTCCCGGACGATGGCATACGTATACTTCCCACCGCTGCTGGCCATGCTTTCCGTATCCATGAGAAGTGTCTTGGTTTCCCCTTCCCGCGTCAGGATGGTGAACTCCTGCCCGGTGCCCAGGAACCGGTTCCCCCCCGACTCCTGCCTGCGATCTGGCCGGTCCTCCTGCTTCAGAAAATCGGATAATGGCACCGGGAGTCTTCCGTTCAATCCGCGGCCGAACACCCGCCGGGCACCGGGATTGGCTTCCCAGATTCTCATATCGGCATCAAGCAACAGAATCCCAACCGGGCTCAGTTTATACAACACTTCATATTTGCTGGTGACGGACGGCAGAAATTCGCTTTTATGAATGAGAAAACGGATCGAGATGCCCCAAACCAGAACCGGCAGCAGGAAAAAGAAAGACGGAACGAAAGCGCCCTCTCCCCGTAAAGCCTCCACCGCTCCAACCAGCATCGAAGCCAAGACAAAGAGAAGATCTGTCCGCAGCAGAAGGACAAGCTTTCTTCTTTCGATCTCTCTTTCACATCTCCGGATGGCGAGAAGGGACATGGCCAGATTGCACCCGTGAAGGATGGCCAGAAGGACTAACAGCACAAGCATGCCGCCCCCCAAGATCTCGCGCTTCCACGGAGAATGAATCTCCACCTCACCGAAAAAAAGCCCGAAGGAGCCGAACGATACCCCAGCCAAGTACAGCAATAAAGGGGAAAAGCCCAGCAAGGCTATCCTTTTCACACGAAAAGGAGAATAGGCCCCGATTATTTTTTGATGCAGCATCAGTCCGGTTCCGGCCGCTAACAAGGCGGCGGGGTATTTGAGATAGCCGGACAGCGGGAGGGTATAGTCGGGAGGAAGAAGCTGCTGGAAGCAATCCGCTGTAAAAATCAAGAAAAGACATAGCATGGTAAGCGATGCCAATTGGTTTTCCTTATTCCGCGGATCCCTGCGAATAATGTCGATTGTTGTATATAGGAGAAAAAACAATGGAAGCATGAGAGCAATCAAAGAAAAAAACGTCATGATGTCACCCCTGAAATAACTAGGTCTTTGGTCTCATTTACCATAATTCGACAAACTTTTAATCATTCCTGCTTACCTACCAAAAATAAAAAAAACAGCAAGCCCCGTAGGACTTACCGTTTAATTTCGGGCAGACACCCCCGTCTTTCGTCTCTCTTACCGGATGCCTTTCGATCCTTTTTGACAAAATCTTCGGCCCGGACTCGCCTTACTCCATAACCATCTTCCTCGCTTCGCTCCTCTGCTTGCGGTGATGGAGGGCGTAATAAAGAATCAGGGAAAGGAAGACGAGCAGTCCCCCCCATAAATACATCGTGTGGTAATCGGTGCGCGCGGCCAGCAGGCCAAGGAAATAAGAACCCAGCCCGTAGCCCGAATCAAAAAAGACAAAATAGGTGCCGGTGGCCAAGCCTCTTCGGTGAGGAGGTGCCGATTGAACTGCTATGGTTTGAAAGCTCGGAAGGATCGCACCGTAACCGAGTCCTATAATCCCTCCGGTCAGCAGAAAAATAGGAGCGGAATAGGCTTGACTCAGCCAGACCATTCCGATTACGAACAGGACAATTCCCGGATAAACGAGAACATGCTCCCCTTTCCTGTCGAACAGCCTTCCCGTGAAAGGACGGGAGATCAGGATCATGGCCGCAAAGACGATAAAGAAATAGCTCGCGATGGTTTCCAGCCCGATCGATTTCGCATAGACGGAGATGAACGTAGAGATCGCTCCATAGGAGAAAGCCAGCACGAAGCCAGCCATGGAGATAGGCATCGCTTTAGGCTCCAGGTACCGCTTGATGCTCCAGGAATGGAACGGACTCGGTTTCTTCGGAGGCGAGGAGATGGCGGTCACCGCGCCGCAGAGCAAGGCTAATAAAGCTAAGACCGAAACGACGATGAACAGGACCGTATAGCTGGTATGGGTGGTCAGAGTAAGCCCCAGGAAGGGCCCCACGACCATGGCAAGGCTCATAAAAAGGCTGAAGTAACCGATACCTTCCCCTTTGCGCTTCTCCGGAATGACATCCAGTACAATGGCCGAGGTGGCTGTTGCCGAGATCCCGAAGGCAATCCCGTGAACAAACCGCAAGGCCAAAAGCAGGTAGAATTGATGAATGAACAGATACAGGAAGGAACATACCATAAACATAACCAAGGAGGCGGTGACCAGAACCTTCCGGTTCTTCTCGTCCAGCCACTTTCCCGTCACTACCCGGAAGATGACCGCGGCCACGATAAACACCGTCATGACAAGGCCAATCTGATCTTTACTTCCTTGCAGTTCCTCCAGAACGAAGGTCGGCAAAGTAACGGCCAGAATATAAAAGGTCATAAAAATAAAAAAGCTGCTGAAGCTGATCGTTAGAAAGCTTCGGGTCCATAAAGTGTCCTGCTTCAAGGCTCTCTCTTCTTTCTGTATAGTCTGTACAGCCGGACTCTTTACATTCCTTCTTTCTAATCCGGCGTGTTTTCTAGGTTGTCGATCATTTGAAACAAGACGCTCTTGAAAATCTCCAAATGTTCAGGAGGAATCCGGTTCAGGAGCTTGCTTTCAAATTGTTCTTCCACCAAGGGCCTAACGAGCTCTTGGTGCTCTCTGCCTTTGCCGGTAATGAGGATGCGATAAGATCTCCGGTCCTCCCCATTCGGCTTGCGGCTGATAAACTGCTTCCTCTCTAGGATGTCCAGAATCCGGGTAATGGTCGGCTGGTCCTTATCCGACCGCAGAGCCAGCTCCTTCTGGGTGATATCATCCTCCTCGGCTAACCGTTTCAGTACGGTCCACTGTTCCGGGGTAAGGTCATACGGCTTGAGAGAAAGCGTAAGACTGCGAACCATAACCCGGCTCGCCATGGCGGTTAAATAGCCGAAAGGCTCCTTCTTGGTCTTCATTCTCCACCCCACCGTTCGTTTTTCATTCTCTACCTCTCCGCTCGTTTTTCATTTTCAACCTCTCCGCTGCTCGTTCTTCAATCTCCCCCCGTTTATTTAGTTGTTATAACAATTATAGTCGAAACATCTACTTTAGGTCAAACCCTCCCTCTAGGGATGTCCGCTGGAATAAAAAAAGATCACCGGAACGTTCCGGTGATCCTGGCTGAAAAAAAAGAAAAACCCCCGAAAGCAGGAGTCTGTTGGATAAGAAAATGGTCGGGACGACACGATTTGAACATGCGACCCCCTGGTCCCAAACCAGGTGCTCTACCAAGCTGAGCTACGTCCCGAAACTAATACGGTATGGCGGAGAGAGAGGGATTCGAACCCTCGAGACGCTTGTGACGCCTACACGATTTCCAATCGTGCTCCTTCGGCCAACTCGGACACCTCTCCATGGCTCCCCGAACAGGACTCGAACCTGTGACAACTCGATTAACAGTCGAGTGCTCTACCAACTGAGCTATCAGGGAAAATAAAGGGATGGTGGGCCCTAGTGGACTCGAACCACCGACCTCACCCTTATCAGGGGTGCGCTCTAACCAGCTGAGCTAAGGGCCCTTATTCTCTTAGGCAAGAAAAAATCCCACATGTGTGGGTTTCGCTTGTCCAATCCATTCTCCCAAGACGGGCTTCGCCGTGTGCTAAGTACTATCTTGTTGGAGAAGAAAAAATTTCCGCTTGGCAACGTCCTACTCTCCCAAGATCCTGCGATCTAAGTACCATTGGCGCTGGAGGGCTTAACGGTCGTGTTCGAGATGGGAACGCGTGGTTCCCCTCCGCCATCATCACCAAACGTCAGGGTTTGCACCCTGAAAACTGGAATCGAAGCTTACGTTGTTTCATCCTTTACGCTCCCCTACTTCGTGCTCTCGGGGTCCCCGAAAAGTAATCGGAATCACCTTCGCAGCCTCTGCTTCACTTTTTGGGGTGTAGATTAAGCCCTCGACCGATTAGTATTCGTCCGCTGCATGCCTTACGGCACTTCCACGCCGAACCTATCTACCTCGTCGTCTACAAGGGGTCTTACTAATTGGGAAATCTCATCTTGAGGGGGGCTTCACGCTTAGATGCTTTCAGCGCTTATCCCGTCCGTACTTGGCTACCCAGCGGTGCTCCTGGCGGAACAACTGGTACACCAGCGGTACGTCCATCCCGGTCCTCTCGTACTAAGGACAGCTCCTCTCAAATTTCCTGCGCCCGCGACAGATAGGGACCGAACTGTCTCACGACGTTCTGAACCCAGCTCGCGTACCGCTTTAATGGGCGAACAGCCCAACCCTTGGGACCTACTTCAGCCCCAGGATGCGATGAGCCGACATCGAGGTGCCAAACCTCCCCGTCGATGTGGACTCTTGGGGGAGATAAGCCTGTTATCCCCAGGGTAGCTTTTATCCGTTGAGCGATGGCCCTTCCATTCGGTACCACCGGATCACTAAGCCCGACTTTCGTCCCTGCTCGACCTGTACGTCTTGCAGTCAAGCTCCCTTCTGCCTTTGCACTCTGCGAATGATTTCCAACCATTCTGAGGGAACCTTGGGGCGCCTCCGTTACGCTTTAGGAGGCGACCGCCCCAGTCAAACTGCCCGCCTGACACGGTCCCTCTCCCGGATTCACGGGAGGAGGTTAGAACCTAGATACGATCAGGGTGGTATCCCAACGTCGCCTCCTCACAAGCTGGCGCTCATGACTCTCTGGCTCCCACCTATCCTGTACAGATCGTACCCAAGTCCAATATCAAGCTGCAGTAAAGCTCCATGGGGTCTTTCCGTCTTGTCGCGGGTAACCTGCATCTTCACAGGTATTAAAATTTCACCGGATCTCTCGTTGAGACAGCGCCCAAGTCGTTACGCCATTCGTGCGGGTCAGAATTTACCTGACAAGGAATTTCGCTACCTTAGGACCGTTATAGTTACGGCCGCCGTTTACTGGGGCTTCGGTTCACAGCTTCGCTTGCGCTAACCGCTCCCCTTAACCTTCCAGCACCGGGCAGGCGTCAGCCCGTATACTTCGCCTTGCGGCTTCGCACAGACCTGTGTTTTTGCTAAACAGTCGCTTGGGCCTTTTCACTGCGGCCCCCTCGGGCTATTCACCCTACCGAGGCACCCCTTCTCCCGAAGTTACGGGGTCATTTTGCCGAGTTCCTTAACGAGAGTTCTTCCGCGCGCCTTAGAATTCTCTTCTTACCTACCTGTGTCGGTTTGCGGTACGGGCACCTTCACCTGGCTAGAGGCTTTTCTTGGCAGCATGAGTACAAGACCTTCGGTACTGTAATTTTCCCTCCCCGTCACAGCTCAGCCTTACAGTGTGCGGATTTGCCTACACACCAGCCTTGCTGCTTGGACAGACTCTTCCATCCGTCTGCGTCTCTTCCCTTCTGCGTCACCCCATCGCTCGTAGCGGTTTACGGTGGTACAGGAATGTCAACCTGTTGTCCTTCGACTACGCCTTTCGGCCTCGCCTTAGGTCCCGACTTACCCTGAGCGGACGAGCCTTCCTCAGGAACCCTTAGGTTTTCGGCGGACAAGATTCTCACTTGTCTTTTCGTTACTTATACCGGCATTCTCACTTGTGTGCTCTCCAGCGCTCCTTACGGTACACCTTCAACGTACACACAACGCTCCCCTACCCCAAGACATCTTTAGATGTCGTAGCCATAGCTTCGGTGGCGTGTTTAGCCCCGTTACATTTTCGGCGCAGAGTCACTCGACCAGTGAGCTATTACGCACTCTTTCAATGGTGGCTGCTTCTAAGCCAACATCCTGGTTGTCTGGGCAACTCCACATCCTTTCCCACTTAACACACACTTGGGGACCTTAGCTGATGGTCTGGGCTGTTTCCCTCTTGACGATGGATCTTAGCACTCACCGTCTGACTCCCGGGGTCCAAGTTCATGGCATTCGGAGTTTGACTGGACTTGGTAACCCTTGGCGGGCCCCGCACCCAATCAGTGCTCTACCTCCACGACTTAACCCCCGAGGCTAGCCCTAAAGCTATTTCGGGGAGAACCAGCTATTTCCGAGTTCGATTGGAATTTCTCCGCTACCCCCACCTCATCCCCGAATTTTTCAACATTCGTGGGTTCGGGCCTCCAGTGCGTGTTACCGCACCTTCACCCTGGACAGGGGTAGATCACACGGTTTCGGGTCTACGTCTACGTACTTAAGCGCCCTATTCAGACTCGCTTTCGCTGCGGCTCCAGCTCTTCACTTTAACCTTGCACGTAAACGTAACTCGCCGGTTCATTCTACAAAAGGCACGCCATCATCCATTAACGGACTCTGACTTCTTGTAAGCACACGGTTTCAGGTTCTGTTTCACTCCGCTCCCGCGGTTCTTTTCACCTTTCCCTCACGGTACTGCTTCGCTATCGGTCGCTAGGGAGTATTTAGCCTTGGCAGATGGTCCTGCCGGATTCCCACAGGGTTTCCCGTGCCCCGCGGTACTCGGGATCCGTCTAAGAGAGAGCAGGC